>NZ_BAAHAB010000004.1:0-572092 GCF_054777895.1 Nocardioides ultimimeridianus | reverse complement strand
GCGCCGATGGTACTGCAGTGGAGACGCTGTGGGAGAGTAGGACGCCGCCGGACAAACATTGCGATGAGGGCCAGTGCAGGTGCACTGGCCCTCATCTGTTTTTCCCGCCTTCGTTCGCTCGCTTGCCAGTGCGCTCTTCACTCGCGTCACTCGGGTCCCAGACTGTGCCAGTCTCCCCGTGCCGGCCTGGGGACGGTCGCCGTCCTCCACAGGCGTGCGCATTCATCGCGTCCCGATGTCGGAGACGCTCGGCAGGCTTCCTTGCATGACGCGGAGGAGGATGCAATGGATGCGGTGAACGAGGTGCGGCTGCTGGGCCGGCTGAGCGGTGAGGCGGTGGACCGGGAGCTGCCCAGTGGCGACGTGATCGTCGTCGCGCGGCTGGTGGTCCCTCGACCTGATGACGGTCGGCAGCGGCGTCAGTCGGTCGATGTCCTGGAGTGCTCGGCCTGGGCCCCCCGTGCCCAACGGGCCATGCGCGGTTGGCGCGAGGGCGACCTGGTCGATGTGCGAGGCGCGATCCGGCGCCGGTTCTTCCGCGTGGCCGGCCAGACCGCCGCGCGGGTCGAGATCGAGGTCAGCTCGGGTCGGCTGGTGCGGCGTGCAGATCGCGAATGAGCACGCCGAGACTGGGCTTGGGCTGGAACGACGTCGCCTTCTCGGGCAGCAGCCGGTTCGCGGTCGCAACCTCGATGACGGTGTCGACCGGGGGAGCGGGCAGCAGGATGCCGACGGTCGAAGGCTGCTTGGCAGCGCGGAGCGCCTCCTCGACCGTGTGGTGGTAGTCGATGGCGGAGGGACCGTGCGGGAGCGCCGGCAGGATGTCCTGGTGCAGCACCTCCACCGCAGTGCGGTGGGCGGTCAGCCCCAGCTTGATCAGAGCCCACTGCTCGCCGTCGGTGATCGGCAGTGCGTCGGCCGCGAGGCCCAGGACGGCTTCGTGCTCGGTGACGCTGCGCAGGGGGAGCCCGAGGCTGTCGGCCGCATCGCGGACGTCGTCGAACGTCGTACCGCTCAAGGTGCGGTGGATCGGCCCCAGGAACAGAGGGGTCGCCCGTTGGTCGATCAGCATGGCGAGCCCCGCGTCGCAGGGACCCCCGGGTTCGCGTCGCTGCAGGCGGAGGTAGGCGGCATAGCGGTGGTGCCCGTCCGCGATGAGTGCCCTCGTCGGCGCGAGCTCGTCTCCGATGCTTTGGATCAGCTCGGGGTCGACGATCGTCCAGATCTGGTGCTGCTGCTCGCTGCGGTCGGTGAACCGGTGATCGGCCGGTCGGGCAGCCACGCCGGCGAGCAGTTCGCGGAGCCGGGCGGTCCCGTTGTGGACGAGCAGGATCGGGGCCGGGTTGAGGCGCATCTCCGCCATTCGCGCGGCGAGGTCGTCGGCCTGGCCCGGGTGGATCCCCTCATGGGGGAGCACGGCACGATCTTCGGGTCGCGTCGCGCGGCGGGAGACGTCGAGGGCGCCAACGAGGCCGCGGACGGTGATGCCGTTGGCGGAGTACTCGTGGAGGTACAAAGCGGGTTCCGCGTCGCGCTCGAGCAGTCCGCGCGTCTGCCAGCGGCTCAGCCGAGCAGCGACGTCACGATAGGGACGCGCGAAGGCGCGCCCGGTCGTCGGGTCCCCCACTCGGCGCGGGACGAGCCGGAGTGCGGCGAACGGGTGGAGACGGAGCGGTCCGGCGACGTACGGCGGGGGTACCAGCGTCACGGCGTCCATCATCGAATCCTACGAATGGTGTGGTTGGTGCTGGCAGGGTGGTGGCCATGTCCACCACGTCGAGTCCCGGGTCGCTCGTCGGCACGGGCGAGCCGCTCTGCAGCACCTACGACGTCGCCATGCTCGATCTGGACGGGGTCGTGTACGTCGGCGGCGACGCGGTCGGCGGTGCGAGCGACCACTTGGCCGCCGCTCGTCGGTCCGGGATGCGCCTCGCGTTCATCACCAACAACGCGGCCCGCCCGCCGTCAGAGGTCGCGCGCCACCTGGCCCACATCGGCGTTCCGGCGACGGACGCCGATGTGGTCACCTCCGCACAGGCTGCCGCCGCGATGGCGGTGGAGCGCTTCGGGCCGGGCGCGCGGGTGTTCTGCGTCGGCGGACCCGGGCTCGAGTGGGCCATCGCCGACGCCGGCCTGGTCGCGGTCGAGCTCGATGCCGAGCCGGTCGCGATCCTCACCGGCTACGGACCGGATGTGGTCTGGTCGCGGATCATGCGCGCGGCCGTGGCGATCCGGGACGGCGTGCCGTGGATCGCCAGCAACACCGATGCGTCCATCCCGACGCCGTACGGCGTCGCACCCGGGCACGGGGTGCTCGTGGACCTACTGGCCTCGTTCTCGGGGGTGCGGCCGGAGGTGGCGGGCAAGCCGGCCCGGCCGCTGCTGGACGAGACCGTGCACCGGATGTCGGCGAGCCGGCCGCTCATGGTGGGCGACCGGTTGGACACCGACATCCTCGGCGGGCGGAACGCCGAGGTCGACACGCTGCTCGTGCTGACCGGCGTGACACGGCTGGAGGAGCTCGTCGCGGCGGGGCCGGAGGAGCGGCCGACCTACCTCGCCCGTGATCTCGGAGGTCTCCTGGTAGCGCACCCGCAGGCGCGGGACTCGAGCGGGCGATGGGTGGTCGGTGACTGGTCGGCCCGGAGCGAGGACGGTCGCCTGGTCGTCGAGGGGGACGGAGACGGCGACGACTGGTGGCGGGCGGTCGCGGCCGCCGCGTGGGCCCACCTGGACAGGGTCGGCGACGCGGCAGATGTCGCAGGCCTGGGCATCCCCGACGTGGCTGCGCTGCCGCGATAGCCTCGAGGCATGACCGAGGTACCCGTTTCGGCTCCTGCGCCCACCGGCATCGCGTCCGTGGACGCCGTGCTCGACCTGGTGGCCGGCCTCGAGGGGCGGCCGCTCGACGAGCACGCCGCGGTCTTCGAGGACGCCCACGCCCGGTTGCGGAGCGCGCTCGACGCGCAGCCTGACGCCAGCGCCTGATCGATGCCGCCCCGCCGACTGAGGCTGGACGCCGAGCTCGTCCGGCGCAAGCTCGCGCCGTCGCGCGAGCGGGCCGCGCAGCTGATCGCGGACGGGCGGGTCAGCGTCGCTGGTGCCGTCGCGACTAAGCCGGCCACCGGCGTCACGACCGATGTGGCGATCGTGGTCAAGGCGGGCGCGAACGGTCCGGACTACGTGTCGCGGGGTGCCCACAAGCTGCTCGGCGCGCTGGCGGCCTTCGAGCCGGCAGGGCTCGTGGTCCGCGGTCGTCGCTGCCTCGATGCGGGAGCCTCGACAGGCGGGTTCACGGACGTGCTGCTGCGGGCCGGGGCGGCTCAGGTGGTCGCGGTCGACGTGGGCTACGGGCAGCTGGACTGGTCGTTGCAGTCCGACGAGCGGGTCGTCGTCCACGACCGGACCAACGTCCGCACCCTCAGCACCGAGCAGATCGGCGGTGCGGTCGACGTGGTGGTCGGCGACCTGTCGTTCATCTCCCTGACCCTGGTGCTCGACGCGCTGCTCGGGGTGACGGCGCCCGACGGCGACCTGGCGCTCATGGTCAAGCCGCAGTTCGAGGTGGGCAAGGATCGGGTGGGCCGCGGCGGGGTGGTGCGCGACCCCGACCTCCGAGCAGAGGCCGTGCGCGACGTCGCCCATGCCGCGGCGGCCCGCGGGTGGGGAGCGCGCGGGGTGACGGTGAGCCCCCTGCCGGGGCCGTCGGGCAATGTCGAGTTCTTCCTCTGGCTGCGCCACGGGCCCGCGACCATCGACGACGAGGAGATCACAGCAGTGGTGCGACGCGGCACCGACGGCGTGGGGGCGCCGGATGAGAGGCTGAACCCATGAGCGAGCACACAGCCGACGTACGCCGGGTGCTGGTGCTCGCCCACACGGCGCGCCCGGAGGTCCGCGAGGTCGCCCGGGCGTTCGTGAAGGAGCTCACCGGCCACGACATCGTGGTCCGCCTGCTGCGCCACGAGGCGGCCGAGCTCGATCTCGACCCGGCGGGCTACCGGCCGCAGGTCGAGCTGACCGACTCCGAGAGCGACGCCAGCCACGGCTGCGAGCTGACCGTGGTGATCGGCGGCGACGGGAGCATCCTGCGCGCCGCCGAGGTGACCCACGAGAGCCTGACGCCGGTGCTGGGAGTGAACCTCGGACACGTCGGATTCCTCGCCGAGGCCGAGCACGACGACGTCGCGGAGACGATCCAGGCGATCATCGAGCAGCGCTACACCACCGAGGACCGGCTGACCCTGGATGTGCGGGCCTACCTCGACGGCGAGCTGCTGTACTCCACCTTCGCGGTCAACGAGGCCAGCGTCGAGAAGGCCGCCCGCGAGCGGATGCTCGAGGTCGTCGTCGAGATCGACGGCCGGCCGCTGTCGCGGTGGGGCTGCGACGGCGTGGTCTGCGCGACGCCGACCGGGTCCACGGCGTACAACTTCAGTGCCGGTGGGCCGATCGTGTGGCCCCAGGTCGAGGCGCTCTGCGTCGTCCCGCTGAGCGCCCACGCCCTGTTCGCCCGCCCGATGGTCGTGGCGCCCTCCTCGGTGATCGCCGTCGAGGTGCTCGCTGGCAACCAGGGGACCGGCGTGCTGTGGTGCGACGGCCGGCGCAGCGTCGACCTCCCGCCCGGCGCCCGCATCGAGGTGAGCCGAGGAGCCCGGCCGGTCCGGCTGGTCCGGCTGCACCAGGCGCCGTTCACCGACCGGCTGGTCGCGAAGTTCGGACTCTCGGTCGAGGGGTGGCGGGGCGCCGCCGAGCGCCACCGGCGCTTCGAGGTCGAGCGCGAGGAGGAGACCCGATGATCGAGGAGCTGCGGATCAGCTCGCTGGGAGTGATCGACTCCTCGACGCTCGAGCTGGGCCCGGGACTGACGGTGATCACCGGTGAGACCGGAGCGGGCAAGACCATGGTCGTCAGCGCCCTCGGCCTGCTGCTCGGCGGCCGCGCGGACAGCGGAGCCGTGCGCGCCGGCGCCAAGCAGGCGCGCGTGGAGGGCGTGGTCCGGCTGGCCGGGCGGAGCGACGTCGCCGAGGCGGTGGACGAGGCCGGGGGCGAGATCGAGGACGGCGTGGTCGTCCTGGCCCGCAACGTGAGCAGCGAGGGCCGGTCCCGGGCGTACGTCGGCGGAGCCGGCGTGCCGATCGCGACGCTCGCCGCCGTCACCGAGCCGCTCGTCGCGGTGCACGGCCAGTCCGACCAGCATCGCCTGCTCAAGGCGCAGACCCAGCGCGAGGCGCTGGATCGGTACGCCGGAGCCGAGCCGTTGCTGGCGGCGTACGCCGAGCTCCACACCGAGCTCGTCGCGACCGAGCGCGAGCTCGCCCAGGTCCGGGCCACCGCCATGGAGCGCGCGCGTGAGGCGGACCTTCTCCGCTTCGGCGTCGACGAGGTGGCGGCTGTCGACCCGCAGCCGGGCGAGGACGCCGAGCTGGCGGCCGAGGAGACGCGCTTGGGCCACGCCGACACGCTGCGTGGCGCCGCCGAGCAGGCGCGGGAGGCGCTGTCCAGCGAGCACGGCTCGCCCGACGCGCTCGGCGCGGTGGCGGCGGCGCGTGGACTGCTCGAGGGCGTGCGCGACCACGACCCGGAGGCCGCGGCATTGGCCGACCGCGTCAGCGAGGTCAGCTACCTGCTGTCGGACGTGGCGGCCGATGTGGCGTCGTACGCATCGGGCATCGACACCGATCCCGCCCGCCTGGCCGCCGTGTCCGAGCGCCGGGCCGCGCTGATCGGCCTGACCAGGAAGTACGGCGAGACCATCGCCGACGTGCTCGCCTGGGCCGAGGAGTCGAGCACCCGCCTGCTCGACCTCGACGGCACCGACGAGCGGATCGCCGCGCTCGACGCCCGCCGTCGTGACCTGCGCGCCTCGCTCGCCGACGCCGGGCAGCAGCTCTCGCTGGCCCGCGCCGACGCGGCATCCCGGCTCGCCGAGGCGGTCAGCGACGAGCTCACCCTGCTGGCCATGCCGCACGCCCGCCTCAGCGTGGCGGTCACGCAGAGCGAGGTCGACGCGCCCGCTCACGGCGAGCTCCCCGAGGGCGCGCTCCAGGTCGGGGACCGCTGGCTTCGCTTCACCCGGCACGGCGTCGACGAGGTCGAGCTGCTGCTCGCGGCGAACACGGGCAGTGAGCCGCGGCCGCTGCACAAGGGTGCCTCGGGTGGCGAGCTGTCCCGCGTCATGCTGGCCGTAGAGGTGTGCCTGGCCGGCACCAACCCGGTGCCGACCTTCGTCTTCGACGAGGTCGACGCCGGCGTCGGCGGCGCGGCGGCGGTCGAGATCGGGCGTCGGCTCGCCCAGCTGGCCGACTCCGCACAGGTCCTCGTCGTGACCCACCTGCCCCAGGTGGCGGCCTTCGCGGACCGCCACGTCGTGGTGGAGAAGAGCTCCGACGGCACGGTCACGAGCTCCGGGCTGACCGTGCTCGACGACGCTGCCCGCGAGCGCGAGCTGTCCCGGATGCTCGCCGGTCTGGCCGACTCAGACACCGCGCTGGCCCACGCCCGCGAGCTGCTCGACATGGCGCGCGGCTGATCTTTACCGGCGTACGTCGGCGAAACTCCGTCGTCGAGCACCGGGAACGGGCTCCGATGGCCTAGGATGGAATCCCGTGGTGAACATGGCGCGGGGCAGTCGGACCAAGCACATCTTCGTGACCGGAGGCGTCGCCTCCTCGCTCGGCAAGGGCCTCACCGCCTCGAGCCTCGGTCGCCTTCTCAAGCTGCGCGGGCTGCGGGTGACGATGCAGAAGCTCGACCCGTACCTGAACGTGGATCCGGGGACGATGAACCCGTTCCAGCACGGCGAGGTCTTCGTGACCGACGACGGCGCGGAGACCGACCTCGACATCGGCCACTACGAGCGCTTCCTGGACACCAACCTGGTCGGCAACGCCAACGTGACCACCGGGCAGGTCTACTCCAACGTGATCGCCAAGGAGCGCCGTGGCGACTACCTCGGTGAGACGGTGCAGGTCATCCCGCACATCACCAACGAGATCGTCGACCGGATCCTGGCCATGCACGGCGACGACGTCGACGTGGTCATCACCGAGATCGGCGGCACCGTGGGCGACATCGAGTCGCTGCCGTTCCTCGAGGCCGCCCGCCAGGTGCGCCAGCGCATCGGCCGCGACAACGTCTTCTTCGTGCATGTCTCCCTGGTGCCCTACATCGGGCCGTCCAAGGAGCTGAAGACCAAGCCCACCCAGCACTCGGTGGCCGCGCTGCGCCAGATCGGTCTGCAGCCCGACGCCGTCGTGTGCCGCGCGGACCGCGAGCTGCCGCAGGGCATCAAGACCAAGATCGCGCTCATGTGCGACGTCGACGAGGACGCCGTGGTCACCGCCGCGGACGCGCCGTCGATCTACGACATCCCCAAGGTCCTGCACCGCGAGGGCCTGGACGCCTACGTCGTACGCCGCCTCGACCTGCCCTTCCGCGACGTCGACTGGACGCTGTGGGACGACCTCCTCAAGCGGGTGCACCACCCGAAGGAGGAGGTGACCGTCGCGCTGGTCGGCAAGTACATCGACCTGCCCGACGCCTACCTCTCGGTCGCCGAGGCGCTGCGCTCCGGCGGCTTCGCCAACGAGGCGAAGGTCAACATCGAGTGGATCGCCTCCGACGAGTGCGAGACGCCGGCGGGAGCGGCCAAGCACCTGGCGAACGTCGACGCCGTCCTGGTCCCCGGCGGCTTCGGCATCCGCGGCCTGGAGGGCAAGCTCGGTGCGCTGACCTACGCCCGCACCCACGGCATCCCGACGCTCGGGATCTGCCTGGGCCTGCAGTGCATGGTGATCGAGTACGCCCGCACCGAGCTGGGGCTGACCAAGGCGGCCTCGACCGAGTTCGACCCGAACACCCCCGAGCCGGTCATCGCGACGATCGAGGAGCAGAAGTCGTACGTCGAGGGCGCGGGCGACCTGGGCGGCACGATGCGTCTCGGGGCCCAGCCGGCCGACCTGCTCGCCGGAAGCATCGCCGCGGAGGTCTACGGAACCACGCGGGTCGAGGAGCGGCACCGGCACCGCTACGAGGTCAACAACGACTACGTGGACCAGCTGAGCGAGGCCGGCCTCGTCATCTCCGGGACCAACCCGGACAACGGCCTGGTCGAGTTCGTCGAGCTCCCGCGCGACGTGCACCCCTACTACGTGGCGACCCAGGCGCACCCCGAGCTCAAGTCGCGCCCGACCCGGCCGCACCCACTGTTCGCAGGTCTCATCGAGGCCGCGATCAAGCGGCAGCGCGAGCTGCGGATCCCCATCGACGAGACCAACCTCTATCCCGAGCCGGTCGACGAGGACTGAGGGAAGAACCATGGCGGAGCTCGACCCGATCGACGCCGCGATCGTGCGCGAGCTGGTGGCCGACGCGCGGATCGCCAACAACGTGCTGGCCGCGCGCGTCGGCATCGCGCCGTCCACCTGCCACGGCCGCGTGCGCGCGCTGTTCGAGCGGGGCGTGATCCGCGGCGTGCACGCCGACGTCGACCAGGCCAAGGTCGGACGCCCGCTGCAGGCCATGATCTCGGTCCGGCTGCGGCCGGAGTCGCGGGCGAGCCTGCAGGCGTTCGCGCACACGATGGCGGCCCTGCCGGAGGTGCTCAACGTGTTCTTCCTCGCGGGCGCCGACGACTTCCTGCTGCAGGTCGCGACGCCCGGCTCCGAGGAGCTGCGGGAGTTCGTCGTGCACCACCTGAGCGGTCGCCGCGACGTCGCGATGACGGAGACGAACCTGATCTTCGAGCACCTGCGGGGACCCGCCGAATCTGATTCGGGGGAGAAGCCCGCCAAGCGGGTCTGACCGACGTACTGACGAAGTTCTGATGCTCTGCTGAATATTCGCTGTCACATCTGGCGTCGGGGCGGGTGATTCTTCGACACTGGTCGGGACCAAGTGTTCCGCCTCACAGGAGATCAGCAATGCGCATCGGCGTCCCGAAGGAAGTCAAGAACAACGAGTTCCGGGTGGCCATCACCCCGATCGGTGTCCACGAGCTGGTCGCCCACGGCCACGAGGTCGTCATCGAGACCACCGCAGGCGTCGGCTCGTCGATCGCCGACGAGGACTACCTCGCCGCGGGCGCCAAGATCCTGCCCGACGCCGACGCGGTATGGGGCTCGGCCGACATGATCCTCAAGGTCAAGGAGCCGATCGCCTCGGAGTACCACCGGATGCGCGAGGGCCAGCTGCTCTTCACCTACCTGCACCTCGCCGCCGACAAGCCGCTCACCGACGAGCTGCTCGCGCGCAAGGTCACGGCCGTCGCCTACGAGACCGTGCAGCTGCCGTCCGGCGCGCTGCCGCTGCTCTACCCGATGTCCGAGGTCGCGGGCTGCCTCGCGCCCCAGGTCGGCGCTCACTCGCTGATGAAGGCCCAGGGCGGCCGCGGCGTGCTCATGGGCGGCGTCGGCGGCGTCGCGAACGCCAAGGTCGTCATCATCGGCGCCGGCGTCTCCGGCCAGAACGCCGCGAACATCGCGCTCGGCATGGGTGCCGACGTCACGCTGCTCGACACCGACCTCGACAAGCTGCGCATGTCCTTCTGGCGCTACAACAACCGCGTGCACGGCCTCGCGTCCTCCAAGCTCGCCATCGAGGAGCAGGTCAAGCAGGCCGACCTCGTCATCGGTGCCGTGCTGATCCCCGGTGCCGCGGCGCCGAAGCTCGTCTCCAACGACCTCGTCGCGCAGATGAAGCCGGGCTCGGTCCTGGTCGACATCGCGATCGACCAGGGCGGCTGCTTCGAGGACAGCCACGCCACCACGCACGCCGACCCGACCTACATGGTCCACAACTCGGTTTTCTACTGCGTCGCCAACATGCCGGGCGCGGTGCCGCACACCTCGACGTACGCGCTCACCAACGCAACGCTCCCGTACGCCGTCGCGCTGGCCAACAAGGGCTGGGCGCAGGCGTGCCGCGACGACCACAGCCTCGCGCTGGGCCTCAACACCCACGCCGGCCTGCTGACCAACGCGCCCGTCGGTGCGGCCGTCGGCATCGACGCGGTCGACCCGGACAGCGTGCTGGCCTGAGGCACCGGCGTGCCCGACCGGGCTGGGGCGTTAGCCTGACCGCGTGAGTGGTGCCAGCCCGGTCGAGCGTGCGGTCCGGATGTACCTCGACCACCTCACCGTGGAGAAGGGCGTCGCGGACAACACCTTGAAGTCCTACCGGCGCGACCTGCGGCGCTACCTGCAGTTCCTCGCCGAGGCCGGGATCGACGACCTGGACGCCGTCACCGAGCAGACGGTCACCGACTTCAAGGCACGACTCTCGCAGGGAGACGCCGACCACCCGGCCCTCACGGCGAGCTCTGTCGCCCGGACGGTCGTGGCCGTGCGTGGCTTCCACCGGTTCGCGGCGTCCGACGGGCTGGCCGTGGCCGATCCGTCGGCCGGCGTGAAGCCGCCGAGCCCGGCCAAGCGGCTGCCCAAGGCCCTCCCGCTCTCCGACGTCGAGGCGCTGCTCGAGGCCGCCGGCGCGCCGGAGACCGTCCTGGCGCTGCGCGACCGTGCGCTCCTCGAGCTCCTCTACGGCACCGGCGCCCGGATCTCCGAGGTCGTCGGCCTCGATGTCGACGACATCGACCTCGACCCGCCCGAGGACGGGCTCGCCGGCACCGTGCTGCTGCGCGGCAAGGGCGGCAAGGAGCGCATCGTGCCGGTCGGGTCCTACGCGCGCGAGGCTGTGGCGGCGTACCTGACCCGCGGACGTCCCTCGATCATCGAGGCGGCATCGACCGCCAGCGCCCGCGCGCGCGGGGCCGCGCTGTTCCTCAACGCCCGCGGCGGGCGGCTCTCCCGCCAGTCCGCGTGGACCGTGCTGGTGCGGGCCGCCGAGCGGGCCGGGATCACCAAGGACGTCTCGCCGCACACGCTGCGCCACTCGTTCGCGACCCATCTGCTCGACGGCGGCGCCGACGTCCGCGTCGTGCAGGAGCTGCTCGGCCACGCCTCGGTCACGACCACCCAGATCTACACCCTCGTCACGGTCGACAACCTGCGCGAGGTCTTCGCCACCGCGCACCCGCGGGCACGGGCCTGACGTGGGCGGCTCGGAGGCGGCGTACGACCGGATCATGGGGTACGCCGAGGGGCGTGGCCTCGAGCTGTATCCGCACCAGGAGGAGGCGATTCTGGAGCTGCTCGCCGGGAACAACGTCATCCTGGCGACGCCGACCGGGTCGGGGAAGTCGCTGGTGGCCGTCGCCGCCGCGATGACGGCGCAGGCCGACGACCGGGTCACGTTCTACACCGCGCCCATCAAGGCATTGGTGAGCGAGAAGTTCTTCGAGCTGTGCGCCGTCTTCGGCGCCGAGGACGTCGGGATGCTCACCGGGGACGTCGCAGTCAACGCCGACGCGCCCATCATCGCCTGCACCGCGGAGGTGCTGGCCAACATCGCGCTGCGCGAGGGCTCGGCCGCCGACGTCGGCATGGTGGTGATGGACGAGTTCCACTTCTACGGCGAGCCGGGGCGCGGCTGGGCATGGCAGGTGCCGCTGATCGAGCTGCCCCAGGCCCAGTTCCTGCTGATGTCGGCGACGCTGGGGGACACCACCGAGCTCGCGGCCGACCTGACCCGCCGCAACGAGCGCGAGACCGCGACCGTGGATCGCGCGGAGCGGCCCGTGCCGCTCAGCTTCGAATGGTCGCTGGAGCCGCTCGGGGACACCCTCGAGGAGCTCGTGACGACCGGTCAGGGGCCGGTCTACGTCGTGCACTTCACGCAGGCGGCCGCGGTCGAGCACGCCACGTCGCTGCTGGCGAGCAAGGTGTTCGACAAGCGCGACCCGGAGCGCAAGGCGCAGATCGCGGAGCGGTTGGCCGGCGTACGGTTCGCGGCGGGGTTCGGCAAGACGCTGTCCCAGCTGCTCAAGGCCGGCATCGGCGTGCACCACGCCGGCATGCTGCCGCGCTACCGCCGCCTGGTCGAGCAGCTCGCCCAAGCCGGTCTGCTCACCGTCATCTGCGGCACCGACACCCTCGGCGTTGGCATCAACGTGCCCATCCGGACGGTGCTGTTCACCGCGCTCGCCAAGTACGACGGCAGCCGGATGCGCGTGCTGCGGACCCGCGAGTTCCTCCAGATCGCCGGGCGAGCGGGCCGGGCGGGCTTCGACACCGCCGGGACGGTCGTGGTGCAGGCGCCCGAGCACATCATCGAGAACGAGCGGGCCAAGGCGAAGGCGGCGGCCAAGAACGCGGCGATGAGCGAGGAGAAGCGTGCCAAGCGCGGCTCCAAGGCCCAGCTGCGCAAGCCGCCGCCGGGCACCGTCGTGTGGACCGAGCAGACCTTCACCAAGCTCGTCGAGGGCTGGCCCGAGCCTCTGAGGTCGCAGATGAAGGTCGACAACGCGATGCTCGTCAACGTCCTCACCCGCGAGGAGGACGCGTTCGGGGTGATGCGCCGGCTGATGACCGAGAACCACGAGGACCGGGCCACGCAGCTGAAGCTGGCCAAGCGCGCCGTCCGGCTGACCCGCAGCCTGGTCGCCTCCGGTGTCGTGACCCGGCTGGACGAGGTCGACCCCTACGGGCGTCGCTACGTCCTCACCGAGGCGCTGCCTGTCGACTTCGCCCTCAACCAGCCGCTCTCGCACTTCGCCCTGGCTGTCCTCGAGGTGCTCGAGCCGGACTCCGCGACCTTCGTGCTCGACGTGGTCTCCGTGGTCGAGGCCGTGCTCGAGGCGCCCCGGCCGCTGCTGTTCGCCCAGCAGCACGCCGCCCGCGGTGAGGCGATCGCGGCGCTCAAGGCCGAGGGCGTGGAGTACGACGAGCGGATGGTCCTCATCGAGGACGTGACCTGGCCGCAGCCGCTCGCCGACCTGCTCGAGCCGCTCTACGAGACCTACCGGGAGCGGCACCCGTGGCTCGATCCCGACGCGCTCGGCCCCAAGTCGGTCGTCCGGGAGATGTGGGAGCAGGGGATGGGCTTCGGCGACCTGGTCTCCCGCTACCAGCTCGCCCGCTCCGAGGGCCTGGTGCTGCGCTACCTGACCGACGCCTACCGGGCGCTGCGGCAGACCGTGCCGGCGGCGTACCGGACCGAGGAGCTGGACCTCCTCATCGACTGGCTGGGCGAGACCGTGCGGCAGGTCGACTCCTCGCTGCTCGACGAGTGGGAGGCGATGAACGACCCCGAGCACGTCTCCCGTGCGGTCAGCGAGCACGCGCCACCGCCACCGCCGCGGCCGCTGTCGCAGCAGGGCCGGGTGTTCGAGGTGATGGTCCGCAACGCGCTGTGGCGCCGGGTCGACCTGGTCGCGCGCGACCGCGTCGAGGAGCTCGCAGCGCTGGAGACCGAGCCGTCGTTCACCGCCGACGACTGGGACGCGGCGATCGAGGACTACTACGCCGAGCACGACCGGGTCCTGACCGACGGCGACGCACGCGGCCCGTCGTTGCTGCGGATCGAGCGCTCGCCCGCGGTCTGGCGCGTGGTGCAGACGATCCACGATCCGGCCGGGAACCACGACTGGGTGATCGAGGCCGAGGTCGACCTGGCGGCGTCCGACGCGGCCGGCGAGGCCGTCGTGCGGACCCTGGCGATGAGGTGCCTCGGCGACTGAGCGGCCGGGACGCGGCGTGTCTGCGCAATGTCTCCGTGTCGACATTGTTGGATTGAGGTTGTCCGGGGCGGTGGGGAAGCCGCCCTAACAAACAACTCGAGGTGAGTCCCGTGGTCGGTTTCTTCGGAGGTTCCAGTGCACCGGACATGCCCCCCAGGGCAGTCATCCCGACCCCGCCGCTGGGCGACGGCGACCGGCCCGAGCAGCTCCGGGAGCACGTGGCCGAGCCGCTGCCCTTCGAGAAGCCCGCTGAGCGCGTGGAGCCCGCGGTGAAGGCCGCCGCCCCGGTGCTCGGCCCGACCGGCCGGCCGGTGCCGGTCCTGGCTGACCCGAAGCCGATCGTCGAGCACGGCAACGCGCGCGTCATCTCGATGTGCAACCAGAAGGGTGGCGTCGGCAAGACGACGACCACGATCAACCTGGGTGCCGCGCTGGCCGAGTACGGCCGCAAGGTGCTGCTCGTCGACTTCGACCCGCAGGGGTCGCTGTCGGTCGGCCTCGGGCTCAACCCGCACGAGATGGACTTCACCATCTACAACCTGCTGATGGAGCGCGACGTCGACTTCCACGACGTCGTCGTGCCCTCGGGCGTGCCCGGGATGGACCTGCTGCCCTCGAACATCGACCTGTCGGCCGCCGAGGTGCAGCTGGTCCACGAGGTCGCGCGCGAGCAGACGCTGCAGCGCGTGCTGGCGCCGGCCATCAAGGAGTACGACGTCATCCTCATCGACTGCCAGCCGTCCCTCGGCCTGCTGACGGTCAACGCGCTCACCGCCTCCGACGGCGTCATCGTGCCGCTGGAGTGCGAGTACTTCGCGCTGCGCGGTGTGGCGCTGCTCAAGACCACGATCGACAAGGTCAAGGAGCGGCTCAACCCCAAGCTCGAGATCGACGGCGTCCTCGGCACGATGTTCGACGGCCGCACGCTGCACGGCCGCGAGGTCATGGAGCGGCTGGTGCAGGCCTGGGGCGACACGGTCTTCCACACCGTGATCCGTCGTACCGTCAAGTTCTCCGACTCCACCGTGGCCGGTGAGCCGATCACGTCCTACGCCTCGGACTCCACGGGCGCGGAGGCGTATCGCCAGCTGGCCAGGGAGGTGTCCCTGCGGTGGCCCGACGCGTGAGCCTGCCGGCCGCGGACGACCTCTTCCGTCCGACGGCTGCCAACGAAGGGGCCAACGAGCTCCGGGCGGTGCCTGACGCACCGCCCGACCAGACCCCGGATTCGCCCGACTCGGCCGTGGGGAAGCGGCCGAGCGGGCGGATCCGGCACGACGAGAAGATCACGGTCTACGTCACCGCCACCGAGCTGATGCAGATCGAGAGCGCGCGGCTGACGCTGCGCGGTGAGCACGGGCTCGCGGTCGACCGCGGCCGGCTGGTGCGCGAAGCGCTGCACATCGTGCTCGGCGACCTCGAGGAGCAGGGTGAGGACGCGCCGTTGGTGAGGCGCCTGCGTGAATGATGCGGCCGGGCCGGATCTGGAGGGTCTCGACGAGCTCGACCACCGGGAGGAACGGGGCTTCGAGGTCCGGCTCACGAACTTCGAGGGTCCCTTCGACCTGCTGCTCAGCCTGATCTCCAAGCACAAGCTCGACGTCACCGAGATCGCCCTGTCGAAGGTCACCGACGAGTTCATCGCGCACATGAAGGTGCTGACCGCCAGCGACAGCGCCGATCTCGAGGAGACCACGTCGTTCCTGCTGGTCGCCGCCACGCTGCTCGACCTGAAGGCGGCCCGGCTGCTGCCGCAGGGCGACGTGGAGGACGAGGAGGACCTCGCCCTGCTGGAGGCGCGCGACCTGCTGTTCGCACGGCTGCTGCAGTACAAGGCCTACAAGCAGATCGCGGCTGTGCTGGACCGACGCCTGGCCGAGGAGGCGAAGCGGTTCCCGCGGGCCGTCGGCCTGGAGGAGAGGTACGCCGGGCTGCTGCCCGAGGTGCTGATCGGGATCGGCCTGGACCAGTTCGCCGCACTCGCCGCCAAGGCGATGGAGCCGAAGCCGGAGCTGCAGCTCACCCTGCACCACATCCATGCCCCGACGGTGTCGGTGCGGGAGCAGGCTGCGATCGTGGTCGAGCGCCTGCGGCGGGTCGGCACGGTGACCTTCCGCTCGCTGTGCGGCGACTCGCCGGACACCCTGACCACGGTCGCCCGCTTCCTGTCGCTCCTCGAGCTGTTCCGCGAGGGCGCGGTCGCGTTCGACCAGGTGACGCCGCTGGGGGAGCTCACCATCCGATGGACCGGCGACGACGATGTGGACGCAGGGGACCTGATCACCGACGAGTTCGACGGCGGCCCACCGCCGGAGCAGACGACACCGGACACACCGGAGGAGAACACCGATGACTGAGCAGCAGACCGAGGAGGCGCTCGCCGTCCCGGTCGCCGCGCTGCGGCCGGCACTGGAGGCGGTGCTGATGGTCGCCGACCAGCCGCTCGACGAGGTGGCGCTGGCCACCGCCGTGGGCTACCCGGCCGGAGAGGTGGCCGCCGCGCTGACCGATCTGGCGCAGGAGTACGCCGACCAGGGCCGGGGCTTCGACCTGCGCAACGTCGCGGGCGGCTGGCGCTACTACACGCGCGAGGAGTTCGCGCCGGTCGTCGAGGCGTTCGTCCTCGAGGGCCAGCAGGCCCGGCTGACCCAGGCAGCGCTGGAGACCCTCGCGGTCGTGGCGTACCAGCAGCCCGTGTCGCGCGCCCGGGTCTCGGCGATCCGTGGCGTCAACGTCGACGGTGTGATGCGCACGCTGGTCAACCGCGGCCTGGTCGAGGACGCGGGCCAGGACGGTGAGCACGGAGCCACGCTCTACCGCACCACGTCGTACTTCCTGGAGCGGATCGGCGTGGTGTCGATCGACGAGCTGCCCGAGCTGGCGCCGCACCTGCCCGACCTGGAGGACCTCGAGGACGAGCTCACCGAGGCGTTCGGGGGATCACCCGCAGCGAACGACGAGGTGGCGGACAGCGCCCCGGATGCGGCGGACCCCTCATGAGCCGGGAGATCGAGACCGACGACGAGGGCCTCATCCGGCTGCAGAAGCTGCTCGCCCAGTCGGGGGTGGCCTCGCGTCGCAAGTGCGAGGAGCTCATGCTCGACGGCGAGGTCGAGGTCGACGGCGAGATCGTCACCCGGCTCGGCACCAAGGTCGACCCGCGCACCGCGGTGATCAAGGTGTCCGGCAAGCGGCTGCCTCCCGTGTCGGACCACGTCTACCTGGTGCTCAACAAGCCGCGGGGCGTCGTGTCGACGATGGCCGACCCCGAGGGGCGGCGTACCGTCGCCGACTTCGTCACCGACCGGCCCGAGCGGCTCTTCCACGTCGGACGGCTCGACACCGACACCTCCGGTCTGCTGCTGCTCACCAACGACGGCGACTTCGCGCACCGGATGGCGCACCCCTCCTACGAGGTCGACAAGACCTACGTCGCCGAGGTCGTCGGCCGCATCGCGAAGGGCACGGTGGCGGACCTGCTCGCCGGGATCACCCTCGACGACGGTGCGGTCCAGGTACGCCGGGTGCGGGTCATCGACGCCAACGCCTCGGCCTCGATCGTCGAGCTGGTCATCCACGAGGGCCGCAACCGGATCGTGCGTCGGCTGATGGACCACGTCGGCCACCCGGTCAAGCAGCTGAGCCGGATCCGGTTCGGTCCGGTCGAGCTCGGCACCCTCAAGCCCGGCGCGACGCGTGAGCTCACCCACGACGAGCTCGGCCAGCTGTTGGAGATCGTCGGTCGCTGAGGTGGACGAGCGCTACGCACGCGTGAGCGAGGCCTACGACACGGTGGCCGCCACCTATGCGGAGCTGATCAGCGACACCTCGGTCGAGGCCGCGCTGGACCTGGCGATGGTCGACGACTTCCTCGCGCTGGTCGGCGACGGGGACGTGCTGGACGCCGGTTGCGGGGCGGGCCGGATGAGCCGGTACCTCGCCGACCGGGGCGCGCGGGTGCGCGGCGTCGACCTGTCACCGGGCATGGTGGCGATGGCACGGCGCGACCATCCCGACGTCGACTTCGGCGTTGCGTCGCTGGCCGACCTGCCCTTCGCGGACGCGACGTTCGACGGGGTGCTGCTCTGGTACTCCACGATCCACACCGATCGCGGCGGCCAGGCGCGTCTCTACGAGGAGGCGGCCCGAGTGCTGCGACCGGGCGGCCACCTGCTCGTCGGGTTCCAGGCCGGAGACGGCAGTCGCGACGTGTCTGCGGCCTATGCCCGCCACGGCCACGACGTCACCCTGCTGCGCTACCGCTTCACCGCCGACGAAGTCAGCGGCTGGCTGAGTGCGGCCGGCCTGCGGGAGACCGCGCGTCTGGTCAGGAGTCCACGCGGTGGGGAGAGGGACGATCAGGCTGTCCTTCTCGCGTCGCGTGCGTGACCGGCGCTAGACCCCATGGGTCACCTGACCCATGGGGTCTAGCGGCCCGAGCGTTGTGTCGGTGGGTCAGCAGAGAGTGGGTCGATGGACTTGATCTCGGAGAGAGCGGCGGCACGGCGGCTGGCTACGTGCGGTCTCAGCCTTTCGGCCAGCCAGCACCTGTTGGCGACCGGCATCGCGGGTGAGCCGATCCGGACGGCCGCTGCGACGCTCTACGACTCCTCAGCGATCGAGGAGCTGGCGTCGCGGCCGGCGTTGTCGCGGGATGAGACGAGGGAGCTGTTCCCCGACGGTGCCGTGGTGGCTCGTCTGCCGCGTGGTCGCATCGTGGCGGCCGGTTCGGAATGGCCGGACACCGCGGAGGTGCTGAGCGGTCCCTGGCCGATTCCGCCGGGGCCATCGGTGGCCTTGCTCGCGCGGTTCTGGACCGGCCGGACGGTTCCGCTCCTGCTGACCGTCTCAGGGACGGTGTTGAGTGGGGCCACGGCCACGCAGTTCGCTCCGTCCGCCCGGCGCAGCGGCGAGTTCGACGCGTCCTTCGCGCTCGAGACACCAGGACGCTGGCTGGGACGAGCCCGTGGGCGGATGCTCCGGTTCGGGCGCGGGGCGACCATCGAGCTGCTGGGGGACCTCGCGTGGGCCCGGATCGACCGCACAGGTCGGAGCTCGGAGCGGGCCCGCCGCTAACCTTGCGCGCGTGACGGCAGCAAGTGGTGGTGGACGGCTGGTGGGCCCGGTCGAGGTGATCGGCGTGGGGCTGATCGGTACGTCGATCGCGCTGGCCTGCAGCCGCGCCGGGCTCGAGGTGCTGCTCAGCGACAAGGACCCCGACCACGTGCGGACGGCGTCGGGCCTCGGCGCGGGGCGTGCGCGCGGCGCCGACGACGTGCCGCAGCTGGTCGTGGTCGCGGTGCCGCCGGACCACCTGGGCTCCACGATCCGCGAGGCGCTCGACAACGCCGGACCCACGACCGTCGTGACCGACGTGGGAAGCGTCAAGGAGACGCCGCTGCGGGCGGTCGACGGTCACCCGCGTGCCTCGCAGTACGTCGGCAGCCACCCGATGGCGGGCACCGAGCGGTCGGGTCCTCTGACCGCGTTCGCCGATCTCTTCGATGGCCGGCCGTGGGCGATCACCGCGGGCCCGAGGGCGACGGCCAGCGCGGTGCAGGTGGTCGAGGACCTGGTGGCGCTGTGCGGCGGGGTCGTCGTACGGCTCTCGCCGGTGGAGCACGACCGGGCGGTCGCGCGGACCTCGCACGTGCCGCACCTGATGTCGGCGCTCGTCGCCGGGACCCTCGCCGGCGCCTCTCCCGACCACCTCGCGCTGTCCGGGCAGGGCGTGCGCGACGTGACCCGGGTGGCCGGGGGCGACGCCCGGCTCTACAGCCAGATCATCGGCGGCAACGCCACGGCGGTCGCCACACTGCTGACCGAGCTCCGGTCCCGGCTCGACCTCGCCATCGACGCCGTCGAGGGCGGCGACCGGGACGGTCTCGCGTCGCTGCTGCTGCAGGGCAACGTGGGCACCCGGGCGATCCCGGGCAAGCACGGCGGACCGCCGCGACCGATGAGCGCGGTCCGCGTCGCCGTGCCCGACCACCCGGGCGAGCTCGCCCGGCTCTTCGCCGACGCCGGCGACAGTGGCGTCAACATCGAGGACGTCCGGATCGATCACGACCCCGGTCGCGACTACGGGCTGGTCGAGCTCGACGTCGCCACCACCGCCGCAGCCGAGCTGGTGGGCGCTCTCGAAGCCAGGGGATGGGCCGTCCAACGGTAGGCTTGTGGCCCGTGACTCACCCCGATTTCGGCGCAACCGACCTGGCGTCTCTCGTGATCGCGGTGGACGGAACCTCCGGCTCCGGAAAGTCCAGCACCTGCCGCGCGGTGGCCTCCCGCTTCGGGCTGCGCTACCTCGACACCGGGGCCATGTTCCGGGCGGTCGCGCTGTGGATGCTGCAGCACGACGTCGATGTGACCGACGCCACGGCCGTGGCCGCGCTCGCCGACAAGCCCAGCCTGGTCTCGGGCACCGACCCGGCCGCGCCGACGATCGCGGTCGACGGCGTCGACGTCTCGGTCGAGATCCGCTCCGATGCGGTGAACGCCGCGGTGTCGCCGGTCAGCGCCGTCCCCGAGGTACGCCGGCGGCTGCTCGCCGAGCAGCGCGCGATCATCGGCGGCGGCGGCATCGTGGTGGAGGGCCGCGACATCGCATCGGTCGTCTGGCCCGAGGCCGAGGTCAAGGTCTACCTGACCGCTGACCCGACCGCTCGCGCGGCGCGTCGTGCCGCCGAGAACGGTGGCGCCGACATCACGGCCACCCAGGAGTCGCTGCTGGCCCGCGACACGATCGACTCCGGGCGGGCCGTCGCGCCGCTCACCATGGTCGACGGCGCCGTGCACATCGACTCCACCGACCTGACACTCGACGAGGTGGTCGACCGGGTCGCCCAGCTCGTCGCCGTACCGAAGGACCACCATGCCTGACCACTACCTGCCCGTGCTCGCCGTCGTGGGGCGCCCGAACGTCGGGAAGTCCACGCTGGTGAACCGCATCCTCGGGCGACGCGAGGCGGTCGTCCAGGACATCCCGGGCGTCACCCGCGACCGCGTCTCCTACGACGCCGAGTGGAACGGCAAGGCGTTCACGCTGGTCGACACCGGCGGCTGGGACCCCGACGCCAAGGGCATGGCCGAGCGGATCAAGGAGCAGGCCGAGATCGCGGTCACGCTGGCCGACGCCGTCCTGTTCGTGGTCGACGCGACGATCGGGATCACCGACGCCGACGAGGCGGTGGTGCGGGTGCTGCGCAAGTCCGGCAAGCCCGTCCTGCTGGCCGCGAACAAGGTCGACGACGAGCGCCAGGAGCACGAGGCCGCGGCGCTGTGGAACCTCGGCCTCGGCGAGCCCTTCACCGTCTCCGCGCTGCACGGCCGCGGCTCGGGCGACCTGCTGGACGCCATCCTCGCGATGCTGCCCGACCCGCCGGACGAGGAGGAGGTCGAGGTCGGTGGCCCTCGGCGCATCGCCATCGTCGGCCGGCCCAACGTCGGCAAGTCCTCCCTGCTCAACAAGCTCGCGGGCTCCGAGCGGGTCGTGGTCGACAACGTCGCCGGCACCACCGTCGACCCGGTCGACGAGATCGTCGAGCTGGGCGGGCGTGAGTGGCGCTTCATCGACACCGCCGGGATCCGCAAGCGGGTCAAGGAGGCCTCGGGGCACGAGTACTACGCCTGGCTGCGGACGTCCTCGGCGATCGAGCGCGCCGAGCTGTGCGTGCTGGTGCTGGACGCCCAGCAGTCCATCGCCGAGCAGGACCTGCGGATCCTGCAGGAGGTCCGCGAGGCCGGCAAGGCGCTCGTGATCGCCTTCAACAAGTGGGACCTCGTCGACGACGAGCGCCGCTACTACCTCGACCGCGAGATCGAGCGCGACCTGGTGCAGGTCCAGTGGGCGCCGCGGATCAACATCACCGCCAAGACCGGCTGGCACATCGACCGGATCGTGCCTGCGCTGGACAAGGCGATCGAGGGCTGGGAGACGCGGGTCACCACCGGTGCGCTCAACGCCTTCCTCGGTCGTCTGGTCGCCGAGCACCCGCACCCGGTGCGGTCCGGCAAGCAGCCGAAGGTCCTCTTCGGTGCCCAGGTCACCGTGTCTCCGCCGACCTTCGCGCTGTTCACCTCCGGGAAACTGGACGCGGGCTACGAGCGGTTCATCGAGCGCCGGCTGCGTGAGGAGTTCGGGTTCGTGGGGACCCCGATCGTGCTCAACGTCAAGCCCAGGGAAAAGCGACGGCGTAAATAGGGCCGAGCGCGTCTCCGGGGCCGTCGCCCTCAAGGCACAGATCCGCTGTCGCGTTGGGGTAGGAGGCGGGCGACGCCCCCTCCCGCCGCGCTGCCGGCCGGGCAGCCGCTTGCCATGATCGAACAAATGTTCGATCATGGGTGAATGAGTCTGGCGGTCGTCGAGCAGCTGCGCGGGCAGATCACCGCGCTGCAGGGCGGGCCGACCCGGCTCGGCCTGCCGATGCTGCCGATGTTCGACGGCCTGGTCCAGCTGCGCACCGGCGGCAGCTACGCGGTCGACTCCGCCTCGCTGGCGATGGCCCTGGCCGCCGGCGCCTCGCGGGCCGGGGAGTGGATCGGGTTCGCGGGCTGGGGCGACTTCGGGGTCGAGGCCGCCCATCAGCTCGGCATCGACCTGGCCCGGACCGTCGTCGTACCGTCGCCCGGTGAGCACTGGCTCGAGGTGACGGCCGCGCTGATCGACGTGCTCAAGGTCGTCGTGCTGCGGCCCGCCGGCGGGGTGGACGCGAAGTCCGCCTCGATCCTGGATGCTCGGCTGCGGGCGCGGTCCGGGGTGCTCGTCGTGCACGGCGACTGGCCCCGCACCGACGCCCGGCTGTCCGCGCTCGGGTCGGAGTGGAGCGGGGTGGGCCAGGGGCGCGGCCGGCTGCGGTCCCGGCGGATGCGGGTCGCGGTGGAGGCGATGGGCAGGCCGCACGCCCGCGACCTGGACTTCCCGCTGGTCGGATGAGGGCTCGGATGAGGGCCGGCTGATGGCCAGGGTCCTGGTCGTCTGGTGCCCGGACTGGTCGGTGACGGCAGCCCTCGCGGAAGCCGCCGAGTCCGCAGAGGGTTTCGATACGTCCTCGCTCGTTCCTCGCTCGGACTACTCAACCACCGAAAGACCGTCCTCGCGGTCCCCGGCCGTGGTGCTCTCGGGCAACATCGTGCAGGTCTGCAACCAGGCCGCCCGCGACGAGGGGGTACGCCGAGGCCAGCGGCGGCGCGATGCCCAGTCCAAGTGCCCCGAGCTGGTGCTGCTCAAGGCCGACCCCGAGCGGGACGCGCGCTGGTTCGAGCCGGTGCTGGCGGTGGTCGAGGAGCTCCGCCCGGGGGTGGCGCCGATCCGGCCGGGGCTGCTGGCGGTGCGGGCGGCCGGGCGGTTCGGGGCGGGCTCCACGAGCAGCGAGGAGACCGGGGCCGCGCTGCTCGCCGAGCACCTGGTCGGCGCGGGGGTCTGGGACTGCCGGTTCGGGGTCGCCGACGACCTCTACACCGCAGAGCGCGCAGCCAGGTCCGCCCCGCTGCAGGGGTGCGTCGTCGTACGCCCGGGGGAGTCGGCCGCGTTCCTGCGTGCCCTCCCGGTGTCCGTGCTCGTCGACGACGGTGACGAGGGGCGCGAGGTCGCCGACCTGCTGCGCCGGCTCGGGCTGACCCGGCTCGGCGACTTCGGCGACCTCCGCGCCGACGAGGTCAGCAACCGGTTCGGCTCCTACGGGGCCGACCTGTGGCGACGGGTGCACGGTCGGGGGCGGTCGCTGGTCGCCGGCCGTGAGCCGCCGCCCGAGCTGGCTCGCGAGATCTCCTTCGAGCCGCCGCTGGACTCCGCCGAGGCGGTGACCTTCTCGGTGCGGACGACCGCCGAGCGCTTCGTCACCGGCCTCGCCGACCGCCAGCTGGTGGCGACGGCGGTCCGGATCGAGGCTGAGTTCGAGCAGGGGGCGGGCCTCTCGGCCCGCACCTGGCTGCACCCGCGCTGCTTCACCTCCCGCGACCTCATCGACCGGGTGCACTGGCAGCTCCAGGCCGGCATGGCGACCTCCGGGCTGCGCAGCCGCAAGAGCTCCGGCGCGATCACCGCTCCCGTGACGTTGGTGCGCTTCCTGCCCGAGACCGTCGAGCCGGCCGGCGACCACGCCGACGGCCTGTGGGGCGGCGGTGCCGAGGAGCAGGTGCTGCGCGGGGTGGCGCGGGTCCAGGCCATGGTCGGGTACGACGCCGTGCGGGTGCCCGTGCTGCAGGGCGGCCGGGGCGCGGCCGACCGGCAGGCACTGGTGCCGTGGGGGACCCGGCCGGCAGGGCTGCGCGACGTGAGCGAGCCGTGGCCGGGCCGGATCCCGGGGCCGGCGCCGAGCCGGGTGTTCGACGTACCCCTGGCGGCGGAGGTGGTCGATGAGGCCGGGCGCACGGTGGCGGTGACCGATCGCGGGGTGGTGACCGGCGGACCGGCCCGGCTGCGGGTGGCGCCGGAGCGCCGGACGGCGCGCTGGTGCGCGGTCGCCGGGTGGGCGGGACCGTGGCCGGTGGAGGAGCGGTGGTGGCTCGAGCCGGGCGCCGGGCGGTCGGTCCGGTTCCAGCTGGTCGGGGTGGACGGGCGGGCCTGGCTGATGCGGTGGAGCGCCGGAGAAACAGGGGGCGGCGCAGGAGGATGGACGGTGGAGGCGGCGTACGATTGAAAAAACTGTCTTATCGAATCGCTGGAGACCCCACATGTTCGAAGAAGCGCAGCTCTACTCCCCGGTGACCACCGGCGAGGACGGAAGCGTCACCGTCCACCTCGATGCGGGCCATCCGGGGGTGGACGACCCGGCCTACCGCGCGCGGCGCAACGAGATCGCCGCGGCCGCGCTGGCGTGGTCGCCGGGCGAGCCGCTGCCGCGGATCGACTACACCGAGGTCGAGCACGACGTCTGGCGCACCGTGTGCCGCGAGATCGCGCCGCTGCACGAGACCTACGCCTGCCGTGCCTACCGTGACGCCGTCGCGTCCCTCGACCTGCCGCGCGACCGGGTGCCGCAGCTCGACGAGGTGACGGCCGGGCTGAGTCGGCTCACCGGGTTCTCCTACGTGCCCGCGGCCGGGATCGTGCCGTCGGAGCAGTTCTACGGCTCGCTCGAGGACGGCGTCTTCCACTCCACGCAGTATCTGCGCCACCACGCCGTCCCGCTCTACACCCCCGAGCCGGACGTCATCCACGAGGTGCTCGGGCACGGCAACCTGCTCGCCGACCCGCAGGTCGCCGAGGTCAACCGGCTCGCCGGCGCGGCTGCCCGCCGGATGGAGACCAAGCGCGGCCTGCAGGCCGTGGCCGACGTGTTCTGGTTCAGCATCGAGTTCGGGGTGCTGCACGAGGAGGGCGAGCTGCGCGCGTACGGCGCCGGCATACTGTCCTCCTACGGCGAGATCGCGGAGTTCCGCGACATGGAGATCCGGCCGCTCGACTTCGCGCAGATGGCGAGCATCGACTACGACATCACCCACTACCAGCCGGTGCTGTTCGCGGCCGAGTCGTTCGCGCACATGGTGGATGCGGTGGGGTCGTTCTTCGCCGGCTGCGACGACGAGACGCCCGACCGGCTCGGCGTGCCGGAGACCGTCGCGGCCGGCCACTAGCCTCGTCGGGTGACCCTCAAGCTGCACGCCGTGCTGTGGCCGATCCACGACTGGCCGACCCAGCGCTCGCACTGGGAGCGCGCCGAGGAGATGGGCTTCGCGGGCGGCTGGCTCTACGACCACCTCGCCTGGCGCGGTCACACCCCGTGGGACGACGCCTACGCGTCCCTGGCCGCCGCGGCCGCCGTCACCTCGACGATCCGCCTCGGCACCCTGGTCACCTCCCCGAACTTCCGTACGCCGATCCCGACCGCTTCGGCGATCCGCACCATCGACCGGATCTCCGGCGGGCGGCTGACCGTCGGCATCGGCGCGGGTGGCGACTCACCGACCTCCGACGGCCTGGTGCTGGGGCGGGAGTGGACCCCGCGGGAGCGCTCGGACCGGTTCGCCGAGTACGTCGCCCAGCTCGACGCCCTGCTCGGCGGCACGTCGGTGTCGGTCTCCGGCGAGCACTGGTCGGCGCTCGAGGCGCCGGTCGGGGCGGGTCTGGTGCAACAGCCGCGTCCCCCGTTCTGGATCGCCGCGGGTGGGCCGCGCGGCGTACGCCTCGCCGCCCACTACGGGCAGGGCTGGGTGGCCAACCCGAGCTCGGAGGCGCCGTACCCGGAGGTGCGCACGCAGATCGAGCGGTTCGAGGCGGCCTGTGCCGAGGTGGGCCGCGACAGCCGTGACGTGCCCCGGCTGCTGCTCACCGGGTTCACCGAGGAGCCGTGGCTGGAGTCGGTCGACGCCTTCGAGGACCTGGCGGGCCGCTACGCCGAGCTCGGCATCACCGACATCGCGATCCACTGGCCGCGACCCGACAGCGACTGGGACTCCGATCCGGCGGTCTTCGAGGCGATCGCCGGCTCCGTCCTGGGCTGATCAGGGGCCGGGCGTCTGGCTGCTGTCCCGGCGGGTCTCCTCGGGTGCCTCCACCCGCTCGTCGGACTCCTCCAGGATCGCCTCCGCCTGGGCCTCCGGGTCGTCGCTGCCCGCCTCCTGCTCCTCGGGCCACAGGTTCTCGGCGCGGGTCCGTACGCGGTCGTCCTCGGGATCGGTGCTCATGCCGGGTCGGTACCCGAGGGCCGGCGGCTCACACGGAGCGGTGCAGTCCGGGCTGGTGCACGCGCTCGGTGGAGGCCGGGTTGGCGGCGAGTGCGGCGCCGGTACGCCGGGGTCGGGTCTCGAAGCCGCCGCCGCAGTTCGGGCACACACCGCCCAGGCAGCCCTCCGCGCAGGCGCGGCACCAGGTGCACTCGAAGCTGCAGATCAAAGCGCCGGCGGCGTCGGGTGCAAGGTCGGTGTCACAGCACTCGCAGGACGGCCTCATCTCCAGCATGCCGTCAAGTATCGGGGTTTTCGGGAAGGCCGCGCTTGACCTTTCCCCGGCGTCAAGGTCCAGCGTGTCGGGTGTCCGGCGCGACCGTCGCCGGGGACGAGGATGGGATCCATGCAGCGGATGACCATCGGCGAGTTCGCCGAGGCCGTGGGGCTGACGCCGAAGGCGCTGCGCCTGTACGACGAGCTGGGGCTCGTCGTGCCGGCGGAGGTCGACGGCGTCAGCGGCTACCGCTACTACGAGCCCGATCAGTGCGAGCGGGCGCGGCTGGTGGCGCGCCTGCGGCTGGTCGGGATGCCGTTGGCGCGCATCCGTGCGGTGTTGGACCTCCCGGTCGAGGCGCGGTCGGCCGAGCTGGCGTCGTACTGGCGCCAGGTCGAGGCCGATCATGCCTCGCGGCGCCGCGGGATGGCGGTCCTCGTGGAGGAGTCACGACACGAGGAGGCAGGGATGAGGATCGACGTGGAGACGGCGGTCGAGGCCGGGGCGCGCACGGGGCAGGGCGGACGCGACCTGATGCTGGACGGGGTGCGGCTGGGCAGGCGGGTGTTCGCGGTCGCCGACGGGTTCGGGACCGACCCGACGCTGGCGACGGACGTGCTGGAGGTGATCGGCCGGTACGACGACCTGCACGGCGTCATCGACCCGGTCGCGCTGCTCGACGAGGCGGTGGCGCAGGCCGCGGCCTCGATCGCGGGCCGGGAGGGCTGCGGGTGCACGCTCACCGCGGTCGTGCTCGGCAGCGACCGCGTGGCCGTGGCGCACGTGGGCGACTCGCGGCTGCTGCTGGTCCGGGAGGGGCGCGTGCAGCGGATCACCCGCGACCACACCGTCGTCCAGGGGCTGGTCGACGAGGGGTTGCTCAGTGCCGACGAGGCGCTGGCGCACGAGGATCGGGCGCGGCTCAACCGGGCGATCGCCGCCGGCCTCCCGCCGGAGCCGGATCTCGCGGTGGTGGCGCGCCGTGCGGGGGACCGGCTCGTGCTGACCACCGACGGCGTGCATGCGGTGCTCTCGGCCCAGCGACTGGGCGAGCTGATCACCGCTGCGACCGCTCCCGAGGAGGTCGCGGCGAGCGTCGAAGGCGCGGTCCTCGCCGCCGGTGCGCCGGACAACTACGGGGTCGTCGTCATCGACAATTGACTCGAACAGATGTTCGATCCATGATGGCGTCATGGGGTGGAACAACCCGCCGGTGCCGTGGCGGGAGATCGAGCGACGACTGTCCGGACGACCGCCGAGCGAGGCGGCCCGGCTGGACGCGCCGGTCTCCCGCCGCCGGCCCAAGCCCGAGCCCGCGGCGATCGAGCGGCCGGCCGGGGCGACGCCGTACGCCGAGCTGCACTGCCACTCCCACTTCAGCTTCTTGGACGGGGCGAGCAGCCCGCGGGAGCTGGTCGAGGAGGCGGCCCGGCTCGGCCTGAGCGGGATCGCGCTGACCGACCACGACGGTTTCGCGGGCGCCCCGCTGTTCGCGGAGGCGGCCACCGAGCAGCGGATGCCGACGGTGTACGGCGCCGAGCTCACCCTGCAGTGGGAGGGGACCGAGAGCCACCTGCTGGTCCTGGCGCGGGGAGTGCAGGGCTACCACCGGCTCTCGGGCGCGATGACCGAGGCGGGGCTCCGGGCGCCGGAGAAGGGGCAGCCGCGCCACGACCTCGACGAGCTGGTCGACCTGGGCCGCGACCACTGGGTGGTGCTGACCGGGTGCCGGCGGGGGAGCGTGCGGCAGGCGCTCGCGCGCGAGGGGGCGATGGCGGCGGCTCGCGAGCTGGACCTGCTGGTCGACCGCTTCGGCGCCGACGGCGTGGTGGTCGAGCTGATCGCCCGCGACCACCCCGGGGCCGACGACGACAACGACCTGCTCGCCGCGCTCGCCGCCGACCGGCACCTGCCGGTGGTCGCCACGGGCAACGTCCACCACGCGACCCCGGCAGGGCGGAGGCTGGCGACCGCGATGGCGGCCATCGGCGCGCGCAGCTCGATCGCCGACCTCGAGGGGCGCCTGGACCTCTCCGGATCGGCGCACCTGCGCAGCGGGGCGGAGATGCTGGCGCGCTTCGAGCGGCATCCGGACGCGATCCGTCGCTCCGTCGTACTCGCCGAGGAGCTGGCCTTCGACCTGCGCAAGGCACAGCCCAAGCTGCCCAAGCAGGGCATCCCGGCCGGGTTCACGCCCGACACCTGGCTGCGCCACCTGACCGAGCGCGGCTTCACCGAGTTCTACGCCGGCCAGGAGCACGAGCAGGCAGCTCGGGAGCGGGTCGAGCGCGAGCTGCGGGTGATCGCGGAGAAGGACTTCGCCGGCTACTTCATCATCGTCCACGACATCGTCGCCTTCGCGAAGTCGCAGGGGATCCTCTGCCAGGGCCGGGGATCGGCGGCCAGCTCGGCGGTCTGCTACGCCCTCGGGATCACCGCGATCGACTCGGTGCTCTTCAAGCTGCCCTTCGAGCGGTTCATCTCCGAGCACCGCGAGGAGGAGCCGGACATCGACGTCGACTTCGACTCCGACCGGCGCGAGGAGGTGATCCAGTGGGTCTACGACACCTACGGGCGCCGCAACGCCGCGCAGGTCTGCAACATCATCAGCTACCGGCCACGGATGGCGGTGCGTGACGCCGCGAAGGCGCTCGGGTTCTCGACGGGCCAGCAGGACGCCTGGTCCAAGCAGATCGACGGCTGGGGGAGCACCCTGCCGGCCGGGGAGAACGAGGACATCCCGGCCCAGGTCAGGGAGCTGGCCGAGGAGTTCCTCTCCGCCCCGCGCCACCTCGGCATCCACTCCGGCGGGATGGTGCTCACCGAGCAGCCGATCGGCGAGGTCTGCCCGATCGAGAAGGCCCGGATGCCCGGGCGCACCGTGCTCCAGTGGGACAAGGACGGCTGCGAGACGATGGGGCTGGTCAAGTTCGACCTGCTCGGGCTGGGCATGCTCGGCGCCCTCGACCACACCATGCGGCTGGCCGCCGAGCACACCGGCAAGCGGTGGACGCTGCAGTCCATCCCCAAGGAGGAGCCGGCGGTCTACGACATGCTCGGCGAGGCCGACTCCATCGGCGTGTTCCAGGTCGAGAGCCGGGCACAGATCGGCACGCTGCCGAGGCTGAAGCCGCGCAGCTTCTACGACCTCACCATCGAGATCGCGCTGATCCGGCCCGGGCCGATCCAGGGCGGCGCGGTCCACCCGTTCATCCGGCGCAAGATGGGCCGCGAGCCGGTGACCTACGACCACCCGCTGCTCATCCCGGTGCTGGAGCGCACCCTCGGCGTGCCGCTGTTCCAGGAGCAGCTGATGCAGATGGCCGTCGCGCTCGGCAACTGCAACGCCGACGACGCCGACCTGCTGCGGCGGGCGATGGGGTCCAAGCGCGGCATCGAACGGATCGAGAAGGTCAAGGCGAAGCTCTACGAGGGCATGGCCGAGAAGGGGATCACCGGCGACGCCGCGGACGCGATCTACGTCAAGATCCTCTCCTTCGCGGGCTTCGGCTTCGCCGAGTCGCACGCGCTGTCCTTCGCGCTGCTGGTCTACGCCTCGTCGTGGTTCAAGCTGCACTACCCGGCGGCGTTCCTGGCCGGCCTGCTGCGCAACCAGCCGATGGGCTTCTACTCACCGCAGTCGCTGGTCGCCGACGCCCGCCGGCACGGGGTCACGGTGCTGCGGCCCGACATCGCGCTGTCCGGGGCGCAGGCGGGCCTGGAGCCCGTCGTACCTGACCAACGCGTTGGGTCTGAGGCCGAAACCCAACGCGTTGGTCAGGTGCGATGGGACGCTGCCTTCGCCGTCCGGCTCGGGCTGGACGCGGTCAAGGGGATCGGCCTGGACCTGGCCCGGCGGATCGAGGCCGAGCGGCAGCAGGCGCCGTACGCCGACATCACCGACCTCGCCCGGCGTACCGGACTCAGCTCCCAGCAGCTGGAGGCGCTCGCCACGGCGGGGGCGTTCGAGGGGTTCGGGCTGGACCGGCGCCAGGCCCTCTGGATGAGTGGGTACGCCGAGAGCCGGGCCCACCTGCCCGGCACGACCGCCACCCCGGCACCGCCGACGCTGCCCGCCATGGACGCGATCGACCAGACACTGGCCGACCTGTGGGCAACCCGGATCTCCCCGGACAAGCACCCCATCGAGCACTGGCGCGACCGGCTGCGCGAGCAGGGGATCGTGGCGGTCGGTGACCTCGGCGGCATCGATGCGGGCAGGCGGGTGCACGTCGCCGGCCTGATCACGCACCGCCAGCGTCCGGGCACCGCCCAGGGCATCACCTTCCTCAACCTCGAGGACGAGACCGGGATGCTCAACGTCGTCTGCTCCCAGGGCGTCATGCGCGCCCACCGCCAGGCCGCCCGCAACCGCGTCGCCGTGATCATCCGCGGCCGGCTCGAGCGACAGGACGGCGTCACGAACCTGCTCGCCGACCGGGTCGAGGCGCTCGACGTACTGCTGCCGGGGGCGGGGTCGGCGCTGCAGGCCCGTCAGTCCTCCCGCGACTTCCGGTGAGCGTGCAGTCGCTGATCCAGTCGGAAGCCCTCGTAGGCAGAGAGATGGATGGTCGTCAGTCCTCCCACCTCAGCCGAGGGGATCAGGTAGAAGTTCAGATCACCATCGACGACGAAGAAGCAGTCCACCTCGTCGATGTCGTAGGGCACTGCTCCGCGGCCACTCTGCGTGATCCGGGCGACCCACGTGCTGCCCGACCGGACGGTGCTGCTCTTCACCTGCACCCGACGAACCGTGCCCGAATCGATGACGACGAGATCGAAGGCGCAGGGCTCGAGTGGCCACGACACATCGGCACCGCACAAGGTGAACCATGCCGCCGCCATCATCGGCGCAGCCTTCCGCAACCTTGCTACGGAGGGATGATCCGATACCGCCGCGGGTGGACCGGCCGCCGATTCGAAGTGTGCGGTCGACAGGCTCAGGCGTCGAGCATGGCCCCTGAGCGTGGTCGTCCACGAACCGCCGCGAAGGTGGAGGCGATCGGCCACCTGTTGCCAGCTCCGACTGACGGCCACAGCCGTCGCCAGGTCGCTGTCACTCCACCGGCGCTGCCCTCGGAAGTGGGCATGGTCCAGCCCGAGCTCTTCGGCCCGCCGTCGCACTGATCGCTGGACGGCACCTGACGTCGCCGACAGGCCGAGGCTGCGGAGCACGCCCCGCCACGAAGTCTCGGCTGTGACCGCTGCCGCCAGCTGGTCGTCCGAGTAGGTCCGAGCGCCACCCATGTCGAGGACGCTAGGACGCACCGCCGACACAAGGGCCAACCGATTGCCGGACCCGACAGGCGCTGCGGTAAGGTTCGATCCGCTTTGAGCGAGTGCTCGGAGCAGCGGGCTGTAGCGCAGCTTGGTAGCGCATCTGACTGGGGGTCAGAGGGTCGCAGGTTCAAATCCTGTCAGCCCGACCGAAGAATTCTCGGTCAGCAAGGGGCCGTTCCGCACCAGCGGGACGGCCCCTTGCTCATTCCAGCTCCAGCACCGCCGGTACGACGGCGGCGAGCGCCGCACGGCAGGCCACGATCTGCGGGGCGCCGGCGATGGCGGCCCGAGTGGAGGTGAAGACCTCGCGCCGCGGGCGGCCTGGCAGGTCGACCCAGCGGACGTGCGGGCGGCGGCGTACCGACATCAGGTCGGGGAGGACCACGACCGCGTTGCCCGTCTCGACCAGCGCGATCTGGGCCTCGAGGTCGTCGGTCTCGAAGCGCACGTCCGGCTCGAACCCCGCGGTCCGGCAGATCGACTCGGTCCAGGCGCGCGAGGCCGCGCCGCGGGGCTCCATCACCCACGGCGCGTGGGCGGCGTCGGCCAGCCGGCGGATCCCGTCCCACGGCGTGCCGGTGGGCGGCACCGCGAGCCGGAGCAGGTCGGTGGTGAGGGGCGCCCGGTCCAGCTCGGCGTGCAGCGGCGCGGGGTGGTGGGGGTACTGCTGGGCGATGACCAGGTCGAGCTCGTTGGACCGGGCCTCGAGCAGCGCCTCCTCCGGCAGCCGCTGCGACATCGTGACCCGGAGCCGCGGGTGCTCGGCCGCGAGCCGCGTGAGCAGCTGCGGCATGAACGCCAGGGCCGCCGACTGGAACGCGGCGATCTGGACGGTGCCCGCGACGTCGTCGCCGAGCGCGGAGACCTCGGCCTGAGCCCGCTCCAGCAGCTCCAGCACCCGGCCGGTGTGCTCGACCAGCAGCTGGGCGGCCGGCGTGAGCTCGACCCGCCGGCCGGCCTTGCGCAGCAGCTCCACGCCCACCTCGTGCTCGAGCAGGCTGAGCTGCTGGGACACCGAGGACGGGCTCTGGTGCAGGACCTCGGCGACCGCCGCCAGCGTGCCGTGGATCGACAGCTCGCGGAGCAGGCGGAGGCGGCGTACGTCGAGCATCCTGACAGATTAGTCAGACTGATCGATATCCGACAGAAAACGTCGCTGGACCTGATGGATCACCGGGCCGATGATCGAGACATGGACCGCACCCAGCACGCCGAGCAGGTCGAGACCCTCGCGCACGACCGGCACCTCGAGCAGGTGGAGCAGCAGGTCCGCGCCTGGCTCGACGCCGCCGCCGAGAAGCCCGTCCACCCCTCCGCGAAGCGGCTGGCCGAGGTCCTCAAGGACCCGCGCGGCCTCGAGTTCACCGTCGGCTTCGTGGACCGGGTCGTGCGTCCCGAGGACGTGGGTGTCGCGGCCGCGGCCCTGCGTGAGCTGGTGGCCCTGACGCCGAGGTTCCTGCCCCGCTACCAGCGCGCGGCGCTGCGGCTGGGTGCGCTGGTCTCGCTGGTCGCTCCCTGGCTGGTCATCCCGGTCGCGCGGCGGGTGCTGCGCCGGATGGTCGGCCACCTGCTCATCGACGCCACCGACGCCCGGCTCGGCCGGCAGATCCAGCGCATCCGCAGCCGCGGCGTCCGGCTGAACATCAACCTGCTCGGCGAGGCCGTGCTCGGTACGGCGGAGGCCGACCGCCGCTTCGAGGGCACGATGCGGCTGCTGCGGCGGCCCGACGTCGACTACGTCTCGATCAAGGTCTCCTCACCGGTCGCGCCGCACGCGCCGTGGGCCTACGACCAGGCCGTGGCGGAGGTCGTGGAGCGCCTCCTCCCGCTCTACCGGTACGCCGCCGAGCAGTCCGCGGCCGGCCGCCGCAAGTTCATCAACCTGGACATGGAGGAGTACCACGACCTCGACATCACCATCGAGGTCTTCCAGCGACTCCTCGAGCGCGACGAGCTGCTCGGGCTCGAGGCGGGGATCGTGCTGCAGGCCTATCTGCCCGACGCGATGTCGGCCATGATCGGCCTCCAGGACTGGGCCGCGGCGCGCCGGGCGCGCGGGGGTGCCCCGATCAAGGTGCGCCTGGTCAAGGGCGCGAACCTGCCCATGGAGCGCGTCCAGGCCGAGCTGCACGGCTGGCCGCTGGTGACCTGGGGCTCCAAGCAGGAGTCGGACACGTCGTACAAGAACGTGCTGGACTACGCCCTCACCCCGGAGCGGGTCGCGAACGTCCGGGTCGGCGTCGCCGGCCACAACCTGTTCGACATCGCCCACGCCTGGATCCTGGCGGGCGAGCGCGGGGTCCGCGACGGCGTCGAGCTGGAGATGCTGCTCGGGATGGCGGAGGGCCAGGCGGAGGCGGTGCGGGAGACCGTCGGCGGCCTGCTGCTCTACGTCCCGGTGGTGCACCCCGACGACTTCGACGTCGCTGTCGCCTACCTGGTGCGGCGGCTGGAGGAGGGCGCGAGCCCGGACAACTTCATGAGCGCGGTCTTCGACCTGTCCCACGACCGCGCGCTCTACGACCGGGAGCGGGACCGGTTCGTGCGATCGCTGGCGGCCGTCGACGGCAGCGTCCCGCCGCCGTACCGCACCCAGGACCGTCGCTCGCCGGTCGTGGCCGCGCCGTCGCGAGGCTTCGCCAACACCCCCGACACCGACCCGTCGCTGCCCGGCAACCGCGCCTGGGGGGCCGGGATCATCGGCCGGATGGCCGGCTCGCGGCTCGGTGCCGACCTGGTCCAGGAGTACGCCGTCGACACGGTCGCCGGCGTCGAGGCGGTCATCGACGGTGCGGTCGCGGCGGCCGACGGCTGGGCGCGGACACCGGCCCACGAGCGTGGCGCGATCCTGCGTGCCGCGGCCGTCGAGCTGGAGCGCCGACGGGCCGAGCTGCTCGAGGTGGCCGGGTCCGAGTGCGGCAAGACGCTCGACCAGGGCGACCCGGAGGTCTCCGAGGCGATCGACTTCCTCGACTACTACGCCGAGCTCGCCGAGGGGCTGGAGCGGATCGACGGCGCGCGCCCGGTGCCGGTGCGGCTGACCCTGGTCGTACCGCCCTGGAACTTCCCGATCGCCATTCCCACCGGCGGCATCGCCGCGGCGCTGGCGGCCGGGTCGGCCGTGGTGGTCAAGCCGGCGCCGCAGGCGGCCCGCTGCGGCTCGGTCGTCGTCGAGGCGTTGTGGGCGGCGGGCGTGCCCCGGGACGTGCTGCGGCTGGTCCACGTGCCCGAGGACGAGGTCGGACGCGCCCTGGTCGCCGATCCGCGGGTGGACCGGCTGATCCTCACCGGCGCCTTCGAGACCGCGCAGCTGTTCCGCGGCTTCCGTGCGGACCTGCCGCTGCTGGCCGAGACGTCGGGCAAGAACTCGATGATCATCACCCCGCACGCCGACCTGGACCTGGCCGTCAAGGACCTCGTCGCCTCCGCGTTCGGCCACGCCGGGCAGAAGTGCTCGGCGGCCTCGCTCGCGATCCTGGTCGGGTCGGTCGGTCGGTCGCGGCGCTTCCGCGACCAGCTCGTCGACGCGGTCACCTCGCTGCGGGTGGGTCTTCCCGAGGACCCGACCAGCCAGGTCGGCCCGCTCATCGAGCCCGCGAGCGGCAAGCTGCTGCGCGCCCTGACCGAGCTCGCGCCGGGGGAGTCGTGGCTGGTCGAGCCGCGCCGGCTGGACGAGGAGGGGCGGCTGTGGACGCCGGGCGTGAAGACCGGGGTCCGCAAGGGCTCGGAGTTCCACCTCACCGAGTACTTCGGGCCCGTCCTCGGCCTGATCGCCGTCGACACCTTCGAGGAGGCGATGGAGGTCCAGAACGGGACCGAGTTCGGCCTCACCGCCGGACTGCACTCCCTCGAGCGCGACGAGATCGCGCGGTGGATCGACACGGTCGAGGCCGGGAACGCCTACGTCAACCGCACCACGGTCGGCGCGATCGTGCGGCGCCAGCCGTTCGGCGGCTGGAAGCGGTCGGCCGTGGGCGCGGGGACCAAGGCCGGCGGGCCGAGCTACCTGATCGGGCTCACCGACTGGGCGCCCACGACGCCGGTCGACGACGGCTTCCTGGACCGCGCCCGGGCCTCCGACGAGGCGGCCTGGGCCGAGCTCGGTACGCCGAGGGACGTCAGCGGCCTGGTCGCGGAGCGCAACGTGCTGCGGCACCTGCCCGTGCCCGCCACCGTGCGGGTGGAGCGCGACGCGCCGCTCGAGCTGCAGCGGGTCGTCTCGGCCGGGACCCGGGTCGGCGCCGAGGTCACGGTCTCGCTCGGCGTACCCCTGGCCGAGGAGGTACGTCGCCGGCTGCTCGCCGAGGGCGTGCGGGTCGTCGACGAGGACGCCGAGCAGTGGGCCGCGACGCTGCAGGGCCCGGACGCCCCGCATCGGGTGCGCCTGATCGGCGGCAGCCGGGCCGGGTTCGCCGCGGCGAGCGGCGGACGCCCCGACGTCGCGCTGTACGCGCAGCCTGTGCTCGAGGCCGGGCGGATCGAGCTGCTCACCTTCCTGCACGAGCAGGCCGTCGCGGTGACCGCGCACCGGTTCGGGTCGCCCACGTCCCTCGCCGACGGCCTGCTCTGACGGGTCCTCAGCCGACGGCGTCGGCGCCGTACACGTCCACCCACGACAGGCAGGCGTCGAGCACCCCGGCGCGCTCCGAGATGCGGTGCCCGAGCTGTTCCTCGATCCGGGAGATCCGGTAGCGGACGGTGTTCGGGTGCACGAACAGACGGTCGGCGGTGGCATCGACGTTGAGGCCCGACCGGAGATAGGTGAGGGCGGTCTCGCGCAGGCCGTCCTCGCCCTTGGTGCCGCTGAGCAGCGGAGCCAGCTCGCGTCGTACCAGGTCCCGGGCGAGCTCGCCGTCTCCGAGGAGGGTGGCCAGCTCGATGTCGGCGTACGCATGCGCGGGCGCAGCCGTCCGCAGCACGACGCGGTGGGCGGCGACGGCCTGGAGATGGCTGATGCGGAAGGCCGCGGATCCGCTCATCGGGCCGCCGGTGGCCAGGTGCAGCCCCGCATCGGTGAGCAGGCCGATGACCGTCGGGAGGTCGACGACGGGCCGTTCCGGCGTGCTCGTCCAGCCCCACAGCTCGCGGTTCCCGGCGAGGTGCGTCAGCGGCCGTGGGAGGCCGAGCAGGGCGCAGGCCTGCTGCGCGACCTCGTAGAGCGGGGCCGTCTCGTCGGTCCCCGGCGCGCCGGCGAGCACGAACGCGGTCTGCCACTGGCGCAGGTTGTGCCCCAGGATGCGCGCGTGCTCGGCCGTCGGCGGCGCACCGGCCAGCAGCGCCTCGATGGTCTGAGCCCGCCGGGCCTGGACGCCGGCCGCCAGGCTCGCGCGCTCCCGGGTGTAGTGCTCGATGAGCTGTTCCACGGAGTCGTCGATCCACTGCTCGGCACGCAGCCAGACGGCCAGCAGCGCCTCGTCGCGGCGCAGCCCGGCCGGGAGGCCGGCGGGCTCGGTGCGATCCATGAGGTAGCGGAAGACGGCCTTGTTCGCGATCCGGTAGACCTTGAGCAGGACACTGATCTCGAGGTTGCGCCGCGCGATGGACAGGCTCAGCGCGACGGCGGCCGTGGGGAGCGTGAGCTGGTACTCGTCACCGAGGCCGACGAGGAAGCTGCGCCAGTGGGCGCGTGTGGAGGCGTGCAGCTCCTCGGCGAGGGTGCGGTCCGCGGCGATCTCGGGGATCGCGGCGAGGATCTCGGCGTCGACGCTGCGGACGAACGCATCCACCTCGTCGGGGTTCATCGCACCCTCGGCGAAGCCCTCCAGCCACGCGCTGAGTGCCGCAGAGGGGGTGGCCCCGTCGGTCATGGCCCTCCTTTGGGCTCATCTCCATCGGACGGTCGACCTTATGGCGTGTGTCACAAGCGGTCCACTGCGACCCGCGACCATGATCGGTCCCACCAGCGCGTACCAGGCCGAAGGGGACATCATGCAGGAGTTCGACTACGTCATCGTCGGGAGCGGATCGGCGGGGGCCGTGATCGCCGGGCGCCTCAGCGCGGACCCGGACACGAGCGTGCTCGTCCTCGAGGCCGGCGGTCGCAGCCGGCCCAACCTGAACGTGCAGATCCCGGCGGCGTTCGCCAAGCAGTTCCACACCAGGACCGACTGGGACTACACCTCCGAGCCCGAGCCGCACCTGGGCGACCGGCGGATCTACCAGCCGCGCGGCAAGATGCTCGGCGGCACCAGCGGCATGAACGCGATGATCTACATCCGCGGCAACCGCGCCGACTACGACGGCTGGGCCAAGGCCGGCGCGACCGGCTGGTCCTACGACGAGGTGCTCCCGCTGTTCCGCCGGATGGAGACCAACAGCCGCGGAGCGAGCGACTACCACGGCGGCAGCGGTCCGCAGTTCGTCGAGGACGCGCCCGACCCGCGGTCGGGATCGCGCCAGCTCGTCGAGGCGATGGCGGAGGTCGGGCTCGGACGCACCGACGACTTCAACGGGGCCCAGCAGGAGGGTGCGTCGCTCTACCAGCGGTTCACGCACCGCGGCCAGCGCTGGACGACGTACGACGGCTACCTGGCGCCGGCCCGCAAGCGGGCCAACCTGACGATCACGCCGGGCGCGCTGGTGCACCGTGTCCTGATCGAGGGCGGCCGGGCGAGAGGCGTGGTCGTGGCGACGGGAGGGCGGGTCGAGACGATCCGGGCCCGCCGCGAGGTGATCCTCAGCGCGGGGGCCTACAACACCCCGCAGCTGCTGATGCTCTCCGGGATCGGGCCGGCCGACCACCTGGCCGAGCACGGCATCGGCGTGGTGGTCGACAACCCGCACGTGGGCGCGCACCTGATGGACCACCCCATGTACATGGTCAACTGGGACAGCAGCCACCCGGACAACCTCGCGTCAGCCGAGAAGCCGATCCAGCTGCTGCGCTACCTCCTGCAGCGCCGGGGCATGCTCACCTCGAACGTCGGCGAGGCGGGCGCGTTCTTCCACACCAGCGTCGCCGACGACGCTCCGGCGATGCAGATGATCGGCGCGCCGGCGTACTTCTGGGAGCACGGCGCGGCGACGTACGACGGCCGCGCGGTCGCGATCGGACTCTCCCTGGTCGGCGCGAAGTCGGAGGGCACCGTCCGGCTGGCCTCCGCGGACCCGGGCGCGAAGGTGCGGATCTGCAACAACTACTTCGAGCACCCCGACGACATGACGTCGATGGTCGAGGGCATCGAGCGGGCGCGCGAGGTGATGGCCGCCCGCGCGATGAAGGGCTTCGCCAACCACGAGATCCACCCGGGTCCGGCGTTCGGCGGCGGCCGCAGGGGACTCGAGGAGGCGATCCGGAAGGGCGTCGAGCACACCTATCACCCCTCGTGCACGGCGCGGATCGGCGTGGAGGGCGACGGCGTCGTCGACGCCGGCCTGCGCGTGTACGGCGTCGAGGGGCTCCGGGTGGCGGACGCGTCGGTGATGCCGCGGGTCACCCACGGCAACACGCACGCCCCGAGCATGCTGATCGGGGAGAAGGCCGCGGACCTGATCCGGGCCTGAGCCGGCGCGAAGGGTTCAGATCCGTCCGGATCGCGCCGATCGGTCTGCACGTCTGTGCAAGTTGTCGCGTCGCCGCGCATGCGGCGGCCCCATGGCCGAGGGTGATCACATGAAGTCCATCGCTGTGCTGCCGGCGGCCCTCCTGCTCGCCCTGACCGGCGGGGTGCTCGCCCCGGCCCAGGCGCGGGTGCGCTCGTCCACCGTCTCGTGGGCCGGCTACACCTGGGTGGCCCGCTCGGCGCCCGGCAACCCCGGCGCGCCCCAGACGTGGTCGCCCGGCAACGTCTCGGTCGACTCCGCCGGCCGGCTGCACTTGAAGGTCACCCGTGACAAGCACGGGCACTACGCCCAGGCGGAGTTGGACTCCACCCGCAACGGCTGGGGCTACGGCACCTACCGCTGGCAGGTGGCCTCCGACGTGTCGAAGCAGGCGCCGGAGTACGTGCTCGGGTTGTTCACCTATGGCCGCGACGCCGGCTACGGGCACCGCGAGATCGACATCGAGGCCTCCGGCTGGGGCACGACGCCGATCACCTGGGACTACACGACCTGGGCGAACGGGCAGGACTCCGTGGCCCGTACGCCGGCGCCGGCCGGTGCCAGCACCCAGCAGTTCGTCTGGCAGCCGGGCCTGCTGACCTGGTCCTCGTGGGACGCCTCCGGCAACCTGATCGGCACCGCGACGGCGAGCGGCGCCGACGTACCGGTGCCGTACGACGAGTCCGTCGGCATCAACTTCTGGCTGTGCGGCTGCGCATCGGGCTGGAACCAGACCCCCGCCTCCGAGGTCGTGCTCAGCGGATTCGAGTTCACCCCCTACCCTGGCTGACGTGGGTGCCGATCACGACCACGGCGTGACCGCCGACGCGGACCGGCGCTACCTGACCGCCGCGCTGGCCCTGCTCGTCGCGTACATGGCGGCGGAGGTCGTCGTGGCCCTGCTGACCGACTCGCTGGCGCTGCTCTCGGACGCGGGCCACATGCTGTCCGACGCCGGGGCGATCGCCGTGGCCCTCTGGGCGATGCGGCTGGCGGCGCGGCCGGCGGCAGGGGAGTGGACCTTCGGCTGGAAGCGTGCCGAGATCCTCTCGGCGCTCGGCAACGGGGTGACGATGCTGGTGATCGCCGCCGTGGTGGCGGTCGAGGCGATCGGTCGCCTCATCGACACCTCGCCGTCGGTGGCCGGTGGCCCGGTCCTGGTCGTCGCCCTGGCCGGCATCGTGGTGAACGTCGTGGCCGCGTGGGCGCTGGCCAAGGCCAACCGCAGCAGCCTCAACGTCGAGGGCGCCTACCAGCACATCCTCACCGATCTCTACGGCTTCGTCGGTACGGCGGTCGCGGCCGTCGTCATCCTCACGACGGGCTGGGTCCGCGCCGATGCCGTCGCCTCCCTCGTCGTGGTCGCGCTGATGGTGCACTCGGGCTGGGGCCTGCTGCGCGACTCCGGGCGGGTCCTGCTCGAGGCCGCTCCTGCGGGCACGGACCTGGACGGCATCCGGCAGCACCTGCTGCGCGTCGACCACGTGCACGACGTCCACGACCTGCACGTGTGGTCGGTGACCTCGGGGCACCCCAGCCTCTCGGCGCACCTGGTCGTCGACGACTCGTGCTTCAACGACGGTCACGCCCCGCAGATCCTGGACCGGGTGCAGCAGTGCCTGGGCGGCCACTTCGACGTCGAGCACTCCACGTTCCAGCTGGAGCCCCTGTCGCACGCCGAGCACGAGCACGGCGTGCACTGAGCACGCCGCGCCCGTCAGTCCCCGTCAGATCTCGTCAGATCGCCGCGACGTCGGCCGAGTCGACGCCGTGGTTGACGGCCTCGAGCAGGGCCGCCGTGAAGGCGGGCAGGTCGTCCGGGCTTCGGCTGGTGATCAGGTTCCCGTCCACGACGCAGCGCTCGTCGACCCACTCGCCGCCGGCGTTGACGATGTCGGTGCGCAGGCTGGGCCACGAGGTGAGCTTGCGGCCGGACAGCACGTCGGACTCGACGAGCGTCCACGGGGCGTGGCAGATGGCCGCCACCGGCTTGCCCGAGGCCAGGAACGCTCCGGCGAAGGCGACCGCGTCGGGGTCGGCGCGGAGCTTGTCGGAGTTGGCGACGCCCCCGGGCAGCACGAGCGCGGCGTACTCGTCCGCACCGCCCGCCTCGCTCAGCGCCTCGGCGGGCATGGTGTCGACGCGGTCGAGGTGGTCGAAGAGCTCCGCGTCACCGGCCTCGGGGGCGAGCAGCACGGGTTGGTACCCGGCGTCGCTGACGGCCTCCCACGGGGTGGTCAGCTCCACCCTCTCGATGCCCTCGTTGGCGACCAGGAAGGCGACCTTCGTGTCGTTCATCTGCATCCTCCGTCCGTGCGTGGCTTGCGTGCGGTGCGTGCGGTGGTCAGCCGACCTTGGAGATCGCGTCCTTGGTGCGGTCGACGATCGAGGCGAGCGGCATCGTCAGCACCGTGGCCACCGTGCTGCCTGCCGTCGTGGGGTGCGGGCGGGTCGGGGCGAGGTTCTCCGTTGCGGTGAGCATCCGGCCCATCGTCTGGCGCTCCTCTGCCGTGCAGCCCGCGAGGATGGCGGGGAACTCGTCGCGCTCCTCGGCCTCCGCGTGCGCGTCGACCGACTCCTGGAACGCGACCAGCTTCGCGTGGAACTCGGGGCTGTCGACGTCCATCTTGTCCAGCTCGGCGAGCACCTCGGTCGCCTCGGCCTCCTCGTGCAGGCGCGCATCGACGACGTCGGTGCCGGCGACCTTCCTCGAGGCGGGCCGCAGCACCAGCTGCTCGGCGGTCTCGTGCACCACGAGCATCGCCCGCAGCTCGGCGAACGCGCTTGCCCGCGCGGTGCCGATCGCCTCCTGGATGTCGGTGAACAGCGTGCGGATCCGGGCGTGCTGCTCGAGCAGGATGCGGATCACGTCGCCGTCGGGGAGCTTCGACGCCTGTTGCATGTCCTCGGTGGGGTCACCCATCGGTTCCTCCTGGGATCGTCGGTGATCGTTCCTCGGTCATCGCGGCGGTACCCGGGCTCCGAGAGGTCATGCGACGGCACCCGACCCGATCGACCCACAGTTCGACCCCCACCTCGACTCACACCGAGTGCCGAGCCCCCCGCGCGTCCGTCGGGGCGGGAGAGCCCTCCGGCACCGGGTGCTCCGTCGGCAGCGGACCGCCCACCGGGGCGGCCTGACGCGACGCCGCGCCGCGGTTGAGCGCGAGCTCGCCGCCGAGGTAGCCGGCCGCCGTCATCACCCCGGCGCCCAGGAGGGCGCAGAGCGTGCCGCGGCCGTGGTGCCCGGCCAGGCGGAGCATCGTCGACTTGGCGTAGAGGGCGACGGCCACGCCGTTGCCGGCCGCGTGGACGGCGCCGAGGCGACGGTCCTCGCCCTCGAGCTTGTTCCAGTCGGCCAGGCCGCTGGCCGCGGTCGGGATGGCCGAGGCCACGCCTAGGCCGCACAGGATGGTCCGGGCACGCCGCGACTTCGGGCCGCCCAGGACGTCCAGCACGCTGGTCGCGGTCAGCAGCCCGATCGGTACGTCGGTCAGCACGGGGTGCGCGCCATGGTTGAGCCAGCCCTCACCGCGGAGGATGCCGGCGTAGCCGGAGGTCTCGAGCGCGTCGGCGGCGCGGCGGTAGACGGGCTCCAGCAGGCTCGCGGCGCTGGAGGCGGCGAGGCGCTTGAACAGCTCTGACTGCGGGTTCAGTGTGTCCATGCGTACGCCGTACCCCCGGATCACCCGCGCATGCGGCATGCGCGAGCCGCCCGCTCAGAGGCCCTGGGCGAGCAGTTGCGCCAGGTGCAGCGGGCGCCGCCCTGCGAGCTGCTCGATCTGGGTGCGACAGGAGAACCCGTCGGCCAGCACCGCCGTGTCGGGCGATCTCCGGGCGAGCTCGGGCAGCAGCGCCTGCCCGGCGATGTCACGGCTGATCTCGCCGTGGCCACGGGTGAAGCCGAAGTTGCCGGCCAGACCGCAGCAGCCGGCGGGGAGCCGGTCGGCGTGCACACCGGCCGTGGCGAGCAGCGCCTCGTCGGCGTCCCAGCCCATGATCGCGTGCTGGTGGCAATGGACCTGGGCGGCGGCCGCGCGTCCCACCAGCTCCGGGTGCCAGCCGGGGGCGTGCCGGGTGAGCAGCTCGGCCAGGGTGAGGGTCTGGTCGCGCAGGCGGCGTACGTCTCGGTTCTCGGGGAGCAGCTCGGGTCCGTCGGAGCGCAGCACGGCGGTGCAGGACGGCTCCAGGCCGACCACGAGTCCGCCGCGGTGCAGGTGGTCGGCGACCAGCTCGGTCGCGCGGGTCAGCCTCCGGCGGGCCGTCCGCAGCTGCCCGGTCGAGATCCAGGTGAGCCCGCAGCACAGCGGCTCGGTGGGGATCTCGACGGCGAACCCGGCGTCCTCGAGGACCCGTACGGCGTCCCGGCCGATCTCCGGCGCGAACTGGTTGGTGAAGGTGTCCGGCCACAGCAGCACGGTGCGCCCGGCCTCGCGAGGTGCCGGCCGGCCGGCGGCCCACTCCTGCAGGCTCTGCTGCGCGATGCGCGGGAAGGGCCGGTTCTCCAGGCCGGCGATCGCGGCCGCCGCGCGCCGCGTCACCCGGTTGCCGAGCACCGCGTTGGCCGCGCCGACCAGGCCCGCCCGCCGCGTGGCCCGTACGCCGGCGGGCAGCCACCCGAGGGCGTAGTCGGCGCGCGGGCGGAGCCGGCCGGCGTAGTGGTGCGCCAGGAACTCCGCCTTGTACGTCGCCATGTCGACCCCCACGGGGCAGTCGTGCTTGCACCCCTTGCACGCCAGGCACAGGTCGAGCGCCTCCCGGACCTCCTCGGAGCGCCACCCGTCCGCGATCGGTCCCTCGCGGTGGCCGTCGAGCATCTCGAACAGCAGCCGGGACCGGCCGCGCGTGGAGTGCCGCTCGTCCCTCGTCACCTGGTACGACGGGCACATCACCTGGTCCCGCGGCGCGGACTGACGGCACCGGCCCACGCCCACGCATCGCTCGGCGGCGTTGGCGAACGAGCCGTCGTCGTCGGGGAAGGCGAACCAGGTGCGGCGCTCCTGCTTCGGTGTCCAGTCGGCTCCCCAGCGCAGGTTGTGGTCGAGGGGCAGCGGGTGCACGACCTTGCCCGGGTTCATCAGGTCGCGCGGGTCGAAGATCGCCTTGAGCTCCTCGAAGGCGCGCAGCACCCGCGGCGGGTACATCCGACCGAGCAGCTCACCGCGGGTCTGGCCGTCGCCGTGCTCGCCGGACAGCGACCCGCCGTACCGCACGACGAGGTCGGCGGCTGACTCGAGGAAGCTGCGGAAGGCGGCGATGCCGCGGCTGCTGGTCAGGTCGAACGGGATCCGGGTGTGCACGCATCCCTGGCCGAAGTGCCCGTAGAGCGCGGGGCCGGCGTCATCCTCGAAGCCGAACTTCTCGAACAGCCGGCGCAGGTCCCGCAGGTAGTCGCCGAGCGCCTCGACCGGCACCGCCGAGTCCTCCCAGCCCTCGTGGGTCTCCCGGTGGCCCGGCGGGTGGGCGGTCGCCCCGAGCCCGGCCTCCCGGACGCTCCAGATCCTCGCCTGCTCGTCGGGGTCGCCGACGATGCGCGTCGAGGGCGGGTGCGGCCAGCGGTCCACGTCGTCCTGCAGCCGTCGCGCCCGCTCGTCGACGGCCTCGCGGGAGTCGCCGGAGAGCTGCACGATGAGGTAGGCCCGGCCGGCCGGCAGGTGGGACATGGCGTCGACGTGCTCGCGCTGCAGCTTCTCGTCGCGCAGCAGGTGCTCGTCGAGGCCCTCGAGGGCCTCCGGCTCGTGGTCGAGCACCGCCGGGACGGCATCGGCGGCGGCGTCGATGCGGTCGAACCCGAGCACGACCAGCGTGCTCTCGGGCAGCACGGGGACCAGCTCGAGCTCGGCGTGCAGCACCGTGACCAGCGTCGACTCGCTGCCGACCAGGGCGCGCGCCACGTCGAAGCCGTACTCCGGAAGCAGGCTGTCCAGGTTGTAGCCCGACACCCGGCGCGGGATCTGGGGGAAGGCCTGGCGCACGTCGTCGGCGTACTCCTGGCCGAGGGTGCGCAGCTTGCGGTAGACCGAGGCGCGCAGGTCGCCGCGTGCCTCGATGCGGGCCAGCTCCTCCTCGGTCGTGGGGCCGCACCAGAAGCGGGTCCCGTCGGCGAGCAGGACCTCCAGCCGGCGTACGTTGTCGACCACCTTGCCGGTGCGCTGAGCCGTCGCGCCGCAGGAGTTGTTGCCGATCATCCCGCCGATCGTGCAGTTGCGGTGGGTGGCGGGCTCGGGCCCGAAGCGCAGCCCGGTCGGGGCCAGCTCGCGGTTGAGGTCGTCGAGCACGATGCCGGGCTCGACGATGCAGGTACGCCGCTCGCGATCGACCTCCAGCACCGCCCGGCAGTGGACCGACCAGTCGATGACCACCGCGGTGTTCGTGCACTGCCCGGCCAGGCTCGTGCCGCCCCCGCGTGACAGCAGCGGTACGCCGTGCTCGTTGCAGACCCGCACCGCCGCGACCGCGTCCTCGACGGTCCGCGGCACGACCACGCCGATCGGCACCTGCCGGTAGTTGGAGGCATCGGTGGAGTACGCCGCCCGGTGGCCGGCGTCGAAGTGCACCCCGCCCGGGACGACCTCGCGCAGCGCCTCCTCGACGGACGCGCTCATGACTGGCCGGCCGTCTCGGGAGCACCGGACCGCCCCGAGGAGCCGGCTGGGAAGAAGGAGATCTTGCCGTCGGCCTCGAGGACCGCGAGGTCGAGCTCGGCCAGGTCGCGGATGCCCTGCTGGCGCGCGGCCGCGATCAGGTCGACGTCGCTGAGCCGCTGCTCGCGCATGGCGCGCACCAGCATCTGTCCGTCCCGCAGCACGACGACGGGGGAGCCGTTGATCGCGGAGCGCAGCCGCGGGAACCGCCATTGGGCCCACGACAGCGCGACGGTGAGGACCGCGAACACCGAGATGGCGATGATGGCTCCGGTGAGCGAGTAGTCCTGCTGGGTGACGCCCTGCTGGATCAGGTCGCCGAGGGTGACGTAGAGGAGCAGCTCGAAGGTGCTGAGCTCACCGAGCGTGGAGCGGCCCACGGCCCGGGTGACGCCCCACAGGAAGACGAACATGACCAGTGCTCTGAGGGCGATCTCCACGGGGTGCCTCCTCCGCTCACGGCCGGGTCAGGGCCACAGGAACGTGCCGAAGTCCACGGCGGCGACCGGCTCCCCGTGGACGCGCAGGGCGAGACGCCCGTCCGCGCCGCGCTCGCTCGCGGGCTGGATGTAGGCGTCGTAGTCCAGGACGAAGGTGTCGCCCGGTGGCGGGTCGAACCGCATCAGCAGGTCGGTGCCGTCGCGCGTCTCGGCGGACGGATCCGGGTGGAAGCCCTGGGTCTCGAAGATCCCCAGGTAGTCGCCGGTGAGGGCGAGCGTGATCGGCGCGCCGAACCCGCCCGGGTGCTCGACGGTGACCCGCCAGCGCACGTCGAGGCCGGGCCGGGCGATGCCGGGATAGCTCAGCGTGAGTCGGTACCCGGCGCCGGTGACGGTGCGGGTGACCGTGTGCACGCCCAGTCCTCCGGCCAGGTCCACGGCGACGACCAACGCCAGGATTCCGATGCCGAGCCGTCGTCCCCCGAGGGCCGCGGGGAGGGATGACTCGGCCAGGTCCGTGGTCGTCGCCGTGGAGCTCGGTCGGCTCATGCCGTGCGGGCGGGCGGCCCTTCGATCTCCTTGCGCAGGTCCCGCAGGATCCGGCTGAGCAGTCGGGACACCTGCATCTGGGTGACGCCGATGCGCTCGCCGATCTCCTTCTGGGTCAGGCCCTCGTAGAAGCGGAGCTCGACGATGGAGCGGTCGCGCGGGGCAAGCCGGCGCAGCGCGGGCTCGAGCATCACCCGGGCGTCGGCGACGTCGTACGCCGCGTCGTCCTCGGGCAGCAGGTCGCCGAGCGACGTCGTGGTGCCGTCGCCCACGGGACGGTCCAGCGACGTCGGGGTGAAGCACCCCTCGGCCGTCATGGCCTCCTCGACGGCCGCGAGCGGCTCGCCGATCTCCTCGGCGATCTCGGGCAGGTCGGGCTCGCGGCCCGTCTCCTGCTCGAGCAGCGAGCGTGACGCGGCGACGGCCGCCTGCAGCTCCTGCACGCGGCGCGGAGGCCGGACCGTCCAGCCGTGGTCGCGGAAGTACTTCTTGACCTCTCCGCGGACGGTCGGGACGGCGTAGGCCAGGAACTCGTCGGACTGGTCGGGGTCGAAGTCGCGCGCGGCGCGGACCAGCGCGGCGTACGCGACCTGCTCCAGGTCCTCACTGGCGATGCCGCGACCGCCGTACGGCGCGGCGAGGCTGCGCGCTACCTCCATGTTGAGCACGACGGCCTCATCGAGTGCCGCCTGGCGCTGCTCCTGGCTCGTCGCATCGCGTGCGGCGCGCAGGAGTGCCTTGGTCCGCGCACGGCGGCGGCGGCGTTCGGGAGAGACGTTCTGCGTGGTCGGAGAAAGCTTGTGGATCGGCGAACTCATGATCCCCCCTCGGGGAATTATCGTTCGTGGTCCTGCCTTCGTCTCAAGCAGGGGCCTGCGTCCAGAGGACGCTTCTCCGACGGTATCGCTGGTCGGCGCAGAAGCCAACCGGCATGTCCTGCGGGGACCGGGGTAGTGGACTCTCGGGGATGGGTGGCACCGGTACCGAGATGACCGACACGCAGGACTGGATGCAGGACTGGACGGAGGACCACGGGTGCGCGACAGGATGCAGATCGCCGAGGCCGGGATCGTGACCGGGACGTCCGACACGGACTACGACCTCCTCCGATTCACCCAGAGCTGCCTGATGAACGCGGCGCGACTGGAGACCTACCTCGAGGACGCGCGCAGGTCCGGGGACCACGAGGTGGCCCGGCTGCTGGCGCGCGCCCAGGGCGACGCGGTGCGGGACGCGGAGGAGGGGAAGGCGCTGCTGAGCTCCCGGCTCCAGCGCTGATCGGCTGATCAGTCGTCCTCGCCGGTGAGCTCGCGGCCCACGGCCGTGTGATCGGCCGCCCAGGGGAGGACCAGCCACAACAGGCCGAAGGCGGCGCCGGCGATCCCGAGCGCGATCCAGCCGGCCGTCCGCGACACGACCAGGTCGACGACGATGAAGAAGATGCCGCTGGTGGTCACCGCGAGCGTGGCCAGGCCCGCCCGCGCGCAGACGTGGGCCGCGTCGATCAGCCACCTCCGCCTGCGCCGGCGGAACAGCACGCGGTGGAACGCGACGGGGGCGACCAGCAGCGCGGTCGCGACGATCGAGCACGTGAACACCAGCAGGTACGCCGTCCGCTCGGTGTGGTCCAGGGCCTCGAACCGGTTGGTGAACGGCACCGTCATCAAGAACGCCGACAGCACCTGTACGCCGGTCTGGGTGACCCGCAGCTCCTGGAGCAGCTCGGCCCAGTTGCGGTCCTGGACGTCCGGGTCGTCGGGGTCGGGCTCGGCGCGCATAGGCCCCGGTACCCGGAACGAGCCCGAACCCATGCATGCCACCCCGGGACCGGGGTACTCGGCCGTGACCGACCGAGGACCGAGATCTCGAGGAGGCGTCATGCCGCAGGGTGCCTGGAGCAAGAAGCGGGAGCGTCAGTACGAGCACATCAAGGAGGGGCTGGAGGACCGCGGCCACAGCGAGGACGAGGCCGAGGAGATCGCGGCCCGCACCGTGAACAAGGAGCGGGCCCGGCACGGTGAGTCCCGCGAGGCCAGCCGGACCTCCACCCACGACATCTCCTCGGGCCGGCGCGGCGGGCTGCGCTCGCATCGCGGCGAGGGTGGGAGGACGCGGGACCAGCTCTACCAGGAGGCGAAGCGCAAGAACATCAAGGGCCGCTCGAAGATGAACAAGGCCGAGCTGGAGCGCGCGGTGGGCCGATGAGTGGCATGAAGGTCGCCGACTTCCTGCTCGAGCGGCTGCGGAGTTGGGGCGTCACCGACGTCTTCGGCTATCCGGGCGACGGGATCAACGGGCTGATCGCCGCCTTCGGGCGGGCGGACGACAACCCCCGGTTCCGCCAGGCACGGCACGAGGAGATGGCCGCCTTCGCGGCGGTCGGCTACGCCAAGTTCAGTGACCGGGTCGGGGTCTGCATGGCCACCTCGGGTCCCGGAGCCATCCACCTCCTCAACGGCCTGTACGACGCCAAGCTGGACCATGTCCCCGTCGTGGCGATCGTCGGGCAGACCGCGCGGACCGCGATGGGAGGCTCCTACCAGCAGGAGGTCAACCTGCCGTCGGTCTTCGAGGACGTCGCGGGCTTCGTGGAGACGGTCACCGTCCCCGAGCAGCTGCCGGGCGTCCTGGACCGCGCGATGCGGGTGGCGAAGGGCCGTCGTACGCCCGCGGTGGTGATCGTCCACGCCGACGTGCAGGAGCTGGAGTACGTCGCGCCGACGCACGCGTTCAAGATGGTGCCCTCGAGCGAGGCGCCTCCGTCGTACGCCGGCGCCCGGCCCGACAGCACATCGCTGGACCGGGCGGCGGAGATCCTCAACTCGGGCGAGAAGGTCGCGGTGCTCGTGGGCTCCGGCGCCCGCAACGCCGATGTCGAGCTGGTGCAGCTGGCCGACCTGCTCGGTGCGGGCGTCGCCAAGGCGCTGCTGGGCAAGGACGTGCTCAGCGACGAGCTGCCCTACGTGACCGGATCGATCGGCCTGCTCGGCACCCGCCCCAGCTACGAGCTGATGCGCGACTGCGACACGCTGCTGGTGGTCGGCTCGAGCTTCCCCTACAGCCAGTTCCTCCCGAAGTTCGGCTCGGCCCGCGGCATCCAGATCGACTCCGACCCCACGATGATCGGGATGCGCTACCCGTTCGAGCTGAACCTCGTCGGCGACGCCCGTACGACGCTGCAGGCGCTCATCCCGCGCCTGGTGCGCAAGCCGGATCGCGGCTGGCAGGACAAGGTGCGGTCGAACGTCGCCGACTGGTGGGAGTCCATGGAGTCCGAGGCGATGGCGCCCGCGGAGCCGATCAACCCGATGCGGATGTTCAGCGAGCTGTCGACGCGGCTCCCCGACGACGCCATCATCACGGCGGACGCCGGGTCGTCGGCCAACTGGTACGCCCGCAACCTCCGCTTCCGCGGCCAGATGCGCGGCAGCCTCTCCGGGACGCTCGCCACCATGGGCTGCGCCGTGCCGTACGCGATCGGTGCCAAGACCGCGCATCCGGACCGGCCGGTGATCGCCCTGGTCGGCGACGGGGCGATGCAGATGAACGGGCTGGCCGAGCTGATCACCGTCGCGAAGTACTGGAAGGAGTGGGAGGACCCGCGGCTGGTCGTCGGCGTGCTGCACAACGACGACCTCAACCAGGTGACCTGGGAGCTGCGGGCGATGGGCGGCTCGCCGACGTTCACGCCGTCGCAGTCCCTTCCCTTCGTCGAGTACGCCGGGTTCGCCGAGCGCCTGGGCCTCGCGGGCCGGGTGGTCGACGACCCCGAGGACCTCGGACGGGCCTGGGAGGCGGCGCTGGGCGCCGACCGGCCGGTGGTGCTCGACGTGCATGTGGACCCGAACGTCCCGCCCATCCCGCCGCACGCCACCTTCGAGCAGATGAAGGACACCGCGAAGGCGCTCATCCATGGCGACGAGCAGCGCTGGGGCGTGGTCAAGGAGGGCATCCGCACCAAGGCCCGGGAGGTGTTGCACCGCTCCGATCGCTGAGCGCCTCCGGGCCGATTCGAGGCCATCGGTGTCCTCATCCGACACCGATGGTTCTTGACACGTGCGGGACAATTTCGGCAGTACCCGCACCCACCCCTCGGAGGCCCACCGGTGGACGATCGCGCCGCTGCCGACACCTTTGCGCGGCTCGCGCACCAGCTGCACGACCAGGACGGTTTCGAGGAGACCCTCGAGCTCCTGGTGGAGGCCTCACCGGCCCTGGTCGGGAGCGACGCCGCGGCTGTGCTGCTGTTCCGCAAGGGGCGGCTGGCCGAGCGTGGACCGGGGTCGGACACCGCCGCGGAGAAGGCTGACCAGCTGCAGCTGGAGTACGAGGCCGGCCCGGCCTGGGAGGCGGCGTGCGACCGTCATACGGTCCACGTTCCCGACACCCAGGAGGCCGAGACGGTCTGGGGCGAGGCCCTGGCGCTGCTCGGCATCCGCAGCGCGATCTCTGTCCGGCTGTGGACCGCCAACTCCACCCTGGGCGCGATCTCCTTCTACGCCCACCGCCCGCGTGCCTTCGACGCGAACTCCATCGCGGTCGCGGAGATCATCGGCCGGCACGCCTCGATCGCGCTGGCCTCGGCGCGCAGCGAGGAGTCGCTGCATCAGGCCATCGACGGCCGCAAGCTCGTCGGGCAGGCGCAGGGCATCCTGATGGAGCGCTTCGATCTCGACGACCGGCAGGCCTTCGACGTGCTGCGGCGCTACTCGCAGAGCACCAACACCAAGCTGATCGAGGTGGCCCGGCTGCTGGTCAGCACCCGCCAGCTCCCCGGCCACTGAGCCGATCACGCCGATCCCGGCGCGGATCCCGCCGCGGTTGGTAGCGTCCCTGCGTGCGCCGCCTGCTGAATCACTGCATCAACACCGCCTGGGGATGGATCGAGCGCAACGGCGACGTCGGCCCCGGCAGCCGGATCGGCGAGCGCTTCGGCAGCCTCGGCGCGGGCAGCTGCCTGGCGTTCCCCCTCGGCGCGGTGTTCGGCACCGAGGAGATGTACGTCGGCACCGGCACCCTGATCGGCAAGTACTCCACGCTCTCGGTCGGCTACGGCCCCACCCAGTCGGTGCTCCCGCCACGCGGACTGGTGATCGGCGACCGGTGCGTGATCGGCACCCGCGCCTGCATCACCGCGCACGAGTCGATCGAGATCGGCGACGACGTCTGGCTCGGCCAGGACGTGTTCATCTCCGACGCCAGCCACGGGTACGCCGACCCGGACGTGCCGATCGGCCTGCAGTTCGGCCAGCACCGGCCGGTGCGGATCGGCTCGGGGACCTGGATCGGGCACGGCGCGATGATCCTGCCCGGCGCCACCATCGGGCGCAACGTCGTCGTGGCCGCCGGGTCGGTGGTCCGCGGCGACGTCCCCGACCACACCGTCGTGGGCGGCGTGCCCGCTCGCACGCTCCGCAGCTACGCGCCGGTCGGGGGCTGGGTCGCGGCCGATCCGGTCGGTTAACAACCGTTAACCAAAGCGGTAGGGTGCGAGCATGAGCGCGGACCGCAGCCGGATCGAGGAATTCGCAGCACACGCATCGGCGTACGCCGGTCGCTCACTCGGCGCCGCGACCGCCGAGCAGTACGACGACCTGTGGCGCTGGTCGGTCGAGGATCTCGACGCGTTCTGGCGCGCCGTGGCGTCGTACGTCGGCGAGGACCTGCCCGGGCCGGCGCTCGCCGAGGAGCGGATGCCGGGCGCCGTGTGGTTCCCCGACGCGACGGTGAACTACGCGGCGAGCGTCCTCCGCGGCCGCCCCGACGACGAGGTCGCCGTCGTCGCGGTCACCGAGGACCCGGTGGCGACACGTCGATTGACGTGGGCGCAGCTGCGTGCCGAGGTGGCCTCGCTCGCGGCGACGTTCCGCGAGCTCGGCGTGCAGCAGGGCGACCGGGTGGTGGGCTACCTGCCCAACGGCTCCGAGGCGATCGTCGGGATGCTGGCGACCGCCAGTCTCGGCGCGGTGTGGTCGGTGTGCGGCATGGACTACGCGGCATCGGCCGCCTGCGCCCGGTTCGGACAGCTGGAGCCGGTGCTGCTGGTCCACGCCTCGTCGTACGTCAACGGCGGGCGGACCCACGACCGCTCCGACGTGGTGGCCGACCTCGTCGCCGCGCTCCCGACCCTGAGCGCACGTCTGGAGATCGGCACCGACGCCTGGCGGCGCGCCGTCGGCAAGGACGTCCCGTTCGAGCCGGTCCCGGTGCCGTTCGCCCACCCGCTCTGGGTCCTCTTCTCCTCGGGCACCACGGGGAAGCCGAAGGGCATCGTGCACAGCCAGGGCGGCGCCCTGCTGGAGCAGGCGAAGGTGGCGGCGCTGCACTTCGACCTCGGGCCGGGGGAGCGGCTGTTCTGGTACACCACCCCGAGCTGGATGATGTGGAACTTCCTGGTCGGCGCCCTGCTGACCGGCGCCTCGGTCGTGGCGTACGACGGCAGCCCGGCCCATCCGACCACGGACGCGCTGTGGGCGCTGGCCGCCGAGCACGGGGTGACCGCGCTGGGCATGAGCCCCGGCTACGTGGCCGCCTGCCAGAAGGCCGGGGTGGGCCCGGCCGGCCACGACCTGCGCCGGCTGCGCCGCGTCGGCATCTCCGGATCGGCGTTCCCCGCGACCAGCCACGAGGCGCTGCAGGCCGAGCTCGGCGAGGACGTCCAGATCGCGTCGATCAGCGGCGGCACCGACGTGGTCAGCGCGTTCGTCGGCGCCGTGCCGAACGTCCCGGTCTGGCCCGGGGAGCTGTCGCGGGCGTGCCTGGGTGTCGCGCTCGATGCGTACGACGCCGCGGGCCGGCCGGTCCGCGGCGAGGTCGGCGAGCTGGTGGTCACCCGCCCGATGCCGTCGATGCCGGTGTTCTTCTGGGCAGACCCCGACGGCGCGCGCTACCACGACGCCTACTTCGACACCTTCCCCGGCATCTGGCGGCACGGCGACTGGATCACCCTCACCGACCACGGCTCGGTCGCGATCCACGGCCGCTCCGACGCGACCCTGAACCGCAACGGCATCCGGATGGGCAGCGCCGACATCTACGAGCCGGTCGAGGCGCTGCCGGAGGTCCGCGAGGCGCTGGTGATCGGCATCGAGGAGGCCGGCGGCGGCTACTGGATGCCGCTGTTCGTCGTACTGGCCGAGGGTGCGGAGCTCGACGAGCGCCTCCAGGACCGCATCAAGCAGGCCGTCCGTACGCACGCCTCGCCCCGCCACGTCCCCGACGAGGTGTTCGCCGCGCCCGGCATCCCGCACACCCGCACCGGCAAGAAGCTCGAGGTCCCGGTGAAGAAGGTGCTGCTCGGCCAGGACCTGTCCGGGGCCCTCGATCCCGGCAGCGTGGACGCGCCCGAGCTGCTGGACTGGTACGCCGCCGTCGGGGCCGAGCATCGCGCCTGACCCTGCTCGCTAGAGTGGGGCACTCCCCGCCCGTAGCGCACGAAGGACTCCGATGACCGCCTGGCTGTTGCTGGGACTCGCCATCCTCCTGGTCCTCACGTGCGGGGCGTTCGTCGCCGCCGAGTTCGCGTTCGTGACCGTCGACCGGTCCAGCGTCGAACGGGCCGTGGGTGAGGGGGACGCGGCCGCGGCGGGCCTGCAGCGGGCGCTCCGCTCGCTGTCGACCCAGCTCTCCGGCGCCCAGGTCGGCATCACCCTGACCAACCTCGCCGTCGGCTTCCTGGCCCAGCCGGCGCTGGCCGAGATCCTGCACGGGCCGTTCCGCTCGGCGGGTCTGCCGCAGGGCGCGGTCGGTCCGGTCGCGGTCGCCGTGGCGATGACGCTGAGCACCGTGTTCACGATGCTGATCGGCGAGCTCGTCCCGAAGAACGTGGCGCTGGCCATGCCGCTGCGGACCGCGCGGGCGCTGCAGGGGCCGATGCGGGCGTTCACGACGCTGGCCACCCTGCCGATCCGGCTCCTCAACGGCACCGCCAACGCCGTCGTACGCCGCCTCGGGATCGAGCCGCAGGAGGAGCTCCGCTCCGCCCGCAGCTCGGCCGAGCTCGCCTCCCTGATCCAGCGCTCCGCGGACGTCGGGACGCTCGACGCCGACACCGCCGAGCTGATGGAGCGCTCGGTGGAGTTCGGCAGCCGCACCGCCGGCGAGATCATGACCCCGCGCGTGCGCACGCGCAGCGTCGAGGAGAACGACCGCGCCGAGGCGGTCATCGCGCTGGCCCGCGAGACGGGGCACTCGCGCTTCCCGGTGCTCGACGACTCCGACGCGGTCGTCGGCACGGTGCACGTCAAGAACGCCGTCGCCCTGCCGCTGCCCGAGCGGGCGACGGTCCGGGTCAAGCACCTGATGATGCGCCCCACCGTCGTACCGGACAGCCTGCGTCTCGACCCGCTCCTCGAGCTGCTGCGCGGTGACGGGTTCCAGATGGCCGTGGTCCTCGACGAGTACGGCGACCATGCCGGCATCGTCACCCTCGAGGACGTGGTCGAGGAGATCGTCGGCGACATCGCCGACGAGCACGACCGGCTGGGGGAGCGCGGCCGGCTGCGCCGCGACGGCACCTGGTCGCTGTCCGGGCTGCTCCGCCCCGACGAGGTCGAGGACCTCACCGGCGTGGCGCTGCCCGAGGACGAGGACTACGACACCATCGCCGGCCTGGCCCTGAAGATGCTCGGCAGGATCCCGGTCGCGGGGGAGACCGTCGACGTACCGCTCCCACCCGAGGAGGAGGACGATCCGATGCGCGTCGCTCACCTGACCGTCGAGCACATGGACGGCCTGCGCATCGACCGGCTGACCCTGCGGATCGGCGAGGTGGAGCAGTGAGCCCCGTCGTCGCCCTCCCGCTGGCCCTGCTGCTGCTCGCGGGCAATGCCTTCTTCGTCGCGGCCGAGTTCGCGCTGATCTCGGCCCGCCGCAGCCAGATCGAGCCGAAGGCGCGGGCCGGCTCACGGCTGGCCCGGACCACGCTGCAGGCCCTGGAGCGGATGCCGCTGATGATCGCCGGCATCCAGCTCGGCGTGACCGTGTGCTCGCTGGTCCTGGGCGCCATCGCCGAGCCCGCCGTCTCGCACCTGATCGAGCCGCCCTTCGAGCACCTGCACGTCCCCGAGGACGTCGTCCACATCGTGGGGTTCGTGATCGCGCTGCTGCTGGTCGCGTTCTGCCATGTGGTGTTCGGCGAGATGGTGCCGAAGAACATCACCATCGCCGGGCCCGAGCGGGCCGTCCTGCTGCTCGCCCCGCCGATGCTGGGGCTGGTGACCGTCCTCAAGCCGGTCATCGTCGTGCTCGACGCGATCGCTCGGCTCATCCTGCGGGCGTTGCGCATCGAGCCGAAGGACGAGGTCGGCAGCAGCTTCACCCGCGAGGAGGTCGCCGCCCTGGTCGAGGAGTCCCGGGGCGAGGGCCTGCTCAACGAGGGCGAGGCGACGCGGCTCTCGGACGCGCTGGAGTTCGCCGACCGGACCATCGCCGAGGTGATGATGCCGCCGGAGTCGCTCACGACCGTCCGCCGCGGAGCCAGCGGCGCCGACGTCGAGGCGCTCTGCGCGGCCACCGGCTACAGCAGGTTCCCCGTGCGCGACACCGAGGCGCCCGAGGGGGAGCAGCTGATCGGCTACCTGCACATCAAGGACGTGCTCGAGCCCGACGTCGTACGCCGCGAGCGGCCCGTCGCCGACCGCTGGATCCGTCCGTTCGCGTCGGTCCGCCCGACCAGCTCGCTGCACGGCGCCCTGGAGGTCCTCCAGCGCCGGGGCGCGCACATGGCGCGGGTCGTCGGCGAGGACGGCGCCACCCTCGGGATCGCCGCCCTGGAGGACGTGATCGAGGAGCTGGTCGGCGAGATCCGGGACGCCGCCCACTACGACGACGCGCCTGTGCAGGACCGATGACGAGCGGCACTACAGTTGGCGCCGTGGCAGGCCCGAGGACGAGCAGCTCAGCGCCGGCCGCCGACCCCGACCGGGGCGGACCGCGCACCGGCCGGGTGCTCACCTGGCCGAACGCCGTCAGCGTCCTGCGGCTGCTGCTGATCCCCGTCTTCCTGTGGCTGGTCCTCGGCCCCCACCTCGACGCCATCGCGCTCGCGGTGCTGATGGTCTCCGGCATCACCGACTTCGCCGACGGCTGGCTGGCCCGCAAGCTCGACCAGCAGTCGGTCCTCGGCCAGCTGCTCGACCCGATCGCCGACCGGCTCTACATCCTGGCGGTCGTGGTCGGCCTGGCGATCCGCGGCGTGGTGCCGTGGCCGGTCGCGGCGATCCTGCCGCTGCGCGACCTGCTCATGTGGGGCCTCGTCCCGCTGCTGCGCACCCGCGGCTACAGCGCGCTCCCGGTGCACTTCCTCGGCAAGGCCGCCACGTTCAACCTGCTCTACGCCTTCCCGCTGCTGCTCCTCGGCGACGGCGACGGCACGATCGCGACCCTGGCGAACGTCTTCGGGTGGGCGTTCACCGGCTGGGGGATCGGCCTGTACTGGTGGGCCGGCCTGCTCTACGCCTGGCAGGTCCGCAAGCTGCTGCGCACGACCCCGCCGCACCGCACGGCCCCGGAGGGCTGAGGCGTTGCCCGAGCACCTCGACCGCGCGCGTACGCCGCTGCTGACGCTGATCACCCTGCAGTCCCTCGACGAGGACTACCAGGTGGTCAGCCGGCGGCGCAGCGCCGCGGGGGAGGAGCCGAAGCGCGGGCGGACCGCGCCCGTGATCGGCGTGCTGCTCCTCTTCGGCCTGCTGGTCACGGTCGCTGCCGTCCAGACCTCGCGTGACGCAGGTGTCGATGACGCCAGCCGCGAGAGCCTGATCAGCAGGATCACCGAGCAGCGGGCCGAGGTGGCCGCCGGCGCGCGACGCCTCGCCGACCTGCGCCGGGCCAACACCAAGTCCGAGTCGTCGCTGACCGGCCTCGGCACCCAGCTCACCTCCGCCGAGGCGCGGGTCGCCGATCTCGGCGCCCTGACCGGCATGCGGGCGGTCACCGGCCCGGCCCTCAGGGTCAACCTCGACAACGCCGCGTACGCCGACCAGAACAGCCAGGTCCGCGACTCCGACATCTCGCTGCTGGTCGACGGGCTGTGGGCGGCCGGCGCCGAGGCCATCACGGTCAACGGGCAGCGGCTGACCTCGCGCACCGGCATCCGCACCTCGGGCGACGCGATCGAGGTCAACGGCAACGGGATCGCGCCGCCGTACACCATCCTCGCCATCGGCGACACCGACCAGATGGCCGCCGACTTCCTCAACTCGGCCAGTGGGCAGGACTTCGTGGCCCTCGCCGATCAGTACGCTTTCCGCTACGACCTGCACGACGTCGGGCAGGTCCGGATGGCTGCCGCGTCGTCATCGGTGACCAGGCTCCGCTACGCGGCCGCCTACAGCCAGCAGAAGAAGACGACCAAGAAGGACGGAACCCCATGATCGCCGTGCTCGGACTCGTGGTCGGCGTCGTGCTGGGCCTGGTGTTCAAGCCCGACGTGCCCACCGGCCTCGAGCCCTACCTGCCGATCGCGGTCGTGGCCGCACTCGACGCCGTCTTCGGTGCGCTGCGCGCCTACCTGGACGGGATCTTCGACGACAAGGTCTTCGTGGTCTCGTTCCTGAGCAACGTCGTCATCGCGGCCGGCATCGTCTACCTCGGCGACCGGCTCGGGGTCGGCGGGCAGCTCTCGACCGGCGTCATCGTCGTGCTCGGCATCCGGATCTTCACCAACGTGGCCGCGATCCGAAGGCATCTGTTCCATGCCTGACTCCGTGCCCGGTCACGGTCCCGATCACGTGCCCCATCACGCGGCCGGCACCGGACCCGACCCTGCGGCCGCCGACCAGCCGACCGCCCGGCAGCGCGTGCTCGCGGGGCTGCGCAGCACCTCCCGGCGCCAGCTGATCGTGGGCGTGCTGCTTGCGCTGCTCGGCTTCGGTGCCGTCACCCAGGTCCGGGCCAACCGGACCGACGACACCTACGCCGGCCAGCGCCAGCAGGACCTCATCGACATCCTCGACGCCCTCTCCGGAGCGCGCCAGCGGCAGGACGCGGAGGTCTCGCGCCTGACTACGGTCCACGACGACCTCAGCAACGACAGCACCAAGCGCCAGGCGGCCGTCGACCAGGCCAACGGCCAGGTGGCCGACCTGCAGATCCTCGCCGGCCTGGTCCCGGTCACCGGCCCCGGCATCCGGATCACCATCACCGAGGAGACCGGCAAGGTGAAGGTCTCCTCGCTGCTGGACACCATCGAGGAGCTGCGCACGGTCGGCGCCGAGGCGATGCAGATCAACGGCAAGGTGCGGATCGTCGCGCAGACCGCTTTCGAGCCCGACAGCGCCGGCTTCCTGGTCGACGGCCAGCAGGTGCAGGCGCCGTACGTCATCGACGTGATCGGCGACTCCGACGTCCTCAGCGGCGCGATGAACTTCGCCCTCGGACCCAAGCAGCAGCTCAACGACGACGGCGCCCAGGTCCGGGTCGACCAGCTGTCCTCGCTCGACATCGAGGCGGTCACCGACCGCGACCACACCAAGCAGGCATCGCCCGACCAGTGACCGGTCCGCGAGGACCAGTAACGTTCCGCCCACCCGCACCCTGATGGACCCCAGACCGATCCGACTGACGAGGAGCACCCCGTGAACCCTGCCGACCTGAAGTACACCGCGGAGCACGAGTGGGTGCGCGACCCCGGCACCGCCGAGGGCTCGGTGCGCGTCGGCATCACCGACTACGCCCAGGACGCGCTCGGCGACATCGTGTACGTCTCGCTCCCCGAGGTCGGCGCCGCCGTCACCGCCGGCCAGCCGTGCGGCGAGCTGGAGTCCACCAAGTCGGTCAGCGACGTGTACGCGCCGCTCACCGGCGAGGTCGTGGCCCGCAACGACGCCCTGGACGCCACCCCCGAGCTGGTCAACAGCGACGCGTACGGCGACGGCTGGCTGTTCGAGGTCGTGCCGGCCGATCGCGGCGACCTCGACGGCCTGCTCGATGCCGCGGCGTACGAAGCGGGCATCGAGGGCTGACCTCCGCCCTCGTCCCGGGTGTAGGTTTCCAACCATCGACCTGTGATGCAGGGTGAGGGTTGTCCCGACAGCCCGCCCCGCCCGACAACTCCGACCCACGAGGAGTCCTGATGCCGTTCTGCACCAACTGTGGCCGGCAGAACCCCGACGACGCTCGGTTCTGCTCCCAGTGCGGCACGCGGCTGGTCGGCCCGGACTCCCCGGTGAGCCCGCCGACCGACGTGACGGCCACGATCCAGTTCGGGGGCAGTGACAAGGTCGAGACCTCGGACCGGCAGCTCAGTGCCGTCGATGCCGCGGCGGTCGACGCGCTGCCCCGGGGCCACGCGCTGCTGGTGGTCCAGAAGGGCCCGGGTGCGGGCAGCCGCTTCCTGCTCGACCAGGACGAGGTGACGGCGGGTCGCCACCCGCAGAGCGCGATCTTCCTCGACGACGTGACCGTCTCGCGGTCCCACGCGATCTTCCGGCGTACGCCGGCGGGCTACACCGTCGAGGATGCGGGCAGCCTCAACGGCACCTACGTGAACCGCAACCGGATCGAGAAGGTCGACCTGCACGACGGCGACGAGGTGCAGGTCGGCAAGTACCGGCTCGTCTACTTCTCCGGCCACGACGACGCCTGAGCCCCCGCAGATGGTCGAACCGCAGCAGCACCGTGCCGTCGGAGTCACTGGGGACGAGCGCGCCCTGCTCAACATCGGGCAGGTGCTCGACCGTCTCCACGAGGACTTCCCGTCGGTCACGATCCCGAAGATCCGCTTCCTGGAGAGCGAGGGGCTGATCAAGCCCGAGCGGACGCCCGCCGGCTACCGCAAGTTCGCGGCCTCCGACGTCGAGCGGCTGCGCTACATCCTGCGGATGCAGCGCGACTACCAGCTGCGGCTCTCGGTGATCGCCGAGCACCTCGACGCGATGGACCGCGGTCTCGAGCCGCCGCAGATCGAGGCCATCATCCCCACGGTGCCGAAGGTCCCGATGGGGGTGGACGGGCTGCCCTCGCCGGAGTCGTTCCGGCGTACCGACAACCTGCGGCTCTCGCGCAAGGAGCTGGTCAAGATCGCGGAGATCTCCGAGTCGGTGCTGGCCGAGCTCGAGGGCTTCGGGCTGGTCACGGCCAGTCGGACCGGCCACTTCGACTCCGACGCGCTCGTCATCGCCGAGACGGCCCGCGAGCTCGCCGAGTTCGGCCTCGAGCCCCGGCACCTGCGGGCCTTCCGGGCAGCGGCCGACCGCGAGGTGGGGCTGGTCCAGCAGGTCACCGAGCCGTTGCGTCGCTCGCGCGACGGCGCCGCCGCGGCGCGTGCCGAGGAGACGGCGAGCGAGATCGCGGCGCTGTCGGTCCGGCTGCACGCGACCTTGGTGAAGGCCGGCCTGCGTCGTTCCTGATCGGCGCTCCTGATCGGCGCTCCTGATCGACGCTCCTGATCGACGGTGGGCCCACCCGGCACGAGTAGGCTGGTGCTGTGCGCGAGGTCGATGTCATGGGAGTCAGGGTCGAGATGCCCTCGAACCAGCCGATCGTGCTGCTGCGCGAGGTGGTGGGGGACCGGTACCTGCCGATCTGGATCGGTGCGGTCGAGGCCACGGCGATCGCGTTCGCCCAGCAGGGCGTGGTGCCACCGCGTCCGCTGACGCACGACCTGATGAAGGACATCCTCGCGGCGACCGGGGCCGAGCTCAGCCAGGTGCAGATCACCGACGTGCGCGACGGGGTGTTCTACGCGAACCTGGTCTTCGCCGACGGGGTGGAGGTCAGCGCCCGGCCGTCGGACTCGATCGCCCTGGCGCTGCGCACGGGAACTACCATCGTGTGCGCCGAGGAGGTCCTCGACGAGGCCGGTCTGGCGGTCCCGGCCGAGCAGGACGAGGAGGTCGAGAAGTTCCGCGAGTTCCTCGACCACGTCTCGCCCGAGGACTTCGATGCGACCGAGTGAGCGGCCCTCACGAACCCTCAAGGTGAACTTGAGGGTGAGAGATCTGCGACACGCCCGGCAACGTCTTTGACCGGCGTCGTGCCCGCGCCGTACCGTCATGTGTTGTCAGCAACGAGGCCTTGGAGGACCGAGTGAACGAGCAGCAGCCGGACCAGTCACTGGAGTCCGCCGCCACCGCAGTGGCGGAGGAGCAGGGTCTGCTCTTCACCGACGACGTCTCCCCGCTGCCCAGCGACCTGGGCTACCGCGGACCGACCGCCTGCAACGCCGCGGGCATCACCTACCGCCAGCTCGACTACTGGGCCCGCACCGGCCTGATCGAGCCGAGCGTCCGGGGCGCCAAGGGCTCCGGCTCGCAGCGGCTCTACAGCTTCCGCGACATCCTCATCCTCAAGGTCATCAAGCGACTCCTCGACGCCGGCATCTCGCTGCAGCAGGTCCGCACCGCGGTCGGCCACCTGCGCGAGCGCGGCACCGACGACCTGACCCAGGTCACCTTGATGAGTGACGGCGCCTCGGTCTACGAGTGCACCACGAGCGACGAGGTCATCGACCTGCTCCAGGGCGGTCAGGGCGTCTTCGGCATCGCCATCGGCGGCGTGTGGCGCGAGATCGAGGGCACCCTCGCCGCGCTGCCCAGCGAGCGGGCCAGCGACACCGTCCCCGCCGCGCCGATGGAGAGCGACGAGCTCGCCGCCCGGCGCGCAGCGCGCAACGCCGGCTGAGCAGCACCGGCACCATCCCCAGTCTGAAGGGCGGCTCCGGCCGCCCTTCTGCGATTTCCCGCCGCGACTCGACGCGGAACCGCCAGGGTGTCCGCGAGCGTCATACCGTCGTGAGAGCGCTGAGATCGGCCGTCGTGACGGTCCTGCTCCTGACGTCGGTCGGCTGCGGCGCTCGTCCGACGACGGCGCCCGCGCCACCCTCCGCCGCCTCCTCTCCGTCCGCGGGTGTCCCGGCTCGACCGACCCGGGCCTCGGCGATCACCGTGTCTCAGGTACGCCGCCTCTGCGGGGGATCGGGCTTCCGCGCGGACCGGCACACGTCACGCGCCACCGTGTCAGGGCGTGACGCCGTGCGGATCGCCAAGGGCGGCCGCAGCCTCGGTCTGTGGGAGACGGCGGACGGTCCCGACAACCGCTGGCGGCGCACGTGGGTCGTCGTCCGGATCCGGTTCTACCGCGACATCACCGTGCTGAGCCTCGGCGGGCCGATCGGGTCCACGCCGCCTCCGCCGCGGCCGGGCTGGGCGCGCGAGGTGACGATGGTCGACGCCGTCACCGGGAGGATCCTCTCGGGCTGCTCCTTCTGAGCGGCGTCGCGAGGCGGTACGCCGGGCCACCCTTGGTAGCATGGGACCGCTGCTGATCCCACGCGGGAGAGTCGGGCCTCGTGCCTGCGCCGAAGGGGCAATTCCTCCCCGGAACCTCTCAGGCACCCGAACCGCGAGGACCAGGCAACTCTGGAGGAGCTCCGACAGAGGGGGAGGCTTCGATCCGTCGATCCCAGGAGCCACCGCATCGTGAGCGTGCCCTTCCTCAACCGTCACCTCGGCCCCGACGACCAGCAGGTCGCCACGATGCTGGAGCGCCTCGGCTACGAGTCGCTCGGCACCCTGATGGAGGCGGCGGTCCCGAAGGCCATCCGCACCGATGCGCCCCTGGACCTGCCGGCCGCGGTCACCGAGGAGGAGGCCGCCGCCGAGCTGCGCGCGCTGGCGGCCAGCAACGAGCCGGGCGAGGCGATGATCGGGCTCGGCTACCACGCGACCATCACCCCGGCGGTCATCCGCCGCAACGTGCTCGAGGACCCGAGCTGGTACACCGCGTACACGCCGTACCAGCCGGAGATCTCGCAGGGCCGCCTCGAGGCGCTGATCAACTTCCAGACCATGGTCGCGGACCTGACCGGCATGGCGCTCGCGGGCTCGTCGCTGCTCGACGAGGGCACCGCCGCCGCCGAGGCGCTCGGCCTGGTGCACCGCGTGCTGCGCAAGGCCGAGGGGCCGTTCGTGATCGACACCGACGCGCTGCCGCAGACCATCGACGTCGTCCGCACCCGCGCCGAGGGCCTCGGCATCGACGTCACCGTCGCCGACCTGACCGAGGGCCTGCCCAAGGGGCCGGTCAGCGGCGTGCTCGTGCAGTACCCGGGTGCCTCGGGCCGGATCCTCGACCCGCGCCCGCTGATCGAGGAGGCGCACGCCCGCGGCGGCCTGGCCGTCGTGGCGGCCGACCCCCTGGCGCTGACCCTGCTGGAGTCGCCGGGCGAGCTCGGCGCGGACGTGGTGGTCGGGTCGACGCAGCGGTTCGGCGTCCCGATGTTCTACGGCGGCCCGCACGCGGGCTTCATGGCCGTGCGCGAGGGGCTCGAGCGGCAGCTGCCCGGCCGCCTGGTCGGCGTCTCGATCGATGCCGAGGGCCGTCCGGCGTACCGCCTCGCCCTGCAGACCCGCGAGCAGCACATCCGCCGCGACAAGGCGACCTCGAACATCTGCACCGCGCAGGTCCTGCTCGCGGTGACGGCCAGCATGTACGCCGTCTACCACGGCCCCGACGGGCTGCGCTCGATCGCGGGCGACATCCACAAGCTCGCGGCGCGGGCCGCGGCGTCGCTCGAGAACGCCGGCTTCGAGCTGGTCGCCGACGAGTTCTTCGACACCATCCAGGTCAAGGTGCCCGGCCGCGCGGCCGAGATCGTGACGGCGGCCCGGGCCGAGGGCCTGCACCTGCGCCTGGTGGACGCCGACACCGTCGGTGTCTCCTTCGGCGAGACCGCGGGCGCCCCGACCCTGCGGGCGCTGCACGCCGCGTTCGGCGTCACTCCGGCCCAGGTCGAGCCGATGGCGGCGCTGCCCGCGGAGCTGGCCCGCACCACCGAGTTCATGACCCACGACGTCTTCCACAGCCACCGCAGCGAGACCCAGATGCTGCGCTACCTGCACAAGCTGTCCTCGCGCGACTACGCGCTGGACCGCGGCATGATCCCGCTGGGCTCGTGCACGATGAAGCTCAACGCGACGACCGAGATGGAGCCCATCTCGCTGCCCGGCTTCGCGAACCTGCACCCGTTCGTGCCGGCCGCCGACGCCACCGGCTACGAGCAGCTCATCGCCCAGCTCGAGGGCTGGCTGGCCGAGGCCACCGGCTACGACCGCGTCTCGATCCAGCCGAACGCGGGCGCCCAGGGCGAGTTCGCGGGCATGCTCGCGATCCGCGAGTACCACGTCGCCCAGGGCCAGGCACAGCGCGACATCTGTCTCATCCCGTCCTCCGCGCACGGCACCAACCCGGCCTCGGCCGTCATGGCCGGGCTCAAGGTCGTGGTGGTCAAGGCCGCCGACGACGGCACCGTCGACCTCACCGACCTGCGCGCCAAGTGTGCGCAGTACGCCGACACGCTGGCGGCCATCATGGTGACCTACCCCTCGACGCACGGCGTCTACGAGGAGACGATCACCGAGCTGTGCGACGTCGTCCACGAGCACGGCGGGCAGGTCTACATCGACGGCGCGAACTTCAACGCGCTGCTCGGCTACGCCAAGCCGGGCCAGTTCGGCGGCGACGTCTCGCACCTGAACCTGCACAAGACGTTCTGCATCCCGCACGGCGGTGGCGGCCCGGGCGTCGGTCCGGTGGCGGTGCGCGAGCACCTGGCGCCGTACCTGCCGACCCACGTCCTGCACCCGAACCCCGCGCGACGCGAGGGCACCGGCGCGATCAGCGCGGCGCCGTACGGCTCGGCGGGGATCCTGCCCATCTCGTGGGCCTACATCCGGATGATGGGCGGCGAGGGGCTGACGATGGCGACCTCGATCGCCGTCCTGTCGGCCAACTACATCGCCGCGCGGCTCGGCGAGCACTACCCGGTGCTGTACCGCGGCGAGTCCGGGCTGGTCGCGCACGAGTGCATCCTGGACCTGCGCGACATCACCAAGGAGACCGGCGTCAGCGTCGACGACGTCGCCAAGCGGCTCATCGACTACGGCTTCCACGCCCCGACGATGTCGTTCCCGGTCGCGGGCACGCTGATGGTCGAGCCGACGGAGTCCGAGGACCTGCTGGAGATCGACCGGTTCTGCGACGCGATGATCGCCATCAAGGGCGAGATCGACAAGGTGGCGGCAGGGGAGTGGACCGCCGACGACTCGCCGCTGCGGCACGCCCCGCACACCGGCCGCGCGCTGGTCGGCGAGTGGGACCGCTCCTACTCGCGCGAGGTCGGCGTCTTCCCGGCCGGCATGGCGGAGGCCGCCGACAAGTACTGGCCGCCGGTCGCCCGGATCGACCAGGCGTACGGCGACCGCAACCTGGTCTGCGCCTGCCCGCCGCTGGACGCGTACGCCGAGACCCAGGCGTGACCGAGCTCCTCGACGCGACCGCGGCCGCGGCCCTCCGGGTCGTCGCGGCCGCGCAGTCCGGGGGCCGGCTGCCCTCGGTGGCCGCGGGCGTGGTCCGCGACGGGGGGCTGGTGTGGTCGGCCGGGCGCGGCCGACTCGTCCGCCGGGGGAGCGACGCCCGTCCGGACGCGGACACCCAGTACAAGATCGGCTCGGTCACCAAGACGATGACCGCCGCGCTGATCATGCTCGCCCGCGAGCGCGGCCAGGTCGCGCTGTCCGACCCGGTGGGTCGGTTCCTCCCCGAGGGCCCGTACGCCGCCACGACGCTGCGCCAGCTGCTGAGCCACTCCGGCGGCCTGACCGCCGAGCCGCACGGCTCGTGGTGGGAGCGGACCGAGGGCGCCGACGTCGCCGCGCTCGTCGCGACGCACGCCGACGCGGGCCCCGTCCTCGAGCCCGGCGCGCAGCTGCACTACTCCAACCTCGGCTACGGCCTGCTCGGCGCCGTGGTGGAGAGGGTCTGGGGCCGGCCGTGGTGGGAGGTGCTGCAGGCCGAGATCCTGACGCCGCTGGGGATGCGCCGCACGTCGTACCAGTGGGTCGAGCCGGCGGCCGAGGGCTTCGCCGTGGACGCGCTCACGGGTGAGGCGCACGCCGAGCCGCTGCCCGACACCGGGGCGATGGCCCCGGCCGGCCAGCTGTGGAGCACGGTCGCCGACCTGGCGACCTGGCTGACGGCGCTCGTGGACGCGGATCGCTCGATCCTGTCGGCCGAGTCCCTGCGCGCGATGGCGACGCCGCAGTCCGGCGAGCCCGACGACAGCGACGGCGGCGCCTGGGGTCTGGGCGTCCAGATCGACTGGCAGGACGGCCGGAAGTTCATCGGCCACCCCGGATCGATGCCCGGCTTCTGCTGCCACGCGCTGATCGAGGTCGACTCGGGCATCGGCGCGGTCGTCCTCACCAACGGCGCCTACGGGTTGGGCGACGCCGCGGGCGAGCTGGTGGACCTGGTCCTGGCCGCCGAGCCGCCGGTGCCGGGGGAGTGGGAGCCGACGGCCGACGTACCGGACGTGGTGCGCGAGATCGTCGGGACCTGGCACTGGGGCCACGCGCCCACCGTGCTGACCTGGGACGGGGAGCAGCTGCACGCGGCGCCGCCGTCGGGGCCCGGCCGACGCATGTCGTTCGCGCCGCGGCCGGACGGCACCTGGCTGGGGACCTCCGGCTACCTCAGCGGCGAGACGTTGACGGTGTGCCGTCGCGCGGACGGCGGCGTCAGCCACCTCGCGTGCGCGACGTTCATCTGGACGCGCACTCCGTACGACCCGCAGGCGCCGATCCCCGGGGGCGTCGGCCGGGCCTGAGCGCGGGCGGTGCATGATGGCCCGGTGAACGAGAACACGTTCCAGTTCGCCTGGTTCCAGCAGTCCGATGACGGCCTCGAGCCGCTGCCGCTCGCCCAGAGCCTGTGGCGCTCGGACCAGATGCACGGCGTCGCCGTCAGCGGCCTGCTCGCACGGGCCCTGGAGGGTGCCGTCGCGGCGGCCGGCCGGACCGACCTGGTCCCGGCGCGCTACCACGTCGACCTGTTCCGTCCGGCGCGGATGGCGACGACCACCTCCTCGGCCTCCGTGGTCCGGGAAGGACCGCGGCTGCTCCTGCTGGACGCGACCGTCGAGCAGGAGGGCGAGGTCGTCGCGCGCGCCACGGCCACCTTCCTCGCCCCCTCGCAGGACGCGCCCGGCACGGTCTGGGCCGCCTCGGACCGCCCCGTCCCGCCCTCGCCCGCGCTGCTGCCGACGCCGGGCGAGCACCACGTGCCGTTGTTCGCGAGCGCGGCACCGTGGTCCGACGACTTCTCCGCGCACCAGAACGCGGGCCGTCACCAGACCTGGCAGACCGCCGTCCCCATCGTCCTCGGCGAGGAGTGCACGCCGTTCCAGGCCGTCGCATCGATCGCCGACGCGACCAGCATGGTGACGAACTGGGGCAGCGGCGGGGTCGAGCACATCAACACCGACATCAGCCTGGCGCTGTCACGCCTGCCCGACGGCGTACGGCTCGGGCTGCGGGCGACCGATCACGTCTCCCACCACGGGATCGCCGTCGGCACCGCGGAGGTGTACGACGGCACCGGCCCGATCGGCACCGCGACCGTCACGGCGCTGGCCAACACCCGGCGTACCGTCGACCTGCGGGGCGGGATCGAGGGCCACGGAACCGCGTAGGTCAGCTGATCGCGAACGAGCAGCTGACCCGTCCGGTGATCCGCTCGGGCGCGCCGGCCGGAGCGGGGCGGTCGTTGCGATGGAGCCTGTCGGCGTAGACCTGCGAGAACTGCAGCGTGTGCGTCGAGCCCGCGACGTTGAAGACGTAGTAGGCGCCGCTTTGGTTCGACCTCGCCAGGTCCGCGGTGCTGCCCGCGTAGAACGCGACGCTGGAGCCCGGGGTGCGACCGTCGACCCGCACCGTCGTCCTCTGCAGTGTCGGGAGGTAGAGGACCTCTCCCGGGGCGCCGAAGCGCGGCCAGGTGACGAAGGTGCCCTGGTCGAAGCGGGTGGTGATCGGCACGACCAGCCAGACCCGACCCGCCGCCGCCCATCCCAGCCCCGCGACGTAGGGCACGGCGACGATCGGCTGCGGCACCTCGAAGTGGATCGCGCCGGAGTCGGGGCCGGGGTCGAACTGTCCCGCCGAGAGGCTCACTCGGGCTCGGAGGCACTGGGCCGCGTCGGTCGCGGAGCGGAGCAGGGCCGCTGCGTCGTAGTAGGCCGACGCAGCGCCGTGGTCCGCGGTCCCCACATGCAGCAGGTCGAGGTGCTGGGTCGTCCCCTCGACGGTGACATCCAGGTCGAGGCTCTTCGGATCGGACGGCAGCGCGACGTACACAGCCTGATCGGGAACGGCGAGGTCCGTCGCGGTCGGAAGGTCGATGCGCCTGCCGTCGGCGACCAGGACGAGCGTCGTCGGCGTCGTGCCACTGACCGCGGCGACGGTTGTGGGCAGCGCCGAGCGGTCGATCCGGTCGAGGTCGAGGCCGACGAACCGGCCGCCGCCGGAGATGCCGTCCTCGGCATCATGCTGCAGACCGATCGAGGACGCGATCGCGTGCGGGGGCAAGGACGACAGGGGCTGGGTGACCTCCACGCTGTACGCCGCGTTCGGCACCTCGACCTGCACGCGCTCGGTCGTCGTGGTCCCGAGCTCGTCGACCTCGATCACGGTCCCGGCCGCGACGCCGGAGGCGATGTGGCGCCACACGACCAGGCCGACGACCACACAGACGACGATCACGGCGGCGCCGAGCGCCCAGAGCTTCTTCACGCCGACAGCCTGCCCCGACCGCGTCCGCCTAACCGTGCTCAGCCGGCGTCGCGGTCCTCGACGATCTCGGCATCCACGACGGTCTCGCCGAAGTCGAAGGTGAGCTCGTCTCGCTCGATGTCCGCGATCGCCTCGAAGTCGCCGGCCGTCAGGGACCGCGGCGCCTCCTCGAGCTCCATCGGCACCGGGATCGTCGAGATCGGGTCGGCGGCGTTGAGCTTGCGGGCCGCCGGCAGGACGGTGCGCTCCAGCGAGCCGGTGAAGGCGTTGTAGTCCTTGACGCTGCGCTGCAGCGAGCGGCCGAGCTTGTCCACGTGCTCGGCGAGCTTGAGGATGCGGCGGTAGAGGACCTGGCCGAGCTCGAAGAGCTGCTGGGCGTCCTCGGTGAGCGCCTCCTGCTTCCAGGTGAACGCCACCGTCTTGAGCAGGCCCCACAGGTTGGTCGGGGTGGCCAGCACGATGCCCTGCTTGAAGGCGTGCTCCATCAGCGACGGGTCGACCTCGAGCGCGGCGTTGAGGAGCTGCTCGTTGGGGATGAAGGCGACGGTGAACTCGGGGCTGATGTCCAGGCCGGTCCAGTAGCCCTTCTTCGCGAGCGCGTCGACGTGCCCGCGCACCTTGCGGGCGTGGTCCTCGAGCAGCCGCTGGCGGTCCTCCGGCGCGATGCCGTCGCGGTGGGCGTCCATGAAGGCGTTGTAGGGGACCTTCGCGTCGATCGCCATCTGCTTGCCGCCGGGCAGGTTGATCACCATGTCCGGCCGCCGGTCGCCGGAGTCGGCGACCACCGAGGTCTGCAGGTCGAAGTCGACCCGGTTGAGCAGGCCGGCGGTCTCCACCAGCGTGCGGAGCTGGGTCTCGCCCCAGGCGCCGCGGACCGCGTTGTTCTTGAGGACCGATGAGAGCGTGTCGGCGGCCTTGCGTGACTCCTCGACCGAGCGCTGGGTCTGCTGGATCTGGGTGGCGAGCTCGGTGTGCTGCCGGACCCGGGCGCGCTCGAGGTCGTCGACCTTGCCCTGCATCGAGCGCAGGTGCTCGACGATGGGGGTCAGGGTCTTGAGCACCTGGGTCTGGCCGGAGTCGGACTTCTCCCGCTCGGCCTGCGCGCGGCGACCCTCCTCGACCAGCTGCCGGTGCTGGGTCTGGGCGTGCGCGAGGGCCTCGCGCAGCTCGACCAGGGAGGCCTGGGCGCTGGCGAGCTCGGCCTGCAGCGCGGTGCGGTTGGTCGCCTCCTGCTCGCGCACCCGCGCGAGCGCCGCGTCGAGCTGCGCCAGCCCGAGCTGCTCGGCGGCGGCCGCCGACTGGCGCAGCGCGACCGCGTCGGCCTGTGCCTCGAGCAGCTCGGTGCGGGTGCGGGCGAGCTCCTCGCGCACGGGCGCGACGGCCGCCTCGGCACGCTGGCGCGCCACCAGCGCACCGATGACCGCACCGACCACGAGACCCGTCAGGAGCACCACGACAACCATGCGTTCATCCAAACAGGAACGGCCGACACAATCCCTCGCCCACGCCGGGGCCGCCCCTGTGGGAACCTTCCGGCATGCGTCCCTGGACCTCCGTCCCGCCCCAGCCCGGCCGCCGGTTCGTGATCACCGGGGCGAACTCCGGCATCGGCCTGTCGACCGCGCAGATCCTCGGCTCGCGCGGCGCCTCGGTCGTGCTCGCCTGTCGCAACGTCGAGAAGGCCGAGGCGGCGGCGCGGACCGTCCCCGGCCACGACAAGGGCCGGGTGGAGGTACGCCGGATCGACGTCTCCGACCTCGACTCGGTCCGTGCCTTCGCGGCGGATCTCGACGGCCCGGTCGACGTGCTGATCAACAACGCCGGCATCCTCGGCGTGCCCCACCGCGTGACCGCGGCCGGCGTCGAGGAGCACTTCGCCGCCAACCACCTCGGGCACTACCTGCTCACCCGGCTGCTGCTGCCGCGGATCACCGACCGGGTGGTGATCACCGGATCGCGCGAGCACCGCCGCGGCGTACTCGATCTCGACGATCTGGCGTGGGAGCGGCGGCCGTACCAGGTCTTCCCGGCGTACGCCGCCAGCAAGCTCGCCTGCCTGCTCTTCCTCGCCGAGCTCGACCGTCGGCTGCGGGCCGAGGGATCACCGGTGCGCGCGGTCGGTGCCCACCCGGGCGCGACCGCCAGCGCGATCACGGGCAGCACCGGCAACCCGCTCGTGACCGCGGTCGCCGAGTGGGGCCACAACCTGGTGGGGATGCCGACCTGGCGCGGCGCCCTCAACACCGTCTACGCGGCGACGATGGACGTCCCGGGCGGCAGCTACACCGGTCCGCACGGCCGTACCGAGCTCTACGGCTGGCCCGCCCCCGCGAAGCGCTCCAGGAGTGCCGAGGACGCGCAGCTTGCGCGCGCCCTCTGGGACCGCTCCGCAGAGCTGGTCGGGCTGCCTCAGTAGGACACCCGCTCGTTGTTGTGGAAGTCCATCACGCTGCGGTGCGTGATCGTGGCGTCGGGGATCGCCACGGTGCAGCTGCCGGCCAGGTCGCAGCGGCCGACCATGCGCTGGTGCACGGCAGGGTTCACGGCGTCGAAGCGGTAGTCGAACAGGACGCTGTCGCCGGCGTCCCACCACACGTCACCCACCACGCACGGCCACGCTTGCGAGCGATCGAGGGTCCCGTCGTTGAACGTGAGGCTCTGGACGACGGTGCCGTCGCTCATCCGGGCGATCACGATGCCGTCCCCGCACTCGTCCTGGTCCGCGATGGGGCGGCCCAGCACCCCGGCGACGTACCGACCGTCGGGGGAGACCGCCTCCGGGGTCCAGTCGACGCCGGAGGACCAGGTCGGGGTGCCCGGGGAGCTGAGCCGTCGGGAGTCGACACCGACCGGGTTGGCGGTCGTGAAGGTGAACAGCCGGTCGTACGCCGGAAGCGCGACGGCGCCGTCCTCGTCGACGACCGTGTGGTCCTTGCCCGTGGCCATGCTCCAGCGGTGGATCACGCCGTCGCCCCAGCCGATCCACACGTCGTCCTCGGTGGAGCCCAGGTAGGTCAGCTTCGCCCACTTGTCGGCGCGCTTGCGGACGAGTCGCCCGTCCAGGTCGAGGACCTGCAGGTGGTCGTCCACCGCCGGCCAGATGCCACCCTGGACCGAGACGATGCGCTGGTTGTCGGAGCTGAGGAACCACTGTGTGGAGTGGTTGCGGTCAGTCGTCCGCTTCGCCACAAGGGTGCGGGCGTGGCGGGTCACCCGGTACAGCTCGCTGGTCAGCGTGGTCGACGTCCACGTGATCCGCGAGACGTACCAGCCGCGCGAGGTGCGCCCGACGAGCTGGAGCCTGCCCAGCCACGCCTTGGGCATCGCGAGGGGCGGCTGGTCACCGCCAGGATGGATGGTCCGCCCGCGCAGGTAGGAGGTCACCGGCGGCGTACCGGCGGGGAAGGTGGCTGGGTCGACGTAGGTGCTGGAGGGGTAGAGCGTCGCCGACGCGGGCGGCGCCGCGACCGCCGACGTGCCGACGACGGTCGCGGTGACCAGCGTCGCGAGGACGCCCCTCCAGCGGCTCATGCCCGAGTCCCTCCGGTAGCAGTTGCCGACAACCTACGCCGGAGGTCGCCCGGCGTCAGCCGACCTTGACCGTCTTGAACGTGATCGGCGTGTTCGGGTAGCCGCCACCGACCGAGGCGAAGGCGCCGTCGTTGCCCGACTTCGTCGCCTTCTTCAACAGCGCGAGCGATGCCGCGTCCAGGTGGCCCCACACGGTGTACGCCGGCGGGAACTGGGAGTCGCCGAAGCAGATGAAGAACTGGCCGCCGCCGGAGTTCGGCTGGCCGGTGTTGGCCATCGCGAGCGTGCCGGCCGGGTAGGTCTCCTGGCCGGTCAGCTCGTCGGGGATGGTGTAGCCCGGACCGTGGGTGCCGTCGGTCTGCGGGTTCGGGTGCTTCGGGTCGAACAACGGGTCCCCGCACTGCAGGAACTCGAAGCCGGGGTCGTTGCCCTCGCGGTGGCAGGAGCTGCCGTCGTAGTAGCCCTGCTTGACCAGGGAGGCGAAGGACTCGACGGTGCAGGGAGCGCTGTCGGCATCCAGCGTCGCCTTCATCGTGCCGAAGGACATGGTGAAGGTCGCGGTGACCTTGCCGGTGTACTCCGGCGTGCTCGGCGGGGGAGTGACGGCCTTGGCCGGCTGCGATCCGTCGGCGACGTACTGGCACGTCCCGCCGCTCGCGGTCGCCGTCGTCGTGCCGGCGGAGGTCGCCGCCGACGTCGTGGTGCCCGCGGAGTCGGACGCCGTGGTGTCGCTCCCGCACGCGGCGGTGGCGAGCAGTGGCAGCAGGACGGCAGGGACGGCGAGCGCGCGCTTCAGCATGGCCGGAATGGTACGGCGCTCAGCCGATCCGACGTGCGGCGGAGGTCCTCACGACGGTCAGGTAGCCGCTGTGCGATCCCGTGACACGCACCGTGATCCGCGTGCCACGGTCGGCCCGCACCAGCGCGTACGTCGCCCGGGTGGCGCCGGTGATCACCCGGCCGTTGCGCAGCCACTGGTAGCGCAGGGTCGCGCCCGGTGACCACGTCCCCGGCTTGGCGGTCAGCGTCCGCCCGACCCGGGCGGTCCCGACGATCGTCGGGGTGGGCGCCGTCGCGAACACGCCCTTGACGGCCGCCGTCGGCGCTGAGCCGAGCGTGGTGGTGGCGTAGCCGTCCCTCGTGCCGGTCACCTGCGCGGTGATCTGCTTGCCGGTGTCGGCGGCGACCAGCCGGTAGGTGGCCCCGGTCGCGCCGGGGATCGGGACACCGGCACGGAGCCACTGGTAGGTGAAGGAGGGCGTCGGCGACCAGGTGCCCGTGACGGCGCTCAGCGTCCTGCCGACGATCGCGGTGCCCGAGATGGTCGGCGCGGCCGCGGTGAGCTGGCCGGTCGTGACCGCCGCGGTCGGCGCCGAGGCCTTCGTCGTCGTGACGTAGCCGGAGAGGGCACCGGTCACGGCGACGGTGACGGCCTTCCCCAGGTCGGCCGAGCCCGGCGCGTAGGTGGCCGCCGTGGCACCCGGGACCGGCGTGCCGTCGACGGACCACTGGTAGCTGAAGCTCGGGGTCGGGGACCAGGCCCCGGGGTTCGCGGTGAGCGTCGAGCCGACCTTCGGCGTCCCGCTGATCGTCGGGGTGGCCGAGGTCAGGACGCCGCGCACGGCCGCGGTCGCCGCCGACGTCCTGCTGACCGGCGGGTAGCCGCCGGCCAGGGTGCCGGTGACGGTCACGGTGATCGTCTTCCCCCGGTCCGCCGCGACCGGCTGGTAGGTCGAGGTCGTCGCGCCGGCGATCGGCGTACCGGCCGCGGACCACTGGTAGGCGAGGCTCACGCCGCTCGGGCCCCAGCTGCCGGCGTCGGCCGTCAGGGTCGATCCGACGATCGCGCTGCCGGACACGGTCGGCGTCGTGCCGGTGACGCCGCCGCCGACGACGACCTGGGCGGAGGCGTAGAGCTGGTCGGTGCAGCACTCGCCGGCGGTGTTCGGCCAGCGGTACGCCGTCATGTCGAGCTCGATGGTGGCGCCGGCCATCGCCGGGGTGATCTGGAGGCTGCTGGAGTCGACGTCCGTCCCGACGCCGACCTTCTTGCCGTCGACGTACCAGGCCAGCGCCGCCGAGGTGTCGGAGGGGACGAAGGCTCCGGTGACCGCGGTCAGGGTGTTCCCTGGCATCGCGGTGCCCGAGATGGCGAGCGTTCCGGACATCGTCGGGGTGGTGCCGCCGACCCGGCCGATGCCGAATCCGGTGACGGCCGTGCGGTAGCCGGCCTTGGTGCCGGTGACCTCGACCGCGATCATGTCGCCCGTGTCGGCCGCGGTCGGCGTGTACGTCGTGCCGGTGGCGCCGGCGATCGGAGTCCGGTTGCCGGCGTTGTCGTAGGAGACCCACTGGTAGGCGAGGGCGACTCCGGACGGTCCCCACACGCCCGGACGCACGGTGAGCGTCTTGCCCACGGCCGCGGTGCCGTCGATCCAGGGGTGCCCGACCGTCAGCGACAGCCCATCGGGAGCCATGGTCACGACCGTGTTGTCGACGGGGTTGTCGACGCAGACGTCGGCGTACCGCTGGGTCCGGGTGTTGAACACGTAGTCGTCGTCGTAGAAGCAGTACCGGTAGGGCCGCGCGGTGTCGACGGGGAGGCTCATCCAGCCGTCGGCGTCGGTGAGGAGCGGGCCCGCCTGAACGCCGTGGTCCCAGGTGCCGGTCGCGTCCTGGGTGAAGACGTTCCAGCGGACGTTGTCGAGGGGCGCGCCTCCCGGAGCGGTCGCGCGCATGTGGATGGTCACGGTGGCGGCGTGGGCCGGCGAGGACAGGAACGGGAGCGCTGCGGCTCCCAGGACAGCGGCCAGTACAGCGCGCACGACGAGCTTCGACATCGGTTCCCTCGAGTAGCGGACGGGCCGCCCTGGAACGGGCGGCCTCGGCGGTGCAGTCATACCCGGCGCCCTCGTGACCAAACAGGTCATAGGTTGGGTGCATGGACCTGGGCATCCACTACGCCAACTTCACCCACCCCGACTGGCAGGCCACGCTGGCCGATCGCCTCACCGAGACCGCGACCATCGCCGACCAGGGCGGGGTCGCGCTGTTCACGGTCATGGACCACTACTTCCAGATGATCCCGTTCGGCGGGCCGTTCGAGCCGATGCTGGAGTGCTACACGACGCTGGGCTACCTGGCGGCGGCCACGAGCGACATCGACCTCGGCGTGCTGGTCACCGGGACGACGTACCGCCATCCCGGGCTGCTCGCCAAGATCGTCACCACCCTCGATGTGCTGTCCCGCGGGCGGGCGTGGTTGGGGATCGGCGCGGCCTGGTACGACCGGGAGCACGAGGGGCTCGGCGTCCCGTTCCCGTCGACGGCGGAGCGGTTCGAGCGGCTCGAGGAGACACTGCAGATCGCACGGCAGATGTGGAGCGAGGACGACGGTCCGTACGCCGGCGAGCACTACCGCCTGGCCGAGACGATCTGCCTGCCGCAGCCCGTGCGCGGCACCGTGCCGATCATGATCGGCGGCTCGGGGGAGCGCAAGACGCTCCGCCTCGTGGCCCAGTACGCCGACGCGTGCAACCTGTTCGCCAGCGACGACCCCGCCACCGTGGAGCACAAGCTGGACGTGCTGCGCGGCCACTGCGACGCGGTCGGCCGTGACTACGACACCATCCGCAAGACGCTCCTGGTGCACGAGGACCCGGCGGCCGACCCGCACGCGTTCCTGGCCGCGATGCGGCCCTACGCCGCGCTCGGCATCGACCTGGTGACCATGATGCCGCCCACCGACGACCCCGTGGCGTGGACGACCGCCGTCGTCGACAAGGTCGTGACCCCGCTGAAGGAGCTCGGATGACCACCCTGGAAGGCCGCGACGCGACGGCGCTGCTCGTCATCGACGTCCAGAAGGAGGTCATGGCCACGTCGATCAACGCCGAGCCGGTGATCGCCACCATCGCCCAGCTCGTCGAGCGCGCGCGGACCGGCGGCGTACCGGTGGTGTGGGTGCAGCACTCCGACGACGGCCTGCCGCGCGGCAGCGAGGGATGGGAGTACGTCCCGGAGCTCGTCGCCGCCCCGGGCGAGCCCTGGATCCACAAGTCCTACGGCGACTCCTTCGAGGCGACCGACCTGGAGGACGTCCTGGCCGAGCGCGGGGTCGGTCACCTGGTCGTCGCCGGCGCGCAGACCGACTTCTGCATCCGCTCCACGATCCATGGCGCCTTCACCCGCGGCTACGACGTGACCCTGGTGACCGACGCGCACACCACCGAGGACCTGCGCCAGTACGGGGACTTCCCGCCGCCGGAGCAGATGATCCGCTACCTCAACGAGCTGTGGGAGGGCCAGTCCGCCCCGGGACGGACCGCGGCGATCGCCACCGCGACCGAGGTGTCGTTCTGACCAGGTCCTTCCGTTGGACCGACTACTGGTGGGCAGCGACCTTCACGGCCTTCGGGCACTGGCTCGTGGCGATGGTGACGGTGGTGAGGCTCGGCCCGCGGTGGGAGTCGTCGCCGTACCTCAGCTCGAGCACGCGGCATGCCGGCGAGTGTGTGTTCGTCATGGTGCTGGGCGTCGGAGTGCTGTTGGTGTACCGAGCCTTCCGGCTGCGCGCCCCGGTGATCGTCGACTTCAGTCACTACCCGGCCACGGTGTCGGTCCCGGTGCCTCGGCTGAGGCGGCTGTACCGCTCCGTCGTCGTGGCGTCCACCGACGTGGTGGGGGTCGACCTCGTGCGGAGCCGCGCGAGCTGGCACGGCGGGCCGAGGTGGCGCCTGGCCGTGACCACGACGTCGACGCGCCTGCTGAGCGACGCGATCACCTCGCCGGCCTCGCGGAGACATCCCTACCCGCTCGGGCCCGCTGTGGCGCAGCTCGACGCGCTGCGTGAGGCGCTCCGGCTCGGACCGTCGCCGGTTATGTGAAAACTTTCACAAGCGCGGGTGTCGCGGACTCCCACCGCGTAGTTTCGGTGTCGTGATCACGAGCCTCACCGCCGATCCTGCAGGCCTCCTCCCGGCACGGGAGCAGATGGCGATGTCGCTGGGCTGGCACATCATCCTGGCGGCGTTCGGCGTCGCGTTCCCGGCGATGATCTTCGCGATGCACCTGCGCGGCGTACGCCGGGGCGACGAGGTCGCGCTCGGCCTGGCCAAGCGGTGGGGGAAGGTCGCGGCCGTGCTGTTCGCGATCGGCGCGGTGTCCGGCACGGTGCTCAGCTTCGAGATGGGCCTGCTGTGGCCCGGCCTGATGGGCAAGTACGGCGACGTCCTCGGCCTGCCGTTCGCGTTCGAGGGGCTCGCCTTCTTCCTGGAGGCGATCTTCCTCGGCATCTACCTCTACGGCTGGGGCCGGATCCCGCCGCGTCAGCACGTGTGGATGGTCCTGCCGATGGCAGCGATGGGCATCGTCGGTGCCTACTGCGTGCTCGCCGTCAACGCCTGGATGAACGTGCCGGTCGGGTTCCGACTGACGCCGGACGGCACCGTCACCGACGTCCATCCGTGGACGGTCCTGTTCAACAGCCACGCCTTCCTGCAGTTCGCGCACATGTGGCTGGCGGCGTATATGCTGACCGGCTTCACCGTCGCGGGGGTGTACGCCGTCGGCATGCTCCGCGGCCGGCGCGACGAGCACCACCGGCTCGGCTTCCTGGTGCCCTTCGTGTTCGCCTCGGTCGCGGCGCTGCTCCAGCCTTTCATGGGCCACATCCTCGGCATGGGGCTCGCCGACCGGCAGCCGTCCAAGCTCGCGGCGATGGAGTTGGCGACCCACGCCGAGAGCCCCTCGCCGCTGCGGCTCGGCGGGGTACTGATCCACGGCCACGTCTACGGCGCCATCGACATCCCCGGCATCGGCTCGCTGATCGCCATGAACTCGCCGACCAAGCCGGTGCCCGGTCTGGACTCGATCCCGGTCGCCGACCAGCCGCCGGTAAACATGACGCACTGGGCGTTCCAGACGATGGTCGGCATCGGCACGCTCCTGGCGCTGGTCGTGGTGCTGTTCTGGATCCAGCGGCGGCGGGGGAGGGACCTGACCGAGAGGCGCTGGTTCCTGCGCTTTGCCGCGATCGCCGGGCCGCTCGCGATCACCGCCCTCGAGGCCGGCTGGGTCGCCACCGAGGTCGGCCGGCAGCCGTGGATCGTCTACGGGATCCTGCGCACCACCGACGCCGTCGGTGACTACACCGGCAAGCTCTGGCTGCTCTTCGGTGCCAGCTTCCTGCTCTACACCGCCATGACGATCGGCGCCTACGTCGTGCTCCGCTCGATGGCGCGACGCTGGCGGGCGGGCGAGACCGAGCTGCCGAGTCCGTACGCCCCGGCGACCACGGGGGAGGCGCGATGAGCCTGGAGGTGGTGGTCGCGGCCGCCCTGTTCGTCGGCGTCATCGCGTACGCCGTGCTCGGCGGCGCCGACTTCGGCTCCGGGTTCTTCGACCTGATCGCCGGCGGCAGCCGCCGGGGAGCCGAGCTGCGCACCCTCGTCGACCACAGCATCGGCCCGGTGTGGGAGGCCAACCACGTGTGGCTGATCTACGTGCTCGTGGTGTGGTGGACCGGGTTCCCCAGCTCGTTCGCGCCCGCGATGAGCACGCTGGTGCTGCCGCTGCTGCTCGCCCTGCTCGGCATCGTGCTGCGCGGCGCCGCCTTCGCGTTCCGCAAGTACGCCGCCACGCTCAACCAGGCGCGGCTGTTCGGCGTCGTCTTCGCGACCTCGTCGGTCATCACGCCGTTCTTCCTCGGCACCGTCGCGGGCGGCATCGCGTCCGGGCGGGTGCCGGCCACCGGCCACGGCGACCTGTGGTCCTCGTGGCTGAACCCCACCTCGCTCTTCGGTGGCGTCATCGCGGTCGGCACGTGCGCGTTCCTCGCCGGGGCGTTCCTCACCGCGGACGCCGAGCGCAACCACCACGCCGCCCTCGCCGGGCGACTGCGCATCCAGACCCTCGGGGTCGGCATCGTCACCGGTGCGGTGGTCTTCGCCGCGCTCGTGCCGATCGAGCACGACGCCCCGCGGCTCAGTGACGGGCTCGAGGGCCGAGCGGCCCCGCTCGTCGTACTCTCAGCGCTCGCGGGCCTGGCGACGCTGGTGCTGCTGTGGCGCCGGCGCTACCGGGTCGCGCGCCTGACGGCCGTCACCGCGGTCGCCGCGGTGGTGTCGGGATGGGGGATGGGGCAGTACCCCTGGCTGCTGGTGGATCAGCTGACCATCCAGCAGGCCGCGGGGGCGCGGGCGACGCTGGAGGGCCTGGTCGTCGCCGTCGTGCTCGCCGCACTCCTGGTGGGGCCGGCGCTGTTCTACCTGTTCCGGCTGACCCAGTCCGAGGAGTGGAGCGAGCACTGACGGCGAGCGACCGGACCGTCTAGGCGTGCTGGACGTCGAGCGAGAACTGCAGGTTGCCGGCGTCGTCGACCGCGGCGTCGAGGATCTTGTCGTCGAGCTGCTCGGCCGCGCCGGCGTCGAGGAAGACGGTCGCACCGTCCTGCTCGACGATCTGGTCCTCGTTCTGCGGTGCGGTGGCCGTGGCCACCGCCAGGCCGTCGGTGCCTTCGGCCGCGCTGATCCGGAGCGCCTCCGCGCCGGGCTGGGCCGTGATCGACTTGACGATCGTGGTGGCGTTGTCGGTGAGGGTGAGCATTGATTCGCCTTCCGAGATGTGGGCTGGTCACCTCCACCAGAACACTTTCTGCTGCCTCGTTCAAGGCGAGCCGGGTCTCGGCGGGTCCGGCGGAGCGGTTTCCGGGGGCCGTGAAAGGCTGGCGGGGTGCGCTCTGTGGTCACGCGGGTCTCGTCGGCATCCGTGTCGGTGGCGGGGGAGGTCGTCGGCGAGCTGCCCGCCCCCGGCCTGCTCGTGCTGCTGGGCGTCGGCCACGGCGACGGGCCGTCCGAGATCGCATGGATGGCGCGCAAGATCTGGGGTCTGCGGATCCTCGCCGAGGAGCAGTCGGCCTCCGACGTCGGCGCCCCGATCCTGGTGATCTCCCAGTTCACCCTGTACGGCGATGCCCGCAAGGGCCGCCGTCCCTCCTGGACCGAGGCCGCGCCGGGCGCCGTCTCCGAGCCGCTCTACCAGGCGTTCTGCGCCGCTCTGGGCGAGCTCGGCGCCCACGTGGAGCGCGGGGTCTTCGGCGCGCAGATGGAGGTCGCGTCGGTCAACGACGGGCCGGTGACGATCCTGCTCGAGAGCCCGTGAGGCTCAGGGCCGGGTCGGGAACGCGCAGCGCCGGGCGATGCCGGGGTCGGGGTGCTGGGCGACGTCGACGTCGGCCGCGCTGATGAAGCCCCAGGAGTCCAGGGCGTCCATGCCGAGCTCGTCGTCGCCCTGGGTGTAGTACCAGACGTCGGAGCCGGCCACCGTCTCGCCGTGGGTCCAGCACACGATCCAGCTCGGGTTCGACCGGAGCACCCCGATCGGTGCCCCGGAGACCCGCGCCCACTGGTAGACCATCGCGCGGCTCGTCGGGCAGACGTACACGCTGTCCCAGTGCCGGTGCAGGCGTACGTCGCGCTGGTCGGCTCCCGCCTCGGTGCAGCCGGTCGCCGGCGTCGCGGCCGCCAGGCTGGGTGCGGGGGCCGGCGGCGCCGCGGGGGACGGCTGCGCGAGCCAGACGGTCCCGGCGACCACGGCCGCGACCGCGCTGCCGATGGCTGCGACGAGGGCGGTGCGGCGGTGGCTTCGGCGGCTGCGGGGTGGCGGAGCGACAGGCTGCTCGGCAGGCTCCGCCGGCGTCGGTGCCGCAGCCACCGACGGGCTCAGGCCGTCGTCGGCCGCCCGCAGGCGCTGCCAGGTGCCGCGCCAGGTGACCACCGCGTCGCCGATCTCGGCCGGGTCGCGGTGGGCGTGGGCCAGGCACGCCTCGACGAAGCGCAGGCTGTTGCTCTCCGAGGGGCGCTGCACCGGGTTCGCGCCGATCAGGCCGGAGATGGCGGACTTCGCCAGCCCGCTCCCGGCCGACAGCGTCCCGTACTTCGGGGCGCCGGTGCTCGCATGGAGCTCGCGCAGCACCTCGCGGTAGTCGTCCCACGTCTCGACGCGGTCCAACCGTGCCGTCATCACATCTGCTTGCATCCCGAGAACCCCGCTGCCCGATGAGGAGTGTGCGGGTGAACCTATCGGCCCGTCGCGGCGCCCACCAGACCCTGCAGGTGAAGAAATCGCCTGCGTTCAGAACGGCCCGCCGGACCTTCCCGAACCGTTCAGAACCGAACTGAACGCGGAACTCGTTGCGGCACCGGTCGAGCCGCTGGTTGCGTCCCGGCACAGCACCACCGCATCGGGCGGTGGCCGCCGACGAACAGGAGCCGACATGAACCGCACCACCCAGCACTTCCGCCCCCTGGCCAAGCTCGCCGCGCTCGCGCTCGCCCTCATCGGGGCCTTCACCGTCACCTCGGCCGTCGCTCCGGCGTACGCGGGAACGGTGAACGGCTGCCCGGCCGGCGACGTCTGCGTCTACCCGGGCGCCTCCTGGAACAACGGGGTCCCGCAGCTCGCGTGGTCGGCGTACGGCGCCCACGACCTGTCGAACATGTATGGCTCGCACCGGGTCTTCAACAACCAGACCGGGGGAGCGGTGGCCGCGACCTGCACGCAGTACGGCGGCGGTGGCTGCACCTGGCACGGCGCCGGCTGGTACGCCGACGTGGACCTGACCCCGGTCAACTCGATCGCCCTCGAGCCGGGCAACCAGTACACCGTCTTCCGCTACATGCAGTCGGCCGGCTACTCCAAGATCGCCGCGGCCGGTGTGGTCGGCAACCTGGTGCAGGAGTCCGGCGCCGAGCTCAACCCGTACGCCTCCGACGGGGTCGGCCACGGGATCGCGCAGTGGAGCGCGGGCGGCCGCTGGGACACCAACGGCAGCGACAACATGGTCTGGTACGCCGGGACGCTCGGCCAGAGTGCGTACGCGATCAGCGCCGAGGAGCGGTTCATCACCTACGAGCTCAACTACAACCCGTCGTACTTCGGCAAGTCGGCGCTGGCCAACGCGACCTCGGTGAACAACGCCACGATCGCCTTCCAGACCTACTACGAGCGCTGCGGCAACTGCCAGACCGCGACCCGCGAGTCCTACGCGGCCACCGCCTACCGGATGTTCGGCTGACATGCGCACCCTCGCCAAGGCGGCCCTGGCCGCGGCTGCTGTCGCCTCCGTGGCGACCGGCGGGCTCGGCGCCCAGCCCGCCACGGCCTCCACCTCGACGGTGCACGGCTGCGGCTCCGGCTACGTGTGCATCTACCCGCAGAACGCCGGCTGGAACGGCGACGTACCGCAGCTGAGGTACTACGACTACGGCGCGTTCAACCTCAGCAACATGTACGGCAGCCACTACGTGCTCAACAACCAGACCGGCGGGGCGTCGGTCGGCCTGTGCACGGCGTACGACGGCGGCAGCTGCACGTACCACCCGCAGGACTGGTCGGGCAGCGTCGACTTCACGCCGATCAACTCCGTCGACGTCGCCACCGCGATGCCGGGACCGTCCGCGGTCGGCGGGACGATCTCGCGCTCGGAGGTCGCCACGCGGATGCGGGACTGGTACCTGCGTGCGTTGCAGTACGACGCCAACGACGGCAGCACCCAGTGGGACCTGGGCGACACCCGCCACTACCGGCCGGACTGCTCGGGCTTCGTCGGCATGGCGCTGCACGTCAACGAGGACGAGAACACCTCGGGCATCGCGGCGGACACGACCAGGTTCATCAAGAAGTACGACCTGTCGGTGTCGTCGCAGCGCAGCGCCCTGAGCTCGTCCACGGTGCTGCGCGGCGACGTCTTCGACAACACCGTCGACGGCCATGTCTGGATGTTCGACAGCTGGAACAGCGACGGCAGCTTCAACTACTTCGACTTCGGAGGGGGAGCGAACGGCGAGCTGCCGCCGCAGCACATCACCGGCGCGCACTTCAGCAGCTCGACGCTGGGTGGGTGGCCGACCACGCACTACAAGATGTACCGCTACTACCGCATCACCGGCTGATCGCGTCGGGGCCGGCGAGCCGGCACGGGTCCTGCGCCCGTGCCGGCTCGCTACGCTCGCGTCGTGCCTCGGACGATCGGGTTGCTCGGCGACGACCGCGGCCACCGCAGCCACCAGGAGCTCAACGCGTTGGTGCCTCGGCTGGTCGCGGCGTACGGCGTGGTGGTGGAGTGGGTGCCGACGGACTCGGCGTTCGACATCGCGGCGTACGACGGCATCTGGCTGGTCCCGGGATCGCCGTACGCCGACGATCGTGCGGTCTTCGGCGCGCTGCGGGAGATCCGGGGGAGCGGCACACCGTTCCTCGGGACCTGCGGCGGCATGCAGTACGCGGTGCTGGAGTTCCTGCGGAGCGAGCTGGGCGTTGAGGCCACGCACGCGGAGTCGGACGGCTCGCGCGAGGACAACGCCGTCGTACCGCTCGCGTGCTCGCTGCAGGGCATCGAGACCACCGTGTGGCCGGTGGCGGGCACACGGTTCGCGGGTTGGGTGGAGGGGCCGTTCCGCGGCATGCACTTCTGCGGCTACGGGCCGTCGGGGGAGAGCGTCGCACTGCTGGAGGCGCGCGGTGTCGTGGTGGGCGCGACCGGCGAGGGCGTCGCGGCCGAGGTACTGGAGTTCCCCGATCAGCCGTTCTACGTGACCAGCATGTTCCAGCCCCACATCGGAGCGTCGAGCGGTGCGCCCATCCACCCGCTCATCGACGCCTTCGTCCGGGCGGTGACGTGCTGATCCGTGCGGCGGCGGCCGATGACGCCGAGGAGCTGACCGACCTCCACCTCGACGTCTGGGAGGAGGCATATGCCGACCTGATGCCCGCCACTGTGTTCACCGAGCGTCGCGCCGGGCGCGCCGAGCGGATCGCCCGCTGGCGCGAGATCCTCGGTGGTACGGCGTCCTCCTCGCTGCTCGCCGTGAGCGATGACGGGCGGTTGCTCGGGTTCGCCAGCACGGGTCCGGGGCGGGACGAGCCGCGTGCGGACCTGCCGGGGCTGGAGCTGATGGCGCTCTACGTCCGGGCCGAGGTGTACGGCGCGGGCGTCGGTCACCGGCTGCTCGTCGCCGCGATCGGGTCGGCGCCGGCGTACCTCTGGGTGCTGGAGGGCAACGAGCGTGCGATCGGGTTCTACGAGCGGCAGGGGTTCCGCCTCGACGGCGCGACCACGTCCGAGCCGTTCGGGGTCGAGCTCCGGATGGTCCGCGGGCCTGCCTCGTGATCCGTGCTCGGAGAGCACGGACGGGACCTCCCGGCGGCCGCCGTCCGGAGGACCGGCCGCCCGGGGCAGCAGGATGTACGGGACTGCTCCGATGTCGGTGCGGGTGCCTACAGTCGCACCATGGAGACGAGCACTCTTCTTGCCGAGGCGCTGGACGCCATCGAGGTGCGCACGAGGGACCACTTCGAGGCCGAGGGAGCGGCGATCCTGCAGCTGCTCGGGAGGTACGCCGCCCTCTGGCGGCACGACGTGGACCTGGAACATCGACGCAGAGAAGCTGCAGAGATCTGGGAACCCGACGGCACCTTCGCCGACTCCATGGTCGGCCCGATCGGGCCGACGGAGCTCGTCGAGCACATCAACGGCGTGTTTCTGCCTGCCTTCGCCGGCTGGCACCTACGGCCTGTCGGCACGCCCGTGATGCATGCTCGCTACGTGGCCTTCAGCTGGCAGTTGGTCGACCAGGGTGGCGCCCGCGCGCAATTCCCGGGATCCGTCGGCACCGACTTCGTCGTGCTCTCGGAGCGGGGTCGGCTCCAGTCTGTGACCGGCTTCTTCGGTCTCCGTCTCACGTTCGACTGAGGAGGCGCCTCATCGGGTGCGGCTGCTCGCAGTGCAGGTAATGGCTGAGATCGCCTCAGGCGTCGGGTGCGTTGCGGACGACGCCGTGCCCGTCGGCCGCAGCGACGCGCAGCGAGGCGATGCTCGTCGGGCGGATCGTGCGAGGAAGGCGCCGCACGTGCCGGGCGTCGCCGCCGTCGCGTCGTCAGCCATCGGCATCGGGGCGCCAGGTCTGTCTGGGGGAGTAGCCGGATCGACGAAGCCAGTGCTCGGTGTACAGGATCCGGGTCGGAGTGATGATCGTCAGGGGATCGGCCGGCGGCTCCTCGAGCGAACGGCCACGTTCGACGTGGTCGGCCTGCCACCTGACCGCCTCCCAGTACCCGTCGGCGGCCGGGTCGTCACGCTCCAGCGTCCGCGCGGTGCCGAACAGCTGCGCGCCGCGGCTGCTGGCCTGTCCCACGAGGGGCGCGAAGATGCCGGCCGACACGCGCGGGTCGCGGCGGAGGTTCCTCGACTTCACCGACTCGTTCCAGCTCGTGTAGAAGATCTCGAAGCCAAGACTGAAGTAGCGGATCGGCGTGGCCGCGGGGGATCCGTCCCGGTTCACCGTCGCGACGACCGCCATGTTCTGCGTGGACAGCAGGTTCAGGATGCGCTCCTCCAGCACGTCCCGAGGCAGCTCCGCCGTCGGCGTAGGACCGGAGAGCCAGGGGTTCGTGAGCGGCATGAGGGCGATTCTCGCAGCGTACGGTCCTGCGCTTGGGGACATGATGATCTCGGCGGGGGAGGAACGCGGAGGAAGTGATCATGCTGTGGGCATTGCTCCCGGTGGCGGGCGCCGTCGTCGGTTCTGTCGTGACGGTTGCGCTGCTGCGGCTTCGGACGACACGAGCGGCCGCTCGCGCCGACGAGCTCGTCGAGTCGGGCGACCTGCGCTGGTGGAGCCAGGTGCGCGAGCGCCGGACCGGGGGCGGATGGGGACTCAGCGGCGAGCTCCGGTTGGGGGCCGACGGCCGACTCGAGCTCGTGCCCGACCCCGCATCGCAGCGTCGGGGCGCGCAACCTGAGACGTGGTCGATCGACGCGACCGAGTTGTCCTTCGGGCCTCGCAGGCGCGACATCTCCGGCGTCTCGTACGCGACCCTCACCGTTCGTTCCAGGCAGACGGGGCGAACGCGACAGTTCGGATGCGTGAGTCAGCGCGGCCGACTTCCGATCACCGACGAGCCAGGGGAGAGGCGCTCCCCGAACTAGTGGGCAGATGCGTTTCCATCCCGGTACTGGCCATGGATCCAATGGTCCGCAGGAACGTGCGGCCGCCCCGGCACCGGCACACGCTCCTCGGTCCACCCGGACGCCCCGAATGCCCGGTCGGCGACACGACGCCAGAAGGAGGCGGCATACGGATTCTCGTGCTGGAAGGCGATCGCCCAGGGACCGGGGTGTCGGGCGAGGACGTCCAGGGCGAGGCGGATCCCGACGCCGTCCCGCCGCGCCGCTGGAGCCACCCAGAACCCGCTGACGGATCGCTCGGCCAGGCCGATCCCGTCGACGAGGGCGAAGGCGATGGGCGCGTCCTCACCGGTGTTCGGGTGGGGCCGCCATGCGAGATAGCCGACGACGTCGGGGCGGGGAAGATCGTCGACGTCCTTCGCCTGGTAGCGACCGTCGGCGTACGGAAGGCCGTGTACGACCGAGGCGAGGTCGGCGCGGAACGCCTGCCACAGCCATCGCAGGATCGGAAGCTCGTCGGCACCGATGACGCGCACGTCGAACCCATCGGCACCATTCATGGCGCAACCACGTCAGATCGCAGGTCGGCGCCGAACACGAGCGCAGGACCGCCGTTCTTGTGCACTTCGCGCTCGAGGGTGAGGCCGATGCGCATCGCGACCCGTTGGGAGGCGACATTGGACGGACGAATGATCGCGACGAGATGCTCCACGCCGCCGTCTGCGGCAGCCGTCCGCACCGCAGCGGCGGCTTCGCTGGCATATCCCTGACGTTGGAGTGCCGATCGCACGTGCCAGCCGGCCTCGACGTACCACTCGCCCTCGACCTCCTGCATCGTCAGGCCGCAGTCGCCCACGAACTCCCCGGTGTGCGTCTCGATGACCCACAGCCCGAACCCGTGGTCGTCGTAGTTGCTTCGTGTCCATTCGATCCAGCCGGACGGTCCACGCGATCCACCGATCTGCAGGGTCGCGATGTCGGAGAGGTCTGCCTCGGTCATCTCGCGAAATCGAAGTCTCGATGTCGGGTCAGGAAGCACCTGCACACGATAGGCGGAGCGTTCTGCGTCAGATCCAGCCAGTCGGGAGAGGGGCTCTCCCGACACGGACTGACATAATGTCACTTATCGGCACTTTGTCAGGCTGAGCGAGAGGGGTTTGTCAGGCGCCTTGGGCGTGTTCTGCTCGATGGCCTTGCTCGCACCGCGTTTCGACATCCTCGTACGCCGTGGCGCGCAGCTCGCCACATCGGCCCGAGACGAGCTGGAGTCGCAGCTCGCGTCCGCGCGGAGCCCAGGCCGGGCCGGACGCTCGTGCCGACGACCGTTCGAAGCCCGGGCCGCTCGTCGCGCGACCTGACATAACGTGCTCCCCTGGTGTTGAGCGCATCCGTGCACCTGGCGAGTTGTGTCAGCGGGCTTCTGAGCGCAGCTCACGTCCGAGAGCGTCAGCCAGCGCCACCGAGGCCTCGATCTCGGCGGCCCGGATCGACACGCTCTCGACGTTGATGCCGAACGGGACGTCCCGGTGGCGACAGAACGCGATGAGCTCGCGTGCCGCCGCCAGCGCCAGGTCGTACGACGCCTGCAGCGTGTCGTCCGCGTGGCGCAGGTCGTTCTCGATCCAGCGCGGGACGTCGACGCCGAGCCACTGCAGGAACTCCAGGGTCTTGGTGGAGCCGCACACCGAGAACGTGAACACGATCGGGACCGGAGCCAGGCCGCGCGCCTCGCACTCGTAGCGGTAGTCGGAGACGAGGTCCTTCGCGGCGTTGACGTCGTAGACGACCTGGGTGACGAAGAACGAGCAGCCGGCGTCCTGCTTGGCGATCAGCCGCAGGTGCTCCTCGCCCCGGCGGGTGTGCCGCTCCGGGATCGCGACGCCGCCGAGCAGCAGGTCGGGCCGGGCCTCGCCGTGCAGTTGCTGGGCCCGCGCCAGCGAGGTCGCGGAGTGCTTCTCGCGCGACGATGCGCCGACGAAGACGGTGAGCGCGCGGGCGGCGTCCTGGGCGTCGAGCCAGGACAGCAGGTCGGCCTCGTCGTACTTCCCGACCGCGCGGTAGACCACGACCGGGGTGCGCCAGCCGGCGAGGTTGCGAGCCAGGTACGCCGCCGGGTCCATCGTCGGCAGGAACGGGAACGGCCGCTCCTCGGGATTGCGGTCGCTCTCGTCGTCGATGTCGTAGAGCACCAGGCCGTCCAGGCTCAACGCCGAGAGCCGCTTCGCGGTGGCGTCGGCGATCTCCTGCGCGCGCTCCGCCGAGACCGCGACCCGCGGGGGCGTCAGCGCGAAGAGGAGGAACTCACTCCCCCGCGCGCGAATCGTCTGAGCCAGGTCCATGCCCCGACGTTAGCCAACAGCGGGCCCCGTCCGGCATAGAGCGCGCCCGGGCGCGGTTGCACCCGACGTGCCCGACCTCGACACGCTCTCCCGGTTCGCCCGGGAGCGCTTCAGCCCGACCCGGTACGACGCTCGCCACGTGGTGACCGACCGCGAGGTCGATTCCCTGCTCGACGCCGCCCGGCTGGCGCCGTCCGCCGGGAACTCCCAGCCCTGGGCGTTCGTCGTGGGGATCCGCGGCGACGAGGTGCACCGCCGGCTGGTGCGGCACCTGGCGCGCAGCTCGTCGGCGTGGGCTCCGGACGCCGGTGTGCTCATCGCCAACCTGAGCCAGCGCCGCGTCGAGGGCACCGACCTGGAGTACTCCGAGTTCGCGCACTACGACCTCGGCCAGGCCGTCGCGCACCTGACGTTCCAGGCGCACGCGCTGGGTCTCGCGGTCCACCAGTTCCGCGCGTTCGACCGGGACGGCGTCGCGGCGGAGTTCGGCGTACCTCCGCACTGGGAGGTGACCAGCATGGCCGCGGTCGGGCTGCCGCTGGGTGCGGCCGTGACGCACGCCGGCACCGGGACGAGCCGCGAGCGTCGTACCCGGACCGACGTCACCTGGTGCCGGTCCGACTGACCGCTGCTGCTCAGCCGGGATCACGCGGCCGACGGCATCACGCCCGGGACCGGGCGCGGTACACATGCGCAGTGGTCGCCGCACGGCAGGTAGCTGTGCGCGGCGTGTCCGCACAGGTCGCACGGGCGGTCGTGCGAGAGGTGGATCGTGGCGGTCTGAACGGTGTCCCACATGACGGCCTCCTGCGTCGTCTCGTTGCCTTCATGAGTACGACGAAGCGGGGAGCCCGATTTCGACAGCTCCCCCGGAGCCCGCCGGGGCTACTGCAGGATCTGGTAGCTGTAGATCACCTTGATGGTCTTGACGTCGTAGCGGCTGTGGGCCAGCGCGGCGATGCCCCACATGATGCGGCGGTCCGAGCGGAGCATCTGGCTCGCGGCGACCGCCGGGGTCGTGTGCCAGGCGCGCGCCGGACCCAGGAGCGCCGTGCCGGCGCCGATGGCGCCGACCGACCGGCTGAGCGGGACGAAGCCCACCGCGCCGCCCCGCTTGACGGCACCGCTGTAGACCGAGAAGCGCACCTTGCCGGGCCGGAAGGCGGCAGGCAGCGTCACGCCGTGGATCGTGGTGATGTCGCCGGCACCGTTGGAGGTACGCCGGCAGCGGGCCAGGCTGTAGTAGCCGAGCGATCCGGCACCGAGCATCTTCCCCGGCTTGCGGAGCGTGGAGCAGGCGCCGACCTGCTTGTCCTTCAGCGAGCCGGAGGCCGACAGCGACTTGGTCCAGGTCTTCGAGACGAGCCGCTTGGCCGAGACGGCGAACTGCCAGCCGGCGGACCCGGAGATCGGGTCGGTGCCGTTGTCGGCCATCACCCGCGGGAAGTAGTCGCCCGCGCCCGCGAGCGCCCCCGCGTCCGTCCGGCCGTTCCAGGTGTACGTCGTGGTGGCCGGATCGAGCGTCAGGGTGCGGACCGCCTGCGGGTCGAGCCCGGGCACGATCTTCATCACCTCGAGCGTCAGGCCGACCGGCTGCGGCGAGACGGTCCAGGTGAACTTGATCGTGTCCACGTAGCCGTCGGGCGCCGGGTAGACGGTGTCCACCGAGTTGTAGTCGAAGGTGACCTCGGGTGGGACGGCGTGCGCCGGTGCGGAGACCAGCACGGACAACAGGGCAGCCGCGGCGACCGCCAGCACTCGGTACCTCATCGGACCCTCCCCAGGATCGTGCCGGCCCCCACCGAGCCGGACGAGGCAGTGTAGATGGCGGAACGCCGTATCCCCCTGTCCGCGATGATGGGGCCATGCCCGAGGCCCCCACCACGCCCGTCATCGCGATCTGCGCGCCGGAGCACGCCGACATCCTCGACCGGGAGTTCTCCCGGTACGCCGGGGACTACGACATCCACTGCCACGGCTCGTCGGTCGAGATGACCGCCGATCTCGCCACCCTGGTCGCCCAGGGGCGGCCGATCGCGCTGCTCGTCACCGAGTCCGTGCTGCCCGGCACCACCTTCTATGAGGCGGTGTCCACGTGGCGCTCGATCATCCCGACCGCCCGCCGCATCGTCGCGGCCCACATCGACCACTTCCTGCGCCAGGCCGACGAGCTGCGGCCCGGCCTGGCGATGGGCAAGTACGACGCCTACCTGCTCATGCCGCGCGGAGCCCGGGACGAGGAGTTCCACACCGCGATCACCGAGCTGCTCTCCGACTGGGGCTCGACCGTGGCCGACCCGGAGGTCGCATCGGCCAAGATCATCACGGAGGGCAACGACCCGCTCGTCGTACAGATCCGTGACTTCCTGGACCGGATGGGGATGCCGTCGCACACCTACTCCCCCGACTCCGAGGTCGGCCGCCGGATCCTGGACCAGCTCGCGGCCGACGGCGCCGACATGACGCTGCCGGTCGTCTGGTCGCTCACCAAGGAGGCGGCCTCGGTCACCAGCGTGCGCGACGTCGCCGCGCGGATGTACGGCGCACCGCAGAAGGTCGCCGACCTCGGCGTGGTGGACCTGGCGGTCGTGGGCGCGGGGCCTGCCGGTCTCGCCGCCGCGGTCTACGGCTCGTCCGAGGGTCTCTCGACGGTCGCCATCGAGGCCGAGGCGATCGGCGGGCAGGCCGGCACGTCCTCGATGATCCGCAATTACCTCGGCTTCCCGCGGGGCATCTCCGGCATGCGACTGGCCCAGCGCGCCCGCGGCCAGGCGATCCGGTTCGGCACCCGCTTCTTCACCGGCTGGGACGTGACGTCACTGGTCCCCGGCGCTCCCGGGGAGCCCCATCGCCTGGTCACCGCCGGCGGCGACGTCCTCGCCCGGACGGTCGTGATCGCCAGCGGGGTCGACTACCGGCGGCTCGGGGTCGACAGCGTCGAGGCGATGGTCGGCAAGGGCGTCCAGTACGGCGCCGCCGCGAGCACCGCGCGCTCGATGACCGGCCGGGACGTGTACGTCGTCGGCGGCGGCAACTCCGCCGGGCAGGCCGCCATCCACCTGGCGCGCTTCGCCCGCTCGGTCACCGTGCTGGTCCGCCGGCGCGGGCTGGAGGAGACGATGTCGGCGTACCTGATCAAGGAGCTGTCCTACAGCCCGCGCATCAAGGTGCAGCCCTGCTCCGAGGTCGTCGGCGCGCGCGGGGACGTGGCCCTGGAGGCCATCTCGATCCGCGACGTCGAGACGGGGAACGTGCGCGACGTGGCCTGCGACGGGCTCTACCTGCTGCTCGGCGCCCAGCCCAACTGCGACTGGCTGCCCGACGCGATCTGCTTCGACGACCGGGGCTACGTGCAGACCGGCAGGGACGTGCCGACCGACCACTGGATCGACGGCAGGCCGCCGGAGAGCCTGGCGACCTGCCTGCCGGGCATCTTCTGCGTCGGCGACATCCGCGCCGGGTCGATGAAGCGGGTCGCGTCGGCGTCGGGTGAGGGCGCGTCCGTCGTACCGCTGGTGCACCAGTACCTGGCCGATCACTAGTCCAGGCAGAACTCGTTGCCCTCAGGGTCCTGCATCACGATGAAGCCCTGGTCCATCGCGCCGGCCTCGGTCCGCTGCTGACGCGTCGCCCCGAGCGCAACGAGGCGTGCGCACTCGGCCTCCAGGGCCTCCATCCGGTCCTCACCCGACAGCCCGGGCGCAGCGCGCACGTCGAGGTGGAGCCGGTTCTTGACCACCTTGTCCTCAGGCACCTGCTGGAAGAAGATCCGCGGGCCCCGGCCGGTCGGGTCCTGGATCGCCGAGCGTGCGTTCCACTCGGCGCGAGGCACGCCGACGCGCTCCAGGAAGACGTCCCACGCGGCGAGCGGGTCGTCGCCCTCGACGACCTCCATGCCCGGTGGCGCGGGGATCACGTAGCCGAGGACGGCGCACCAGAACCGCGACAGGGAGCGCGGGTCGTGGCAGTCGACGGTGACCTGGACCTGACGGAGCGGGGTGTCCATGCCGCCATCAGACCACCGCGCGCCGACAACCGGGGCCGGGGTCAGGCGACGACGTAGTCCTCCAGCGGGAAGGACCCGGCCTCGCGGAAGGCGTTGATCGTGGAGGTGGGCCGCAGCAGGGTCGCCTCACCGTGCTGGTTGAAGTAGTAGCTGCGCGACGTGGCGCAGCTGCCGAGGGTGAAGACGCTGTCGCCCAGCTTCTCGGTCATCCGGTCCAGGAAGCGGGTGTTGGCCTCCTCGGTGACCTCGAACGTCGTCGCGTCCTGCTCCCGCAGGTGGGCCAGCAGCCGCGCCATGTGCCGCATCTGGGACTCGATGGTCGTGAAGTAGGACAGGCCGCTGTAGGAGTAGGGACTGTTGAGCGAGAAGAAGTTCGGGAACCGCGGGACGGTGATGCCCTCGTAGGCCTGGAAGCGGCCCTCGCGCCACCACCTGCCGAGGTCGCGGCCGTCGCGGCCGACCACGGTGATGGCCGGGAAGTTCGCCTCCCACAGGTCGAAGCCGGTGGCGCAGACGAGGACGTCGATGTCGGTGCGCCTGCCGTCGGCGGTGACGATCCCGCCGGCGTCGATGCGCGCGATCGGCTCGGTCTCCAGCCGGGCCCTGCCCGAGGCGAAGGTCGGGTAGTAGCTGTTGGAGAACGTCGGCCGCTTGCAGCCGAAGGAGTAGTCGGGCGTGAGCCTGCGGCGCAGCTCGGGGTCCTTGACCTGGCGGTGCAGGTGGTCGCGGCAGGCCTTGGCGCCGATCCGGTGGGCGATCGGGATCGACCCGTAGTGCAGCACCCCGGCGACCATCATCACCTCGAGGATCGACGTACCGACCAGGCGTGCGGCGCGCTGGGTGAGCGGCACCTTCGCGAACAGGCCGCGTACGACGCCCGGCACCGGACCGTCCAGCTTGGGACTCACCCAGATCGGGGTCCGTTGATAGACGGTCAGCTCCCCCACCGTCTCGGCGATCGTCGGGATCAGCTGGACCGCCGTCGCTCCGGTGCCGATGACGGCGACCCGCTTGCCGGAGAGGTCGAAGTCGTCGTCCCAGTCGGCGGTGTGGATGACCTTGCCCGCGAAGTCCCCGATGCCGTCGATGTCGGGCAGCTTGGGCTGGGAGAGGAAGCCGGTGGCGGTGAGCAGGAAGCGCCCCGCCACCTGCTCGCCACCGCGCAGGGTCACCAGCCACCGCTGCGCGTCGTCGTCCCACGCGGCCGACTCGACGGTGGTGCGGAACCGCACGTGACGGCGCAGGTCGTAGGTGTCGGCCACGTGCTCGGCGTACCGCTTCAGCTCGGGACCGGGCGCGAACAGCCGGCTCCAGTAGGGGTTCGGCTCGAAGGAGTAGGAGTACGTCGCCGACGGGATGTCGACCGCCAGGCCCGGGTAGTGGTTGACGTGCCAGGTGCCGCCCAGGTCGTCCTCGCGCTCGAGGATGAGCAGGTCGTCGTACCCGGAGCGCTTGAGCTGGATCGCGGCACCCATGCCGCCGAAGCCGGCTCCGACGACGATCGCGTCGTACTGGTGCAGGTCCATGTCGTCTCCTCGTGCGTCTCCGCGCGGCGGGTGGTCCGTCTGGTCCGTCCGGACTAGGAGGCGTGGGCGTTCGGTTGCGCCCACTGTTCCCCCTGCGGTTCTACCATCGGAGGATGGCCGGAGCCGAGGAGCGATCGATGTCACGCCTGCTGCGGGCGATCCAGGAGCTGTCGCTGGCGACCACGCTGGCCGAGGTGCAGGCGATCGTCCGCGTGGCGGTGCGCGACCTGGCCGCGTGCGACGGCGCCACCTTCGTCCTGCGCGACGGCGACCAGTGCTTCTACGCCGACGAGGACGCCATCGACCCGCTGTGGAAGGGCCTCCGCTTCCCGATGGAGACCTGCATCAGCGGCTGGGCGATGCTGCACCGCGAGCACGTCGTGCTGCCCGACATCTACCTCGACGACCGGATCCCGCACGAGGCCTACCGCCCGACGTTCGTGCGCAGCCTGGTGATGATGCCGATCCGCACGCTGGCGCCGATCGGCGCGCTGGGCGCCTACTGGGCCGACGAGCACGAGGCGACCGAGGAGGAGGTCGCGCTGCTGCGAGCCCTCGCCGACGCGACCTCGCTGGCCCTGGAGAAGGTCTCGGTGCACAACGAGCTCCAGCGCGAGGTCGAGCTCGCCGTGGAGGCGTACCGGCTCGCCCAGACCGACGAGCTGACCGGCCTGCTGAACCGTCGGGGCTTCGTCGCCGAGGTGGAGCGGGTCTTCGGGCGCGGGGCCGTCGCGTTCGTCGACATCGACGGGCTCAAGTCCGTCAACGACCAGCAGGGGCACGCCGCCGGGGACGCGCTCATCACCGGCGTCGCGCGGACGCTCGCCGACGCGGTGCGGCCCGGTGACGTGGTCGGCCGGATCGGCGGTGACGAGTTCGCGGTGTTCGCGGCCGGCGTCGACGACGTACGGCTGCGGGAGCGGATCGCCCTGGCGCTCGGGTCCGCGGGCAGCGTGGGTGCTGCCGCCATCAGCACGGCCGCGGAGCTCCCGGACGCGCTCCTCGCCGCCGACGCGCAGATGTACGCCGCCAAGCGCGCCCGCGTCTTCGCGTCCTCGTTGTGATGCCTGGTCCCGCCCGGCCGTAACGTGGCCCCGTGCTGCGCATCCACGTCCTGACCACCGGCGGAACCATCGACAAGGTCTACGGGATCTCCGGCGAGCTCGAGATCGGGCCGCCCAGTGTGGAGACCCTGCTCGCGCCGGTCCTCACCGACGTCGCCTTCGAGGTGACCTCGGTGCTGCGCGTCGACAGCCTCGACATGACCGACGACGACCGCGCCACATTGTGCGCGGCGGTGGAGGCGGTCGACGGCGACCGGGTCCTGGTCACGCACGGCACCGACACGATGGCGGCCACCGCCCGCTACCTCGACGAGCACCTCTCCCCCGCTGCCCGGGGCAAGGTCGTCGTGCTCACCGGCGCGATGCAGCCGGCCGCGATGCGGGTCAGCGACGCGGCGTACAACCTCGGGACGGCCACGACGGCGGTGCAGCTGCTGCCGCCCGGGGTGCACATCGCGATGAGCGGGCGGGTGTTCGCCGCCGGAGCGGTGGTCAAGGACACGACCCGCGGAGTGTTCGTCGACTCCCCCTCCCCCGACCTGGACCGGATCCTGCGCTGGGAGACGGCCGGCGGCGAGGCGACGCTGGTCGGGGGCGGCACGGAGCTGACCGTCGCCCTGCTGCGCTGCGACGGCGGCGAGGAGGTCGACCGGTTCACGTCCTCCGAGGAGGACGTACGCCGCCACCTGGGCACCGCTCAGGACCGCGGCCGCACGCCCTCCCCGTAGCGCTCGACGCAGAACGCCGCGAGCCGATCGGCCAGACCGGCCAGCAGCGCGGCCGCGTGGTGGTGCGGGTCCCAGGCGGCGTACAGGCTCAGCCGGAGGGTGCCGCGATCGGTGCGGATGCGGAGCGGGACGAGGTCGAAGCGCGGGTCGTCGGAGACGACGGCGACCCCGCGACCGGCGGCCGCGAGGGCCTGGGCCACCTGGGCGTCGGCCACCTCGACGACCTCGTCGTAGGCCAGGTCGGCGGCGTCGGCGGCCCGGTCGAGGAGCACCCGTGGCCGGAACTCGGGAGGCTGCAGGATGAGCGGGCGGCGTACCAGCTCGGCGACGTCGATCCGGTCCCGCTCGGCCCACGGGTCGTCGGCGCGCACGTAGGCGAGCACCGGCAGCACGGCGAGCGCGCGCGAGCTCACCGAGCGCGGCGGCGGGCGGTGGACGACGGCGAGGTCGGCGCCCGCGGCGATCGCGGCCGCCGCTCCCCCGGGATCCAGGCTACGCAGGATCGGCACCGGGTCGGACGGCTCCAGCGTCGCGATGAACGGCGCCAGCACGTCGGTCAGGGTGGTGGGCAGCACGGCGAGATGCAGGCGCTGGACCTGCCCCTGGCCGAGTGCGCGGGCGGCCTGCTCGAGCCCGTCGGCGTCCCGGAGCAGCGCCCGGGCGCGCGGCAGGAACTCCTCCGCAGCGTGGGTCAGCCGCAGGCGGCGGCCGTCGCGCTCGAACAGCCGCAGTCCGAGCTGCTGCTCGAGCTGGCGCAGCTGCCGGGACAGGACCGGCTGGGTCACGTGCAGGGTGGCCGCGGCCTGCGTGGCCGAGCCGGCGTCGGCGGTCGCGACGAAGTAGCGCAGCAGGCGCAGGTCGAGTCCCATGCTCCGGATTCTGTCATGTTCCGCGAGCATGGAAAACGTGCAGAACAGGTCTTGGACGGCATGTCCACGCGCGCGAGAGGGTGGGCAGCATGACCAGTGAGCCGCTCGAGCAGTCCCGCCACCTCGCCACCACCCTCCCCGGCCCCCGCTCCGCCGAGCTGATGGCCCGCAAGCAGAGCGCCGTGAGCGTCGGCGTCGCCACCACCATGCCGGTCTTCGCCACGCGCGCGGCGGGCGGCATCGTCGAGGACGTCGACGGCAACCGGTTCATCGACCTCGGCTCCGGCATCGCCGTGACCACTGTCGGCAACAGCTCGCCGAAGGTCGTCGAGGCGGTCTCCGAGCAGGTCGCCGCGTTCACGCACACCTGCTTCATGGTCACGCCGTACGCCGGCTACGTGGAGGTCGCCGAGCAGTTGGCCCGCCTCACCCCGGGCGACCACGAGAAGCGCTCCGCCCTGTTCAACTCCGGCTCCGAGGCCGTCGAGAACGCGGTCAAGATCGCCCGCTCGTTCACCGGCAAGGACGCGGTCGTCGTCTTCGACCACGCCTACCACGGCCGCACGAACCTGACGATGGCGATGACCGCCAAGAACATGCCCTACAAGCACGGCTTCGGGCCGTTCGCGGGCGAGGTCTACCGCGCGCCGATGTCCTACCCCTACCGCGACGCCGACACCATCGACGGCAAGCTCGCCGCCAAGCGCGCGCTCGGCCAGATCGAGGCCCAGGTCGGCGCCGAGAACCTCGCCTGCATCGTGATCGAGCCGGTGCAGGGCGAGGGCGGCTTCATCGTCCCGGCCCCCGGCTTCCTCGCCGCGATCGCCGACTGGTGCAGCACCAACAACGTCGTCTTCGTCGCCGACGAGGTCCAGTCCGGCTTCGGCCGCACCGGCACCTGGTTCGCGGTCGAGCACGACCACGTCGTACCGGACCTGATCGTGAGCGCCAAGGGCATCGCGGGCGGCCTGCCGCTGTCGGCGGTCACCGGCCGCGCCGAGATCATGGACGCGGTCCACCCGGGCGGCCTGGGCGGCACGTACGGCGGCAACCCGCTGGCGTGCGCCGCGGCGCTCGCCGTCATCGAGACCATCGAGGCCGACGACCTGCTCACCCGCGCTCAGCAGATCGAGGCGCTGCTCCTGGGCCGGCTCGGCGAGCTGCAGGCCTCCGACAAGCGCATCGGCGACGTCCGCGGCCGCGGCGCGATGATCGCCGCCGAGTTCGTGGACCCGGCGACCGGCGAGCCCGACGGCGCGCTGGCCAAGGCCGTGGCGTCGTACTGCCACAGCCAGGGCGTCATCGCGCTGACCTGCGGCACGTGGGGCAACGTCATCCGCTTCCTGCCGCCGCTGAGCATCTCCGACGAGCTGCTCGCCGAGGGTCTCGACATCGTCGCTGCGGGTCTGGCGGCTGCGAAGTGACGCTCCTCGAAGCCCCCGCTGCCGCGCGGACCGTCCTGGACGACGCGCACGAGCAGCTCGCCCAGGCCGTGGAGGTCCTCGGGCTGAACCCGTCGGTGCACGCCATGCTCGCCCAGCCGCGCCGCGAGGTGTCGGTCTCGATCCCGCTGCGGCGCGACGACGGCACCGTCGAGGTGCTGCGCGGCTACCGCGTCCAGCACAACTACTCCCGCGGCCCCGGCAAGGGCGGCGTCCGCTTCGACGCGCGCGTCGACCTCGACGAGGTCCGCGCCCTGGCGATGTGGATGACCTGGAAGTGCGCCCTGCTGGACGTCCCCTACGGCGGCGCCAAGGGCGGCGTCCGGGTCGACCCGCGCAACTACTCGCGCGCCGAGCTCGAGCGCATCACCCGGCGCTACACCTCCGAGATCGCGCCGGTCATCGGGCCCGAGCACGACATCCCGGCGCCCGACATCGGCACCGACGAGCAGACCATGGCCTGGATGATGGACACCTACTCCGTCGGCAAGGGCCACACCGTCCTCGGTGTCGTGACCGGCAAGCCGCTGGCCGTCGGTGGCTCGCGCGGCCGCGCCGCCTCCACGTCGCGCGGCGTGGTCGCGATCGCCGTCGAGGCGCTGCGCCACCTCGGCATCGACCCCGCCGGGGCCTCCGCCGCGGTCCAGGGCTTCGGCAAGGTCGGCCGCGGCGCGGCCCGGATCCTGACCGAGCAGGGGGTGCGGGTGCACGCGGTCTCCGACGTGTACGGCGCCCTGGCCAACCCCGACGGCATCGACATCCCCGCCCTCGAGGCGTGGGTGGACGAGAGCGGCTCGATCATCGGGTTCCCCGGAGCGGACGCCATCGACGGCGCCGACGTGCTCACCGCGGACGTGGACCTGCTGGTCCCCGCCGCGATCGAGGGCGTCGTGCACGCCGGCAACGCCGACGCCGTACGAGCGCGGCTGGTCGTGGAGGGCGCCAACGGTCCCCTGACCGCCGATGCCGACCGGATCCTGGCCGACCGCGGGGTGCTCGTGGTCCCCGACATCCTGGCCAACGCCGGCGGCGTGGTCGTGTCCTACTTCGAGTGGGTCCAGGCCAACCAGTCGTACTGGTGGAGCGAGGACGAGGTCAACGACAAGCTCGTCGACCGGATGACCCGCTCCTGGCACGAGGTCCTCGACTACGCGCGCTCCCACCAGCTCACCCTGCGACTCGCGGCCACCTGCCTGGCCGTCGAGCGTGTCCAGCAAGCCCACGAACTGCGAGGCCTCTACCCGTGACCGACATCCAGACCTTCCCCGTCGAGAACCCCGCCACCGGCGAGGTCATCGACCACGTCGCCGACGGCACCGCAGCAGACGCCACGGCGGCGGTCGACGCAGCCGCGGCCGCCCTGCCGGCGTGGTCCGCCACGCCGCCGCGCACCCGCAGCGAGCTGCTGTCGCGCGTGCGTGAGCTGATGCTGCGCGACGCCGACGAGCTCGCCGAGCTGATCGCGGCCGAGAACGGCAAGTCGCTGACCGACGCGCGGGGCGAGGTCGTCTACGCGGCCGAGTTCTTCCGTTGGTACGCCGAGGAGGCGGTCCGCCCGCACGGCGACTTCGGCTCCTCGCCGGCCGGCGGCACCCGCACCATGGTGACCCACCGCCCGGTCGGGGTGGCCGCGCTCGTGACCCCGTGGAACTTCCCCGCCGCCATGGCGACCCGGAAGATCGCGCCGGCGCTGGCCGCCGGCTGCACGGTCGTGCTCAAGCCGGCGGCCGAGACGCCGCTGACCGCCCTTGCCGTGGGCCGGCTGATCGCCGAGGCGGGGATCCCGTCCGGTGTGGTGAACATCGTCAACGGCCGCGACGCCGCGACGATCGTCACCACATGGCTGGAGGACGCCCGGGTCCGCAAGATCTCCTTCACCGGCTCGACCGGTGTCGGCCGGGTGCTGCTGCGCCAGGCCGCCGACCGGGTGGTCAACACCTCGATGGAGCTCGGCGGCAACGCGCCCTTCGTCGTGCTGCCGTCGGCCGACGTCGCCGCTGCCGTGGACGGCGCGATGATCGCGAAGTTCCGCAACGGCGGGCAGGCCTGCACCGCGGCCAACCGGCTCTACGTGCACGCCGACGTGGCCGAGGAGTTCACCCGCCTGCTCGGCGAGCGGGTCGAGGCGCTCAAGGTCGGCCCCGCGTCCGAGGGCAGCGACATCGGCCCGCTGATCTCGTCCAAGGCCGTCGCCGGGGTCACCCGGCTGGTCGACGACGCGATCTCGCGGGGCGCGGTCATCGCCGCGCAGGCCAAGAGCGGCCCCGAGACCGGCTACTTCTACCCGCCGACCGTGCTGGTCGACGTACCCGCCGACGCGGAGCTGGTCGGCAACGAGATCTTCGGCCCGATCGCGCCGATCCAGGTGTTCTCCTCCGAGGAGGAGCTGCTGGCCAAGGTCAACGACACCGAGTTCGGGCTGGCGGCGTACGTCTACGGCGAGCTGGGCTCCGCGCTCCGGCTGGCGGAGCGGATCGAGGCCGGCATGATCGGCATCAACCGCGGCCTGGTCTCCGACCCCGCGGCGCCGTTCGGCGGCGTGAAGCAGAGCGGCATCGGCCGTGAGGGCGCCCGCGCCGGCATCGAGGAGTACCTCGAGACGCAGTACTTCAGCGTCGACTGGAGCTGACCGGGGTCAGCCGGGGAGCACCTGCTCGCCCGCCACCACAGTCCCGACGATCTCGACCCGGCCGAGCTCCTCGGGAGAGAGGGTCAGCGGGTCGTCGGCGAAGATGGTGAGGTCGGCGTCGTAGCCGGGCGCGAGTCGGCCGCGGTGGTCGGCCTCGCCGGAGGCGAGCGCGGCGTGGGTCGTGAAGCCCTCCAGGACCTCGAGCGCGGACAGCGCCTGGTGCGGCTGGATCGGCTCGGTGCCGGGGCGGTCGAAGCGGCGGCGCAGCTGCGCGTCGGCCATGATCCAGCGGGCGTCGTACGGCGCGATCGGCCAGTCCGAGCCCAGCGCGACCACGCCGCCGGCGGCCCGGATGTCGTTCCACCGGAAGCCGTTGTCGACGCGGACGTCGCCGAGCCGCTGCGACCACGAGTCGGAGCGGTCCGCCTCGTTGAAGCAGGTGCAGTGCAGCGGCTGCATGCTGGCCGCGGCCACGCCGCTGCCGAACAGCTTCACGATCTCGTCGGGGATCGTCTCGATGTGCTCGATCCGGTGCTGGGCGAGCGGGCCGAACTCCTCGCGCAGCTCGGCGAACAGCTCGATCACCTGGCGCACCCCGCGGTCGCCGATCGCGTGCACCGCGCAGTTGACCCCGGCGCGGTGCAGGGTCGTCACGGCCGCCCGGAACGCGTCGATGTCGCGCCACAGGGCGTCCAGGCCCTGGCCGTGCGTGTCGGCGTACTCCAGCCAGGCGGTGCCGTGGTCGATGGTGCCGTCGACGACGAGCTTGACGCCCTCGACCCGCCAGCGGCGACCGTGCAGCCCCTGCAGCGGGAGTACGTCGGACGGGCCGGCGTCCTCCGGCATGAGCATCGGGTTGAAGCCCATCCGCAGCGGCAGCTCGCCGTCCTGCTCCAGCAGCTGCACCAGCTCCAGCGCGGGGTCGTGGAAGTCCATCGCGTGCAGGCCGGTGTAGCCGGAGCGGGCCATCCCGCCGAGCAGCTCGCGCAGCCGCGTCGCCTTCTCGGCGATGGTGAGCGGCGGCACCACGGCCTCGACCAGCGCGCAGGCGTCGGCCTCGATCAGGTAGCCGGTCGGCACCCCCGCGTCGTCGACGTCGACCCGGGAGCTCGACGCGAACTCGACCGGGCCGGTGACCCCCGCGATGGCGAGTGCCTCGGGCGAGGCGATCGACGCGTGTCCGTCGTACAGCTGGACGTAGCCGGGGATGCTGGCGAAGGCGGGCCCCAGCGCCGCGGCCGACGCGGTGCCGGACCCGAAGACGCGCGGGTTGAGGCCCCAGCCCTTCAGCCACTCCCCCGGCGCGAGCCGGTTGCGCTGCTCGGCGAGGAGCGCGCGGACCGCGTCGAGGGTCAGCGCGTCGTTGAGATCGACGCCGTCGGTCAGGTCGATGCCGGCGACGGGGTGGCTGTGGCCGTCCACGAGGCCGGGGGTGATCACGGCGTCGCCGAGGTCGACGACCCGGTCACCTCGCAGGTCGACGGCAGCGCCGACGGCCAGCACGCGGCCATCCTCGACGAGGACGGCGTCGGCGGGCCGGCCGGTGCCGTCGAGGGTGTGCACGGTGCGTGCGCGGTAGAGGGTGCTCATCAGCGCACCCGCACGCTGAGGCAGGTGACACAGCCCTCGAGCTTCTCGAACTCGGAGATGTCGACCGTCACGACGTCCAGGCCGCGCTCGCGCAGCAGCGCCTCGGTGCGCGGTGCTCGCGAGCTCATCAGCACCCTGTCCTGGCCGAGGACCACGACGTGGGCGCCCGGCTCCTCGGGCACCTCGAGGTAGCGCTCGAAGATGCTCGGGTCGTCGACGACCGGGCCGTAGCCGATGATCGTGCCGTCGGGCAGCGCGGTGATGGCGCTCTTGAGGTGCAGCGCCTTGGTCACGGGCACAGCAACGACCTGCCAGCCGCGCGGCTCGAGGATCGCCCGCAGCTGCTCCACGGCGGCCGCGTCGGTGGTGCCGGTGAGGCCGACGTACGCCGTCCTGCCGACCTTGAGCACGTCGCCACCGTCGAGGTGGCCCTCGGTGATCGTGGCGGTCTCGATGCCGAGGTCGAGCACGACCTTCTCGGTGGCCACGGTCTCGGGGTTGCGCGCGGGCTGCTTCGGGTTGGTGACGACGGCGAGGTCGCCGAACATCACGACGGCGTCCTCGATGAAGACCGAGTCGGGCAAGGTGTCGTCGACCTCGACGTGCACGGTCGGGAAGCCGTTCGCCTCCAGTGCGGCGACGTACGCCGCCCACTGCTCGCGCGCGAGGTCGAGGTCGAGCGGGGTGGACTCGATGAAGGTCACGATGCCGTCCTGCAGCGACGCCGCCGGCGGGCGGACGAGTGCGAACGGACGCGTGGGGGTGGCCATGGGGACTTCTCCAGTCGGTATCGGTTTACAGGTGGGTGGGCAGCGCGGGCTGCTGCTGGGTGATGCAGTGGATGCCACCGCCGCGCGCGAAGAGGGCACGGGCGTCGACGGTGCGGATCGTGCGGCCGGGGTAGGCCGCGGCCAGGATGTCGGCGGCCTCGCCGTCGACCGGGTCGTCGAAGGAGCAGGCCACGACGGCACCGTTCACGACGAAGTGGTTGACGTAGCTGTAGTCGACCCACCCGTGCTCGTCACGGAGGGTGGCGGGGGCGGGCAGCCGGATCACCTCCAGCGGCCGGCCGGCGGCGTCGGTCTCGCCCGACAGCAGCTCGACGACCTCGGCGGTGACGGCGTGGTCGGGGTGGGACGGGTCCCGCTGGTCGTGCACGAGCACCCGGCCGCCGCCGATGAAGGCGGCCACGATGTCGACGTGCCCGCGGGTGCCGAACTCCTCGGAGTCGCGGGTGAGGCCGCGGCGCAGCCAGATCACCTTGCGCGCACCGAGGGTGCGGACCAGCTCGGCCTCGACCTGCTCCTTGGTCCAGCCCGGGTTGCGGAACGGGTCGAGCTGGACGGTCTCGGTGACCAGGAAGGTCCCCTCGCCGTCGGTCTGGATGCCGCCGCCCTCGTTGACCATCTCAGAGGCGATCCGGGTGGCGCCGCTCCGCGAGGTCGCGACCTCGCTGGCGGTGGCGTCGTGCTCCCAGTGCGCCCAGGACTGCTGGCCCCAGCCGTTGAAGACCCAGTTGACGGCGCCGAGCCCGTCGGGGCCGACCACGAAGGTCGGGCCGATGTCGCGGTACCAGGCGTCGTCCAGCGGCGCCTCGACGAGCGTGATCTCCGGGCTCAGCCGGCGCTCGGCCTCGGCGCGGCCCTCGGGCGTCACGAGCACCGAGAGCGGCTCGTACTCGACGACCGTGTTCGCCACGCCCGCCCAGGCGGTCCAGGCGTCGTCGGCGTCGGCGTCGGTCTCCCCCAGCGTGTACGACGCGGACGGCCAGGCCATCCACGCGCACGCGTGCGGCTCCCACTCGGCGGGCATGCGCCACGTCATCTCGGGGGTACTCACTTGTCTCCTTCGTTGTGGTCCAGCCACGGGATGATGGGGTCCAGGAACATCCGGACGACCTCCATGGCCCGGTCGTGGTCGACCGGCCGGTAGCCCACGACCACCCGGATGGTGAGGCCGTCGAGCAGCGCGGACACGCCCTCGACCAGCAGGTCGACGTCCAGCGACTCCGGCAGCTCGCCGCGCCCGATGCCGTAGGTCAGGACGTCGTGCAGCAGCTGCTGCCAGGCCGCCTCGAGCTCGGTGATCAGCTCGAGCACGTCCTTCTGGTGGACGGCGCCGGCCCAGCCCTCGAGCCAGAGCAGCAGCCCGCTGTCGTCGAGCCCGGTCGGCGCGCCGACCTCGAGCAACCAGTCCCACCGGTCGCGGGCCGACTCGAGCTCCTCGAAGCGGCTCATCACCCGGGCGCGGAGGTCCTCCTCGACCGTCGTGAGCGCGGCCATGAACAGGTCGTTCTTGCTCTCGAAGTAGTAGAGGATGTGCGCGCCGGTCATGCCCAGGCTGCGGCCGACGTCGTTGAGCCGGACGTTGCTGACGCCCTCGGCGCTCAGCGGTCCGACGGCGGCCCGGGCGATCTCGGCGCGGCGTGCCTGCCGCTTGGTGGTCATGGCCCCACCCTCCCAGGTGCCCCAGGCGGTACGACGAGCGTCGGCGCTGCCGCGATCAGCTCGGCCGTGTACGCGTTCTGGGGGGCGTTGAAGACGCGGTCGACGCTGCCCTGCTCGACGACCCGCCCGTGCCGCATGACGACGGCGTCGTCGCAGACGTAGCGGACCAGGTCGAGGTCGTGGGTGATGCAGACCAGGGTGACGCCGGTGGTGGCACGCAGCTCGGCGAGCAGGTCGAGCACGGAGGCCTGGACCACGACGTCGAGGGCGCTGGTCGCCTCGTCGGCGATGAGCAGGTCCGGCTCGAGGGCGAGCGCCCGGGCGATGCCGACGCGCTGCTTCTGGCCGCCGGAGAGCCGCTTCGGCCGGGCGTCACGGATGGAGGCGGGCAGGTGCACCAGGTCCAGCAGCTCGGTGACGCGTGCGTCGACCCGGTCGGCCGGCACCACGCGATGGACGCTGAGCAGCTCCTCCAGGGTGGAGCCGACGGTGCGGGCGGGGTTGAGGGTCGTGCCCGGGTCCTGGAAGACCATCTGGATGGCACGCCGGGTCGCCAGGTCGCGTTTGACGCCCAGCGGCGCACCGCGGAACCGGATCTCGCCCGCGGCGAGCCGGTTCAGGCCCATCACCGCGCGCATCAGCGTCGACTTGCCTGAGCCGGACTCCCCGACGATGCCCGTGGCGGTGCCTGTCGGGATGGTCACCGAGACGTCGTCGACGGCGACGACCGGCGAGCCGCCCAGCCCGAGGCGCCGGGCGAGCGGTCCCCCGCCGCCGAAGTGCACCGAGGCGTGGTCGATCTCCAGCAGGGCGGTCATCGGGCAGCTCCTTCGGCGAGGCGTCGGGCGAGGTTCGCGGCGAGCAGCTCGCGGGTGTAGTCCTCGGCCGGCGCCGCGACGACGTCGGCGAGCACGCCGTCCTCCACGACGGCGCCGTTGCGCATCACCAGCAGCCGCTCGCAGACCGTCGAGACGACAGCGAGGTCGTGGCTGACGAACACCATGGCCATCGACCGCTCGGTCACGAGGGTGCGGAGCAGCTCCAGGATCTGGGCCTGCACCCGTACGTCGAGCGCCGTGGTCGGCTCGTCGCAGAGCAGCACCTCCGGATCGGTGGCGAGCGCGGCCGCGATCATGACGCGCTGGCGCATGCCGCCGGAGAGCTCGTGCGGCCAGGCGCCGAAGCGCCTCTCGGCGTCGACGATGCCGACCTGCTCGAACAGGTCGATCGCCGCCGCCCGCGCTGCAGCGCGGCTGGTGCCGCCGTGGTGCCGGCGCCACACGTCGGCGACGAACGTCCCGACCCGCATCGTCGGGTTGAGGGCCGTGGCCGGCTCCTGGAACACCATGGCCGTCCGGGCGGTGCAGGTGACGTCGCCGGTGACCGTGATCGACTCGGCCTGGATGCCCAGGATGGAGCGCAGGGTCAGGCTCTTGCCGCTGCCCGACTCCCCCACGATGCCGAGCGTCTCGCCGCGCCCGAGCTCGAAGGACAGGTCGTGCACCAGCGGCACGCCGTCCTCGGTCTCGAGGTGCAGGTTCCTCACCGAGAGCACCATCACTTCCCCTTCCTGTCCTGCAGGCCGTCGCCGAGCAGCGCGAAGCCGAGGGCGAGGGCGGTGATGACGAGACCGGGGGCGACGGTGAGGACCGGGTGCTGGCCCATGTAGGGGTCGGCGCCGGCGATCATGTTGCCCCACTCGGCCGTGGGCTCCTGGATGCCGAAGCCCAGGAACGAGAAGGCCGCGAGCGCGGTGACCGCGAACACCAGGTCCGAGGTCAGGTAGATCAGCGTCTGGCGCAGGGTGTTCGGCAGGACATGGCGCAGGATGATGCGCGGCGCGCGGAAGCCCGCGGTCACGGCGGCCGTGACGTACTCCGCCTCCCGGATCCGCAGCACCTCGATCCGCACCAGCCGGGCGTAGACCACCCAGCCGACCAGGGTGAAGCTGATCAGCAGCGAGCGGACCCCGGGCCCGAGGCTGAAGACCAGGACGATCATCAGCACGTACATCGGGAACGCCTGCAGCAGGTCGCTGATCCGCATGACGAGTGCGTCGAACCAGCCGCCGACGTACCCGCAGATCACGCCGAGCGCCGTCCCCAGCAGGCACGGCAGGATCGTGACCAGTGCGGCCACGGGCAGGTCGATGCGAGCGGCGTACAGCAGCCGGCTGAGCTCGTCGCGCCCGACCGCGTCGGTGCCGAGCAGGTACGTCGACGACGGACCGTGCAGCAGGTCCACGATGTGCTGCTGGAGCGGGTCGTACGGCGCCAGCATGGGCGCGAGCAGCGCGGCGAGGACGTAGGCCCCCACGATCGTCGCGCCGACGGCCAGCTTGATCCGGGCGGCCCGGCCCGACCTCGTACGACGCCGGGGCGTGTCGGCAGCGGCTGCCGCCACCGGCGATGCCACCGGGGCGCTCATGCCGCGATCCTGACGCGCGGGTCGACGCTCGCGGTGATGACGTCGGCGAGCAGGTAGAGCGCGACGACCAGCGCCGCGAAGATCACGACGTACCCCTGCACCAACGGGAAGTCCTGGGTGCGGGCGGCGACCACGAGGCCCATGCCCATGCCGGGCAGCGTGAACGCGACCTCGACCACGACCGTCCCGAACAGCGCGTAGCCGGCCTGGGCGGCCGTGACGGCGACCAGTGGCGAGACGGCGTTGCGGAGCTGGAAGCGGCGCAGCAGCGATCCGCCGGAGTAGCCGAGCGTGCGGGCGGCGAGCACGAACTCCGCCTCCCGCAGCTCGATCATCGTGGCCCGCAGGCTGCGGATCATCGGCGCCATGATGCTCAGCGCCACGACCACCGACGGCAGCACGAACGCGCTGACGTGGGAGGAGAAGGTGTCGCCGAAGCCCGCGACCGGGAACCAGCCGGTCGGCAGCGCGATCAGCCGGATGGCCATGATCGCGACCCAGAAGGTCGGCAGGCCGATGCCGAAGACCGCGATCAGCCGGACCAGGTGGTCGACGGCACCGTCGGGCTTGCGGGCCGCGGCCACGGCGAGCGGGACGGTCAGCAGCAGGGCGAGCAGCACGCCGAAGCTGGCCAGGGCCAGGGTCAGCGGCAGCTGCTCGGCGATCTGGCCGGCCACCGACTGACCGGTCTTGAAGGAGGAGCCGAGGTTGCCGGACAGCACGTGGCCGACGTAGTCGAGGTAGCGGTGCCACACCGGCTGGTCGAGGCCGAGCTGGTGCGAGACCGCGTCCACCTGGGACTGCGGCGCCCGCGGGCCGGCCACCATCCGCGCCGGGTCACCCGGAGCGAGGCTGAGCAGCAGCATGGTCAGGAGCAGGACGCCCAGGGTCAGCGGGACGAGGCTGACGAACCGCCGGGCGACGAAGCCGAATCTTCCGGTCATCGCAGGGATCACCCCTTCCAGATCGTGTCGAAGTAGTAGACGCCCCACGGCGCGACGTGCTCGCCGTGGACCTTGGCTCCGACGCCTTCGAGCGCCGGGGTGTTCGCGAGGGCGATGTAGGGCACCTGCGAGGTCCACAGGTCCTGCAGCCTGGTGATCTGCGCCCGCTTCGCCGCGGGGGTGGTCGCGGCGCCGTACGCACCGAGGATCGAGAACGCCTGGTCCGTCGGGTAGCCGGTGAACATGGTGTTCGTCGCGGCGATGTACCAGGCCGGGTCCGAGGCGTCGGGTGAGATCGCGTTGTTGGAGAAGATCGCCATCTGGTACTGCCCGCTGCTCATCGCGCCGAACTCGGTGGCCGAGTCGGACTGCTTGAGGTCGACGGTGATCCCGATCTGCTTGAGGTCGTCCTGGATCACCAGCGCCATGACGCTCGAGCTGGCGTCGTTGGGGTAGATCAGCGAGAGGTGGTCGGGTCGGGTGCCGGCCTTCGCGAGATCGGCCTGGGCCGCGGCCACGTCGTGGGTGAAGTACGGCGTGCTCGGCGGCGCCCAGTTCTGCAGGTTGGTCGGCAGGGCGCCCTGCGGGGGCTGCCCGTAGCCGCGCAGTGCGCTGTTGGAGATCGCGTCGTAGTCGATGGCCGCGGCGATGGCCCGGCGTACCTCCACGTCGGCGAGCGAGCCGTCCTTCGTGTTCATCAGCAGCACCGGCGTGAGGTGCTCCGGACCGGCGTACACCTCGTTCTTGGGGAGCGTCGCCGCGGTGACGGGGAGGATCTCGTCGGCCATGTCGGCCTGTCCGGAGAGGACCTGCAGCGTCACCGAGTTCGGGTCGCTGGCGAACTGGCTGTCGATCTCGTCGACGTACGGAAGCCCCGGACGGTAGTAGTGCGGGTTGCGCTGGAGGACGACCTCGCCGTTGCCGCTCCACTTATCGACCGTGAAGGGGCCGGCGCCGATCGGGTGCTGCCAGAAGTCGGCCGCGCTCATCCCGGCGAAGTCCTTCGGCACCACGCCGGCGTTCGCCCAGGAGAGGAAGGCGATCAGCGTCGTGTCCGGACCGCTCAGGTGCAGCACCAGTGTCTTCGCATCGACGATCTGGATGGTCTTGATGTCGGCGAAGGTGGCGCCGTAGTTGGGCCCGGCCTGCCAGGTGCGGATCGAGAACTCCACGTCCTGGGCCGTGACCGGCGCGCCGTTGCTGAACATCGCGTTCGGCTGCAGGTGCAGGGTCAGCTGGTCGCCGGTCTTGTTGTAGGACCACGACCGCGCCAGCCCGGGGGCGAGCGACTTGCCGTCCTCCCCCACCCGGATCAGCGGCTCGAGCACCGCCTGGGAGATCTGGTACGTCGAGTTCAGCGTGCCCTTGTCGAGGTCGAAGCCCTCGAACGGGTTGGCCCGCAACGTGTGCAGCACGCCGCCGTGGACGGGCTTGCCGCCGGAGCTGCCGGCGGTGGCGGTGCACGCGGCGAGGCCGCTGCACAGGGTGGCGGCGAGGGCCGCGGTGGCGACCAGCCTGACGCGGGCGGTCAGTCGTCGGCGACCTGGCATCCGAGGTCCTCCAGAAGTTTGAATGGCGTTCAAAGTCTGGTTCAGACTAAACAGATGTCGGCGCGGATGTGAAGGGGGTCACGCCGAAAATCTCAGCCGCCCCCGCGAATCAAGCGCCCTGGCCCCGCGAATCAAGCGTTGTGGCCCTCCGAGATCGCGATCTCGGAGGGCCACAAGGCTTGATTCGGCGATGGGAGGCGGTCAGGCGCCCGTCCGGAGCGGTCGCGAGAGCAGGGCCAGCAGCAGCAGGGCGCGGTTCTCGGCCACGTCCAGGCCGAGGCCGGTCAGCTCCTCGACCCGTGCGATCCGCGAGCGCAGGGTGTGCCGGTGGATGTCCAGCTCCTTCGAGGCGGCCTCCCAGGAGCCGTTGTGCCGCAGGAAGGCGTCCAGTGTTGCGACCAGGTCGGCGTCACGCGCGCCGGCGCCGGCCTCGAGCGCGTCCAGCGCCGGCGCGGCCAGCGCCCAGACCCGCTCGCGGATCACCTCGTCGGCGAGTACCGGTCCCAGCCGGAGGTCCGCGAAGGCGCCGACCGGCGTACCGTCCCGGCGCGCGGCCTGAGCGGCGAGCTCGGCCGGCCCCAGCCCGGTGGAGACGGCGTCCTGGTCGAGTCCACCGCTGAGCCCGAGAGCGACCTCGCCCATCCCGGCCGCGGACAGGGCGGCGGCGATGGCCGCCACGGTCTCCTCGGCGTCCCGCTCCAGCAGCAGGATCGCCACGCCGGCATCGACCCGCGTCACCACATGCGGCCGCTTGCTGACCTCCAGGTGCGCGGCGATCTCCTCCTCCACGCGCCCGACCCGGCGCCGGCACGCGGCGACGGCGACGACGACGCGGTCGTTGGCCTCGAACCCAAAGTGGTGCAGGTGCCGCTCCAGCCCGGTGGCGCGGCCACCGGTGTCGAGGAGGAGGGCGAGCAGGGTGCCGCCGAGCGCGCGGTACGCCGCCACCAGCTCGGTGGGCCAGTCCAGCTGCAGGGTGATCAGCGCCGCGGCCTGGTTGAGCTGGAGCCGCTCGGTGTGGGTGGGCGGCGCCGGGTGCACCACCGCCAGCCATCCGCAGACCCCCGAGCGGCCCTGGATCATCTGCAGCTCGAGCGTGCCCTCGTCGGTGTCCACCGCGACCGCACCCGCCCTGCGCGACCCGGATTGGCGCTGGTACTCCCCCGCCACGGCGTCCAGCACCTCGCGCCGGCGGGTCGACGAGGCCATGACCACGCCGTACTCGTCAAGCACCACGGCGTCCCGGCGCAGCTCGCGCGAGAGCACACTGACCGCACCCCGCAGTCCGTTGCGCACCGCGGACCGCGTTAGCGAGCGCTGGTAGTCCAGCATCCGCTGCAGATCCTGGACCGACGACGTCTCCCCTGCCATGCCGAACTCCTCGTCAACTGCCGGTTTGTAGCCCGAGTCGAGCACAGATTCGACATTTCGTCCATGCCGCGTGGCAGCGCCGGTCCCTACGCTCGCAGTCATGAGCTATGACAACGACCGTCTCCAGCAGGCCGCCAAGGACCACCTCTGGATGCACTTCACCCGCCACTCCGGCAACGACGTACCGGTGATCGTGCGGGGCGAGGGCGCCTACATCTTCGACGCGCAGGGTCGCCGCTACCTCGACGCGCTGGGCGGCCTGTTCGTCAACCAGCTCGGCCACGGCCGCACCGACCTGGTGCAGGCGGCCGCCAAGCAGGGCCAGGACCTCGCCTTCTTCCCGCTGTGGTCCTACGCCCACCCGACCGCGATCGAGCTCGCGGACCGGATCGCGGCGTACGCGCCCGGCAGCCTCAACCGCGTCTTCTTCACCTCCGGTGGCGGCGAGGCCGTCGAGTCGGCGTGGAAGCTCGCGAAGAACTACTTCAAGCTCACCGGCCAGCCCACCAAGCACAAGGTGATCAGCCGCTCGATCGCCTACCACGGGACCACCCACGGCGCCCTGTCGATCACCGGCCTGCCGGGCCTCAAGGCCCAGTTCGAGCCGCTGGTGCCCTCGACCTTCCGGGTCCCGAACACCAACGTCTACCGCGCCTCCGAGATCACCGGTGGGTTCCTGGACGGCTCCGACCCCGAGGCCTTCGGCCGCTGGGCCGCAGACCAGATCGAGGTCGCGATCCTCAACGAGGGCGCCGACACCGTCGCCGCGGTCTTCCTCGAGCCCGTCCAGAACGCCGGTGGCTGCTTCCCGCCCCCGCCCGGATACTTCCAGCGGGTCCGCGAGATCTGCGACCGGTACGACGTCCTCCTGGTCTCCGACGAGGTCATCTGCGCCTACGGCCGGCTGGGCCACATGTTCGGTGCCGAGCGCTTCGGCTACGAGCCGGACATCATCACCTCGGCCAAGGGCCTGACCTCGGGCTACTCCCCGCTCGGCGCGATGATCGCCTCCGACAAGCTCTTCGAGCCGTTCGGCCGCGACAACAACATGTTCGCCCACGGCTACACCTTCGGCGGTCACCCCGTCTCGACCGCGGTGGCGCTGGCGAACCTGGACGCCTTCGAGAACGAGGGCATCCTCGAGCACGTGCGCGACACCGAGGGCGACTTCCTCGCCACGCTGTCCAAGCTCAAGGAGCTGCCGATCGTCGGCGACGTGCGCGGTGCCGGGTTCTTCTACGGCATCGAGCTGGTGAAGGACAAGAACACCAAGGAGTCCTTCTCCGACGACGAGTGCGAGCGCATCCTCTACGGCTTCCTGTCCAAGGCGCTGTTCGACGCCGGCCTGTACTGCCGCGCCGACGACCGCGGCGACCCGGTCATCCAGCTCTCGCCGCCGCTGATCTGCGACCAGTCACACTTCGACGAGATCTACCAGATCCTGGAGAAGGTGCTCACCGAAGCCGCGGGTCTCCTGTGACCGGCACCGGTACCTCTCGCGTGAAGCGGGGGATGGCGGAGATGCTCAAGGGTGGGGTGATCATGGATGTGGTCACTGCTGAGCAGGCTCGGATCGCTGAGGATGCGGGTGCGGTCGCGGTGATGGCGTTGGAGCGGGTGCCGGCCGACATCCGGGCTCAGGGTGGTGTCTCGCGGGCCTCGGATCCGGACATGATCGACTCGATCATCGAGGCGGTCTCGATTCCGGTGATGGCCAAGGCGCGGATCGGGCATTTCGTGGAGGCCCAGGTGTTGCAGTCGCTGGGTGTGGACTACATCGATGAGTCCGAGGTGTTGACGCCGGTCGACTATGCCAACCACATCGACAAGTGGGCGTTCACGGTGCCGTTCGTGTGTGGTGCGACGAATCTGGGTGAGGCGTTGCGGCGGATCACCGAGGGGGCGGCGATGATCCGTTCCAAGGGTGAGGCCGGGACGGGTGATGCCTCGAACGCGGTGGGTCACATGCGGACGTTGCGGGCTCAGATCCGTCGCCTGACCGTCCTCAGTGAGGATGAGCTGTATGTGGCGGCGAAGGAGCTGCAGGCGCCGTACGAGCTGGTCAAGGAGGTCGCGTCCACCGGCAAGCTCCCCGTCGTGCTGTTCACCGCGGGTGGCATCGCCACCCCCGCCGACGCCGCGATGATGATGCAGTTGGGTGCTGAGGGTGTGTTCGTCGGTAGTGGGATCTTCAAGTCGGGCAATCCGGCGCAGCGTGCGGAGGCGATCGTGAAGGCGACGACGTTCTTCGATGACCCGGATGTGATCGCGAAGGTGTCGCGGGGTCTGGGTGAGGCGATGGTGGGGATCAACGTCGACGAGATCCCTCAGCCCCACCGGCTCGCCGAGCGCGGCTGGTAAATCCCGCGAGGCGTCACCTCTGCACCCTCGAGACGTCAGATCTGCACCACCGAAGCGTCACATCTGCACCCCAGGTGGTGCGGATGTGACGCTTCGCGGGTGCAGATGTGACGCTTCGCGGGTGCAGATGTGACGCTTGGCAGGTGCAGTGGTGACGCTTCGCGGTCAGGGGGCGACGTACGCCGCCAAGTGCTGCCCGGTCAACGTCGACCGGCCGGCCACCAGCTCGCGCGGCGTGCCTTCGAAGACCACCCGGCCGCCGTCGTGGCCGGCACCCGGGCCGAGGTCGATGATCCGGTCGGCGTGGGCCATCACGGCCTGGTGGTGCTCGATCACGATCACCGACTTGCCGGAGTCGACGAGCCGATCGAGCAGGCCGAGCAGGTTCGCGACGTCGGCCAGGTGCAGGCCGGTGGTGGGCTCGTCGAGGATGAACACCTCGCCGGAGTCCTTCATGTTCATGGCCAGCTTCACGCGCTGACGCTCCCCGCCGGAGAGCGTGTTGAGCGGCTGCCCGAGGCGCAGGTAGCCCAGGCCGACGTCCTCGAGCCGGCTCAGGATCGCCGCCGCTGCCGGGGTCCTCGCCTCCCCCTCGGAGAAGAACGCGAGCGCCTCGGACACCGGCAGGTCGAGCACCTCGGCGATGTTCAGCCCGCCCATCCGCAGCTCGAGCACCGAGGCCTGGAAACGCTTGCCGCCGCAGTCCTCGCACGGGGTCGAGACCGAGTCCATGAAGCCGAGCTCGGTCACGATCACGCCCGCGCCGTTGCAGGTCGGGCAGGCGCCCTCCGAGTTGGCGCTGAACAGCGCCGGCTTCACCCCGCAGGCCTTCGCGAACGCCTTGCGGATCGGCTCGAGCAGTCCGGTGTACGTCGCCGGGTTGCTGCGCCGCGACCCCTTGATCGGCGTCTGGTCGACCACGACGACGCCGGGCCGCCCCGCCACCGATCGGTGGATCAGCGAGCTCTTGCCCGATCCGGCCACGCCGGTGACGACCGTCAGCACGCCGAGCGGGATGTCAACGTCGACGTCCTGCAGGTTGTGGGTGTCGGCGCCCCGGACCTCCAATACCCCGGACGGCTCGCGCACCGCGTCCTTGAGGGCGGCCCGGTAGGCCAGGGCGCGGCCGGTGTGGGTGTCGGCGGCGCGCAGCTCGTCGTACGTGCCCTGGAAGACGACCTCTCCCCCGGCCGAGCCGGCGCCCGGGCCCATGTCGACGACGTGATCGGCGATCGCGATGGTCTCCGGCTTGTGCTCGACCACGAGCACCGTGTTGCCCTTGTCGCGCAGCTCGAGCAGCAGGTTGTTCATCCGCTCGATGTCGTGCGGGTGCAGGCCGATGGTGGGCTCGTCGAAGACGTAGGTGACGTCGGTGAGCGCCGATCCGAGGTGGCGCACCATCTTGGTCCGCTGCGCCTCGCCGCCGGACAGCGAGCCGGACGGACGGTCCAGCGACAGGTAGCCCAGTCCGATCTCGGTCAGCGCGTCCAGCAGGTGCAGCAGCGATGCGACGAGCGGGGCGACCGACGGGTCATCGATCGACCGCACCCACGCCGCCAGGTCACTGACCTGCATCCGGCACACGTCGCCGATGTTGAGGCCGTCGATCGTGGGCGTGCGCGCCGACTCGTTGAGGCGGGTGCCCTCGCAGGTCGGGCACCGGCCGAAGACGGCGGCGCGCTCCACGAAGGCCTTGATGTGGGGCTGCAGCGAGTCGGGGTCCTTGCTGAACATCGACTTCCGCAGCTTCGGGATCAGGCCCTCGTAGGTGACGTTGATGCCCTTGGCCTTGATCTTCACCGGCTCCTTGTGCAGCAGGTCGGCCCGCTGCGCCTCGGTGAACTCCTTGATGGGCCGGTCGGCGGGGAAGAACCCCGACTCGGCGTACGTGCGCACCATCCAGCCGTCGGCCGTGTAGCCCGGCACCAGGATCGCGCCCTCGTCGAGCGACCGGTTCTCGTCGATGATCGCGCCGAGGTCCAGCTCGGAGACGGTGCCGCGGCCCTCGCAGGTCGGGCACATCCCGCCCAGGTAGATCTGGTTGCGCACCACGCTCTTCTTGCCGCCCTCGGTCACGGCCACCCCGCCCACCTTGGTGGTCGGGATGTTGAAGGAGAACGCGGTCGGGCCACCGATGTGCGGCTCGGCGAGCCTGCTGAACAGCGAGCGCAGCATCGCATTGGCGTCGGTGACCGTGCCGAGCGTCGAACGCGGGTTCGCGCCGATCCGCTCCTGGTCGACCAGGATCGCCGTGGTCAGGCCCTCGAGGACGTCGACGTCGGGACGCGGCCGGTTCGGCATGAAGCCCTGGACGAAGGTCGAGTAGGTCTCGTCGATCAGCCGCCGCGACTCCGCGGCGATGGTGGCGAACACCAGCGAGCTCTTGCCCGACCCGGACACCCCGGTGAAGACCGTGAGCCGGCGCTTCGGCAGCTCGACGGTGACGTCCTTGAGGTTGTTCTCGCGGGCACCCTGCACCCGGATCAGGTCGTGCCGGTCGGCGTCCATGGGTTCCCTTCGCCTGTTCGGCCGGGCCGATGCCTGGCCCGTCTGGACTATGCGGATCGGGGACGTCTGCAGGAGGTACGACGTCCGCGGCGAAACCTAGTGTGACAAGCATGTGGAGAGCAGCCGAGGTGCAGGTCCGGGTCGTCGAGGAGGGCCACCGTGTCCACCTGACCCACGACCTCCCATGCCGCCTCTGCGGTCACGCGCCGCACCACTACCTGCCCTGCGACCACGGTTGCGACTGCCGGGGCGACCGCGGCTGAGCCGGCCTGGCCAGGAGTGACCGGGCTAGACAGGTCATTTCGGGCCATATCTGTGGGCATGACCCGCGACAAGTATCAGAACCTCGGACGCAGTCCGCGTCCCCGACGAGAGGTTCGAAATCCCCCATGAAGAACAAAGCACTGCTTGTCGTCGCGCTCGCTGCCTTCGGGCTGCTCTTCGCGACCAGTCCGTACGTCGCCAACGCCGCCAGCCTGATCACCGGCGCCCAGATCAAGGACAACAGCGTCACCGGCGCCGACATCCGCGAGGGAACGCTGGCCACGGTGCCGTCCGCCGGGCGGTTGGCCAAGCTCCCCTCCGGCCACACCGAGTCCGGCGCGTTCAGCGCCGCTGGAGCCAACTCCTCCGGGACCGGCGGCTGGCTCGGCTTCGGCATCACCTATCCGCAGGTGCTGGGCGCGGCGATCTCCGACGACCACATCGTTGACACCGACATCAACCCCGACGCGACGCACTGCCCGGGCGCAGGGCGGGCGGCACGCGGATATCTGTGCCTCTACTTCTGGGACCACAGCAACGTGGCCGCCGTCTACGGCTACTCCAACGACGCGACCAGCCCGTACATCAAGTCCGCGCTGCACGGCTCGGTCGGCGTCGGCCTCTACGCGCCGGTCACCGGCAACACGCCGTACGTCGACGGCATCTGGACGGTGACGGCCCCCTGAGACACCGGGGCCGGCGGACGGGCGGTGCCGGTCAGGGCTGCAGCATGACCTTGATCGCGCGCCGCTCGTCCATCGCCCGGTAGCCCTCGGCCGCCTGGTCGAGGGGAAGGGTCAGGTCGAAGACCGGGCTCGGGTCGATGGCGCCGGCCAGGACGCGGTCGAGCAGGTCGGGCAGGTAGCGGCGTACCGGAGCGATGCCGCCGCGCAGGCCGATGTTGGTCTCGAACAGCTTGCGCACCGGCAACTCCACCCCGTGCGGTACGCCGACGAAGCCGACCCCGCCGCCGGGGCGCGTGATCGCGATCGCGGTGGCCATCGAGTCGCCGGTGCCGACGCACTCGAGCACCGCATCAGCGCCGACCCCGTCGGTGAGCTCCTGGATCCGGGCGATCCCCTCCTCGCCGCGCTCCGCGACGATGTCGGTGGCGCCGAACCGGGTGGCGACCTGCTGGCGCGACTCGTGGCGCGACATGGCGATGACCCGCTCGGCGCCCATCGCCGAGGCGGCCAGCACGCCGCACAGCCCGACCGCGCCGTCGCCCACGACGACGGCGGTGGAGCCTGGTACGACGCCGGCGCAGACGGCCGCGTGCCACCCGGTGGGCATCACGTCGGAGAGGGTCAGCAGGGCGGCGTACGACGCCGCGTCGGGCGTCCCGGGCACCTTCACCAGGCTTCCGTCGGCCTGGTTGACCCGGGCCAGCTCGCCCTGTCCGCTGGAGGTCATGCCGAGGTTGACGCAGGCGGAGTTGACGCCGTTGGCGCAGTGCGCGCAGGTGTTGTCGCAGTGGCAGAACGGCACGACCACGAAGTCGCCGGGCGCGAAGGAGGAGACCTCGCTGCCGACCTCCTCGACCACGCCGATGCACTCGTGGCCGATGGTGGCGCCGGGCCGGATCGGGTTCTCCCCGCGGTAGGGCCACAGGTCCGATCCGCAGATGCAGCCGGCCGTGACGCGCACGATCGCGTCGGTGGGCTTCTTGAGGGCCGGATCGGCGACCTCCTCGAAGCGGATGTCGCGGGGTCCGTGGATCGTGGTCGCTCGCATGGCACCATTGTGCTGGTCGTTGGGTCGGCCCCGCGATGGCGCTCTATCTCATATATGAGTTACCGTCGATGCATGACTGTCGTCAGCACCGACTACAAGAGCCGGATCGGCAACCTGATCAGGGACGCCCGCAAGCACCGCGGCCTCACCCAGGCCCAGCTCGCGGACCGGCTCGGCACCAGCCAGAGCGCGATCAACCGGATCGAGCGCGGGCACCAGAACATGTCGCTGGAGATGCTGGAGCGGATCGGCAGCGCGCTCGACTCCGAGATCGTGGCGCTCGGCGCCGGACCGACCCACCTGCGGGTGAAGGGCCCCACGACGCTCTCCGGGGAGATCGACGTCAAGACCTCCAAGAACGCCGGTGTCGCCCTGCTCTGCGCGTCCCTCCTCAACCGGGGTCGTACGACGCTGCGCAAGGTCGCTCGCATCGAGGAGGTCAACCGCCTGCTGGAGGTGCTCTCCAGCCTCGGCGTGCAGACGCGCTGGCTCAACGAGGACAACGACCTCGAGATCGTCCCGCCCAAGCACCTCGACCTCACCGACATCGACGAGGAGGCGGCCCGCCGCACCCGCTCGGTGATCATGTTCCTCGGCCCGCTGCTGCACCGTGCCGACGACTTCGACCTGCCCTACGCCGGTGGCTGCAACCTCGGCACCCGCACCGTCGAGCCGCACATGTCCGCGCTGCGGCCGTTCGGCCTGGAGGTCAAGGCGACCGACGGCTGGTACCACGCCCAGGTCAACCGGGCGATCGCCCCCGACCGCGCGATCGTGCTCACCGAGCGCGGCGACACCGTCACCGAGAACGCCCTGATGGCCGCCGCCCTCCACCCGGGCCGCACCGTCATCCGCAACGCCTCGTCCAACTACATGGTCCAGGACCTGTGCTTCTACCTGCAGGCCCTCGGCGTCCAGGTCGACGGCATCGGTACGACGACGCTGACCATCACCGGACGCGAGTCCATCGACGTCGACGTCGACTACTCCCCCAGCGAGGACCCGATCGAGGCGATGTCGCTGCTCGCCGCGGCGATCGTGACCCGCTCGGAGATCACCGTGCGGCGCGCGCCCATCGAGTTCCTCGAGATCGAGCTGGCCGTCCTCGGCGAGATGGGCTTCCGCTGCGAGCTGTCCGAGGAGTACCTCGCGGCCAACGGCCGCACCCGTCTCGTCGACATCCGCACCTTCCCCTCCGACCTGGTCGCCCCGCGCGACAAGATCCACCCGATGCCGTTCCCGGGCCTCAACATCGACAACCTGCCGTTCTTCGCGGTCATCGCGGCGACAGCCGACGGGGCGACGTACCTGCACGACTGGGTCTATGACAACCGGGCCATCTACCTCACCGACCTCAACAAGCTCGGCGGCCACGTCACGCTCCTCGACCCGCACCGGGTGATGATCGAGGGCCCGACGTCGTGGACGGGCGCCGAGCTGATGTGCCCGCCCGCCCTCCGCCCCGCGGTCGTGGTCCTGCTCGCCATGCTGGCGAGCAAGGGCACCTCGGTGCTGCGCGGCACCTACGTCATCCACCGCGGCTATGAGGACCTCGCCGAGCGGCTCAGCTCGCTCGGTGCCGACATCGAGACGTTCCGGGATATCTGATGGTCATCGCGTTCGCCCACCGTGGCGGCGCGTACCACCCTGAGATCGAGGGCCTGGAGAACACCCTGGCGGCGTTCACGCACGCCGTGGCGCTGGGCTACACCCACCTCGAGACCGATGTGCACCTGACCAGGGACGGGGTGCTGCTGGCGTTCCACGACGCCGTCCTGGACCGGGTGACCGACCGGGCCGGCGTGGTCGCGGAGCTCACCCTGGCCGAGATCAGGGAGGCGCGGATCGCCGGCCGCGAGGAGGTGCCGACGCTGGTCGACCTGCTGGACGCCTTCCCCGAGGCGAGCTTCAACATCGACCTCAAGGCATCCGGTACGCCGGCGGCGCTGGCCGCCCTGGTCGAGGAGCGCGGCCTGCACGACCGGCTGATGATCGGCTCGTTCTCCCGCGCCCGGATCCGGGAGTTCCGGCGGCTGACCGGCGGACGGGTGGCCACGTCCGCCGACCCGTTCGAGGTGGCCGCCTGGCGGGTCGCCCCGGCCGTCCGCGTGGCGCGGCTCGTCGGCGACGACTTCACCGCACTGCAGGTGCCCCACCGGCAGTCCGGGGTCACGGTCGTGACCCGCGGCTTCGTGGACCGCGCCCACGCCGCGGGCAAGCAGGTCCACGTCTGGACCATCGACGAGGCCGACGAGATGCGCGAGCTGATCGACCTCGGTGTCGACGGCATCTTCACGGATCGCACCGACGTGCTCAAGGATGTCCTCGTGGAGCGAGGCCAGTGGTGACCCAGCCGGCGCTCGGGGACTTCACCCCGCTCGCCCGGGCCGCGGAGCAGAAGGCCTGGTACTGGTACGACTGGGCGAACTCGGCGTTCTTCACCACCGTCCTGACGGTGCTGTTCGGGCCGCTGATGATCACCGTCGCCGGCCGGGCCGCGGGCTGCGGCGACAGCCCCGACGACACCTGCTCGCGAACCGTGTCGGTGCTCGGGCTGCACCTCGCAGCCGGTTCGCTGCCGTCGTACCTGACCAGCTTCGCCACGATCGCCAGCGCCTTCGTGCTGCCGGTCGTCGGCGCCATGGTCGACCGCTCGGGCCGCAAGCGGCTGCACATGGCCTGGTGCGCGTGGGCCGGCGCGTTCGTGGGGGCCCTGCTGTTCTTCATGTACGACGATCATTGGCAGCTCGGCGCGGTCGCCGTGGTCGTGTCGAGCGTCCTCGCGGGCTGCTCGCTGGTCAGCTACTACGCCATCCTGGTCGACATCTCGACCGACGCCGAGCGCGACGCGGTCTCCTCGAAGGGCTGGGCCTTCGGGTACCTCGGCGGCGGGCTGCTGCTGGTGATCAACCTGGCCATGGTCCTGGGCCACGGGGCGCTCGGCATCGACAAGGAGCTCGCCGTACGGCTCTCGCTGCTGTCCGCGGCGCTGTGGTGGGCGGGCTTCACGATCATCCCGGTGGTGCGGCTCAAGGACCACCCGGCGCAGGCGGTCGCGCCCGAGTCCGGCGGCATGCTCGCCCGCAGCTTCGGGCAGCTCTGGAGCACGCTCCGCCAGCTCCCGGCGTACCCGGTCACGATGACCTTCCTGATCGCCTACCTGTTCTACAACGACGGCATCCAGACGGTCATCTACAGCGCCTCGATCTACGGCTCCAAGCAGCTGCACCTGGGCGAGAGCGTGCTCATCGCGGCGATCCTGATGATCCAGTTCGTCGCCTTCGGCGGTGCCCTGCTGTTCGGCCGGGTCGCCGCGCGGTACGGCGCCTACCGCTGCATCGTCGGCGGCACCGTGGCCTGGATGGTGATCGTCGTGCTCGCGATGTTCCTGCCCGACCGGAACATCGCGGCGTTCCTCGCGGCCGGCGTCGCCATCGCGATCGTGATGGGCGGCACCCAGGCGCTGTCGCGCTCGTTCTTCTCGATGCTCATCCCCCGCGGCCGGGCCGGGGAGTACTTCGCGCTCTACAACGCCTGCGAGCGCGGCACCTCGTGGGTCGGCACCCTGCTGTTCGGCGTCGTGTTCCAGGTCACCGGCTCCTACCGGCCGGCCATCCTCTCCCTGATCGTGCTGTTCGTCCTGGGCCTGGTGGTGCTGCTCCGCGTGGACCCGGTCAGGGGCGTCGAGGAGGCTCGGAACGCGCCTCTTCGCGAGGTTTGACCGTTGAGATTGAAACCTTTTCCCCGCGGGTAACGTTGAACAACTGGGGACGCGCGATCCGCTCCCCGTCGATTCGCAAGCTGGAGGGGTAGCACATGGCCGAGCGCACACTGCGAGGAGCCCGCCTGGGTGGGCAGTCCTTCGAGGACGAGCGCGGCATCGAGTTCGCCGCGCGGCAGCAGGTGGGATACCGCTGCCCCCAGGGGCACGCCTTCGAGATCACCATGTCCGACGAGGCCGACGTGCCCGCGGTGTGGGAGTGCCCGCGCTGCGGCCTCGAGGCGGAGAACATCTCGGGCATCGCCCGCGAGGAGAAGAACGAGAAGCCGGTCCGCACCCACTGGGACATGCTGCTCGAGCGCCGCTCGGAGAAGGAGCTGCAGGCGATCCTCGACGAGCGCCTCGAGCTGCTGCGCGGCGGCGAGATCGGTCCCGCGCACCTGCACCGGGCCAACGCCCGCAAGAAGAAGGCGGCCGCGAGCCGCTAGTCGGGCTCAGTCGACGACGTCGCCACGCACGACGTCACCAGGAGGCACGCCGGGACCGCCCGGCGTGCCTCCTGGCCTTTGCGGACCCATCGGACCGCCCATCGGACCGCCCATCGGACCGCCCATCGGACCGCCCATCGGGGCCGCCACGTAGCCGGTGGCCCGCCCGGCGGCGTACGACAGCATCAGCCGGCGGAACAGCGGCCGGGTGACCGGCAGCACGAGCAGGATGCCGAAGACGTCGGTGACGAAGCCGGGGCTGAGCATGAGCGCCCCGCCTAGCACGACCAGCGCGCCGTCGGCGAGCTCGCGGTGCGGCATCCGGCCTGTCTCGAGCCGCTCGCGCAGCGCCTGCCACGCGCGACCGCCCTCACGCCGGATCAGCCACGTCCCCAGCAGGCTGTCGAGTACCAGCAGGGCGATTGTCGGCAGGATCCCGATCCAGCTCCCGACCTTGATGATCACGTAGAGCTCGACCAGCGGCATCACGATGAACGCGACGAATAGCCCCACGGCCACCCTGCGACGACGTCTCCCCACGCTCCCGACGATACGTGACCGCACCCCACGCGAGCGCGACGAGCGCCAGCAGCCCGATCCCCCGGCTCGGCCACGCACCCCACCGGACCGCGGGCGTGAGTGCTGAGCTGAGGCCGACGGTGGCCTCCAGGATCCCGGAGGTACGCCGCGGGAGCGTCCGCACCACCCGCCCGTCGGGAGCGATCACCCCCGACAGCCCGTTGGTGGACGCGACCACCAGCCAGCGCCCCTCCTCGATGGCGCGCATCCGGGTGATGGCGAACTGCTGGTCGACCTGCCCGGTGTAGATGAAGGTGGCGTTGCTGGTCTGCACGGCGAGCAGCTGTGCGCCGTGCCGCACCTGGTCGCGCAGCACCTCGTCGTAGGCGACGTCGAAGCAGATGGCATCCCCGAGCCGGAGCCCGGCCACCGACAGCGGCGTGCTGCGGGTGCCGCCGACCATGTCGCGCGGCACCATGGCCAGGCGTCCGAACCGCGGGTCGCCCAAGAGCCGGCGCAATGGGATGTACTCCCCGAACGGGACCGGGTGGTGCTTGGTGAAGCGGTCGCCGGGACCGGTCACCGGATCCCAGACGATGCCCTGGTTGAGCATCTCGTGGTCCCCCTGCTGGGCGACCGCGCCGACCACCACCGGCACACCGACGGTCGTGACGGCCTGGGTGATCAGCTGGTTGACCATCGCGTCGTAGAAGACGTCGACCACGCTGGAGTTCTCCGGCCACAGCACGAACGCCGGCCTCGGACGCCGTCCGGCCGCCACGTCGGCGGCGAGCTTGCGGGTGCCGCTGTTCTCGTTGCGGGTGATGCCGCGCGGGTCGGCCAGCATGTTGTCCCCGCCGGGAACGTCTCCCTGCACCGCCGCCACCGTCGTCTCGCCGTCGGCGTGGAAGGAGACCGGCACCAGCGCCGGCAGGCAGAGCAGGGCCAGGGTGGCCAGGGTCGCCCCACCCCAGTGGACACTGCGCTCCTCGACGGTGCGGGCCAGCAGGCACCCCAGCAGCGCCAGAGCGAGGCTGAGGGCGCTCATGCCCAGGTAGGCGACGGCCGGGGCGGCGGGCGTGCCGATGGCGGCGTACGCGAGGCGGCCCCAGGGCATCCCGCCGAACGGCCAGGTGCTGCGCAGGTCCTCCATCCCGGTCCACACCGCGGCCAGCCAGAGCGGCCAGCCCGGCAGCGTCCGCACCAGCGGCGTGGCGGCGCCGACGAGGGCGTAGGTCAGCGACACCGCGAGGGTCAGCCCCAGCCACGCGCCCACCCCGACGCTGCGGGCCAACCAGTCGATGTGCACCACGAAGAAGCACAGCCCGAACACCCAGCCGACCATCGCGGCCCGGCGTACCGACAGGGAGCGGAGCGCCCACACCAGACCCGCGACGGCGAACGGCAGCAGAGAGGGCACGGCGATCGGCTCGTACGCCGCCGACAGCATCGCGCCGCAGAGTGCGGCGATCAGGAGGCGGGCCGTCACGGCGGGGAATCTACCCCAGGGCTCCGGGAGGGTTCCGGGTTCCTTCGGTCCATCTCGCGGCACCGGCCGGCTGCTGGCACGGAGATGTTGTCTAGGGAGACCGGGACCCTCCCGGGTCGCTCTCGAGGGGCGAACCGGCCTCCGCGAACTGGGGGCGGGTGGAGCTGGCGCTTCTCCCCCGGCCTCAGCCACTCGGACGTCGGTTCGCTTGTCCACGACCTGCGCGAGCGAACGAATCGGTACTTTCCGTCAGTGCCGGGGGGTCTGTCAACCGCCTGCTGACCTGCACAAACGCGTAAAAGCGCAGGTCAGAGCGGGCCGTCGGAGCGGCAGATTCGCGAGAAAAAACCTGTTCTCATCGGCGTGTCGCCATGCGGCGCGCCGAGGGAGGGACTCATCCGTCGGTGACGGGCCGGTTCTCGTAGTAGGTGCGCAGCACGATGGTGGTCCGGGTGGCCACGTTCGCGACCGCGCGGATGCGGCCCAGCAGGTCCTCGAGGTCCGACGGCGAGGTCGAGCGGACCTTGATCAGGTAGGACTCGTCCCCGGCGACCGACCAGCAGCCCTCGACCTCCTTGAGGACGGTGAGCTTCTCCGGCGCGTCGTCGGGCTGGGAGGGCTCCAGCGGCCGGATCGCGATGTACGCCGTGAGCGGCAGGCCGATCTCGGCGTAGTTGACCGTGGCGCCGTAGCCCAGGATCAGGCCGCGCTGCTCGAGACGCTTGACGCGCTGGTGCACGGCGGAGGTCGACAGGCCGGTGGCCTTGCCGAGGTCGGTGAACGACATCCGGCCGTCGGCCGCCAACAGCTCGAGGATCTGGCGGTCGGTCGCTTCGACCGGTTGCGGCTTGCTCACGTCGTCACCCTATTGCACCCACTACGGTTGCGGCGTGGAGGAACGCCTGCTTCTGCTCGACACGGCCAGCATGTACTTCCGGGCCTACTTCGGCTCACCGGAGATCCTGGCGCCCGACGGCACCAACGTGAATGCGGTGCGCGGCCTGCTGGGCTACATCTCCCAGCTGGTCGAGCAGTACCGCCCCACCCACCTGGTCTGCTGCTGGGACGACGACTGGCGGCCGCAGTGGCGCGTCGACCTGATCCCGTCGTACAAGGCGCACCGGGTCGTGGCCGAGGTCGAGGACGCGCCTGTCGCCGAAGGCAGCGGGGAGCGAAGCGACCGACGCTACGTCGAGGAGGTCCCCGACCCGCTGCAGCTGCAGGTGCCGGTGATCCGCGAGGTCCTCGGCGCGTTCGGGATCGCCGTGATCGGCGCACCCGGCTACGAGGCCGACGACGTCATCGGCACGCTCGCCACGGGAGCCGGGATGCCGGTCGACATCGTGACCGGCGACCGCGACCTGTTCCAGCTGGTCTCCGACGCCGAGGGCGTGCGCGTCCTCTACATCGGCAAGGGTGTGGGCCGCCACGAGCGCGTCGACGAGGCCTGGGTGCTGGAGAAGTACGGCGTACGCGCCGACCAGTACGCCGACTTCGCGACCCTGCGGGGCGACAGCTCCGACGGGCTGCCGGGGGTGAAGGGCGTCGGGGAGAAGACCGCGGCCGCCCTGCTGACCTCCTACGGCTCCCTGGACGGGGTCGTGGCGGCCGCGGAGGACCGGGCGTCGGCGGTCGCCGGCGGCGTACGGCTCAAGATCGCGGAGGCCGCCGACTACCTCGCCGTGGCGCCGAAGGTCGTCGCCGTGGCCCGCGACATCCCGCTCGACCGATCTTCCCTCGCTCTGCCCTCGGCGCCTCACGACGGCGAACGGCTCGAGGAGCTCGCGAGCCGGTGGGGCCTGACCAGCTCGGTGAACCGGCTGCTCGGCACGATCGCCACGTAACACCGATTTCATTCCATTTGGTAATAGTTTGAAACCCGCCCTCCCTAGGTTCGTCGCAACCGGGGCACGACGAGGTGTCCCCCAGGCCGGGCGGCACGATCGCGCCACCCGAAGACCGAGAGGGTTCGATCGTCGTGTTCCACTCACGCGCCCGTCTGCTGACGGGCTCTGTTGTCGCACTCACTACCGCGCTCAGCCTGAGCGCATGCGGATCGAAGGGCGGGGACTCCGCAGGCGCGACCTGCATCGACACGTCGGGGTCGTCGGTCAAGATCGGCTTCCTCAACTCACTCTCGGGAACGATGGCCATCAGCGAGGACGTGGTCTCGCAGTCGCTGCACATGGCTGCACAGGAGATCAACGCCTCCGGCGGGATCATGGGGAAGCAGCTCGACATCGTCCAGGAGGACGGTGCCTCCGACCCCGACACCTTCGCCCAGAAGGCCGGCGAGCTGATCACCAAGGACTGCGTCGCGGCCGTCTTCGGCGGCTGGACGTCGGCGTCGCGCAAGGCGATGCTGCCTGTCTTCGAGGGTGACGACTCCATCCTCTTCTACCCCGTGCAGTACGAGGGGCTCGAGGCGTCGCACAACATCTTCTACACGGGGGCCACGACCAACCAGCAGATCATCCCTGCCCTCGACTACCTGAAGAAGAAGGGCATCAAGTCGCTGTTCCTCGTCGGGTCCGACTACGTCTTCCCGCGCACGGCGAACAAGATCATCAAGGAGTACGCCGCGGCGAACGGGATGACGATCAAGGGCGAGGAGTACATCCCCCTCGGTTCCACCGACGGCATCACGACGATCGTGAACAAGATCAAGGCCGCTGGCGCGGACGCGGTCTTCAACTCGCTCAACGGGGACCAGAACGTCGCCTTCTTCAAGGAGTACAAGAACGAGGGGCTCTCCCCCGCACAGATGCCGGTCGTATCGGTGTCCATCGGTGAGCAGGAGGTCCCCGGCGTCGGGGTCGGCAACCTCGTCGGCCAGCTCACGGCGTGGAACTACTACGAGACGCTCGACAGCCCGGAGAACGCGAAGTTCGTGAAGGACTTCAAGGACTTCGCCAAGAACCCCGCCGCGGTCACTGACGACCCGATGGAGGCCGCCTACACCTCGCTGTACCTGTACAAGGCGATGGTGGAGAAGGCGGGATCGTTCGATCCCGAGAAGGTCATCGCCGCTGCGGGCGGGGTCAGCTTCGACGCCCCGGAGGGCAAGGTCACGGTCAACGGCGAGAACCACCACATCGCCAAGACCTTCCTGATGGGCGAGGTGCAGAAGAGCGGCCTGATCGACGTCATCGGCAAGTCCGACGGCCCGATCGAGCCCGACCCGTTCCTCAAGACCTACCCGTGGTGGAAGGGCTGAGCCCTCCCCGCTTCGGCTGAGGGTGCCCCGGGTCCGCTCGCGGACCCGGGGCACCCCTCACCCTCTCGCCCCACCGACCGACGCGAAGGGACCATCGTGCAAGCGTTCCTGCTCCAAGTCTTCGCCGGGCTGTCCATCGGCTCAGTGCTCCTGCTCATCGCCATCGGGCTGTCCATGACCTTCGGGCAGATGGGCGTGATCAACATGGCCCACGGCGAGCTCATCATGGCCGGCGCCTACACGGCGTTCACGGTCCAACAGGTCCTCGCCAGCACAGGTGTCTCGCTGCTCCTCTCGATCCCGATCGGGTTCCTGGTCAGCGGGCTGATCGGGCTGCTCCTCGAGGTCGCGCTCATCCGGTGGATGTACCACCGACCGCTGGACACCCTGCTGGTGACCTTCGGGGTCTCGCTGATCCTCCAGCAGCTGGCCCGGGACGTCTTCGGCGCTCCCGCCAAGCAGGTGCTCGCACCTTCCTGGCTGTCGGGCTACGTCTCCATCGGCTCCCTGGACCTCGCCAAGGCGCGGCTGTTCATCCTCTTCGTCTCGTTGGCCGCCACCGGCGCTCTCGCCGCGGTCATCAAGCTGACCCCGCTGGGTCGCCGGCTGCGGGCCTCGGTGCAGAACCGGGACCTCGCCGAGACCCTCGGCATCTCGACGCGGCGCATCGACCAGACCGCGTTCTTCATCGGATCCGGGCTCGCCGGAGTGGCTGGCGTGTGCCTGACGCTCATCGGCTCCACCGGCCCGACCATCGGCACGACGTACATCGTGGACGCGTTCCTGGTCGTCGTGGTCGGCGGCATCGGGCAGATCAAGGGCACCGTGCTCGCGGCGTTCGTGCTCGGCATGCTGCAGTCGCTCTTCGAGTACACCACCTCGGCCTCGATCGGACGCGTCATCGTGCTCCTGCTCATCGTGGTGTTCCTGCAGGTCCGCCCGCAGGGCCTGTTCACCGTCCGCTCCCGGAGCCTGGTGTGAGGGCGCCGATCCGGGTGCCGCAGCCCCGCGTCCTGGCCCAGGTCGTCGGCTACGTGGTCCTCGCCGTGGGCCTGCTCGTCGTCGCTCCGGCGGTCTTCGGGACCTTCCAGATCAACCTGCTCGCACGCTTGGTCTGCTACGCGATCGTCGCCGTCGGCATCGGCCTCGCGTGGGGCCGTGGCGGCATGCTCACCATGGGCCAGGGCGTGTTCTTCGGCATCGGCGCCTATGCGATGGCGATGCACCTCAAGCTCGCCGACGCGGGGCCGCACGGCGTACCCGACTTCATGTCCCTGTACGGCGACGGGCACCTGCCGGGATGGTGGGAGCCGTTCCGCAGCCCGGTCCTCACCCTCGTCGCGATCGTCGCCCTGCCGGCCGTGGTCGCCACCGTGCTCGGGTTCGCGATCCTGAAGCGGCGGGTCAAGGGGGCCTACTTCGCGATCCTCTCGCAGGCCCTGGCCTATGCGTTCGCGCTGCTCCTGATCGGCAACATCCAGTCGACCGGCGGCACGAACGGGCTGAACGGCTTCCGGTCGTTCTTCGGCTACAACCTCTACCGTCCCGCGAACCAGGTGATGATCTACACCTTCGCCGCCTGCATCCTCCTCGCGTCGCTGCTGCTGGTCGCGTGGCTGTACGCGAGCCGGTACGGCGAGCTGCTCGTCGCGGTCCGCGACGCAGAGGAGCGGGTGCGCTTCCTCGGCTACGACCCCGCGAACGTTAAGATCGTCGCGTACGTCGTCTCCGCGACCCTCGCGGGCATCGCCGGTGCGATCTTCGTGCCCGTCGCGGGCATCATCTCGCCCTCCGCGGTCGGCGTCGTGCCGTCGATCGTGTTCATCACCGGGGTGGCCCTCGGCGGTCGCGCCACGCTCCTCGGGCCGGCGATGGGCGCGATCGCGGTCGGCTGGGCCCAGAACCAGCTGTCGTCGGACTTCCCGTCGGCCTGGACCTACTTCCAGGGTGCCTTGTTCGTCGTCGTGGTCGCCGTGCTCCCGGGCGGCCTCGGACAGCTGCCCCTCCTGGCCGGCCGACTCGTCGCCGGCCTGCGGGACCGGACCACCACCACGGCTGCGCGTCGGGCCGACCGTCAACCTGCGGAGGTTCCCACACCATGAGCGCCTATCTCGAGGTACGCGATCTCAGCGTGACCTTCGACGGCTTCAAGGCCGTCGACGGCATCGACCTGACGGTCGTCGACGGCGACCTCCGGTTCCTCATCGGACCCAACGGTGCGGGCAAGACGACCGTCGTCGACGCGATCACCGGGCTGGTGCGCTCGACCGGATCGATCCGGTTCGGCTCGCGCGAGCTCGCCGGGGAACGCACCCACCGGCGGATCCGAGCAGGGGTCGGACGCACGTTCCAGACGGCCAGCGTGTTCGAGCAGCTCACGGTGCTGCAGAACCTCGACATCGCCGCCGGTATCCACCGCCCCACCCGGGCGCTGCTCGCCCCGCGTCGGCGTACGCCGGACGTGGTGGCGCGCGCGCTCGAGGAGATCGGCCTCACCGCGCACGCCGATCGCCCGGCCGGGGTGCTCGCGCACGGCCAGAAGCAGTGGCTGGAGATCGGCATGCTCCTGGTCCAGGACGCGCGGCTGATGCTGCTGGACGAGCCCGTCGCCGGCATGAGCGGCGAGGAGCGGGAGCAGACCGGTGCCCTGTTGAGGAGGATCGGGGGCGATCGGGTCGTGATCGTCATCGAGCACGACATGGACTTCGTGCGGACCTTCGCCGACAGCGTCACGGTGATGCACGCCGGCAAGGTCCTGACCGAGGGCACCGTGAGCGAGATCCAGGCCGATCCGCGTGTGCAGGAGATCTACCTCGGTCGAGCCGCGGCCGCCGGGGAAGGAGTGTCATCATGACGACGCCGATGCTCGAGCTTCGCGGCGTGACGACGGGGTACGGCCGGACGAAGGTCTGCCACGACGTCGACCTCGTCGTACCTCGCGGCGGAGCGGTGGCCATCATGGGCCACAACGGTGCCGGCAAGACCACGCTCCTCCGTGCTGCCGTCGGCCTCCTCCCCGTCAGCCGCGGCGCCGTCCTCATCGATGGCGAGGACGTGACCCGGCTGCGGCCGAGCAAGCGCGTCGCACGCGGGCTGGGCTACGTGCCCCAGGGCCAGCTCAGCTTCCCCCAGCTCACCACCATGGAGAACCTGCGGCTGGTGGCGGACGGCCGCAGGAACGGCGCGCAGCTGATCGGCGAGGCGCTCGACACCTTCCCGGCGCTGACCGCGCTGGCGGACCGCAAGGCCGGGCTCCTGTCCGGCGGCCAGCGCCAGCAGCTCTCCATCGCGCGGACACTGATCACCTCGCCGCGTCTGCTGATCCTCGACGAGCCGACCGAGGGCATCCAGCCGAACGTGGTCGCCGAGATCGAGCGGGTCATCGGCTCGCTCACCGAGCGCGGCGACCTCTCCGTCCTGCTCGTCGAGCAGCACGTCGGGTTCGCGCTGCGGATCACCGACAGCTACCACGTGCTCGAGTCCGGCCGGATCACCGCGTCGGGGGCGGGTGGCGAAGAGGCACTCACGTCGGTGCGCGCGGCGATGGCGGTCTGACGTGCACCTGACTCCCTCGGACACCGAGAAGCTGCTCCTCTCGGTCGCGGGCATGGTCGCGCGCGACCGCCGCGGGCGTGGGGTGCTGCTCAACTACCCGGAGACGGTCGCGCTGCTGTCCTGCTGGGTCATCGAGGAGGCACGCGCCGGTGCCGACGTGGTGGACCTGATGGAGCGCGGCCGCGAGGTGCTCAACCGGTCCGAGGTCATGCCCGGCGTGGCGGAGATGATCCGCGACGTCCAGGTCGAGGCGACCTTCCCCGACGGCCGGAAGCTGGTCACGCTGCATCACCCGATCGCCTAGCGCCGAGAGCGCCCTCCCACCCCCGACGAGAACGGAGACGGCCGATGGCCCTCACGCAGGACGGCCCCGGGGCCATCCGCACAGCTCCCGGCACCGTGGTGCTCAATGCCGACCGCACCGCGGACGAGCGCATCAGCCTGGTCATCACCAACACCGGTGACCGGCCGATCCAGATCGGCTCCCACCTGCATCTCCCGGATGCCAACGCCGCCCTCGCGTTCGACCGCGAGGCCGCACACGGATACCGCCTCGACATCGCCTCCGGGACCTCGCGCCGGTTCGAGCCGGGCGTCTCCCAGGAGCTCGCCGCGGTGGCGCTCCGGGGTCGCAGGATCGTGCCGGGACTGCAGGTCCCGGGCGCCGGAGCGCTCGATGGTTGAGATCTCGCGGGCGTCGTACGCCGCTCTCTACGGCCCGACCGTCGGCGACCAGGTGCGTCTCGGGGACACCGATCTGTGGATCGAGGTCGAGGAGGACCTCGTCATCGGAGGCGACGAGGCGGTCTTCGGTGGCGGCAAGTCGATCCGCGAGTCCATGGCGCAGTCCACCGTCTGCGCAGCCGACGGCGCGCTCGACACCGTCATCACCAGCGCGCTCGTGCTGGACCACTGGGGCATCGTGCGAGCCGACGTCGGCATCCGCGGAGGGCGGATCGTCGCGCTCGGCCGCGCCGGCAACCCCGACGTCGCCGACGGCATCCACCCCGGCCTGGTGATCGGGCCCGGCACCGACGTGATCTCCGGCGAGGGGCGGATCCTGACGGCCGGGGCGATCGACGTGCACGTGCACCTGCTGTCCCTCTCCCAGGTCCACGAGGCGCTGGCGACCGGCATCACCACGTTGGGTGGCGGCGGCACCGGGCCGTCGGAGGGCTCGAAGGCCACGACGGTGACTCCTGGGCCGTGGCACCTGCACACGGTGCACCGAGCGCTGGACGCGGCACCGGTCAACCTGCTGCTGATGGGCAAGGGCAACACCGTGAGCGCCGCGGCGCTGGCCGAGCAGGCGATGGCCGGCGCGGCGGCGTACAAGTGCCACGAGGACTGGGGATCCACGCCGGCGGCGATCGATGCCGCGCTCCGGGCAGCCGACGAGCACGGCCTCCAGGTGGCGCTGCACTCCGACAGCCTGAACGAGGCGGGGTACGTCGAGTCGACCATCGGCGCGATCGGCGGCCGCTCGATCCATGCCTTCCACGCGGAGGGCGCGGGTGGAGGGCATGCCCCCGACATCCTCACGGTCGCGGCGCTCCCCCACGTCATCCCGGGCTCGACGAACCCGACGTTGCCTCACACGGTCAACACGGTCGCCGAGCACCTCGACATGCTGATGGTCTGCCACCACCTCAACCCGAAGGTGCCCGAGGACCTCGCCTTCGCCGAGTCGCGGATCCGCGCGACGACCATCGCGGCCGAGGACCTGCTGCACGACGTCGGAGCGCTCTCCATCACCTCGTCGGACGCACAGGCCATGGGCCGCATCGGCGAGGTGATCTGCCGGACCTGGCAGGTCGCCCACGTGATGAAGGAGAGGTTCGGTCGGCACGGTGACCTGGCGGTGGGTCCGGCGGACAACGCGCGTGCGAAGCGGTACGTCGCGAAGTACACCATCAACCCGGCGATCGCCCATGGCATCGACGACGAGGTCGGCTCGGTGGAGCCGGACAAGATGGCCGATCTCGTGCTGTGGGATCCGCGCTTCTTCGGCATCCGGCCCGAGGTGGTGATCAAGGGCGGCGCGCTGGTCTGGGCCGCGCTGGGCGACCCGAACGCGTCGATCCCGACGCCGCAGCCGGTCCTGATGCGGCCGGCCCTGGTCACCGACGGTGCCGACCACGCGGTGAGCTTCGTGTCGCCCGCCGCGCTGGCCGACGGCCTGGCCGAGCGCCTGCAGCTCCGCAGACGGCTGGCACCCCTCAAGGCCACGCGCGCGATCGGGAAGGCCGACATGGTGAACAACTCAGCCCTCCCCCGGATCGACATCGACCCTGCGACCTTCGCCATCCAGGTCGAGGGCGAGCTGGTCGTGCCCCGCCCCGCCCGCACGCTGCCGCTCGCGCAGCTGTACTCGATGTTCTGAGCCGGCCGTGCACCAGGACCTGCTGCTGATGCTGCTCGCGGACGCACGGCTGCCCGTGGCCGGCCACACCCAGTCCAATGTGCTCGAGCCCGCCGTGCACGACGGACTGACGGGGGTGGACGTCCTCGCCTTCGCCCGTTCCCGGCTGGCGAGCGTCACGCTCGTCGACGCCAGCACAGCGGTGGTGGCGCGGCACGCGTGTGGGCGGGACGGCGCCGCTGCCGAGCTCGAGGGCGTCGAGTCGGCGTGGGCGGCGAGGACGGCGAGCAGCGCCGTACGTGCGGCCTCCCGCGCCCAGGGGCGGGCACTGCTCCGCCTGGCCGGCAGGTTGTGGCCGGACGCAGGGCCTCTGCTCGCGCTCGGGAACCTCGCCGCGCCCTGCCGGCCGGTGGTCCTCGGGGCGGTCGCCTCGGCCGTCGGGCTGAGCCCGGCGGCGCTCGCCCGCCTGATCGGGTACGACGACGTCCAGACGGTCTGCGCCGCGGCCCTCAAGCTGCTCCCGCTCGACCCGGCCGCCGTCGCAGGATGGGTGCACTCCGCACTGCCGGACATCGACGCGCTCGCGTCCGCCGTCGCGGACCACCGACACCCGTCGGACATCCCGGCGCGGGCCCATCCACAGATCGAGGCGTGGGCACAGGCCCACGCCCTTCGCAGCAGGAGGTTGTTCAGTGCCTGAGCTCCACCACCACATGCACCGCAGAGCGTTGCGACTGGGGGTCTGCGGCCCGGTCGGCACCGGGAAGAGCTCACTCATCGCACTGCTGTGCCGTGAGCTCGCGGGTCGCCTCGACCTCGGCGTCATCACCAACGACATCTACACCGACGAGGACGCGCGGTTCCTGCGCTCCGCCGGCGTCCTGGACGCCGACCGGATCCGCGGCGTCGAGACCGGTGCCTGTCCGCACACGGCCATCCGTGACGACATCACCGCGAACCTCCTCGCCGTCGAGGACCTCGAGCACGACTACCCCGGGCTCGACGTCGTGCTCATCGAGTCCGGCGGCGACAACCTGACCGCGACCTTCTCCCCCGCCCTGGTCGACGTCCAGGTCTTCGTGCTGGACGTGGCCGGCGGAGGCGACGTCGCGCGCAAGGGAGGGCCGGGTATCGAACGGGCGGACCTGCTCGTCGTCAACAAGACCGACCTGGGTCCGTACGTCGGTGTCGATGTCGCCCGCATGCTCGCCGACGCGAGCGTCGCGCGCGGGGACGGGCCGGTGCTCGGCCTGTCCCGGATGGACCGCTCGAGCATCGAGGCCCTCGTCGCGTGGCTGGACGAGGTCCTCTCCTCGCACCGTGCCGGGGTGCTCGTGCCCATCGACCCGGGGCCGATGGCCGCCCACAGCCACGCACATGACCACTCCCACTGAGGGCTCTGCCCGGACCCGCGTCCGTGTCTCCCCGGGCGTGAACGGGTCCCGGGCGATCGTGCGGACGGCCGTGACGCTGTCCGACGCGTCGGCATCCGGCATCCGGCCCATCGTGGTGGACCACCACGCCTCGGGAGCGAGGATCTCGCTGCTGCCCGACGGCGCGCTCCTCCTCGCAGGTGATCGTGTCGAGATCGACATCCGCGTCGATGAGGGGGCGCGCCTCGACCTGGTCGAGCCGGGCGGGACGGTGGCGTTCCCGGCGCGTGGGGCGCGTGCGTGGTGGTCGGTGCGCATCGAGGTCGCCGCGGGAGCCACGCTCACGTGGGCGGGCGAGCCGTTCGTCGTCGCTGACGGTGCTGACGTGGAGCGGAACCTCAGCGTCCGCTGCGGGGAGGGCGCCCGGGTGCTCCTCAGGGAGGCACTGGTGCTCGGACGCTTCGGCGAGAAGCCGGGCTCGGTCCGTCAGACCACGGCGGTGTACGACGGGTGCGACCGACCGGTGCTCGTCGAGGAGCTCGACCTGGATGCCACGACGTACCTCTCGCTGGTGTCCGGACGGCGCGTCATCACCTCCGTGCTGTGCCTCGGCGGTGCGCCCGATGCGCCCGCAGGTCCCGACAGGTTCGACCTGGACGTGGCCGGAGCCGTGCTGTGGCGCTCGCTGGACGCCCATGCCCACGAGGCGTCGGCGCACAGGGCCTGGCTGGCGGCCTGTGCCCATCTCGACGCGCCCACCGGCGCACTGGTCGGCGAGTGAGCGCTAGTGGACACGCGCGATCTGGTCGGTCACCCGGAACTCGAGCCCGTCCGCGGCTGCGAGGTAGACGTCCTGGTCGACCAGGTTGCCGTCCAGCCGCATCAGGCCGCGCGGTCCGGAGTAGATGTGCCCCGAGCGGATCGCGGCCACCGCGCTCATCTCCAGCGAGCCGGCGATCCGGCCGATGCGGGCGAGGAAGTGGAGGGCCTCGTAGCACGACTCGCCGATCGCATTGAGCGCCGGCGCCCATCGACCCCAGTGCGCGTAGTACGCGGCGGCCAGCTCCGAGCCCTCAGCCGTCGACAGCCCGTCGAAGTACGCCGCCGCCACGTACAGCCCCTCGTTGGCCGCGGCACCGGCCGCGAGCAGGGTGTTCTCCTCGATGGCCGGGCTCAGTCGCGGCAGGTCGGCAGTCAGGCCCGCACGGGCGAACTGCCGGTTGAACTGGACGGCGTCCTGGCCCATGAGCAGCATGATCACGCCGTCGACCGGCTGGCGTGCGAGATCGGCCACGACACCTCGGAAGTCGGTCGTGCCGAGGGGCACGTAGGTCTCGCTCACGACCTCCGAAGGGGTGTCGTGCAGCGCCCAGCGCGCGGTCGCCCCGGTGACGCGGGGGAAGACGTAGTCGTTGCCGACGATCGCCCACCGCCCCACGCCGAGCTGCTCGCGCATCCAGTGCGCCGCCGGCAGCAACTGGTTGATCGGTCGCTCGCCCAGCATGAACACGCCCGGGGTGTCGTCGCGACCCTCGTGCATCGCCCCGTAGGCGTACACGACCCTGCCGCCCACGCGCCGGGTGATGGCGCGGCGGACGGCCGAGATGTGCCAGCCGGCGATCGCCTCGACGCGTCCCGCGTCGACGAGCCGCGCCACGTCGTCGGCGACCACCGACGGCTCGCGACCCCCGTCCACGATGACCAGCTCCACGGGCCGTCCGGCGATCCCGTCGGCGCGGTTGAGCTGGTCCGTCGCGAGCTCGGCACAGGCCAGGCACGACGGCCCGTAGATCCCGGTCGGTCCCTGGAGCGGGACGACGAGGGCGACGCGGATCACCTCGCCCGATGCGCTGCCCTGGGCCGACCGGATGTCCTCCACCGCACCTCCCCGCAGACGATCGGATGTCGGAGCCGGCGTCGTTGCGGGCGAGCGGGGCGCCCGTTCGGGCGCCTGTCCGTGGCTACGATAGTGGACGTCAGCGCGTGTGACAGAACGGCCCGGTGCCCGGTGGCTACGAGGAGCGGCAGGTGTCGACGGTGAGCAGAGGTGCATCCTCGAGCGAAGCGGTCCGGTTGCGGCAGACCGAGGCCCTCCTGCGCGCCCACCTCGCGCCGCTGCTGCGGGAGCGCGGGCTCACGATGGAGCACTGGCGGATCCTCGCGGTCGTGGACGAGGAGCCGGGCATCGGCATGAGCGCTGTCGCCACCCGGGCCGTGGTGCCGGCAGCCACGCTCACCCGGCACGCCGATCGGCTCGTGGAGTCGGGGCTCGTGCTGCGACACGTCGACCCCGACGATCGCCGTCGCGTCGTGGTGTCGCTGTCCGCGCACGGACACGGGTACGCCGAGCAGCTCCGTGCCGCCGAACGACGCGCGCTGGGGCTCGTCCCGACCGACGTCGACGCGACCGCGGGCTGAGTCCCCGCCTCCGGTCATCGGCGACGTCGCTCAGGCGTCGCTCACTCGCCCCCGACGATGCCCCTCCGGAGGGCTGTGACGAGCTCACGCGCCGTGTTGCGGACCGGGGTGCCGGCGGCGGCGTCGGCGATCTGGCCGGCGAAGTCGACCAGCTGCTTCATCTGGCGCACGAAGTCACCGGCGGTGAGGTCGGCCCGGCGCAGCACCTCGTCGAGGCGCTCGCCCTCGGCCCAGCGGTAGGCGGTCCAGGCGAAGCCGGTGTCGGGCTTGCGCAGGAAGTCGAGCCGGTGGCCCTTCTCCAGCAGCTCCAGCTCGTTCCACAGCCGCATCATCGCGTCGACCGTCACGGCCACGGCCCCGCCCGGCGTCGGAGGCGGTGCCTCCTCGGGCCGGCGGGCCTCGTAGACCAGCACCGACAGCACCGCACCGAGCTGGCTGGGCGTGAGGTCGTTCCACAGGCCGAGCCGCAGCGCCTCGGCGGCGACCAGGTCGAGCTCGGAGTAGATGCGCATCAGCCCGCGCCCGCGCGCGGTCACCTCGGGGTCCTCGCCCTCGGTGAGGTAGCCGAGTGCGACCAGCACCTCGCAGACCCGGTCGAAGGTGCGCGCGACGGTGTTCGTACGGCGCTCCACGCGCCGCGACAGGGTCTCGGTGTCGCTGCGCAGCTTGAACCAGCGCTCGGCCCACCGGGCGTGGTCCTCGCGGTCCGGGCAGCTGTCGCACGGGTGCGCCTTCAGCTCGGCACGCAGCTCGGCGACCTCGGCCGCGACCTCGGGGTCCGGGGCGGCCTTCTGCAGCCGCGGCCGGACCACCGACAGCGGTAGCGGGCGGACCGCCTCCTTGACCGCCTGGGCGACGTCCCTGCGCTGCTGCGGGTTGCGCGGGTCGAGCCTCTTGGGCAGCCGCAGGTGGGCGACGGCCTCCACCGGGACCGGGAAGTCGATCATGCCCAGCCGGCGGCCCTGCTTCTCCATGGTGATGACCAGCGGTCGGTGCCCGTTGTCGGACAGGCCCGGGTCGACGACGACCGCCGGGCCGGCGAACTTCCCCGACGGCACGACGATCACGTCGCCGGGCTTGAGCCGCTCCAGCGACGCCGAGGCCTCGGTACGCCGGTCGGCCTTCCGCTCGCGGCTCGCGTCCTTCTGGACCTCGCTGATCCGCCGGCGCAGCGCGGCGTACTCCATGAAGTCGCCGCGGTCGCACTGCGCCGCCTCGGCGTACCCCTCCAGCGCGTCCTCGGCCTTGCGCAGCTGGCGGGCGAGCCCGACGACGGCCCGGTCGGCCTGGAACTGGGCGAACGACTGCTCGAGCAGCTCGCGGGCACGGTGCTTGCCGTAGGAGTGCACCAGGTTGACGGCCATGTTGTACGACGGCCGGAAGCTGCTGCGCAGCGGATAGGTCCGTGTCGAGGCGAGGCCGGCGAGCTCGCGGGGGTTCATGCCCGGCTGCCAGAGCACGACGGCGTGGCCCTCGATGTCGAGGCCGCGGCGACCTGCTCGGCCGGTCAGCTGGGTGTACTCCCCCGGGGTGATGTCGGCGTGCGTCTCGCCGTTCCACTTGGTGAGCTTCTCCAGCACCACCGTGCGCGCCGGCATGTTGATGCCGAGCGCGAGGGTCTCGGTGGCGAACACGACCTTGATCAGCCCGCGCAGGTAGAGCTCCTCCACACAGGACTTGAACGCGGGCAGCATCCCGGCGTGGTGGGCCGCGATGCCGCGCGAGGCGGCGTCGAGGAAGTCGCCGTAGCCGAGGACCTCGAGGTCGGCGGCGGGAAGCCCGCCGAGCTCCTTCTCGACGTACGCGATGACCTGGCCGCGCTCGTCGGCCCGGTTCAGCCGCAGGTTGGCGGCCATGCACTGCTCGACGGCCGCGTCGCAGCCGGCCCGGCTGAAGATGAAGTCGATGGCGGGCAGCAGCTGCTCGCGCTCGAGCCGCTCGATCATCTCGGGGCGCGACGGGATCCAGACCCGGCGGCCGTTGCCGACCTGGCGCGGATTCTTGGAGGCTCCCGGCTTGCCGTGCCGCGGCGAGCGTCGGTCGCGCATCAGCCGGGAGCTGGCCCAGTCGTCGCGCGCGATCCGGAGCAGCTCCTCGTTGACGCGTGCACCCTCGCGCACGAACCCGGCGGCCGCGTCGACCTCGGAGGAGGCGAAGAGGTCCATCAGCCGGTTGCCGACCATCACGTGCTGGTAGAGCGGCACCGGACGGCGCTCGGCGACGATCGTGCGGGTCGTGCCGCGCACCGCCTCGAGCCACTCGCCGAACTCCTCGGCGTTCGAGACCGTGGCCGACAGCGAGATCACCGACACCGACTCGGGCAGGTGGATGATGACCTCCTCCCAGACCGCGCCGCGGGAGCGGTCGGCGAGGTAGTGCACCTCGTCCATGACGACGTAGCCCAGGCCCACCAGCGTGCGGGAGCGCGCGTAGAGCATGTTGCGCAGCACCTCGGTGGTCATCACGACCACCGGCGCCTCGCCGTTGATGGTCGTGTCGCCCGTGAGGAGGCCGACCTTCTCGGCCCCGTAGCGGTCGACGAGGTCGGCGTACTTCTGGTTGGAGAGCGCCTTGATCGGCGTCGTGTAGAAGCACTTGCGGTCGGTGGCCAGGGCCAGGTGGACGGCGTACTCCCCCACCACGGTCTTGCCGGCGCCGGTGGGCGCGGCGACCAGGACGCCGTGGCCCGCCTCGACCTCGCGGCAGGCCTCGACCTGGAACTCGTCGAGGGGGAACCGGTAGCCCGCGACGAAGTCCTCGAACGTGCCGTTCGTGTCCGTCGTCATGCGATCACCCAGGCGGCCGCGGGGACGCACTCGATCGTGAGCGGCAGCGCGCCGAAGCGCTCCCCGTCGGCGTACGCGACGACACCGGGTGCCGCCATCGTGATCCTGCGGACGCGCACGAGCTCCCACCTTCCGATCGACCTGATGATGACGACGTCCAGCAGGCCGTCGTCGATGAGCGCCCGGGGGGCGATCGGCAGTCCGCCGCCGAAGGACGGGCAGTTCGCGACCGCGACCATCGTCGCGTCCACGAGCCGCTCCTCGCCGTCCAGGGTGAGGACGTAGGGCAGCCGCCGCGTCTCGCGCAGCGACGCGAACGGGCCGAGGACCGTGGCGAACCAGCGGTCGCCGGACCGCGCGAGGTCCAGGCGCTGTGGCCGGCCGGCGACGAGCCTGCGCGCGGCCGCGGCACCGTCCCCGCGCGGCAGCCCGATGGCGCGCGCGAGGTCGTTGCACCGCCCGCCCGGCAGTACGCCGAGCGGCACGGCCGTCCCGGCGACGAGCTGGAACCCCAGGTTGACCAGGCCGTCGCCGCCGCACACCAGCAGGGCGTCCACGCCCTCGGCCAGCGCCTTGGCGGCCAGGTCCTCGGACTCGGCGCGATCGCGGCCCTCGAGGCGGCGTACGTTCCAGCCGGAGGCAGCCAGGACCGGCTGCGCCGCGTCCGCCACCCGGCGTGCCCGGCCGCGACCGGCCGTCGGGTTCGTCACCAGGGCGACGTCGCGGATCGGATGGGGCACGGGCTGAGCCTATGCCGGGGTCAGTGGCCGGCGCGGAGCCGCACGCCGTAGTGCGCCGGACTGGTGCCGACCGCGTGCGCGAACCGGCCGATCGCCTCGAGGACCAGGGCGGCGTCCTGCGCGGTTCCGGGGACGCCGAGCGTGAGCCGCCCGCCGTCGGAGAGGAGCTCGACCTGGCCGTCGCGCCAGGCCTGGTGGATCCGGGTGCGGGTGGCCTCGTCGACCAGCGGCGCCGGGCAGGCGACATCGGCGGCGATGAAGTCGCAGGCCAGCTCGTCGCTGCCGCTGTCGCTGCGCAGGACGCCAGGGACCGTGGGTCGCCCGAGGGCGCACTCGGCGGACCAGGTCACCTCATCCTCGCCGAGCCACTCGGGCAGCTCGAAGGGGTCGACCCTCTCCCACCGGCACAGGACCATCAGATCTCGCTCATCTCGTCCGGAGACAGCCCGTCGTTGAGGTCCTGACGGCCGCGGCGGCGGTCGTTGAGCCGGGCGATGACCTCGGAGATGCCGAACAGCAGGCACATCGGGACGGCCATGATGGTCATCGTGAACGGGTCGGTCGACGGCGTCGCCGCCGCCGCGAAGATGAAGGTGCCGACGATGATCCACGAGCGGTAGGCGCCGAGCTGGCTGCCCTTGACGATGCCGGCGAGGTTGAGCAGCACCACGAAGACCGGGATCTCGAAGGCGATGCCGAAGGTGAGCAGGGTGCGGCTGAAGAACGAGAGGTACTCGTTGAACTCGACCAGGTTGTGGACGTCGTGGGGGTTGAAGCCGATCAGGATCTGCAGGCCCTTGGGAAGCGTGACGTAGCCGACCACGATGCCGACCAGGAACAGCGGCCCCGCGATCAGCATGAACACGTGGGACCACTTGCGCTCGTGCGCGTGCAGGCCCGGAAGGATGAAGGCCCAGATCTGGTAGAGCCAGAACGGGCTGGTGCCGACCAGCGCCGCGAGGCCCGTCAGCTTCATGAACAGCATGAAGCCACCCGCCGCGCCGCTGGTGTAGATGTCGGTCCGGTCGTCACCGAGGATGCGCCGGGCGTCGTCGTACGGACCCGTCACCAGCTGGAGCAGCTGGTGGTAGAAGAAGATCGCGGCGACGAAGCCGAGTGCAAGGATCAGGGCGCTCTTCAGGACGCGGGCGCGCAGCTCGCGCAGGTGGTCGGACAGCGCCATCCGGCCGTCGGCCGAGACCGGGTGGACGGGCTTGCCGACGAGGAGGGAGACGACGCCGGACAGGGACACGTCAGTACTGGATCAGCGGTGCTGGATCAGTTGTCGACGATCTTGCCCTCGATGGGCTTGTCCGCCTCGGTCGCCTCGGCGGTCTTCTCGTCGTCGCCGTCGCGCAGGCCCTTGGTCTCGGCCTTGAAGATGCGCAGGGCCTGACCGGTGCCCCGGGCGAACTCGGGGAGCTTCTTGGCGCCGAAGAGCAGCACGACGACGGCGAGGATGACGATCAATTCCCATCCGCCAGGAATGTCGACAAGGGCAAGCATGTCAGTCTCTCAATCGCTCGTGGTCTCGGCGTGCGCCGTTGCTCCCATGCTACGCCCCGGCCGATGCATAGAGCGCCAGGGTCTCCCGCGCCCGCACGGTCAGGTCGTTGGCGAACTCGCTGGGCTCGAGCACCCGGGCGTGCGGCGCCAGCCGGAGCAGCAGGCGGATCAGCCAGCGCGGGTCCGCGACGACGAGATCGGCCTCGAGCGCGCCGTCGGCCTGCTCGCGGACCTCCCGCATCGGGTAGTAGTCGGTGGCCCACCGGGCCTCGGGGGCGAGCCGCAGGGTGACCACCGTGCCGCGCTCGGGCGAGTCGTCGAACGGGCCCTCGGTGAGGGCCCGAGGGGCACGCCGGGGCGCCTCGATCGGGGTGTCGAGCAACTCCGCGGAGTCGATCCGGTCCAGCCGGAACAGCCGGTCGCCCTCAGCCAGGTGGCACCACGCGTCGAGGTAGGAGAACCGTCCGCTGGTGCTGACGCCGAACGGGTCGACCACGCGCTCGGAGACCTCGTCGCGGGCCGGGACGTGGTAGCGGATCCGGACCTGCACCCCGTCGTCGGCAGCCTGCTGCAGCCGGGCGCTGAGCGCGACCTGGGCGGCCTCGCCGGGATGCGTGGCCACGACGGGACGGACGCTCGCGGCCGCCTCGAGCTTGGTGAGGACCCGGTCGACCAGGGTGCGTACGTCGGCGGGTGAGCCGTCGCGCAGCGTGTGCAGCGCGACGATGACCGCCGAGGCCTCGGTGGGGCTGAGCCGCATCGGCCGGGACAGGTAGTCGGCGTTGTCGATGCGGATGACGCCGTCGGCCAGGGCCGCGCCGGACTCCGAGGAGATCGCGTCCAGGTCCACGTCGATGAGGTCGTCGGGCATCCCGCCCGGCAGGCCGCACATGAACAGCACGCGCAGGTCCGACAGGACCGCCTCGGGGGTGCTGCCGAGCAGCTCGGCGGCCTCGGCCAGGCGGACCTGGTCGCGGGTCTGCAGGAACGGCACCAGGGTGAGGAGGCGGGCGACCTGGTCGCGGGCCCCCGGGGCGGGGCGGGAGCTCATGCCACCAGCTCCTGCAGGCGGGAGACGACCTGCTCGCGCAGCTCCGCGGGCTCGACGAGCACCACGTCGGCGCCGTGGTGGAGCACCTCCTCGACCAGGTTCCAGCCCACGCTCTCCAGGGTGATCCGGTCCCAGCCGGACCGGGTGTCCGGACCGGGCACGCCGGGCTCGATCTTCGCGGCGCGACGGCGGAAGCCGTGGCCGGTGTCGGTGCGCGCCAGGACCACCGCACCGGCGTACCGCGAGCGGGGGGCGAGCCGCGCGATCACGGCGCGCAGGTCGGTGTCGGGAGGTACGTCGTACGCATGCGCGGGGCCGACGGTGCGCACTGGGCTGCGGAAGCGGTCGAGCCGGAAGACCCGCTCGGCGCCGCGACCGGTGTCGAAGCCCACGAGGTACCACCGGCCCGAGGACCGGACGACGCCCCAGGGCTGGACGTTGCGGCGGGCGGGCTCCTGGTCGGGACGCTGGTAGTCGAACATGATCGCCTGCCGCTCGCAGACCGCCTGCCAGCACGCCGCGAACGACGGCTCCTCGGCGGTCGGGCGCGGCTGGCCGATGTCGAGGGCACTGAGGTCGACGCCGACGCCGGCCGCGGAGAGCTTGCGGACCGCGTCGGTGGTGGCCTGCGCCATCGTCGCCTCCTGCCAGACGCGGGTCGCCAGCCCGACGATCGCGGCCTCGTCGGAGGTCAGCTCGACCGGCGGCAGGGCGAACTCCTCGGCGGGGATCCGGTAGCCCTGCTCGTCGTCGAACATCGGGTCGATCTGGGCGACCTCGATCGGCACCCCGAGGCCGCGCAGCTCGTCCTTGTCGCGCTCGAACATCTTCTCGAACGCCTCCGGCCGGGAGTCCGCGTAGAGGAGCTCGCGGATGCGGTCCTTCGCGATCGGACGCCGCTGGACCAGCAGCATGATCAGCAGGTTGAGCAGTCGCTCGCTCTTGGGGACCGGCATGTGCCAGATTCTGCCCGAGAGGTCCCTATTCGTTCAACTGTTCGACTTGCCCGGCCGTGGATCAGCCGGCCGCGATCACGTCGACGACGAAGTACAGCGTCGCGTTCTTCGGGATCCCCGAGCCCGCGGGCGGGCTGGCGGCGTACCCGAGCTTGGGCGGGATCTGGATCAGGACGCGGCTGCCGACCTTGGCGCCGATCAGGCCGCGCTGCCACCCGGGGATGACGGAGGCGACCGCGACGCCCTTGCTGGGGTCGCCGTTCTGGAACGGCTGGACGCTCTTGCCGATGAGCACGTTGAGGACCGTCTGCTTGGTGTAGTCCTCGTCGAACGGCTTCGCGCCCTGGTAGGCCTGGCCGAGGTACTTGACCACGGCGGTCGAGCCGTCGGCGATCGCGGGGCCGCTGCCCTGGATCAGGGTGGTGGTCTGCAGCTTCCCGTTGGGCTTGGGCATGCCCTTGAAGCTCAGCGCGGAGGGCGCCCCGTCCTTGGCGACGACCTTGGGGGCCCACTTCGCGGGGGTGGCCGCGGGGCCGGTCGGCGCCTTCTGGCTCGCCTCGGCCGTGGTCTGCACGCCGACGACGTCGGCCACGATGACCAGGCCGTCCTCGTTGCCGATGTTCAGGTGGGCGCTGGGCAGTGCCGTGACGTACGACGGGAACGCCTGCGTCGCGCCGACCGCGATGGCGATCCGGCTGCCGACGGTGACACCGGGCTTGACGTACTTCTGCAGGAAGGTGACGAACAGGTCGCCGATCTGCTGGGGCTGGATGGCCGCGCTGGTGAGCGGCACGACGAGCGAGCCGTACTTCTGCCCGAACGTGGTCACCGGGGTCTCCTGGGTCCAGCCGTCGGCCACCGCGATGTTCACCAGGGCGTTGTCGCCGTCGGCGAGCGCGGGCCCGGTGCCGGTCACGAGGGTCTTGGTCACCGGGTCGGTGGCCTGCATCTGCTTCTTCCAGGTGATCGTCGGTGCCTGGCCGAAGCTGCCGCCGATGGTGACGGCGTCGAAGTCCTTCGCGGTGTCGCTGGTCCCGCAGGCAGCGAGCGAGAGGGCGAGGACGGGCACGACGGCGAGCGCAGCGGCGCGGCGGAGACGGGTCGACACGGCCGCAACCTTAGCCAACGGTCCGGTACGCCGGTCCGCCGCGGCTCACATGCCGTCGATCAGCCGTTGCACCCGCTCGTCGTACGCCCGGAACGGGTCCTTGCACAGGACAGTGCGCTGCGCCTGGTCGTTGAGCTTGAGATGGACCCAGTCCACGGTGAAGTCGCGCCGGCGCTCCTGCGCCTTGCGGATGAACTCGCCGCGCAGGCGGGCACGCGTGTTCTGCGGCGGGACCGACTTGGCCTCGAAGATCTTCAGGTCGGTGGTCACCCGGGCGACCGCTCCGCGCCTCTCCAGCAGGTAGTAGAGACCGCGGTTGCGGTGGATGTCGTGGTAGGCGAGGTCGAGCTGGGCGATGCGCGCGTGGCCGAGCGGCAGGCCGTGCTTGGCCCGGTAGCGCTCGATCAGCTTCCACTTGATGACCCAGTCGATCTCGCGGTCGATCAGGCTGAGGTCGTCGGACTCGACAGCCTTCAGGGCGCGCTCCCACAGGTCCAGGGTGCGCTCGATGACCGGGGTGCTGATGCCGCGGCGGTCGACGAAGTCCCGGGCCTTGCCGAGGTACTCGGCCTGGATGTCCAGGGCGCTGGCCTCGCGGCCGTTGGCGAGGCGGACCTTGCGGCTCCCGGTCATGTCGTGGGAGATCTCGCGGATCGCCCGGATCGGGTTCTCCAGGGTGAGGTCGCGCATGACCACGCCCTCCTCGATCATCCGCAGCACCAGGTCGCAGCTCGCGACCTTCAGCATCGTGGTGCTCTCGGACATGTTGGAGTCGCCGACGATGACGTGCAGCCGGCGGTACTTCTCCGCGTCGGCGTGCGGCTCGTCGCGGGTGTTGATGATCGGGCGGCTCCGCGTGGTCGCTGACGAGACGCCCTCCCAGATGTGCTCGGCGCGCTGGCTCACCGAGTACGCCGCGCCCCGCGGCGTCTGCGTGACCTTGCCGGCGCCGACCACGATCTGGCGGCTGACCAGGAACGGGATGAGCACGTCGGCGAGCTTGCTGAACTCGCCGGCACGTGACACGAGGTAGTTCTCGTGACAGCCGTAGGAGTTGCCGGCGGAGTCGGTGTTGTTCTTGAACAGGTAGATCTCGCCGGCGATGCCCTCGTCGTGCAGCCGCTGCTCGGCGTCGAGCAGCAGGCCCTCGAGCACCCGCTCCCCCGCCTTGTCGTGCGCCACCAGGTCGAGCACGTCGTCGCACTCGGGCGTGGCGTACTCCGGGTGGCTGCCGACGTCGAGGTAGAGCCGCGCGCCGTTGCGCAGGAACACGTTGGAGCTGCGGCCCCAGCTGACGACCTTGCGGAACAGGTAGCGGGCGACCTCGTCCGGGCTCAGCCGGCGCTGGCCCTTGAACGTGCACGTGACGCCGTACTCGTTCTCGATACCGAAGATCCGGCGGTCCATGCACCAACACTAGTGCGTGGCAGGTCACATCGTCCGTAGCCTGACGAACATGATCGATAGTCCTGACATGCCGTCCACCGTGGTCCGCTGGCACCAGGCGGCCGCCGCGCGCGATGCGTCCGTCCTCGACGACCTGATCGCCGAGGACGCGGTCTTCCACTCCCCCGCCGTGCACACCCCGCAGGAGGGGAAGGCGATCACGAAGCACTACCTCGCGGCGGCCTTCGACGTGCTCGGGCCGACCCTGACCTACCACCGGCAGTGGTACGCCGACGGGTCGGCCGTGCTCGAGTTCACCGCCGAGCTCGACGGGCTGTCGGTGCAGGGCGTCGACATGTTCGAGTGGGGCCCGGACGGGCGGATCACCGACTTCACGGTGATGGCGCGGCCGTTCAAGGGCCTGATGAAGCTGATGGAGCTGATGGCGGCCCGCCTGCAGCAGTGACTGGGGTGGCGCGGTCCGGGTACGGAGTCGCATGGACGCCACCCCACCGGTCTGGTTCGACCGATCACGGCCCGCGCCGCGCGCGCCCCTCGGCGAGGACGGCAGCTACGACGTCGCGGTCGTCGGCGGCGGGCTCGCCGGCCTGCTGACCGCACTGCTGCTGGCCCGCGGCGGGCGCAGCGTGTGCGTGCTGGAGGCCCGGCGGGTCGGCGACGGCACGAGCGGCCGCACGACCGGCAAGGTGAGCCTGCTGCAGGGCACCAAGCTCTCGCGCGCGAGCCGCACGAACCCCACCGACGACGTACGCGCCTATGTCGAGGCGTCCCGCGAGGGCCAGGCCTGGCTCCGCCACTTCTGCGAGCAGCACGGGGTCCCGATCGAGGTGCGTCACGCGACGACGTACGCGACGACCGAGCGCGGCCTGCGCCGGGTCCGGGCCGAGCACGCGGTGGCCGAGGCGCTGGGTCTGGACGTGACGTGGACCGAGGACACCGAGCTGCCGTTCCCGGTGCTGGGGGCGGTCCGTCTCGACGACCAGCTCCAGCTCGACCCGTTGCGGCTGCTCGACGCGGTGGTCGCCGCGCTCGAGGGCGAGGGCGGCGTGATCCACGAGAGGACCCGGGTCCGCCGGCTGCACCGCCGCGGCGCGGAGGTCGCGGTGGAGACCACCGACGGCGCCACCGTCATCGCGGGCCACGTCGTCGTCGCCACCAACCAGCCGGTGACCGACCGGGGCGCGTACTTCGCCCGGGTCCGGACCGAGCGTTCGTACGCCGCCACGCTGGTCCACCGCGACGGCGGCACGGGATGGGTGCCGGACGGGATGCACCTCTCGGCGGACCCGTCCGTGCGATCGCTGAGGTCGGTGGCCGTCGGTGGTTCCCCGATGCTGCTGGTCGGCGGGGCGGGGCATCCCACCGGCCGGGGCACGGCCTCCGAGCACCTCCAGGAGCTGCTCGGGTGGGCGCGCGAGGTCCTGCCGGGCGCGGAGGTCACGCATGCCTGGTCGGCCCAGGACCAGTCGCCGCTCGTGGGCCTCCCGTACGCCGGTCCGGCGATCCCCACCGACCGCCGCGTCCACGTCGTCACCGGCTTCGACAAGTGGGGGCTGACGACCGCGCCCGCCGCGGCGCTGCTCCTCGCCGCGGAGCTGCTCGGCGGGGACGCACCGGGCTGGGGCCGTGCGTTCCGCACCTGGGCACCCCGCGACGTCGCGGCGCTGCCCCGCACCGCCCTGCACAACGGGGAGGTCGCGGCCACCCTGATGGGCGGCCATCTCGCGCGGCTGCTTCCCGGCGAGCACCGCCCGCTCTGCACCCACCTCGGCGGTGCGCTCGTCTGGAACGACGTCGAGCAGTCCTGGGACTGCCCGCTGCACGGATCCAGGTTCGCCGCGGACGGGAGCGTCCTCGAGGGACCGGCCACCCGGCAGGCCTCGACCTGAGCCCGGCCGCGTCAGAGCATCAGAGCAGTGGCGCGCTCGGCGGCTCGTCCTCGGACACCGGGGTCTGCGAGGTGTGGGCCTGGTCGCTCGCGGCCGTGCTCGGCCCGCGGTCGCCCAGCAGCTGCTCCAGACGCTCCACCCGGATCCGCGCGAACTTGCGCGGCTGCACCCGGGTCCGGTCCAGCACCGCCACCTCGAGGTCCTCGACCGGGATCACGCGATCCTCGCTGCTGGTGTGGCCCACGGCGGCCACCGCGACCTTCAGCGCGGAGGACAGGTCGGCCCCGGCCGTGTAGTGCTCCTGGAGGTACGCCGACATCGTCTCCGCATCGCCGCCCATCACCGCGAACCCGTGCTCGTCGGCGACGCGGCCCTCGTAGGTGAGCCGGTAGATCTGGTCGGCCTCCGGCTCGTCGCCGATCTCGGCCACGAAGATCTCGACCTCGTAGGGCTTCTCGCCGCCGGAGGAGAAGATCGTGCCGAGGGTCTGCGCATAGGCGTTGGCCAGGCCGCGCCCGGTCACATCGGAGCGGTCGTAGGCGTAGCCGCGCATGTCGGCCAGCCGCACACCGGCGATCCGCAGGTTCTCGAACTCGTTGTAGCGGCCGACCGCGGCGAACGCGATCCGGTCGTAGAGCTCGGCGACCTTGTGCAGCGCCTTGGAGGGGTTCTCGGTCACGAACAGCACGCCGTCGGCGTACTGCAGGGCGAGGAGGGACCGGCCGCGCGCGATGCCCTTGCGGGCGAAGTCGGCCCGGTCCTTCATCAGCTGCTCGGGCGAGACGTAGTACGGCATGCTCATCGGCTACTCCCCTCCCTCGATCGGTGCCAACGGTCCGTCGGGACGGCGCATCCGCTCGCCGACCACCTCGTCGGCGAAGGCGCCCAGGGTGGCCTCGTCGAGGCGGGTGCCGCCGTCGGCGGTCACCACCCACACGACCGGGAAGATCCGGCGGGTGAGGTCCGGGCCACCGGTGGCGGAGTCGTCGTCGGCGGCGTCGTACAGGGCCTGCAGGCAGACCCGGACGGCGTCGTCCTGGCCGAGGTCGGAGCGCCACAGCTTCTTCAGCGCGCCGCGGGCGAACATCGAGCCGGAGCCGACGGTGAAGAACTGGCCCTCCTCGTGGCGGCCGCCGGTCACGTCGTACCCGAAGATCCGGCCCACGCCCTTGGCGAGGTCGTAGCCGGCGAACATCGGCACCACGGCCAGGCCCTGCATGGCCATGCCGAGGTTGCCGCGGATCAGCGCGGAGAGGCGGTTGGCCTTGCCGTCCAGGGACAGCGGCGCGCCCTCGATCTTCTCGTAGTGCTCGAGCTCGACCTGGAACAGGCGCACCATCTCGACCGCGAGCCCGGCGGTGCCCGCGATGCCGACGACGGAGAACTCGTCGGCCGGGAACACCTTCTGGATGTCGCGCTGGGCGATGATGTTGCCCATCGTGGCGCGGCGGTCGCCGGCCATCACCAGGCCGCCCGGGAAGGTCACGGCGACGATCGTGGTGCCGTGCGGCGCCAGGTCGCCGGCGGCTCCGGACGGGAGGCTTCCTCGGTTGGGCAGCAGCTCCGGCGCGTTGTCGACCAGGAAGTCGCTGAACGAGCTCGAGCCGGGTCGGAGGTACGCCGCAGGGATGCGGGCGTCTCCGCCGGCGTGCTGGCTCACTCGCCGCCCTTCTGGATGAACGACTTCACGAAGTCCTCGGCGTTGGACTCCAGCACGTCGTCGATCTCGTCGAGGATCGCGTCGACGTCGTCATCGAGCGCCTCCTTGCGCTCCGCGACGTCGGACTCGGGAGCGGCCTGGGTCTCCTCGACCTCGTCGTCGCTCTTGTGCGGTTGCTTCTGCTCCTGCGCCATGACTCAACCCTAGTCACTCAGCGGCTGAGAGCGCGGAGCAATTGCTCAGCGGTGTCGGAGGCATCGATCAGCGCGCCCACGTGCGCCCGGGTCCCGCGGACCGGATCCATGGTCGGCACGCGCTGCAGCGAGTCGCGTCCGGGGAGGTCGAAGATCACCGAGTCCCACGACGCGGCGGCCACCGCGTCGGCGTACTTGTCCAGGCAGCGGCCGCGGAAGTAGGCGCGCGTGTCCTCCGGCGGCATGGTCACCGCCTGCTCGACGAGGTCGTCGGTGAGCAGCCGCTGGATGCGGCCGCCGGCCAGCAGGCGGTGGTAGAGGCCCTTCTCGGGGCGGATGTCGGAGTACTGGATGTCGATGAGCTGCAGCTTCGCGTCGTCCCAGTCCAGCCCGTCGCGGTCGCGGTACTGGGTGAGCAGCTTGAGCTTGGCCACCCAGTCGAGCTGGTCGGCGAGGCTCATCGGGTCGTGCTCGAGCCGGTCCAGCACGTCCTCCCACCGGCGCAGCACGTCGGCGGTCTGCTCGTCGACGTCGGTGCCGAGCCGGTCCTCGACGTACTTCTTGGCGAGGTCGAGATACTCCAGCTGGAGCTGGATCGCGGTGAGCTTGCGGCCGTCCTGGAGCGTCATGGTGTGCCGCAGGCTCGGGTCGTGCGAGACCGCACGCAGCGCCTTGACCGGGTTGATGACCGACAGCTCGCGGGAGACGAAGCCGTCCTCGATCATCGCCAGGACCAGCGAGGTGGTGCCGACCTTGAGGTACGTCGAGATCTCGGCCAGGTTCGCGTCGCCGATGATGACGTGCAGGCGGCGGTAGCGGTCCGGGTCGGCGTGCGGCTCGTCGCGGGTGTTGATGATCGGGCGCTTCAGCGTCGTCTCGAGGCCGACCTCGACCTCGAAGAAGTCGGCGCGCTGGCTGATCTGGAAGCCGCTGTCGCGGCCGTCCTGGCCGATGCCGACGCGGCCGGCGCCGCAGAACACCTGGCGGCTCACGAAGAACGGGGTCAGGTGCTTGACGATGTCGGCGAACGGGGTCTGGCGCCGCATCAGGTAGTTCTCGTGGGTGCCGTACGAGGCGCCCTTGTTGTCGGTGTTGTTCTTGTAGAGCGCGATCGAGGGGTTGGTCGGCAGCCGGTGGGCCAGCTGCTGGGCCTCGAGCATGATCCGCTCCCCTGCCTTGTCCCACCGCACGATGTCGAGCGGGGTCAGGACCTCGGGCGTGGAGTACTCCGGGTGGGCGTGGTCGACGTAGAGGCGCGCGCCGTTGGTGAGGATGACATTGGCCAGGCCGAGGTCCTCGTCGGTGAGCTGGGACGGGTCGGCCACCTGCCGGCTCATGTCGAAGCCGCGCGCGTCGCGGAGCGGGGCCTCCTCCTCGAAGTCCCAGCGTGCCCGGCGGGCCCGGACCGAGGCGGCGGCGTACGCGTTGACGACCTGGGAGGACGCGACCATGGCGTTCGCCGACGGCTGGCCCTGGACGGCGATGCCGTACTCGACCTCGGTGCCCATCACCCGTCGTACGCTCATGTTTCCAGCGTACGCAGTCGGTGGGGTCAGTGGGCGACGACCTGCACCAGGATCGCCGCAGGCATGGCGAAGCCGCCCATGCAGCCTCGGCCGTAGTCCTGCGTGAAACCACTCGGCGGGCACATCCCGCCACCGAGGGCGACCACGTAGCGCCCCGGGCGGTGCGCGGTCCAGATGTCCGACCCGACGCCGTTGAAGCCGGACCCTGGCACTGCCCCGTCGGCGGCGACGAACGCCTCGAAGGAGTGCTCCATGCCTAGGAGGACACGGCGGCGGGGTCGATCTGTTGCACCCGGTCAGTGTCGTTGACGGAATCGATCGTCGGCGGATCGGGAGTCCAACATCGCCCGCAGGGCCGATCTTCGCTGCTTCAGCGGCCGGAATCGGCGCGAAGATCACCCGCACGGGCGATCTTGGGCATCCCGTGTCGCGGCAGCCGGCCCCGGACGTTTTCGAGCTCCCGGCCCAGGGAAGGACGCCCCCGTGCGCCGCATCGTCCTCGGCCTGATCGCCGTCCTCGCCTCCCTGACCGTCCTGGTCGCCACCATGTCCGCGGCCCAGGCCGCGCAGGTCAACGACCCGCACGACGCGCCGTGGCCCTACGACGCCCGCTCACTGGCCAAGTGGACCAACCAGAACGGGTATGTGGTCGTCGGCTTCGGCAGCCCCAGCTTCCGCGTCGGCGGGAGGTTCAACGGGCTGACCGTGCGACTGGACACCCGCGGCGACTCCTACGGCGACTACCTGGTGGACTGGTCCTTCGGCGGCGACGGGGACGGCTACAGCGCGTTCGCGCTGGTCCGCAACGGCACCACCGTGTCGTGCCCCGACCTGACCACGGCCACCAAGCACTCCAACGGCTGGATGTTCATCTACGTCGAGATCCCGCGCTACTGCATGACCATCACCAAGACCATCCGCGTGCGCGGACAGACCTGGGACTACACCTCGTACGCCGCCGACGGGCACCCCACCCGGGGCGCCACCGACAACGTCCCCAACGCCGGCCGCTGGTTCTAGCGACCGGCGGGCCCGTTCCCGAGGTCTTCCTACAGGTACTGGCCGGTGTTGGCGACGGTGTCGATGGATCGGCCCGGCTCGGTGCCCTGCTTGCCGGTGACGAGCGTGCGGATGAACACGATCCGCTCGCCCTTCTTGCCGGAGATGCGGGCCCAGTCGTCGGGGTTGGTGGTGTTCGGGAGGTCCTCGTTCTCCTTGAACTCGTCGACGCAGGCCTGGAGCAGGTGGCTGACCCGCAGGCCCTTGGCACCGCGGTCGAGGAAGTCCTTGATCGCCATCTTCTTGGCTCGGTCGACGATGTTCTGGATCATCGCGCCGGAGTTGAAGTCCTTGAAGTACAGGACCTCCTTGTCACCGTTGGCGTAGGTGACCTCCAGGAAGCGGTTCTCCTCGGTCTCGGCGTACATCCGCTCGACGGCGGCCCGGATCATCCCGGCCACGGTGGCGTTGGCGTCGCCGCCGAACTCCGCCATGTCGTCGGGGTGCAGCGGCAGCGTGGGCGTGAGGTACTTGCTGAAGATGTCGCGCGCCGACTCGGCGTCGGGGCGCTCGATCTTGATCTTCACGTCCAGCCGGCCCGGCCGCAGGATCGCCGGGTCGATCATGTCCTCGCGGTTCGAGGCGCCGATGACCAGGACGTTCTCCAGCAGCTCGACGCCGTCGATCTCGGACAGCAGCTGCGGCACGATCGTGTTCTCGACGTCGGAGGAGACGCCCGAGCCGCGGGTACGGAACAGCGAGTCCATCTCGTCGAAGAACACGATGACCGGCGTGCCCTGGCTCGCCTTCTCGCGGGCGCGCTGGAAGACCAGCCGGATGTGCCGCTCGGTCTCGCCGACGTACTTGTTGAGCAGCTCGGGGCCCTTGATGTTGAGGAAGTACGACTTCCCCTCGGCGCCGGTCTTCGCGGCGACCTTCTTGGCCAGGGAGTTCGCCACGGCCTTGGCGATCAGGGTCTTGCCGCAGCCGGGAGGACCGTAGAGCAGGATCCCCTTCGGCGGCTTGAGCTCGTGCTCGGCGAACAGCTCGGGGTAGAGGTAGGGCAGCTCGACGGCGTCGGTGATCTGCTCGATCTGGATCCCGAGCCCGCCGATCGAGTCGTAGGAGATATCGGGCACCTCCTCGAGGACGAGCTCCTCCACCTCGGACTTCGGGACCCGCTCGTAGGCGTAGCCCGAGCGGGAGTCGAGCAGCAGCGAGTCGCCCGCGCGCAGGGGCGCGCCCATCAGCGGCTCCGCGAGTCGTACGACGCGCTCCTCGTCGGCGTTCGCGATGACGAGCACCCGCTCCTGGTCGGCGAGGATCTCCTTGAGCATGACGACCTCGCCGACGGTCTCGAACTCGAAGGCCCCGACGACGTTGAGCGCCTCGTTGAGCATGACCTCCTGGCCACGTCGCAGCGAGTCGATCTCGACCGCGGGGCTCACCGCGACGCGCAGCTTGCGGCCTCCGGTGAACACGTCGACGGTGTCGTCGTCGTTGCGCTGGAGGAAGGTGCCGAAGCCGGCCGGCGGCTGGGCGAGCCGGTCGACCTCCTCCTTGAGCTTGAGGATCTGGTCGCGAGCGTCACGCAGCGTCCCTGCGAGTCGCTCGTTCTGGGCAGTCACGGCGGCGAGAGAGCGCTGGGCCTCGATCAGGCGCAGGTCTGCCGCCCGATCACCGGGATTCATGTTCGACATGGGCCACCTCCTCTTTCGACCCTACTCGTCAGGGTGGCGTGAGGAAGCCCCTTTTGGGCCGCGTCGGCGAACCGAAAGGGTCAGTCGTCCCCGACGATCGGCCCGGCGGCCGCGTCGGCGACCCCCTCGACAGCGGGAGGGATGTCGGCCGGCCGGGGGCCGGTGTAGTCGGCGCCGTACGCGCCGGGGGCGGGGCGACGGGTCTTGCGCGGGGGCCGCTCCCCCGCCGCGAGCCGGCGCGCGGTGACCAGGAACGCGGTGTGCCCGATCATCTTGTGTCCGGGGCGTACGGCGAGGCCCTCGACGTGCCAGTCCCGCACGAGGGACTCCCAGGCCTGGGGCTCGGTGAACCCGCCGTGGACCCGCAGCGTCTCGACGAACCGGGACAGCTGGGTGGTGGTGGCGACGTACCCGCACACGATGCCGCCGGGGTAGAGCGCGTCCGCGACCGCGTCGACGCACTCCCACGGCGCGAGCATGTCCAGGATCACCCGGTCGGCCCGGATCTCCCGTGCCGGGAGCTCCTCCTGGAGGTCGCCGAGCTGGAGGTCCCAGGTCGCGGGCCGGTGGCCGAAGAACTGGCCGACGTTCTTGCGGGCGACGTCGGCGAACTCCTCGCGCCGCTCGAAGGAGGTGAGGCTGCCGTAGGGACCGATCGCGCGGAGCAGGGAGCAGGTCAGGGCGCCGGACCCGACCCCCGCCTCGACCACGCGGGCGCCGGGGAAGATGTCGGCGAGCGCGACGATCTGGGCCGCGTCCTTCGGGTAGACGACGGCCGCGCCGCGGGGCATGGAGACCACGAACTCGCTGAGCAGCGGGCGGAACACGAGGTACTCCCCGCCGGTCGACGCGGTGATCGTGAAGCCCTCGTCGCGGCCGATCAGGTCCTCGTGCTCGAGGTGGCCCTTGTTGGAGAAGAACCGCTTGCCGGCGACCAGCTCGAAGTTGTGGCGGCGCCCCTTGGCGTCGGTCAGGCGCACCCACTCGCCCTCGCGGAGCGGGCCGCGGTGGACGCCGGACAGTGCCTCGGCGGGAACGTCACCGGGGGCCTGCTGCTCGCTCGTCACCGGCGCAGATTATCGAACGGCGCTGGCGCGGGGCTCAGCGGATCCGGCGGGCGAGGTCGGCCATCGCGAGGACGCCGTACACCTCACCGGACGGGGCGACCAGGACGTACTCGCTGGCCGGGGTGGCGCGCACCGCGCTGAGCAGGTCGGGGCCGGAGATGTCGGAGCGCAGCGTGAGGCCGGGCTCGAGGCGGCGGGTGACGGTCGAGGTGGCGACCCACGGCCGCCGGTCCTCCGGGGTGGCGCGCACCGCGCGCTCGTCCACGACGCCGATCGGGACGCCGTCGTGGGTGACGGTGACGATGCTGCCGGCCTCGGCCTCCTGCGCCCGCCGGATGGCCTCGCCGAGCGGCAGGTCCTCCGGTACGCCGAGGGTGCGCCGCGCGATCTCGCTGGCGCGCAGGTCGAGGAACCGGTCCTGCAGGTTCGCGACGGCGAGCGCCTGGGAGGCGCCGGTCCAGAGGAAGGCCGCCATCACGACCCAGATCACGACCGAGAAGCCCCCGCCGCCGCTGCGGGCGGCCGCGACGACCACGACCACCACGACCGCGATCGCCAGCACCCGGCCGGCCCAGCCGGCGACCTTGCCGCCGGTGGAGGCCCGGCCGCTGACGGCCCACACGGCCGACTTGAGCACGCGGCCGCCGTCCAGCGGGAGCGCGGGGACGAGGTTGAGCACGCCGATGTAGAGGTTGCTGGCCCACAGCCCGTCGACGACGAGCCGGAGCAGGCCGTCGGGCAGCGCGAGGCTCGCGCCGAGGGCCGCACCGCCGACCAGCAATGAGGTGACCGGACCGACGACGGCGATCCAGAACTCCTGGCGGGGCTGCGCCGCCTCACGGTCGATCGCGGTCGCGCCGCCGAGGAAGTGCAGGGTGATCGACTGGACCTGGAAGCCGTAGCGGCGGGCCATCAGCGCGTGCGAGGCCTCGTGCAGCAGGATCGCTCCGTAGAGGGCGACGGCGAAGGCGATGCCGACGACGTACTTCCACGGACCGAGGCCGGGCTGGGTCTGCTCCACCGTCGGCGCCATCAGGTAGGCGATGAAGCCGGCCACCAGGAACCAGGACGGGGAGACGAGCACCGGGCTCCCCGCGATCGTCCCGATCCTCAGCATCCACCGAGCCTATCGGGGGTCACCCCGGCCAGACCGGACAGCACGGTCCAGGCCGGCTTGGCGGGCACCGGCACGTGGTTCGGTACGACGACGACGCGGCACCCCGCGGCATCGGCCGACGCCGCACCGGTGGGACTGTCCTCGATCGCCACACAGTCCTCGGGGCGTACGCCGAGCGCGGCGGCGCCCGTCAGATACGGCTCGGGGTGCGGCTTGCCGTTGCTCACCTGGTCGCCGGTGATCACCGCGTCGAAGGTGTTCGGCGGGAGCTGGTCCAGGATCGGCGCGACGAAGCGCTCGTAGGACATGGTCACCAGGGCGCACGGGACGCCGGCCTCCTTCAGCGCGAGCAGCAGCTCGCGGGAGCCGGGACACCACGGCACCGCCTCCCGGACCCGCGCCACGACGCCGTCGAGCAGCATCTCGACGATCACATCCGGCTCGTAGGGCAGCGGGATCTGCTCCCTCAGCAGTCGTCCCGACGTCAGCAGGTCGTTGCCGACCAGCTGCATCGCCTGCTCGTGGGTCCAGGTGCCGCCGTGCGCCTCGGCCAGGGCGACCTCGGTCGCCATCCAGTACGGCTCGGTGTCGACGAGGGTGCCGTCCATGTCCCACAGGACGGCCGCCGGCAGGCGGGAAGTTTCGTTGCTCAGGATGGCCTCCGCTGGACTCCGCGCGCCGTCGCGCGCGCACGACGAACCCTAGGCGGGAGGCCGTCGGCCGCGGGCATCGCTGCGACCCTCGACACCGGTCGTCGCGCCGCGTAGCGTGCCCGCATCGGTCCTCTCCCGGGTAGGTGCACATGCGATCGACAACCGCGGCCCGTCGGCTTGCTCTCCTGCTCGTGACGGGGGTGATGCTCGCCCTGTGCGCGGCGCCGGCCTCGGCCGTCTCCAGCGACAAGGCCCATCCGCCGGGGGTGAACGACTGGTCGTGTACGCCGACGGCCGCGCACCCGCGTCCGGTGGTGCTCGTCCACGGCCTGACCGGGAACGGCTCCGACAACTGGGTCTACCTCGGCCCCAAGCTCGTCGCCCGCGGCTACTGCGTCTACTCGCTCACCTACGGCGTCGACCCGCTCCTGTCGCTGCTCGCGAGCAACGCGCTGGTCCCGGGCGGCACGATCCCGATCGAGCAGAGCGCGAAGGAGTTCGGCGCGTTCGTCGACAAGGTGCTCGCAGCGACGGGTGCGACCCAGGTCGACCTGGTCGGTCACTCCGAGGGCACCGTCATGCCGCAGTACTGGATGAAGTTCCTGGGCGGCGCGTCCAAGGTCGACCGCTACGTGGCGATGACGCCGATCTACCACGGCACCACGCTGCAAGGCCTGTCCAACCTCGTCGACCTCGGCTACCAGTACAACCTCGGCTCACCCCTGCTCGTGCCGCTCGCGGGTCTGCTGTGCGGGTCCTGCCCGGAGTTCCTGGCCGGCAGCGCGTTCAACCAGCACCTCAACGCGAACGGGTACGCCGTCCCCGGCGTGGAGTACACGACGATCATGACCACCCACGACGAGCTCGTCACGCCGTACACCAGCGGCTACCTGCCGGGCGCGGTCCACAACTGGGTGCTCCAGGACCTCTGCCCCGCCGACCCCTCCGAGCACGTCGCGGTGGCCTTCGACCCGGTCGCGGCCCAGCTGACGTTCAACGCACTCGACCCCGAGCACGCCCGGCCGATCAGCTGCGACCTGCCGTACCCCGTGATCGGCACACCTCCCGCGCCGTAGTCGGGGGCAGGGTTCGATCCTCAGGCTCCGTGCGAGATCGGAAGCGACAACCCCCTCGTTGGCAGCGACTCCGCGTCCTCCATCGTCAAGGTCGACCGGCTCCATGGGCATTGGGTAAAAACCTGGGCCGGACGTCGCGGGAGACATCGAAAACCCGTCCGCGGACCAAGCCGCCATGACAGGCTGAGCGCGTGTCCAAGTCGCCGCCCCAGGTGGCCCGAGCTCGAAGTGAGGTCGCGTGCGGATCGAGGTCGTGGCGGCCGCGATACTCGTGATCGCCCATGTCCAGTGGGTGCTTTCCGCCGTTCGCGCATTCGCACACGGTCCGGTGCTCGGACGGCAGACGCTCATAGCTCAGCGTCAGACGGCGGCGTCGACAGTCGGTCGGACCGCCAGCTCGTCCCAGCCCGAGAAGGCCGCCGCGGTGACGCATGGGACGGGTGCCTCGACCACCGCTCGCGCAGACGTGCGGTCGTCGGGCACGGCCACGGGCCGCAGGCGGGTCGCGGCGACGGCACTCACTGTGATGCGCCCGGGCGGGTACGTCCTGGTTGACGGGTACGCAGTCTTCGGGGTCGCCGACCATGACCTTGTTCCCGGCGACCGAGCCCACATCGAGATCGACAGGTAGGACGATGAGCGAACTGCAGCCAGACATGTTCGGTGCGATGGAGTACGACGAGTCGTCCTCGTCGGTATTCCGCAGCCAAGTGGTGATCCTTCTGGATCGGTCGAAGTCGATGAGCGCATACGACCGCATCGGCGAGCTCGAGCAAGCGGTGCGGGCCTTCCTTGCAGAGGACCTGAAGACGCTGAACTTCTACCACGAGACCGAGTTGGCGATCGGTGCCTTCAACACGACTGTCGAGTGGCTCAAGCTCGGGCCCGAACCGGTGCGGCCGCGCAGCCCGTTCTACCTCATGGACCGCACGACCACGCTGTCCGAGAGGTTGGTCGCTGGGGGAACGACTCGGTTGGTGGACGCGATCAAGGCCGCCATCCGGACGATCGACGACCGGGCTGCCGAGCTGCCGGCCGACAAGAAGGCGCGTCGGCACAAGCCGCAGCTGTTCGTGATCACCGATGGCGCCGCAGATCCCGACCAGGATGTCGACGGCATGGCGAGGATCCTTGCGGGGCGCGCATGGCACGCAGACTCGGCCAACATGCTCTTCTTCGCCCTCGGCGTGAAGGGCGCCCACTTTCCTACGCTGGAGAAGTTGGCCCCCCAATCCTCCTTCGACGCCAGCACCGCATCGCTCAGAGAGCTTCTTCACTTCGTGTCTGAGTCGGTCAACTCGTCGCAGACCCACGCGTCCGCACCACACGCGGCCACCGACGGGGCGCGGCCGTTCACCCCGGAGTACGAACGCGTCAACCAGTCGCTGGAGTCCATGTTCGCCGCTGTGCGCCGAAACCATGTCGCCCATCGCGACCTGTGACTTCACGCTGCCGGGGTCCAAGCGGCCACCGGGGCAGGTCGGGGACGACGCATCAGGTTCGTGGGTGCGTGCCGACGGCGCTTGCTTGCTGGTCGTCGCCGATGGCATCGGGTCCGGATCGACATCGGGATTCGGAGCCCGACTCGCGGTCGAGCTGACCGCGCAGGAGTTCGCCGGCTTCGAGTTGAACGATGCAGCCGGCCTGCGCGACATGCTGGATCGGGTGGCTGATGCGTGGCAGGTCGGGGTGCGAGGTGCGGGACACAGCGTCCGACAGAGCGCGACGACGCTCGGCGTCGCAGTCATCGACCGTGGTCTGATCGGACTAGCAGCCATCGGTGACTGTTTCGGGCTTGTGCACCGTGGCCCAACCCCTTCCCCGAGTGATCCCGCCGCAGCCCCCGGACTGTTCGCCGTCCTGGACCAGGGCCGCTCCGATCCGACTCGATTCGTCACCTCCACCGCCACTCTCGCGTTGGATCGTCGATCGCGGAACGCCCGGGCCGTGGTTGTCGATGATCCGCAGGTGAATGGAGTCCTCGTCTCGACCGACGGTCTCGAGGATGCGTTCTTGCGGTACGGACTCGCCGGCGGATGCCTGCATATCGCCGAGGTCGCCACGACCGCACCTCAAGCGCTGTTCGAGCTGACCCGAACCAACACGGCGATGGAGATCTCAGCGGCGTTCGCCAAGAACACGGCGCTGATGGCGAAGAAGGGAGACGATGTTGGCCTCGCGGTTGCAGTCTGGTGATGTCGTGCGAGCGGTGCTCCCTGACGGCAGGACCCGCACCACGTTGTACCTCGGCGACCAGATCGGGGACGGCCGGACCGCCTGGGTGCATCGGGCTCGAGGAATCGACGACGGGGAGTACGCAGTCAAGCTGTATAAGGACAGCGTGCCGCGAGACCTCGAGAAGAGGCTGGTCGAACTACATCGGCACTTCCTGCTCCCTGACTTCGCCGGGCTATCCCCTCACTGCCCGACCGCGGCAGTGCCGCTCGGCCACGTCGAGATCTTCGGGAGTACGGCCGGTGTCGTCATGCCCTTGCTCGAAGGCTATTTCAACCAGTCGGCGTTCGAGCAGCTGCATGCCTCGACGAACCCGTCGTTCATGCTCACCCTGGCGAAGTCGCTTGTGAACGACCTCGACAACCTGCACCGGGCAGGGTTCGTCGTTGGCGACCTGGGCGATGCGAACATCCTCATCGCCAAGAGTGGAGCTCTCGTGTGGCTCGACTGCGACGCATGGGGAACCCACTCACTGAGGTCCACGCACTTCTCGCTCGGCTACGCCTCCGCCTCCGTGGCGGACGGAGGTTCATCAGACCAAGCCTCCGATCGGTTCGCCATGGCGATACATCTGGCCCGGTTCCTGTCCTTGCGGATGCTGCACCCCTACGCCTTCGAGGCGGGCGCAGAGCCGTTCCCTGACATCCAGGTCCGCATCAACCGAGGTCAGTGCTGGCTCTTGGACCCAGCCTCGTTCCCAGGCTCTCCCGCTCCAGGCATGTCCGCCTACCCACCGCGCCTGCGCCGCCTGCTGGAACGAACCTTCCGACGTGAGGAACCCCCTGCGCTGGAGTTGTGGCGCGAGGCGCTCGGGCAGGTCGCGGTCGAGGACTGCACGGACTGCGGCAGGGCGAAGTACTCGGACGCCGTTTGCGCGCGATGCACCTCTCACGCTCAGTCGGTCGACACCGTCCGGCAGCCCGTCTCGCCGGAATCGACAGCTACTGGCGCGGCGTCCGCAGAGGTCGGGACCGTTACCCCGGGGCGCGGACGACTCTCCGGTCGAACGGTGACGAGAATGGCAGCGCTCGTGCTTCTCACCCTGCTGATCGGCATGCTGGTCGCTCTCCTTCTCTCGCTGCGAAGCGGAGCGCTCTGAACGTCCGCGAGCAGACTGGCCGAGCAGAGAGCCGGCGAGCTGGTCAGTATCGCAACGCGACCAGAGCGAACGCCAAGGTGACGAGAAGCAGCAGGCCTGCACCGAGAACGAGGCGCCGCAGTACCCGATTCTCCGTCGCTAGGGCCAAGTAGTCCTCACCCAACAGTGCAGGCATCGTCGCTCGAGCCAGGACCTTGCGATTGCGCCGCAGCCGTGCGCCGAGCTCACGGTCACTGACCAGTGGATCGGCGGCGATCGTGTCGGCCCAGAATCCGGCGTGACCCGGGAATGCGCTGATGAAGAGTCCGTCGAGCTGCGCCCCGCCGATCCGCGCCCAGATCTCTTCCGGACTCGCACCGCGGTCGGCTGCTTCGCGCAATCTGCTGACCGTAGCCCGATCGCGGACGTCATCCAGGATCGCCTCGAATCGCTCGTCGAACGCCTGTATCGGTGTCCCAACGGACGTGGCGGGTGCTGGGCGACTCGGGCTGGGAGCGAGCGCGGCTGGCTTCGATGCTTGCTGGTCGAGCCGTTGCGCGGCCGGTGGCCGGGACAGGCCGAGGACCGCACGGACGCGATCGGCTGCCTCGGAATCCTCGGCCAGGAGTGTGCCCATGGGCACGCCCTCGCTCGTGGCGATGCCGATCATCTCTGCCAGTGTGCTTTCGCCGAGGTTCGCTCGAGCAGCCGTCCGAACCAGATCGATCGCAAGCTCCGGCGACTCCGCGGCTGCGAAAGGGACGACGAGCGAGGTCACCGATGCCACCACTCGCTCGTTGCCCGCATACTCGGGGAACCGTGTCACCAGTTGCGAGACAAGCGCGTGTGCAACGTGCTCTTCGCTGTACGGCTCTGCGGCGCGCAGCAGGTCCATGATCGGGCGTGTCGACTGCGGGTCGATCAGGTCGAGGTAATCGCGGGCGAGCCTTATCCAATCGACGCCATCAGCGCGACGCCACCATTGCGCTGTGCTGCTCCATCCGCCCGCGCGCGCCCGCTCGATGAGCGCTTCGTCGTGCTTCGAGAACGACGACCTGATCGGCACCCGTGCGGGCGCCGCCCCCGTCCACAACGGCTGCCGGTTCAGCATGTCGGGCGGAAGGACCAGCGTGGCCCGGGGCAGCTCAGATGCGGCTTCGTCGAGTGTCTCGAAGGCGACAGGCACTGCCGGAGGAGCGTTCGAGGCCGGTGGCGGCCAGCTGTCCGGCAACTTGATCTCGACCGCTTCCGCGCCGTCCCGAGGCGTCCCATCGATGCGCTTGTCGAGTGTGAACGCGCCAGCGTTGAGAAGGCCGATCAGGTCGAGTGGTCCGAGCGTGCTGGTGCGATCCAGTGCGACGACGGCGATGTAGTTGCCGGGGCGCCCCGAGCCGTCGGCACCGAGGACGCGTTTGATGACCAGAAGCCGCCCGGCGGGGACGGCGACCGTGCCGCCGTAGGTGTGTCCGACGTGACGGCGTTCCTCGTCCGTCAGCGTGAGGACGAAGTCCGGAAGGTCGAGATCAGGTGGCCAGTTCGTCGAACGCTCGACGATCCCGAAACCGTTCGGCTGCCCATCGAGCACCCTCCGTGCCCACGTGTAGACGACGTAATCGATCGTGACGATCACCATGTCGACTCAGCTCCTCCGGGCACCATGACACCGAGGTTGATCAAGGCGCTGACGAACGGCCCGAGAATTCGAACCGGCGCCGGCGGTCCTGAGAAGTACCCGTCCGTGCTCGAGCCGCGCACCGTCGCGGTCATGTGGTACGACGTGTGCTGGAAGTACCCTTCGAGAGTTCCGGTGAGCCCCGCTCCCCGGTGCCCGTGCAGGAACTCCTGGATCTGCTGGGACCGCTCGATGATCTCGCCCTCGATGGCCGCGAGCCCGTTGTTGTGGTAGTCGAGGTCAACGAGGATGTCGTCCAGGTCGTCGCCGAGCTGCGCGGGATCGATGTCGTCAGCCTTGGTGATCACCAAGCTGCCCACCCGGCCCTCCCCGGTCGGGTCCACCGCACGCAGCGCGGTGACCACGTTGCTGGCGAGAACGTTCGCCATCGTGAGGGACTGGAGCGTGTGGTCGAGGCGCTGACCCATCAGGCGTACCCCGGGGAACACGTTCGGTGGAACCAGGAACAGGAACGCGTTCGTGGCCAGTACGTGCGGGTTGTACTGGCTGATCGTCTCCAGGTTCGTCAGCTGCCTCCCGTCGGCGTCGAAGATCAAGATGTTCACCTGGGAGCCGTCGGGCCGATGCATCACGAGGTACCACGGCTCCCGAGACGCTTCGCCGTCGATGTTGCGCTGCGTCTCCATGGGAACCGCGCCGCGCGAGAGGAAGTCGCTGTACTGCGCGTCGAACCGCTCGCCATTCGTCGGGTGGAGTTGGAAGGTGTATCCGTCCCCGAGAACCGCATCTGTGACCAGGGCGTCGATGAGGGTCGCGGCGTAGAGGGACTTGCCTGATGCCTGTTGGCCGAGTAGCGCGATCACGACGGTCGGGTTGGTGAGTATCCCCTCGGGCAGACGATGGCCCTTGGCACACACGGCGTGGATGCCACTCGCGTAGTACTCACGGACGCTGCCGGCGTCGCGTCGTTGGAGAGGCTGGCGGTCGCCGAACCACAAGGATTCGAGCCAGGGCCGCCACGTCCGGACCTGCCTGCCGCGCGGCGAAGGGACAGCCTCGTCCTGGTTGTTGCGCCACCGCAGGCTCGTCCTGTCCACCACGATGAGGCACCGCGGACACAGGACCGTCCTAGTTTGAAAGGGCAAGGATCGCTCCAACGATGCCACCTCCGATCGCCGCCACCACGGCGACAGCAGCGAACCACAACAGGCGCGTTCGGCCCTTGTCCGACAGGCGCGCCGTTCCACGCCGGCCGTGAGGCACAGGATTCATGTTCATCTCGGGTCCCTCTCTCAGCCGATGACGATCACTGCAGCGATCAGCCCCGCCAGGAAGGAGACGGCCGCGATGATGAGAAGCAGGCCCCGGTACACGAAGAGGCCCTGGTTGCCCACGGTCACGAGGAAACGCCGCCATTCCTCCTCGGCTCTGCTCGGGAGGGCGGACGCCGAATCTCCGAACGCCTGTAGACGTGGGATCTCGGGCTCACGGTCGAGCTCGATCGCGAGAGTCTCAATGATCCGTGAAGCGTTCGGGCGCTCGTCCGGGTCGACGCGAAGGGCCTCATTCAGCAGTCGCCGAACCGATCTCGGGATCAGGCTGTCATCGAGGTCGTGCAACCTCGCGAAGTAGTCGTAGGCCTTGCCACCGGTCTCGTGCATCTTCGGCTGCACGCGGCGTCCGGTCAGCATCTGAATGGTCACCAGTGCCCAGGACCATACGTCGTTGCCGGGATGGGCCATGGCGAACTCGTCCACCTCCGGCCCGGAGTACTCCGGCGTGTAGCTGACGGGGTGCACGAGTTCGACGTGGCTCTGACAGACGGATCCATAGTCGACCAGGCATGCGTGGCCGGTATCGGACCGGATGATGTTCGCCGGCTTGACGTCACGGTGGACCAGCCCATGGGTGGCGAACAACTGGATGCCCCTGGCCAGATCGAGCGAGACGCTCAGTGCCTCTCTGAGCTCGAGTCCCCCTCCGCCTGCAGACCGGAGCGAGGCGTCAAGGCCTTCGCCCGTGACGAGGCGTTGGGCCACGAACGCGTAACCGTCGGCCTGGTCTGCCTCGAGGACCGGAGGGAGGAATTCGGACGCTGGAAGCTCGCGGGCAAGGGCTCCGCTGGCGAGGATCGCACGCGCGTGATCCGGGTGGGTCTCGATGTGGGCAGCCTTCAGGAAGACCCCGGTCGACTGGTGCCGCGCGACGAACTTGACGGTGCCGTCGTTGCCGCCTGTGATCCCGTACTTCAGCTGGTACTTCCCGATCTGTTCGGGGTCAGCGTCCGTCAGGGGGACGTAGTTGGCCTGAGGAAGGATGATCGTCCCGCCTCCGTCGGCCGCTCGACTCTGAGCGCGTGGACCTTCGGCGCCCCTGTCTTCGAGGCGCATGGTCGGCGGCTCCAGCGCCTCGGTGGGGACGTCCTCTCCGCTCGACGCGAAAGCCTCATCGACGTACGTGGGGCTCGGTTCCGGTTGATCAGCGTCCGGCGCCGGGTCGGTGGTCGAGTCGCGTTCGAGATCGTCACGCGTCTGCTGGGCGGCAGGCAGTCTAGGTTCGAATCGTTCCCATCCGCCCCACGTCTGCCCGCCTCGCCACCGACGTGATCGGAGCTCGCCGTCGCTGTCGAGAGCGAACAGGGTTTGAGCTCCTCCCTCGCCGGCGGTGCCGACGACAGGACCGACGGGCGTGCCTGAGGCGAGGATCTCCCAGGACGTGCTGGGTTCGCGAAGCCCGTGGAGGCGTTGGAGGACAGTGCCGTCGGCCAGGGTGACGACGACGTGTTGCCTCCCGTCCGGCCCGCCCCACGCCGATATGTCCTCGGGTGCGGCATCCACGCCCCCACGACCGACCTGCCACTCGAGTGCCCAATCGGCCCAACCGCGGTCACCGCTCCAGGACCGGGACCACAGCTTCCCGTCGCCGATCAGGTGCAGCTCCGGGAAGCTCTGGCCACGACCTCCACCCCCCGAGACGCCGATGAGGCGATGCACGGAGGCCGTGGGAGTTTCCATCGCGTGCCAGCCTGACGCGTCAGCGCCGCCCACGACCCATCGGTGCATGACGCGGATGCGGTCGAGCACGATCGCTGTCTCGAGATGGTCGTCATCTCGTGACCAAACCGCGATGCCGGTCGCTCTCGTGTCAGGCTCCGGTGGCTCTGACGGATCCCAATCACCCCACGCGGGACTGCTGTGATCGTTCGAGCTGAGCAACGTGCCGTCGGACTTGAGAGCGGCCACCACTGTGGCGAAGGGCAGCCTCGCGCCCGAGATGTCGATCGTGTCCGCTGGGAGACCGAGAGGCTGCCAGGCGCGCATTCCTACAGGATCGTCAAGGCAGATTCGCTGGTAGCCAGTGGTCTGGTGCGCGAAGAGCTGCCCGGCGAAAGCAACGAGAGGCCGTTCCACCCATCCATCCCCCACTGCGCCTCCTTGGCCGTCGACCGCGTGGGCGCAAGTTTGCCGAAGTCAGGGGCCATCTGCGGTCGTTTCCGAGCAAAATTGCTTCCCGACCCATGGCCTCGCCCCGCCCGGTGCTGCCGCCGACCGCGAGCAGGATCGGGCCCCGGTCCTCCTCCGCCCTGTTCGATCCTCAGGCTCCGTGCGCCCGGACGTCGGCCATCAGGATCGCGGGCCACGCCGCGACGTCGTCGGGGGTGGAGGCGATGTGGAGTGTCGCGTGCGGAAGCACCCCGGCGAGGGCGTGCGCGGTGGAGAGGGGATGACCGGGGTCGTCGGTCCACGCCAGGATCGTCACCGAGGCCTCGATCGTGGCGATGGCCTCCAGCGTGGGCAGGTCGCTCATCGCGGCACCACGGAACAGCGACGGGAACACCTCCGCCGAGACGTCGGGAAGCGTCTCGGGCACGCCGCGCTGGGCCGGCACCGGCGGGTAGCCGGCGCCGGCGGCGACGAAGGCCTCGAGGCCGCGCTTCTCCACGAGGGCCGCGGCGCCGAGGTACTCATCGGACTTGGCGGCCCGGGTGGCCCACGCGGTCGGCGGCAGCATCAGGGTGAGGCCGTCGAACCGGTCGGGGTCGCGCATCGCGGCGTGAAGGAGGGTGGCGCAGCCCATCGACGGGCCGACGCCGTGCACCTTCTCGCCGGGGAACCACGCGTCGAGCAGCCGCAGCAGGTCCTCGGCCAGCGCCGGCCACCGGTAGTCGTCGGGGACCAGGCGTCCGGTGGAGCGGCCGTGCCCGCGAGCGTCGTACCGGAGCAGGCGGGTGCCGCTCAGGCCTACGCCGAGATCGAGGTTGAGCAGGCGGTCGCGCTGCCGGCTCGACGTCAGCCCGTGCAGCTGGACGACCGGGTGGCCGCCTTCGTCGCTGAGCTCGACGGCCAGCTCAGCACCGGGGACGGGGAACGACGTCATCCAGCCTCCTGCCGAAACAATCTGCCCTTACGTTAGCGGCCATGCGGCTCACCCACGTCAGTCACATCCGGCTCCCGTTCGGGCGGTTGTGGGGGTACGACGTCACCGTCGGCCCCTCCGGCGACGCGGTCCCCGTCTCGTTCGACCAGGAGCGCCACGTCGATGCCGGCGACCGGCCGGGCTCGTGGATGGCGCTGCTGTTCCAGCTGAGTGCGCCCGTGGACCGCGAGCTGCTCGAGGCCGCGTGGCTGGCGGTGATCGCACGGCACGGCACGCTCCGGACCCGGTTCACCACGGGTGAGGACGGCGTGACCTCGTTGCACACGATCGAGGTGGCCCCCGGCAGCTGGACCGAGCACGAGATCGAGCCGGGTGAGAGCCCGAACGAGGCGCTGCGCCGGATGCTCGACGCGACCTGCCGGCCCCTCGCGGCCCCGTCCCACCGGCTGTGCGTGATGGAGACGGCCGTCGCCCCGACGCTGGTCATCGCCGCGGACCACTCCCACGTCGACATGTGGTCGCTGCTCGTCCTCGGCCGCGACCTCCTGGCCGGGCTGGAGCAGGCCCGCGTAGGGCTGGACCCGTCTCTCCCGCCGGTGCCGGCCTTCGCCGAGCACACCCGAGCGCTGGCCGCACGCCCGTCGGCACCGGCGGACGTCCACGACACCTGGGCGCGCATCCTCGGCGCCTGCGGTGACGTGATGCCGCAGTTCCCGCTCGACCTCGGCGACGTCGCGGCGCCGCGCGCCGAGCGGGTCGAGGTCCGCGACGTGCTCGACGTCGACGACTCCGCGGCCCTCGCCGCGCAGGCGCGTGCCGACGGCGTCTCGACCCTCGCGCTCGTCGTCGCCGCCATGGCGACGGTCACCGACAGCCTCGCCCAGCAGCCGCTGCGCGCGGTCTTCCCCGTGCACAGCCGGTACGACGAGACCTGGCACGACTCGGTCGGCTGGTTCATCACCAACTCGGTCATCGAGTGCACCGACGGGACACCCGCGACCGCGGCCGCCGCGGTGAAGGAGGCGATCCGGCTCGGGTCGTGGCCGCTCGCGGAGGTCCTCGCGCCGTGGGGCGGGATGCCCGACGCCCCCGGCATGTTCGCGATCTCCTGGCTCGACCTCCGGCGGCTGCCCGTGCGCTTCGACTCGGTGGGCATGCAGGCGCACTACGTCAGCGCCGCCCTCCGCACGGACGGCGTGATGATCTGGTTCATCCTCGACGACAGTGGCCTGCACCTGCGCTGCCGCTACCCGGACACGACGGTCGCGCGGACCAACGTCGGGCGCTGGCTGGACGCCCTGGTCGACCGCCTCGGACGGCAGGCGCGGACGTCTGCCGGTGGACGCCTCGACGCCGCCGACGGACGACTGATGCTCCAGCGCGCCACGCGCGCCGACGCCCCCGCCATCGCACGACTGCTCGCCGACGACGATCTCGGCAGTCGGCGCGAGGGGGACGACCTGGCGCGGTACGAGGCGGCGTACGACGCCATCAGCCGCGACCGCGCGCACCACCTCGCGGTCGTGCGGGACGACACCGGGCAGGTCGTCGCCACGATGCAGCTGTCCCTGATCCCGGGCCTGTCGCGGCACGGTGCGACCCGGCTGCAGATCGAGGGCCTGCGCGTCGACTCCGCCTGGCGTGGTCGGGGTGTCGGTCGCGCGATGATGGCCTGGGCGCACGAGCACGGCCGGGCCCGCGGCGCGGTGCTCGCGCAGATCACCACCGACCGGGAACGGGAGGGGGCGCTGTCCTTCTACGCCGGGCTCGGCTACCAGCATTCCCAGGTCGGGCTCAAGCTGGCGCTCTGACCGACCGGTCCTTTGGTCCCGGTCACTCCCGGGACGTGGGCCCCGGCACGGCGACCCGATCTCCCGTGCCGCCGGGCCCCTCGCGCGCTGCAGAATCGTGCGACCGGAGCGGGGAGGGTCGATGGGGACGACGCGGCGAGCAGTGGTCGCCGGCGGGGCGATGGCGGCGGGCGCGGCCGCGGTGGCGCCACCGGCGGCCGCGGTCACGACGTACGCACCGCGGCCCTACCGCGCCACGGCGATCCCGTCGGCGAGCACGCTGAACCTGCTGCGCAGGTTCACCAGCGGCTACACCCCCGCCCTGAACGCCCAGGTCAACGCCGCCGGGGGCGCGGCGAAGTGGTTCGAGCGGCAGCTGAGCGACGGGTACGACGACAACTGGTACCGCGCCACGTCGGCCTGGTGGCCCTCGATCAACGCCACCCCGGACGAGATCTGGCAGCGCGACCAGGCCGGCACCGAGAGCCTGTGGTGGGCCGACACGAACTACCAGTCCTGGGCCGTGGTGCGGCGCTACGGAACCCGTCGCCAGGTGCTCGAGACGATGGCGGAGTTCTGGGAGCACCACTTCAACATCCCGGCCGACGGCGAGGTCGGGCCGTTCCGGACGGCGTACGGCAAGACGATCCGGGCGCACGCGCTCGGCCGGTTCGCCGACCTGCTGCCCGCGGCGGTGCTGCACCCGGCCATGGCGGTGTACCTGAACAACGCCAACTCGTCCAAGGACGCGCCCAACGAGAACCTCGGCCGCGAGCTGCTCGAGCTGCACACCGTCGGCGTCGGGAGCTACGGCGAGGACGACGTGAAGGACTCCGCGCGGATCCTGACCGGCTTCGTGATGGACGAGTGGGACACCTGGACCTACCGCTACGACCCGTCGCAGCACGCGACCGGGCCGGTCGCGATCATGGGCTTCCGGCACGCGAACGCCGACCCTGACGGACAGGCCGCGCTGGCGGCGTACCTCACCTACCTGGCGCGGCACCGCCGGACCGCACAGCACCTGGCGCTGAAGCTGGCGACCCGCTTCGTCTCCGACACTCCCCCGGCGTCCCTGGTGGCGCGCCTCGCGAGCGTCTACCTCGCGTCGGACACGGCGATCAAGCCGGTGCTGCGCGCGCTGGTGTCGTCGACGGAGTTCAAGGCGTCGGCCGGCCGGAAGGTGCGGACGCCGTCGGAGGACGTGATCGCCACCTGGCGCGCGCTCGGTGCCGGCATCGACGGCACGCTCGCGAGCAGCAACGAGGACGCCGCGGTCAACCAGATGGCGTGGCAGTGCCAGCAGCTCGGGATGCTGCCGTTCGGGTGGGGACAGCCCAACGGGCGGCCCGACGACGGCGTCTCGTGGTCCTCGACCGCGCGCTACCTGGGCTCGCTGGAGCTGCACTACACGATGGCCGGGAGCTGGTGGCCGACCGTCGGGGCGACGTACCGGCGACAGCTGGGGTGGCTGCCGGAGAGGCGGCTGCGCTTCGACCTGTTCGTCGACCACCTGGCACGGGTCATCCACGGCCGCGGCTCGACGCCGCTGCTGCTGCAGGTCGCGTGCGAGGCCACGGGCTGCCGGCCGGGCGACGTGATCAGCGCCCAGCACCCGCTGTTCGCGTGGCAGGACCTGCCGCGCCTGCTCACGGTCTTCCTCGACTGCCCGACCCACATGACCAGGTGACGCCATGAGTGACGACAGCAGCGACTGCGCCGAGTGCGCGGGTCCCCCGCGCCTCAGCCGGCGGGCAGTGTTCCGCGCGCCGATCGTCGGCGGCGGGGCGCTCGTGACCACGGCCGCTTTCGGCAGCGCGCACCTGCAGACGGCGTACGCCGCCACCGCGTCGGCCCCGGCCGTCGTGGTGGTGCTCTCCATGCGCGGCGCGATGGACGGGATGAGCCTGGTGGTGCCGCACGGCGACCCCGTCTACGCGCTCGCCCGGCCGAACATCGCCATCCCTACGCCCCAGCTGCTGGTGGGCGACGCGTTCTTCGGCCTGCACCCGGACCTGGCCCCGCTGCTGCCGCTGTGGCAGGCCGGCCGGATGGCGGCGGTCCACGGCACCGGCCTGCCCGCGCCGAACCGGTCCCACTTCTCGGCGATGCAGGAGCTCGAGGACGCGGCGCCGGGATCGACGACCCGCACCGGCTGGCTGAACCGGCTGATCGGCCAGGACACGGTCACGACGCCCCTGGAGGCGGTGCAGATCGGCGACGCGGTGCCGCCCACGTCGCTGATGGGTCCCGCGGCCTGCGTGGCCATCGAGAGCATCGACGCCATGCGGATGGCCGGGGCGGACCAGTGGGACACCATGGGACGGCGGCGCCGCTCGATGGCGACCATGTGGGGACATGCCGGCGGACCGCTGGGCGCCGGTGCGCGTGCGGCGATGCAGGCCCTGGACGGCTTCGCGCCGGTCAGGGCGACCGCGGAGACGCCGCTGGCCGGCGCGCTCTACCCGAAGGGCGACCTCGGCGACGCGCTGGCCGCGGCGGTGCGGGTGATCAAGGGCGACGTGGGCGCGCAGGTGATCACCCTCGACTACGGCGACTGGGACCACCACGCGGACCTCGGGACGCTCGCCAAGGGCCGGCTGCACGACATGGCGACCGAGTTCGCCCAGTCCATGGCCGCGTTCTTCGTCGACCTCGGCACGTTCGCGTCGAAGGTGACGGTCGTGGCGCTGTCGGAGTTCGGGCGGCGCACGGTCGAGAACTCGACCTTCGGGACCGACCACGGCTACGGCAACGTCATGCTCCTGTTCGGGGCCGGCGTCAACGGCGGCTACCACGGCACCTGGACCCCGCTGGCCAACGTCGAGGACGACGACCTGATGGTCACCACCGACTACCGCAGCGTGCTCTCCGAGGTGGTCACGAAGCGGCTCGGGGTGTCGACGGCGCAGGTCTTCCCGGGGTTCCAGCCGGAGACCGTCGGCGTCATGGCGTGACGTCGACGAGGAGTGACCCCGGAACCGCGTCCTCGGTGGCCTCCGGCCGTCGGCGCATCTCCCGCAGCTCGCGCAGGAGGGCGGGATCGATGATCGTGCAGAGCACGAGCCAGGCGCCGAGGTAGGCCAGCCCGCCCGCGACCAGCGACGGGAGCAACGGCCCGATGCCGCGAAGGGCGACGGCGGCGACACCGCAGGCGCCGAGCACCACGCCGAGGCGCCTTCCCAGCCCGAGGGGGCCGGTGAACCGCAGCACCGCTCCGAGCAGGATCGCCGCCTGCAGGACGAACGCGAGCGAGGTGGCGACGCCGGCGCCGACGATGCCGATGCGTGGCAGCAGCACCACGTCGAGGCCGACGTTCACGGCCAGGGCGGCGAGGCTGGCGATGACCACGAGCGGGTCAGGGCGCCGGGCCACGAGGACCGTGCCGGCGAGGTGCGCCATCCCGAAGAGCACCGGTGCGAAGGCCAGACTCGCCATCAGCCCCGGGGTCACGTAGGCATCGCCGTACAGCGCGCCGACGAGGTCGTCGCCCCGCACCGCTAGGACGGTCCCGTAGGGCAGGTACAGCGTCACGACGACCACGAGCCACCGCTGCGTCCAGGTGCCGACGTGGCGCGCGTCGGCGGGCCTGGCCGCGATGATCGGCATGAAGGCCCGCGACATGCTCCAGCTCACGAACAGCACCGTCTCGAAGATCCGGTAGCTGGCGTTGTAGACGCCGACGGCGCTCGTGCCGACCATCAGCGCGATGATCGCCGCGTCGATCCGGAACAGCCCCATCGTCGACATGGCCTCCATGCCGAGGACGGGTGCGGCTCGCAGGATGTCGCGCGCATCCGCGAGGCTGCCTCGCCATCGCGGACGGGCGCCGGCGCGGCCGGCCGCCACGAACATGCCGATGTTGCCGATGATCACGCCGATCAGGTAGCCGAGCGCCCCGCACCACAGCTTCCCCGTCGCCGCCATCGGGCCGATGCACAGCGCCAGGGTGAGGAACCGCTGGGCGACCATGACCACGGCCGGCGCCTCCTGGCGCTGCAGCGCCCCGCACGCGGAACGGCATGCGTCGTTCAGCGGATCGAGCAGGCACGCGGCCACGAGTGACAGCACGACGAGCGTCTCGGCGCTCGGCCCCGAGTTCACGAGGGTCACGACGGCAGTCAGGGCAAGGACGACACCGAACGCGATCAACCGGATGCCGACCAGAGCGCCGTAGAGGCGATCGATGCGCTCGGGGTGCAGGCTCCCCAGCTGGAGGACCCGGGCATCCAGTCCGAACGACGGGATCATCATGAGCAGCATGCCGAGGCTCAGTCCCCAGGAGAACACCCCGAACTCCGCGATCCCGAGCAGGCGGGCTGCGAAGAGGAAGACCAGGAAGGTCGCGATCTTGCCGAGGATCTCCGAGAGGCCGAGCGCGATCGCTGCGAGGGTGGTACGCCGGACGGCCGACCGGTCGTCGAGGTCACTCATCGCGCGCGGTCACCAGCCGCTCCCGGACCCTGTGCGGCAGTGCCGCCTTCACCAGACCGCGCGATCGGGAGGCCAGCCGATCGGCCCTCGCCAACGCGCGGTGCGACGTGGCGACCAGCCCGTACCGATGCAGGACGTCGTTCCCGAACTTGGCCTCCGAGCTCCCCCGGAGCCAGTCGAACGTCACGATCTCCGGCCTCACAGAGGCATCGACGGCGGCCTCGACATCGCTCACCACACCGCCCTTGTAGCGCTGGTGCTCGTGGGCGACCCGGCCGTCGAACATCCGGTGCGCATCGCCGTCCACGAGGACGATGCCGTAGCCGCCCAGCTCCGTCCCGTCGATCACGAACAGGTGCAGGATCACCCGACCCTCAGCGGCCGCTGCGCGGAGGTAGCCGCGGAGGAAGTCCTCGACGCCCGGGAGGTCCAGGTGGCTGCGGCGCCCGATGCCGTTGTCACGGCCGCGGCGAGCCACCATCACACGATCCAGCCACGCGTCGATGGCCGGCAGCTCGGTGAGGGTGAGGGTGTGTGCCGAGCGCCCGTCGGTGACCGCACGGTTGATCGCGTTGTTGACATTGCGCCGGCGGTTCCGACTGACCTGGTAGGTCGTGCCGATGCCGCTGATCCTCGGCATGGGCGGGCCCGCGGCGAGCTGCGCCTCAGGAAGCAGGGTGCGGAGCGCGGCGACCGTCGGGTCGTGCTCGGGGAGCTGCTGGAGCGAGAGGGACCACCTCCGGTGCGAGCGCACCCACGACGCGATGGCCGCTGCCAGGCCCGGCGCGTAGGTGGGGTCCTCCAGAGCGAACCCGGCGTAGTCGTTGTACTCGGAGGCGAGCATCTCGATCCGGGCTACCCCGTGCCTGGTGTGTCGGGTCAGCGCGGCGAGCGCGACGACGCGACCGGCGTCCCGGACGGAGATCACCACGTGGTCGCCGGGGAGGGTGGTCGCCGCAACGACGTACCAGGTCGATGACGTGGAGAACGCCTCGCTGGCCGCGTCGATCAGGCCGGCGGCCTCCTGGAGTGTCTGAACGGCGTCACCGCCGTGATCGATCCTGATCACGACACGCCCCACTCCCTCGACCAGAGCCGGGCCTCATTCCAACGCGCGCGACGGCGGTCGAGCTGGCCGGGGGCCAACTCGCCCCGCGGAGACGAGAGGTCACTCGCGTAGGTGCGCACCGCGAGCCAGTCGAGCAACTGCGCCACCGCGCGGCGCTCGGGGCCGGCGACCGCGTCCAGCAGGCGCTCCCACGCGTCGAGGGCGAGCGAGGGCTCGGTGATGTCGACGACCAGCTGGACCATGTCGGTGTAGCGCGGGCCGAGCGTGATGAGCTCCCAGTCGATGACGACCACGCCTCCCCCGTCGGCAGGGTGGAGGACGTTGCCGCGGTGGAAGTCGTTGTGCACCGTGACCGTGCCCTCCTGGTCGGCGACCGCCTGGCGGGCGGCCACGAAGGCGCGGGGATCGATGCCGGCGTGCACCAGTCGGGCCACCCGCAGCGGCGCGGACCACCGGGGCGCCCGCCAGGCGCCGCCGGTGTCGGCGACGAAGTCCGGTGGTGGCGCGGCGTGGATGCGCAGCGAGGCCTCGAGGGCGGCTTCGACGTACGCGGTGGACTCGCCGGGTACGTCGTCCACGCGTCTGCTCACCAGCCAGCGCGCCTCGGGGTCGGCCGCGACCACCTCGGCGGTCGGGATGCCGTTGCGGACCGCCCAGGCGCGGCCCGCGACCTCCCGGGCGATGCGCACCCGGTCCCGGGGCAGCGAGGCGACGTCGACGACCATCGCCGGGTCGGCCGCCAGGGCCTCCGGTGTGCTCAGGATGCTCACGTCTCCACCGGTCGATCAGGCCTCTGCCGGCGCCTTGCGCGCGTAGACGAACATGGCGTTCCTGGGCCCGACCCCGCGACTGACCGCACGATCGATGGCGCGCGCGGAGAGGCGCTGCCAGCCGGCGGGGCCGCCGAGGCGGCTCGCGATCTCCTGCCCGGTGCAGCCCGCGTGGACGGCCGGACGGATGTCGATGTCCACGAACCCGAGGCCGGTGAGCATGTCGCGCATGCCCGCGTCGGAGAACAGGTGCAGGTGGCCACGGGTGACCCGCTGGTCCGCGACCCGCGCGAGCCGTCCGCTCGTCATCTGGGCGGCGGCCTCGGACACGACGTCGACCGCGGAGAGCCGCGGCGTCCGGAGGAAGAGGACGCCACCGGGACGCAGCATGTCCCGGGCATGACCCAGGAAGTCGCGGGGCTGGCCGACGTGGGCGAGCACGCACCACATGGTGATGGCGTCGACGGCCCCGCGCGGCTGCTGCGCCACGTCGTCGCTGCTGAGCTCGATGCCGAAGTGCTCGGCGGCGTACTCGATGGCGGAGGCGGAGATGTCGTTGCCCCGGATCGCGTATCCGTGCCGCCGGGCCATGTCGAGGAACGCACCGGTGCCCGCGCCCACGTCGAACAGCGTCGGTGTCGGGCTCCCGGTCGCGATGCGAGCGCGCAGCTCGGTGAGCACGTCGGCGCGGAACGTGTCGGTGAGGTGCATGACGTCGGCGTACGCGTCCCAGTCGGTCTGGTTGGTGGAACTCACCTTCGCGAGGTCCTCGGCGACGACCTCCTCCGATCCGATGACCGAGATCGTGGAGCACGAGCGACACCGTCCGACCTCGACCTGCCACGCGCGGGACTCGCGGAGGGGCTCGAGGGTGTCGTTGCACGCGTAGCAGAGGTGGCGTTCGATCAGGTGGACTGACATTCCCGTTCCTTCGTGTTGAGACGGCCGGTGCCGCTGCGTCATGCCTCTAGTGCGTCCAGCCGGCCCGGTTGATCCACCCGCCGCAGGATTGACCGCGTCGATGCTCATGCCGATGCTCATGCCGTCGGCTCCGGTGTCCACTCACGCCGGTACCAGACGTCGACACCGGGGGCCAGCGGCCGGGCCTTGGCCGGAACCCCACTGGCGACGGAGTCGGACGGGATGTCGTGAGCGACCAGACCGTAGGCGCCGACGCGCACCCGGTTGCCGATCCGCACGTCGCCGACCGCGCTGGCGTGGGTGAAGAAGATGACGTCGTCGCCGACGCTCGGCCATCCCTGCTCGTCGCTGCCCATCTGTTGGCTCCACCCGAGCGTGTTCGAGCCGTACAGGGTGAGGCCGCTGCCTGCGACGACGTTCGCCCCGATCACGACTGCTGCCGGGTGCACCACCACGAACCCCGGCCCGATCGACGCCGACGGCCGGATCTCGGCGCCGGTGAGGACCTGGGCGACCAGGGCCACCAGGTGCGACAGCACTCGCTGACCGCGCTGGTGGAGCGCGTGGGCGACCCGGTACGACGCCACGACGAACAGGTTGGGGAAGGCGTGCTGCCAGACGCTGCCCGCATAGAAGACGTGGGCAGCCTTGAGATCCTGGCGGAACGTCGCACGGAGGGGTGCGGATCGGCCGATCAGTGCGTCTCTTGCCATGTCGTCTCCTCTGTCTCCAGGGTGCTCGGCCGGCTCTGACGGCCGAGCAGGTCATGGGCCATCCGGCGCAGCCGAGGTGTCGCACCCGCCGCCCGGCGCAGGTGGGGATACCAGCGGTTGAGCTTGATCGCGAACGTGCGCATCGTGTCCGTCGCGTTCACGTCCACGCGGGTGATCGCGAAGTCGCCGGACCCGTCGTGGACGGCGAAGGCAGCCTCGAACCCGGCACCCTCGGTCGCCCGGCGAGCAGCGGCGTCGTGGCCGCCGTACGGATACGCGAAGGTCCGGATGGGCTGCTGCGTCAGTCGGGAGAGCTCGGCTCGGCTGTCCACGGTGTTGCGCCGGAGCTCCGCTTCCGACCTGCCGACGAGATCGCTGTGGTCGAAGCCGTGCAGCCCGAGCGCCATCCGCCCGAGATCGAGGTCGAGCAGCTCGTCGACGGTCATGATCGCGTGCCGATGGGCCTCGTCGAGCCACTCGGAGCGGCGGCCGATGAGACCGACCGGCACGTACAGGACGCTCGGGACGTCCAGCTCGACCAGCACGGGGGTGGCGTGCTCGGCCACACTGACGTAGCCGTCGTCGAAGGTGACCAGCACGGGCTTGGCCGGCAGCGGCCCACCGCGGAGCGCGCCCAGGTACGTCGCCTCGTCGATCGGGGTGTGCCCGGTCTCGAGCAGGTGCTCCAGCTGCTGGCGGAACACATCCGGCCGGACGAACATGCCGTGCGGGTCGCGATCGGACGCGATGTCGTCGACACCGTGGTACATCAGGACCCGCACTCGTGCCGCGCTCACGTCGTACGCTGCCGGATCTTGTACAGACCCGCGGCGAGCGCCATGGCGGCCAGCGTCAGCAGGGCCGCCAGGTACAGCGCCCGCGGGGGCTTGGCGCTGATGCCGGACCGTCCGGCCTGCAGCACCGGCACCGCCTTCGGCGAGGACGCCTGACCGGAGGTGACGGCCCGCGCCGCGATGCCGTTGGCGACCTTGATGGCGAAGTCCTCATCGGTCGAGGTGACCTGGACCCGGATCGTGGCCGAGCCCGCGTCCTGGACCGCCGTGACCTCGACCGCCGGACGGGTGTCCTTGGGGTCGAGGGTGTCGGCCACGGAGTCGGCGGTCTCGTCGGCGCCGTACGTCACGAGGTAGTCGTGGGCGACCATCTCGACGACGATGTCGGTCTGGACCGCATTCGTGGGCCGCAGCGCGAAGGCGCTGGTGGCGGTGTACTTGGTCGGCATCAGCAGGATCGCCTGGATCCCGAAGGTGACGACCAGGCCGAGGCCGATCACGAGGAGGCCGGTGTAGCGCAGCCGCTCCCGGCGCAGCTGGGCCTGTCCTGCGGTGGTGATCATCTAACGTGCTCCTGCTCTCATGGGGCTGGTTCCGGGACGGGTCTGGGTGCCGACGAGCCGCGCCCAGCGCGTCTCGTTCTCGGCGGTCTGCACCTCGACGGCGGCGGCGAGCCCCAGCACGGTCCACACGAGCGCGGAGACGATCGGGTTGCGCAGGGGCATGTCGAGAGTGCAGTGCACGACGAGCGCCGTGAGGGCGCCGAACAGCGCCAATCCGCGCACCCGAAGCGGTTGGGCGCCTGCGGCCGGGAGGTCGCGCTGCTGGAGGCAGCGGCGGGCCGCGGTGATGCATCCAACGACCACGAGTGCGCTCACGGCGAGGCCGAGCACCCCGCGCTCGGTGAGGACGGTGAGCACGAGGTTGTGGGGGTGCGGGACGAGGTCGGAGGAGATCGGGCTCGAGGAGTCGGCTGCGGCGACCTCGTAGCCGCCGCTCCCCTGACCGAGCCACGGACGGGAGTTGATCTGGAGGAACGCCTCGTCCCAGATGAGGGGCCGGGCGTCGTACGGGCTGGCCGTGGGGTTGCTGATCGACTGGATGCGCGTACCGAGCAGGCCGAGGACCGGCGTGGAGGTCGGTAGGACGAAGGCGGCCGCGCACGTCGCGACGAGAACCATGCCGATCGATCGCAGGAGTCGCCGGGTGGTCGGCTCGCAGACGGCGAGCCCCGCGAGAGCGGCGACCCCGCCCATCCACGCGCCGCGCGACATGCTCAGGACCCACGCCCCGGACAGGGCGAGCGCTCCGCAGGACAGCAGAACGGTCAGCCATCGCGAGTCCGCTCCGAGGATGGTCACGATCGCGATGGGAAGCATCATCGCGCAGAAGATGCCGAGCTCGTTCGGCTGCGCGAACGGCCCCGTGAGGCGGCCGTTGATCACCGTTCCCGCGTTGGCGGCGGACATCGAGCCCGCAGACATCAGCGCCTCGACGGCGATGATCCCGCCCATCACCACGAACAGCCGCATCACGGTGCTGTCGAAGCCGGGCCAGCCGTCACGCACGGCCAGGACGATCGCGGCGGCATACCCGACGGTGATGATCGAGTGCACCGCGAACCGCAGGGAGGTGGCGGGATCGATCCCGAAGGTGTCCGACACGACACCACCGACCACGCACAACACGAGACCGGTCAGGATGTGGGTGCGGGGGGCCTCGGCACCCCCGGCGAACCGGAGCACGACGATGCCGGCCGGGATCATCATCAGGGCGTCGGTGAGGGCGAAGCCGAGGTGCGGCACCTGGTAGCTGCCGAACGGCACCATCACGATCACCAGGAGCACAGAGGCCGCCAGCGGATCGCGGCGGAGGGCGCCGATCATCGGGCGGTCCGGCTCCGGCGAGCCGCCAGCGAGCGGACCGCGCCGTAGGCCTTCGCGAGGTCGCGGGCCGCGCCGACCGGGGGCACGAGCGCCGCGGTCCGGACCGAGTCGGGACCACGCAGTGCGCGTGCCAGCGGCAGCGAGAAGTACGCCGCTCCCCCGGCCACGAGCGCCACCCGGGTCCGCGGACCGCCGGACGCGAGGCCCACGGCACCGACGGCGTACGCCGCGACGCGGGCCAGGTCGCGGCCGAGCAGCTTCGCGTCCAGCGAGTTGCCGCTGCCCTCGCCGTACCGCACGAACATGCGGAGGTTCTCCTGCAGCGTGGGCCGCTGGGCCCACGCGACCTCCGCGTCGGCGACCAGCACGGCGCGGCCGCCCGCAGCGACCACGGCGCGGCCGAAGGTGACGTCCTCGCCGGTCTGCAGGTGCTCGGGATAGCCACCGACGCGGCGCCAGGCGTCCCGTCGGAACGCGACCGAGCGCCCGGTGGGCATCGTGGCGTCGAAGCCGCGGCCTAGGAGCCGGCCGTACCAGCGCACGAACGGGGTCTCCCTGCGCAGCTCGCTGACGCGGGGATAGCCGACGGCGGCGAGCGCGCGCTCCCAGGGCACGTCCCCGGTGACGGAGTAGGTGCCGGTGAACAGGTCGACGTCGGGGTGACCGGCGACCGCGGAGCGGAGTGTGGCCAGCCACCCGGGTGACGGCACACAGCCTGCGTCGGTGCAGGCGATGACGTCGTTCTTCGCCAGCTCGATGCCGACGTTGCGGCCGCGTGAGATGCCGGCGCCGTCCTCGACGACCAGACGGATCCGGGCATCCTGCCGGGTCGCGGCCGTGACGATCTGGTGCGTGCCGTCGGTCGATCCGCCGTCGACGACGACCAGCTCGTCGTCCGGGCCCAGCTGTGGAGCGAGGGCGCCGATCAGCGCGGCCAGGGCCGGGCGGTCGTTCAGCACCGTCGTCACGACGCTCACCCCGACCTCGGCGCCCGCGAGACCCGCACCCGGGCGGTGCGCCAGCTCGGCGAGGAAGTCCACCAGGCTCCGTGCCGCGTCGACGTCGTCGGGGAAGTCCTGGGCACGGGCGGACGCCGCGGCGCTGATCCGCTCGTGCGTGTCGGGGCTGGCGAGATCACCGAGCGCGCGGGCGACCTCTGCCGGCGCTCCCGCGGACACGGCGATGCCGCCGGCCAGGACCAGCTCCTCGACCGGCGGCGCCGCGATCACGGGTACGCCGCCGGTGATGGCCTCGAGGGCAGCCATCCCGAACGCCTCGCGGAACCAGGGCACCTCCGGCGTGGGCTTGGTGAGGACGGCGACGGCGTCGAAGGCCGAGACGACCCGGCCGAAGTCCGGGACCTCGCCGATGAAGTGCACCCGGTCGCCCACGCCGAGCTCGGTCGCCAGGGAGACCAGCTCGGCCGCCTCCTCGGGCGCACTGGGATCCTCGATGCCGGCGATGACCAGGCTCCAGCGTCCCGCGGCGGGATACGCCAGGGCGCGGATCGCGTCGTCGACGCCCTTGGTGCGGGTCAGCCGGGTGCCCATCCCGACGAGCAGTTGCCCGTCGGGGACGTCGATGCCGAGCAGCGCCCGCGCGCCGTGCCGGTCCGCCGGCACGGGCCGGCGGGGCGGGGTGATGACGAGGGTGTTCGTGCCGACGGTGCCGTCGAGCAGCCAGTGGCTCGTCGCGAGCTGACCGTCGGTCATCCGGTCGACGAGCCGTCGGATCCATCCCTCGAAGGAGGGGTCGTGCCGCACCCAGGCGATCGGGATGCCCAGGGAGCGGGCTGCCGCGCCGCCGACGAGTCCGGCCTTGATGCCGTGGGCGAGTACGACGTCGGGCTGCAGCCGCGCGAGCTCGGCCCGGACACGGCGGCTGAGCCCCGCCATCCGGTGCGGCTCCCGCGGGTTCGGCAGGCTGGTGACGTCCCACCCGCGGGCGCGCCACTCGTCGGTGGCGTGTCCCTCGCCCAGGCCGAGCACCGACACCTTGAGCCGGTCGGTGACGTCGGCGAGCTGGAGCTGCCAACGCTCGGCGCCACCGAGGATCCCGGCCTGCTGGATCACGGCGACACGCAGGTGCGGTGCCGACGCGAGCTCAGGGCGGGCAACGACCGCTTGCACCATGGGGGCCTCCGATGAGGTCGTGGACGGGATGACACCCCACTAGTGCCGGCCGGACACGGGTTTGATCCGGCCCGTTCCGAGAATCCCCGGAGAAGTGCGCGACGCCCGCCACGAACCGTGGCGGGCGTCGGGGTGGTCGGGTCAGCGGGAGCGGCGCGACGAGCGAGCGCCCACGAGCACGCTGCCGAGGACCCGGACCCGGATCATGCGCAGGTGCTCGGCCGCCCGCTCGACGTACCGCGGATGCACCTTGCCCGAGGGCACGGTCAGCAGCAGCGCGCCGTGGATGGCCATGATCCGCGCGTCCTCCGAGCCGGACACCGGGGCGGCGTGCACCACGATGACGTCGTACTCGTCGGCGTCCTCGACCAGCCCGCGGAACCGCATCTCCAACAGGCTCGGGGCGGCCAGGTGCGCCTGCCCGAGCGGGAGTACGTCGACGCCGGCGACCGGTCCCTTGCGGATCACCTCGTCGAGCGAGCGGGTCCCGGCCAGCACGTCGTACAGGCCGGGCTCGCCGGCCGCCTCCAGCGCGGGGTGGACCCGGCCGTCACGCTCGGCGTTGACCACGAGCACCCGGTGCCCGACCTCGGCGAGGGCCGCGGCCACGTTCACCTCGGTCCAGCCCGGCCACCCGTCGGTGGCGCCGGCCGATGCGCAGACCAGCAGCCGGGTCGGGTCCTCGGCGCTGGCGAACTCGATGGCGATCCGGAGGGCGCGGAAGGACTGGAACTCGTCGGCGTCCACCTCGGCCGCCTGGACGCCGTCGGCGTCCGAGGGCTTGGGCAGGATCCCCAGCACGGCCGTACCGGAGACCTCGGCCATCTCGTCGGGGTCGGTGACCGTGCGGAAGACACGGTCGGCGACGAGGGCGGCAAGGAGGGCCACGACGAGCGCGATCAGGCCGCCGGCCAGCGCGGCGAGCGGGACGTTGGGCGAGCTGAACGTCTTCGGCCGGACCGCGGTCTCGGCGGTGCTGAAGCCGTAGGCGCCGTTGCTCGGGTCGTGGCTGGGGAGCTCGGCGGCGACCTTGTTGGCCACCGTCGCCGCGATCTGCGGGTCGGGGTCGTCGACCGTCACCTCGACCAGCAGCGTGCCGGGGAGGACGCGGCCGGTGACCTCGCCGACGAGCTGGTCGACGGTGCGGCCGGGGACGCTCGCCACGACCGTCTCCAGGACCGCCCGCGAGCCGGCCAGGTCGGCGATCGTGCCGAGCACGTCGTCGTAGCGGACGTTCGCCGACGTCGCCGTCGCGGTGGGGTTGATCGCGATCTCCGCCGACGCGGTGTACTGGCGCTGGGTGAGCACCAGACCCGCCGCGACGGCGTTGGCCACCACGGCGAACACCAGCAGTGCCACCCAACGGCGGCGCCAGAGCAGGGCGCCCAGGTCCCTCACGACACTTGACTTCGACATCTTCTGCTTCCTCAGTTCAGGACGAGTGCGGCGGGCACGAAGCCGTACGCCGCGGCCAGCGCCTCGCGCTGGACCTGTGCGGTGGAGTGGGACGCGAACCCCAGCGAGCGGAGCTGCTCGTGGTGCCAGCGGTCGCGGTGGTGCAGGGAGTAGACCCGGGTGGCGAGGTCGGCGACGGTGGCGGCCACCCCGGGGGCGCCGAGGCTCGCCACCGACGGGATGGCCCGCAGGGCGAGCGGCAGCCCCACGGCTGCAGCCTCCTGGATGCTGACCGGCGCGCCCTCCCAGGCGGCGGTGTGCACGTAGACCTGGGCTGCTGCCAGGCGCGCCATCACCTGCTCGCGCGGGAGCCAGTCGCTGACCCCGATGCCGTTGGCCCGCAGGGCACGGGCGCCGTCGGCGTCGCCTCCCCCGAGCCACTCCCAGTCGGCGTGCAGGTCGAAGACGTCCTCGGCGAACCGCTTGACCGCGATCAGCTGCGCCCAGTCCTTCTGCGCGCAGATCCGGCCCACGGTCACGACCCGGAACGGGGCGTCGGCGTACGCCGCCCGCCCGGCCGGCGGGTGCAGGGCGCGGTTCGGGACGACCACGACCTGCGCGTGCCCGAGCTCGACCGCGAGCTCCGCCTCGTACGGCGAGCAGGCGACCAGGCGGTCGGTCCGCGCGACCAGGCTGCGCTCGACCGCGCGGATCCCCAGCAGCGCCGTGGGGCTGAGGTCGCGGCGCTCGAAGGCGAAGCAGTGCGGGCTGTAGAACAGCCGGGTGCCACGCTCATGACCGGCGTGGGCGGCGCGCGCCAGCATCCCGGCGTACGAGGAGTGCGCGTGGACCACGTCGGGCCGCAGCACCGTGGCGGTACGCCGCAGCTGGGAGCCGGCCTGCCAGGCGCTGCCGGCCAGGGCCTCGACGCCCGCGAACGACGAGCGGTCGTCGCCGGGGTCGAGGTGCTCGCGACGGGGCCAGAGAGCCAGGTGGTGCTCGAGGTCCGGCGTGGCATCGACCATCGACAGCACCGAGGACATCACCCCGCCGAGCGACTCCACGACGTGCAGGACGCGCATCGGGTCACGCCCCCGCGCTGTCGAGGTCGCGGAAGAGCGCGCCGAGCTGGCGTCGGTGGGGGTGGCCGTAGTCGGTGGCCCCCAGGTCGTCGTCGGGCTCGTCGTCCGGCTCGTCGGTCTGCGCGTCGGGAGCCTGCACGGGCAGGTCGGTGACGTCGTCGTCGGCGAGCGCGGCACGGACCTCGGCGGAGATCGGGACCGCAGGCTCGACGGGCTCCGTCGGCTCGGCCGGCTCGAGCGGCTCGGCCGGAGCCTGGCCCTGGACCTCGCCGACCAGCACGTCGATCTGCTCGAGCCGCTCGCGGACCGAGGCGATGCTCTGCTCCAGCGCGGTGGCGATCTGGGCGAGGGCGTCCTGGACCTCGGCGCCGAGTCCGCCGGCGCGGGCCAGCAGGTCGCGGGCCTGGCCGCGGATCTCCTCGGCGTCGCGGGCACCGCGGGCGGCCGCCTCGCCGACGTACCGGCGCGCGGTCTGCTCCGCCTCGGCCATGGCCGACTGCATCGCCTCGTCGCGGTGCCGTGCGGCGTCCGCCTCGGCGTCGGCGGTGATCCTGTCGGCGGCGGCCTGCACCCGCTCGCGCTGGGCGACGGTCCAGTCCAGGGCCTCGGTACGCAGCCGCTCGGCCTCGGCGGCCGCGTCGGCGCGCACCTTCTCGGCGGCGGCGTTGGCCTCCTCCAGGATCGCCTCGGCCTGCTCGGTGGCGTCGCTGCGGGCCTGCGCCGCCAGGGTCAGCATGGCCTGCGCCTGCTGCTGGGCGTCCCGGGTCGCGCGCAGGCTGGCGGTGTGCCCGGCGACGGTGTCGAGGGCGGCCTCGGCCGGCTCGGGTGCCTCCTGCGGGTCCGGGTCGGGCTGAGCCGCGGGCTCCTCGGCCGGTGCGCCGGCCTCGAGCTCGGCGAGGACCGCGTCGATGGCGGAGGTCGCGCGGGCGGTGTCGGTGTGGCGGGTCCTGTTGAACATGGTCGCTCCTGGGAGAGGGGAAGGCGGATCGGTCGGGTCGGTGCGGCGTCAGTAGGCGCCACGCGCCCCGAGGACCGCGGGGACGGTTCGGAGCAGGATGTGGAGGTCGAGGGCGGGGCTGCGGTGGTCGACGTAGCGCAGATCGAGCCGGACGGCGTCGGCCCACGCCAGGTCGCTGCGGCCACTGACCTGGGCCAGTCCCGTCATGCCGGGGCGTACGGCGTGGCGCCGGTGCTCGTCGGCCGCGAACTGGGCGACCTCCTCCGGCAGGGCGGGTCGCGGCCCCACCAGGGACATGGAGCCACCCAGCACGTTGAACAGCTGCGGGAGCTCGTCGAGCGAGAACCGGCGCAGCACGCGGCCCGGACCGGTGACGCGCGGGTCGCGCCGCAGCTTCGTCAGCGGCCCGCTGGCCTCGTTGACGAGCGCGAAGACCTCGGCCTTGCGTCGCTCGGCGTCGACGAGCATCGTGCGGAACTTGAGCAGCTCGAAGGTCGTGCCACCGAGGCCCACCCGCTGCTGGCGAAAGAGGACAGGGCCCTCGGAGGTGACCGCCACGACGACTGCGATCGTGAGCATCAGCGGCGCGAGGACCGCGACCAGCGCGAAGGTCACGGACCACTCGACGGCACGCCGCAGCCGCGGCTCACGGCGTACGTCGACGACGGGCGCCAGCCACAGCTCGGTGCGCTGGTCGGCGGCGACGTCGGCGAGTGCCGGCGCCTCGAAGGCGGCACTCACGGCCGGCACGTCTCGCGCACGGCGGCGATCAGCTTCTCTGCCTCTTCGAGGCGGGCGTTGAGCACCGTCAGGCCGGCCGTCCGCATCGACTCGGCCTCGTCAGCGGCTGCGGCGACGATCCCGGAGGCCTTCCGCTCGGCGGCGGCGAGCTTCTCGGTGGTCAGCCGGGCGGTGTGCTCGCGCAGGCGGCGGGCCTCCTCGGTGACGAGTCGGATGAGCCGCGCCGCCTCATCGGCGGAGAGCTCCTCCCCGGACTCGAGCCGGGCCATCGCGGAGTCGATCTCACGGTGCGGGAGGTACGCCGGCCACGGATCCAGGTGGGGGCCGCCGCCCTCATCGGTTGTGCTGTTCACGTCCCACTAGTGCACGGACGTGGCCGCCGTGATCCATCCGCCGGGAAAATGATTCGCTACCGCGAGACCGTGTCGAGGCCGTCGGCGCCGAGCTGCACGGTGGCGATGACGTTCGCGCCGCGGCGCGATCCGATGCCGTCGTTGGCCAGGCGCACCGGGGCTGAGCCGTCGGTGCCGCGAAGGACCACGCCCAGCCGGTAGCTGCCCGCGGGCAGGCCGGCGATGTCGAGCGAGCCGGAGAACGCGTGCAGCGGCGGCACGCCGTCGCCTCCGGACTCGGTCGCCGCCGCGGCCGTCCAGGTCGTCCAGTCCGCGTCGCTGGTGGTGCGGGCGACGACGTGGTCGTCGCCGTCGATCAGCACCAGCCGGACCGTGCCGGGCACGTGCGGCGCGCTGAAGCCGAAGTTGCGCACCGTCAATCGCACCGGCAGCCGATCGCGCTCACCGGTGCCGAAGGTGCCCGCCACCAGCTGCAGCCGGTAGCCGAGGTGGTCGCGCAGGTAGTCGAACAGCGTGCGGCGGACCCGGTGGCCGCGCGCGTCGCGGAACCACGACCGTGACGCGGGCAGGCCCTCGTCGGCCAGCAGCCGCGGGGTGACGGGCTCCTCGCGCCACTGCCGCAGCCACACCCGGCTGCCCTGGACCGCCGAGAAGGTGGTCAGGTGCAGCGACTGGATGCGCTCGACGGCGGCGATGGGGTCGATGGTGCCGGCGTACGCCAGCGGAGGCGAGGCCTGCAGGCTGTCCCAGGGCAGGTTGCCGTCGCTCAGCGCGTCCGGCGCGGCGTCGAGTACGCCCTCCCACGCCCCGCCGGGCAGGCCCGGGGCGAGCGGGTCGCGCTCCCCGCTCTGCAGGCTCAGGTAGTCGTCGGAGAAGCCGACCCGGTCGACGAGGTGCTCGCCCGCGACCGCGGACCGCAGCGAGGCGAGCGGGACCTGGGTCTGCGCCCCGGCGGGCAGGGCGTGCACCACGCTCCCGAGGATGGCGCGTACGTCGGCGGGGTGGCTCGCCAGCCCGAAGCAGCTCGGTCCCCAGGCGCCCCACGGCCCGACGAAGCCGGCCTGGACCACCGTCACGACCCCGCTGAACCGCGCCAGGATCGGACGCAGCTGCGCGAGGTGCCGCCGGATCGTGTACGTCGTGTAGCAGCGCCGGTGCGCCTCGTCGGTGTCGTAGGCGAACCGCACGATGGCCTGCATGCCGGCGGCCCGCACGTCGCGCAGCGCCTGGCGGATGTTGTCGAGCGCCTGCCGCGAGATCGGGGTCGTGCAGCTCACCGGGAGCGGCGTGCACGACCGGTCACCGGCGAACGGCGCGAGGTAGAAGCCGATCCGGATGACACGGGCGTCGCCGTACTGCGCCCGCAGGGCGGGGATGGCGGCGCGGACCGTGCGGGGCTGCGTCTGACCCCAGGGGTTGCTCATGTCGGCCGCGTTGAAGGAGATCTCGTAGCGCAGTCCGCGACCCGGGTTGGTGATGGTCTCCCCCGCGCGGGCTCCGCGGAACACCAGGTGGCTCACCGAGGCGCCGGCCACCGCGGGTGGCGGCGGTGCGGCGGGAGGCGGGGTCGAGCGGAGCTGGACGCCCACCGCGATGAGCCCGGCGAGGGTGAGCAGCAGCACGCCCACGGCCACCGGCTTCCAGTCGCGCCGCCAGTTGCCGACGAGCTCTCCCCACCGACGGGCGGGCAGGGGGGCCGCGGTGGCGACGGGGGCTTCACGAGTGGGGAGGGGGCTCACCCTTCACAGGTGCGGCCCGGCGGCCCGATTGATCCACCGGGCCGCCGGAAAGTTCTGCGGGTCAGTCCTCCGGGTCGTAGCCGAGGTTGGCCGACAGCCACCGCTCGGCCTGCTGGACGGTCCAGCCCTTGCGCTCGGCGTAGTCCGCGACCTGGTCGCGGCCGAGGCGGCCGACCACGAAGTACTGCGACTCGGGGTGCGAGAAGTACCACCCGCTCACCGAGGCGCCCGGCCACATCGCCATCGACTCGGTGAGCTCGATGCCGGTGTTGCTGCGCACGTCGAGGAGCTCCCAGAGGGTCTCCTTCTCGGTGTGGTCCGGGCAGGCCGGGTAGCCGGGCGCCGGGCGGATGCCCTGGTAGCGCTCGGCGATGAGGTCCTCGTTGGACAGCGCCTCGTCGGGCGCGTGGCCCCACAGCTCGTTGCGCACCCGCTGGTGCATCCGCTCCGCGAACGCCTCGGCGAGCCGGTCGGCGAGCGCCTCGAGCAGGATCGCCGAGTAGTCGTCGAGGTCGGCCTTGAACTTCGCGATCCGGTCCTGGCTGCCCAGGCCGGCCGTGACCGCGAAGGCCCCGACGTGATCGGCCAGACCCGTCTCCTTGGGTGCCACGTAGTCGCCCAGCGAGCGGTTCGGGATGCCCTCGCGGTGCTCGCCCTGCTGGCGCAGGTGGTGCAGCACGGTGAGCACCTCGGTGCGGGACTCGTCGGTGTAGATCTCGGTGTCGTCGCCGACCCGGCCGGCCGGGAAGAACCCGATCACGCCGCTGGCCGTGAGCCAGCCCTCGTCGATGATCTGGTCGAGCATGACCTGCGCGTCGTCGTACAGCCTGCGGGCGGCCTCACCGGTGACCGGGCTGTTCAGGATGTCGGGGAACTTGCCCTTCATCTCCCAGGCGTTGAAGAACGGCTGCCAGTCGATGTAGTCGCGCAGCTCGGCGATGTCGTAGCCGGTGAAGGTGCGGACCCCGGTGAAGGACGGGGCCTTCGGCTCGTAGCCCTCCCACGAGATCGGGGTCGCGTTCGCGCGCGCCTGCTCCAGCGACAGCATCGGCCGGTCGTGCTTGGTCGCGTGCCGGGCGCGCAGGGCGTCGTAGTCGGCCTGGAGGTCGGCCATGAAGGCCGGGCGTCGCTCGTCGGACAGCAGGGTCGCAGCGACCGGCACCGAGCGGGAGGCGTCCTTGACCCACACGACGGGCTGCTCGTACTTCTTGTCGACCTTCACCGCGGTGTGGGCGCGCGACGTCGTCGCGCCACCGATGAGCAGCGGGATCTTGAAGCCCTGCCGCTGCATCTCGGTGGCGACGTTGACCATCTCGTCCAGGCTCGGCGTGATCAGGCCCGAGAGGCCGATGATGTCGGCGTTGTGCTCGATCGCGGCGTCCAGGATCTTCTGCGCCGGCACCATCACGCCGAGGTCGATGACCTCGTAGTTGTTGCACTGCAGCACCACGCCGACGATGTTCTTGCCGATGTCGTGGACGTCGCCCTTGACCGTGGCCATGATGACGGTGCCGTCGGTGTCCTTCTCGCCGGTCGTGCCGAGCTCGGCCTTCTCCTGCTCGATGTAGGGGATCAGGTAGGCCACGGCCTTCTTCATGACCCGGGCGCTCTTGACCACCTGCGGCAGGAACATCTTGCCCGCGCCGAACAGGTCGCCGACGACGTTCATGCCGTCCATCAGCGGGCCCTCGATGACCTCGATCGGACGGCCGCCCGCGGCCTTGATCTCGGCGCGCAGCTCCTCGGTGTCGGCCTCGACGTACGCGTCGAGACCCTTCACCAGGGCGTGGGTGATCCGCTCGCGGACCGGCAGCCCGCGCCACTCCTCGGTGGCGGCCTCGGCCTGCTCGCCGGTGCCCTTGTGCCGCTCGGCGAGCTCGAGCAGCCGCTCGGTCGCGGCCAGCGAGTCGTCGGTGCGGTTGAGGATGACGTCCTCGATCGCGTCGCGCAGCTCGGGGTCGACCTGGTCGTAGACGACGAGGGCGCCGGCGTTGACGATTCCCATGTCCAGCCCGGCGTTGATCGCGTGGTAGAGGAAGACCGCGTGGATCGCCTCGCGCACCGCGTTGTTGCCACGGAAGCTGAACGACACGTTCGAGATGCCGCCGGAGACCTTGGCGCCCGGCAGGTTCTGCTTGATCCAGCGGGTCGCCTCGATGAAGTCCACGCCGTACGTCGCGTGCTCCTCGATGCCCGTCGCGACGGCGAACACGTTCGGGTCGAAGATGATGTCCTCGGGGTCGAAGCCGACCTCGTCGACCAGGATCCGGTAGGCCCGCCCGCAGATCTCCTTGCGGCGCTCCAGGCTGTCGGCCTGGCCCTGCTCGTCGAAGGCCATCACGACCGCGGCGGCGCCGTACTTGCGGCACAGGCGCGCCTGCTCGCGGAACTTCTCCTCGCCCTCCTTCATGGAGATCGAGTTGACGATCGGCTTGCCCTGGATCGTGCGCAGGCCCGCCTCGATGACCTCCCACTTCGAGGAGTCGACCATGATCGGCACCCGGCTGATGTCGGGCTCGGAGGCGATCAGCTTGAGGAAGCGGTCCATCGCGGCGACGCCGTCGATCATGCCCTCGTCCATGTTGACGTCGATGACCTGCGCGCCGTTCTCGACCTGCTGCGCGGCGACCGACAGTGCGGTGTCGTAGTCGCCGTCCTTGATCAGGTTGCGGAACTTGGCCGAGCCGGTGATGTTCGTGCGCTCGCCGACGTTCACGAACAGGCTCGCCTCGGTGACCGTGAACGGCTCGAGACCGGACAGCCGCAGCGCCGGGTCGACATCGTGCAGCTCGCGGCCGGGCCGGCCGTGGACGCGCTCGGCGATCGCCTTGATGTGCGCGGGCGTGGTGCCGCAGCAGCCGCCGAGCAGGTTGACGAAGCCGGCCTCGGCGAACTCCGAGACGACCTCGGCGGTCTGGTCCGGGGTCTCGTCGTACTCACCGAAGGCGTTGGGCAGCCCCGCGTTCGGGTACGCCGAGACGAAGGTGTCGGCCACCCGCGCCATCTCGGCGATGTAGGGCCGCATCTCCTTCGCGCCCAGAGCGCAGTTGAGACCCACCGCCAGCGGACGGGCGTGGCGCACGGAGTCCCAGAAGGCCTCGGTGACCTGGCCGGACAGGGTCCGACCCGACGCGTCGGTGATCGTGCCCGAGATGACGACCGGCCAGCGGCGGCCGGTCTCCTCGAACAGCGTCTCCACCGCGAAGATCGCGGCCTTGGCGTTGAGGGTGTCGAAGATCGTCTCGATGAACAGCAGGTCCGCGCCGCCGTCGACCAGGCCGCGCGCGGCCACCAGGTAGGCGTCGGCGAGCTGCTCGTAGGAGACGTTGCGCGCGCCCGGGTCGTTGACGTCGGGGCTGATGCTCGCGGTCCGCGTCGTGGGGCCGAGCGCTCCGGCGACGTACCTCTTCACCCCGGTGGCGGCCTCGACCTCGTCGGCGACCTTGCGCGCCAGCCGCGCCGACTCGAGGTTGAGCTCGTAGGCGAGCTCCTCCATGCCGTAGTCGGCGAGGCTGATCGCGTTGGAGGAGAACGTGTTGGTCTCGACGATGTCGGCGCCGGCCTCGAGGTACTCCCGGTGGATGCCCGCGATGATCTCGGGCTGGGTGATCGAGAGCAGGTCGTTGTTGCCGACCAGGTCGCTGGGCCAGTCGGCGAACCGCTCGCCGCGGTAGCCGGCCTCGTCGGGGCGGTCACGCTGGATCGCCGTGCCCATGGCACCGTCGATGATCACGATCCGCTCGCGGAGCAGCGCGGTCAGCTCATCGGTCGCGTCCGGTCGCCAGCTCTGCTGGGTGGTCGCGTCGGGGGTGCTCATAGGTGCCCAATCCTTCCGTCAACGGAAGGCGTCCTTGGAGTCGTACGCCGAGCGTGGCGGATGTGCCATCCCGGCAGGACCCGTTGCAACGCCTCTCGGCACCGGCCATGCTACCGGCGCGCCGGTCGGCTCCCGCAGCGATATTGCAGAACGGTCACGTCCCTGACGGCCGGTCGTGCCGCGCCGGGCCACGGCCCAGCCGGAGGGCGGACACCAGGAAGAAGACGCCGCCCAGCGTGGCGTAGCCGGCGAGGCTGGCGAGCGACGGGTCCGGACGTGCGGCCATCGCGATGAACGCCACCCCGGCGAGGGTGGAGATCCCGCCGCTCAGGATCATCGCCCACTGGCCGCCGATCCCCCGTCGGCGGAGCCCGACGACCAGCTGGACGGCGCCGGCGCTGATCGCCCAGGCGCCCCACACCCGCAGGACATCGCCGACGCTGTCGGCCGCAGCGATCGCGACTCCGGCGGTGGCCAGGAGGCTCAGGGCCATGGTGAGGTACAGGGCGAGCGTGACCGGGCCGCGCCGGCTCCCGGGCCCGGTCGATCGGTGGTCGATCACGGCCGCAGCGACGTCGAACAGCGGGTAGAGGACCAGCAGCGTGACGCTCGGCGCCGTCAGCTCGGAGCCCGCGGCGGCCAGGAGCGCCGCCCAGACGAGGGCGAAGCCGAAGCGGACGACGTACAGCCGGCGCAGCGCGCGGGTGCCGCCGTCGCCTGTCGTGGGTGCGGCCGGGCCGGCCACCTTGATCGAGCTGGACATGGGACTCCTCCTTGGACGACGGCTCCAGGTCCGGAGCCGGTAGAGAGACCGATCGGTCTTGCCGTCAGTCTCGGACGCCGTCAGCGGTAATCAAGACCGACCGTTCTATCTGCTAATCTCGAATCCAGCTGGCGATCAACGGAGGGGATGCGGATGTCGGAAGCGCGAGCACGTCTGCTCAGCACGGCGAGTGGGCTCTTCTACGCCGAGGGGCTGCACTCGGTCGGGATCGACCGCATCATCGCCACCGCCGGCGTGACCCGGGCGACGCTCTACCGCCACTTCCCCAGCAAGGACGACCTGGTCGTCACCTACCTCACCCAGGGCGACGAGGCGATCCGCGCCCGGACGGAGGCCGCACGTGCGGCCGGCGGGTCCACCGACGACGTCGTCCGAGCCATCGGCCGGGCGATCGCCGACGACATCTCGGGTCCCGGGTTCCGCGGCTGCGCGTTCCTCAACGCCGCGGCCGAGTACCCCGACGCCGCACACCCCGTGCACCAAGCCGTCCTCCGGCACCGGGAGTGGTTCCTCGACACCATGATCGGGCTCTTCTCCGAGACCGGGAAGCCCGACCCGGAGCCCGCCGGCCGGCACTTCGTGATGCTGCGCGACGGCGCGATGACCGCCGGCTGCCTGACCGATCCCGGCCCGGTCTGCGACACCTTCCTCCGCGGGATCGAGGGCCTGCTCACCTATCGCAGCGGCATCGGCCAGGAAACCGGTGGCCCCCGCGACTAGGCTCGACCCGTGATGGAGTTCGAGAAGGTCCGCGATCTGGTCGACCCGATTGTCATCGCCGCCTTCGAGGGCTGGAACGACGGCGCCGAGGCGGCGTCCGCGGTCGTGGACCACCTGATGCGGCAGTGGGACGCGCACGTCATCGGCGCGATCGACCCCGAGGACTACTACGACTTCCAGGTCAACCGGCCCGACGTCGGCATCGACGAGAACGGGCACCGCAAGCTGACCTGGCCGAGCACCCACATCGCCGTCGCGAAGCCCGCCAACCTCGACCGCGACATCATCTTCATCCGCGGCATCGAGCCCAACATGCGCTGGCGGGCGTTCGTTGCCGAGCTGCTCGCGGTCGTCGACGACCTGGGCGCCACCCTGGTCGTGACCCTCGGCGCGCTGCTGGCCGACTCCCCGCACACCCGCCCGGTGCCGGTCAGCGGGAACACCTCCGAGCCCGACCTGGTCGACCGGCTCGACCTGGAGCCCTCGACCTACGAGGGGCCGACGGGCATCCCGGGCGTGCTGCAGGACGCCTGCGTCCGCCTCGACATCCCGACCCTCTCCTACTGGGCCGCGGTCCCCCACTACGTCGCACAGCCGCCGTGCCCGAAGGCGACGCTGGCGCTGCTGGCCAAGCTCGAGGAGCTGTTCCAGACCAGCCTGCCGCTGGGCGACCTGGTCGAGGAGGCCAAGGCCTGGGAGCGCGGCGTCGACCAGCTGATGGAGGAGGACGAGGACCTCGCCGAGTACGTCCACAGCCTCGAGGAGGCCCGCGACACCACCGACCTCCCGGAGGCGTCGGGCGAGGCGATCGCGCGGGAGTTCGAGCGCTACCTCAAGCGCCGCGGCGAAGACGGCTGACCGTGAGGTCGTGGCGGCGGCGCAGGTCGCCGCGCGTCGCGGCGCTGACCGTGGTGCGCGACGAGGCGGCGATGCTCCCGCGCTGGATCGGGTACTACGGCGCCCAGCTCGGTGTGGAGAACCTGGTCGTCGTGGACGACCGCTCGACCGACGGCTCGACCGACGACCTGCCGTGCCGGGTGATCCGCCACGGAGGATTTCCCGAGGGTCGCTTCGAGCGGGCGCGGATGCGGTTGGCCAGCCGGCTCGGCGCCGAGCTGCTCCGGACCCATGACGCCGTGATCTTCGCCGACGCCGACGAGTTCCTGCTCGCCGATCCCGACAGGTACGACGGCCTGCTGGACTTCGTGGCGTCCCGGCCCGAGCAGATGGTCGCCGCCGGGCTGGGGCTGAACGTCGTCCATCACCTCGACCACGAAGGACCTCTTCGCACCGACGCGCCGGTCCTCGGCCAGCGCCGGTTCGCCAAGTTCGTCGGCAAGATCTGCAAGCCGTCGCTCAAGCGGACCGATGCCCCGTGGGTCCGGGCATCGCACGGCATCCGGGCGCCGTACCTGCCGGACCGCGACCTGCTCATGGTGCACCTCAAGTTCGCCGACCTCGACCTGATGCGACGCACGGCGGACCTCCGGCACGCGGTCCGGGTCTCGTCCGGGCTGACCGAGCAGAGCGTGTGGGCGAAGAGCGGGGACGAGATCGCCGCCGAGTTCCGGTCGTTCCTCAACGGCGGGCCGGACGTGCCGGAGTTCGATGCCCAGGGAGTCGACCCGCGACGGCTGGTGAGCGAGGAGTACGGCGTCTGGCGCGCCACCGGCCCGCGGCAGCTGCAGGCGATGGTTCAGGCTCCGCTGGTGCGGGTGCCCGAGCGCTACCACGGCATGGTGTGACGCGCGGGCCCCTCCCAGGTCAGAGCAGTACGCCGAGGGCCGCGTCGAGCACGGTCCGGACCGCCGCCGGGGCGGAGCCGTCGGTGGCGTCACCCGCGAGCGTGGCGTCCACCCAGGCGTCGATCGCCGCCACGGCGCGGGGCGCGTCGAGGTCGTCGGCCAGCGCCGCCAGCACCTCGGTGACGACCGGCGCGGCCTCCGCACCGGCCGGCGAGGCCAGGGCGCGCTTCCAGCGGGCGATGTCGTCGACGGCGTCGAAGAGCTGGCCGTCGGTCCACTCCCAGTCGGTCCGGTAGTGGTGGCGCAGCAGCGCCAGCCGGATCGCCATCGGGTGGATCTCGGCGTTGCGCAGCGCCGACACGAAGACCAGGTTGCCCAGCGACTTGGACATCTTCTGCCCGTCGTACCCGACCATGCCGGCGTGGCTGTAGGCCCGCGCGAACGGCTCGTCGGAGACCGCCTGGGCGTGGCCCGCGCACAGCTCGTGGTGCGGGTAGATCAGGTCGCTTCCGCCGCCCTGGACGTCGAAGGCGCCGCCGAGGTGCTGCAGGGCGATCGCGGCGCACTCGATGTGCCAGCCGGGCCGGCCCTTGCCCCACGGGCTGTCCCAGGACGGCTCCCCCGGGCGCTCGCCGCGCCAGACGACGGCGTCCAGCGGGTCCCGCTTGCCGGGCCGGTCGGGGTCGCCGCCGCGCTCGCCGAAGAAGCGGGTCATCGTCTCGCGGTCGTAGTTCGACTCCTTGCCGAACGCGTCGTCGGCGGAGACGGAGTAGTAGACGTCGGTGTCGACGGTGTAGACGGCACCCGCCGCCTCGAGCCGCTGGATCAGCTCGATCACCAGCGGGATCGACTCGACCGCCCCGACGTAGTGGTCCGGCGGAAGGATCCGCAGCGCCTCCATGTCGCGCCGGAACAGGTCGGTCTCGCGCAGGGCGAGCTCCTCCCAGCCGATCTTGACCTTCTCGGCGCGCTCCAGCAGCGGGTCGTCGACGTCGGTGACGTTCTGGACGTAGCGGACCTCGTGCCCGGCCGAGCGCCACGCGCGGTTGAGCAGGTCGAAGGCGACGTAGGTGTTCGCGTGGCCGATGTGGGTGGCGTCGTACGGCGTGATCCCGCAGACGTAGAGCCGCGCGGCGCCCTCGGGCGTCACCGCCAGCCGGCCGCCGCTCGCCGTGTCGTGGACGACCACCTCCGGACCGGTGACCGGCAACGAGGGGATCTCCGGGGCAGACCAGGCGCGCATGCAGCGATGCTAGTGGGCGTCGGTCAGAAGGGTGGCCACGGTATGCTCGGCCACCCGTCGCCGGGGACGGGCAGGCGGCCCGATTCCGACAGGCGACGGACGCGTGAGCCGACGGCACGCACCTCGTGGGGCGCCACGTGCTCGGCGAGGGCCGCGCCGAGGTCGCCCGACAGGGCCTCACCGACGCGATGGAGCACCTCGCGCTCCTCATCGGTGAGCGGCGAGCCGGCCCAGCCCCACAGCACCGTGCGCAGCTTGTTCTCGTGGTGGAAGGCCACCCCGTGGTCGACCCCGAGGCGGCGGCCGTCGGGCATCGCCAGGACGTGCCCGCCCTTGCGGTCGGCGTTGTTCACGACGGCGTCGAAGAGCGCCATCCGGCGCAGCGCGGCGGTGTCCTCGTGGATGAGCACGACGGGCCGGTCGCGCTCGTCGTACCCCTCGACGACGGGGAGCCAGCCGGCGGGCACCTCGTCGCCGCGCACCAGCGACACCGCCTCGTCCTCACCGACCTGCTGCCACTCCTGCAGCATCCCCGGGCCGTGCGGGCCGTCACCGATCCAGGTGCGCGGGACGACGGCCCAGCCGGTGGCCTCGGAGACGAGGTACGCCGCGACCTCCCGGCCCGCCAGGGTGCCGTCGGGGAAGTCCCACAGCGGGCGCTCCCCCGCCACGGGCTTGTAGACGACCTCGCGGCCGTCCTCGAGCTCGGCGAGGAACGTGGCGTTGGAGGCCGGCATGATCCGGCCCTTGAGCGTCAGCACCGATCAGGGGTCGCGGCGCTTGAAGCCGTTGGCCCGGACGCAGAGGTGGCCGTCGGGGTCGATGGGCTGACCGCAGAACGGGCAGTCGGGCCGTCCGGCCCCCACGACCAGGGCCGCGCGCTGCACGAACGATCGGGCGGCGGCCGGCTCGAGGCGGACCACGAGCATCTCGGCGGCGTCGCCGTTCTCGTCCGGCTCCTGCCCGACGGGGAAGACCTCGATGACCACCCGCTCGTCGTCGGGGTCCCACGAGAGCGTCATCGTGCCGCCGCGGAACTCCTCCTCGATCGGCTGCTCCAACGGGTCGTCGTCCACCAGGGCGACCGGAGCGACCGCCGGGACGACCGTGCGTGTCGTCGTCTCGGTCATGACCTCGTCGAGGAGCTCGTCGACACGCTCTGCCAGCGCGGCCACCTGCTCCTTCTCGATGGCGACGCTGACGAGGCGGGCGCCGGCGCGGGCCTGGAGGAAGAAGCTCCGCGCGCCCGGCTCACCGACGGTGCCGGCGACGAAGCGCTCGGGCGGGTCGAAACCGTGGACGATGGGCATGCGACAAACCTAGTGGCCCGGACCAGCACCGCCACCGACCGGCGCACCGGTGTCCGGATCGCGGCCGGCGTCCGGCTTCGGGGCCAGCCAGGACAGGTCCCCGTCGTGGGTGTTGCTGGCCAGCACGTAGGGCCGGTCCGCGGTGTAGCGGATGATCGAGATCGACGCCGGGTCCACCTGGATCCGCTGGAACAGGTCCAGGTGCATGCCCAGCGCGTCGGCGAGCAGGGACTTGATGATGTCGCCGTGGCTGACCGCCACCCACACCGCGCCGGGGCCGTGCTCGGCCTCGAGGGCGGCGTCGCGACGGCGTACCGCCTCCACGGCGCGGTTCTTCATCGTCAGCATCGCCTCCCCTCCCGGGAAGGCCGCGGCCGACGGCTGGAGCTGGACGGTGCGCCACAGCGGCTCCTGGGCGAGGTCCTTGAGCTGGCGGCCCTGCCACTCGCCGTAGTCGCACTCGGCCAGCCCGCGCTCGGTGGCCACGCGCGGCCGCTCGTCGCGTCCGGCGAGCAGGAGCTTGGCGGTCTGCTTGCAGCGCTCCTGCGGGCTGCTCACCACCGCGGCGAGGGGCACCGGCGCGAGCCGCGCCCCCGCGCGCGCTGCCTGCTGCTCCCCCGTCTCGTCCAGGCGTACGCCGGGGAGCCGGCCGGCCAGCATGCCGGACGCGTTCGCTGTCGTGCGGCCGTGCCGCACCAGGATCACCGTCGCCATCGTCCTCCGAGGCTATTCCATGGCCTAGCCTCGGATCGTGATCGTCGACAGCGCCGTCTACCGGCATGGCACCCGGCTCCCCGTCGACTGCCATGTCCACGACTACGCGACCCTGCGCAAGAACGCCTCCGAGGAGGGCGACTTCGTCTGGGTCGGCCTGTACGAGCCCAGCCACATCGAGCTGGCCGACATGGCGGAGGCGTTCGGCCTGCACCCGCTGGCCATCGAGGACGCGGTGGTCGCCCACCAGCGCCCGAAGCTCGAGACCTACCAGGGCAGCCTGTTCCTGGTCCTCAAGACGCTCTGGTACGTCGACGAGGACGACGCGGTCGAGACCGGCGAGATCAACATGTTCATCGGCACCGACTTCGTCATCACGGTGCGCCACGGACGCGGGGCGCAGCTCAGCGACGCCCGGCACACGCTCGAGGCGCAGCAGTCGGTCCTCGACCACGGCCCCTCGGCCGTCGTCTACGCGGTGTGCGACGTCGTCGTCGACGGCTACACCGACGTGGTGAGCGAGCTGCAGGTCGACGTGGACGAGGTCGAGTCCTCGGTCTTCTCCGACAAGCGCACCGACGACTCCAACCGGATCTACATCCTCAAGCGCGAGCTGTCGGAGGTACGCCGGGCGGTGCTGCCGCTGCGCGAGCCGATGCGCCGCTTCGCGACCGGCGGGGTCCCGATGATCGAGGCCGGCGCGATGCCGTTCTTCCGCGACGTCACCGACCACCTCACCCAGGCCGCGGAGGAGATCGACACCCTCGACTCGCTGCTCTCCACCGCCTTCGAGGCCCACATGGCGCGGATGTCGGTGCAGCAGAACGACGACATGCGCAAGATCTCCGCCGGCGTCGCGCTGGCTGCCGTGCCCACCCTGATCGCCGGCGTCTACGGGATGAACTTCACCCACATGCCCGAGCTGTCGTGGCAGCTGGGCTATCCCTACGCCCTGGTGCTGATGCTGGTGGTCTCGGGCGGGCTCTACTGGTTCTTCAAGAAGTCCGGCTGGCTGTAGCTCAGGTCGCGGACATGACGTTCGTGGCGAGCAGCGCCAGCAGGCCGAGGCCCACCACGACCCGGTAGGGGACGAAGGCCGCGATGGAGTGGCCGGCGACGAACTTCAGCAGCCACGCGACCGAGACGTAGGCGACGACGAAGCTGATCAGGGTGCCCACGACGGTCGGGCCGACCCCGATCCCCTGCCCGACGGCGTCCTTGAGCTCGTAGAGGCCCGCCCCGGTGAGCGCGGGGATGGACAGGAAGAAGCTGAGCTTGGTGGCCGCCACCCGGTCCAGGCCGCCGATGAGCCCGGCCGAGATCGTGGCGCCCGAGCGGGAGACGCCCGGCACGAGCGCGATGCACTGCACGACGCCGACGACGATCGCGTCGCGCAGGGTGACCTTCTTGAGGTCGCGCTCCTGGCGGGCGGTGCGCTCGGCGTACACCATGACGGCGCTCCAGACGACCAGGGCGGCGCCCACGACCCACAGCGACCGCAGCGGGCCGGAGATGAAGTCCTTGGCGAGCAGCCCGACGATCCCGATCGGGATCGAGCCGAGGATGACGTACCAGCCCATCCGGTGGTCCGCGGTGCCGCGGTACTCGGGCTTGGCCAGCCCCCGCACCCAGCCCACGGCGATCTGCCAGATGTCGTGCGCGAAGAAGAGCAGGACCGCGGCGATCGCGCCCATCTGGATCACGGCGGTGTACGCCGTGACCGCGTCGTTGTCGATCTGCAGGCCGAGCAGCTTCTCGGCGATCGTCAGGTGGCCGGTGCTGGAGACGGGCAGGAACTCGGTGAGTCCCTCGACCACGCCGAGCACCACGGAGTCGAAGTAGTTGATGATCATCGCGGATGAGCGTATCGGCGAGCCGCATCCAGGCTCTGCCCCACGCCGGACTAGGTTTTCCGCATGCACCATCGGTACGTCGGCGCCAGCGGCCTCCGTGTCTCCCGGCTCGGCCTCGGCACGATGACCTGGGGCAAGGACACCGACGAGCACGAGGCACGCGACCAGCTCGTGGCCTTCGTCGAGGCGGGCGGCACCCTGATCGACACCGCCGCGGGCTACACCGACGGCCGCTCCGAGGCCCTGATCGGCTCGCTGATCGGCGACGTGGTCGGCCGCGACGAGGTCGTGCTGGCCACGAAGGCCGGGATCTGGCGCCGCGGTGGCGACCGGGCGACCGACACCTCCCGCGGCGCGCTCCTGCGCGGCCTGGACACCTCGCTCAAGCGGCTCGGCACCGACCATGTCGACCTGTGGCAGGTGCACATCTGGTCCGACGACGTGCCGCTGGAGGAGACCCTCGGCGCGCTCGACTTCGCGGTGAGCAGTGGCCGGGCGGCGTACGTCGGCATCTCGAACTACGCCGGGTGGCAGACCGCCCAGGCGGCGACCTGGCAGCGGGCCGGCTCCGGCCGTGCCCCGCTGACCTCGACGCAGATGGAGTACTCCCTGGTCAACCGGCGCATCGAGCGCGAGGTGCTGCCGGCCTGCGACGCGCTCGGGCTCGGCGTCCTGCCCTGGTCGCCGCTGGGTCGCGGCGTCCTCACCGGCAAGTACCGCACCGGCACCCCGTCGGACTCGCGCGCCGCCTCCCCGGTCTTCTCCTCGTTCGTGGAGGCCTACCTCGACGACCGCAGCCGCAGCATCGTCGAGGCGGTCTGCCGGGCGGCCGACGGGCTGGGCTGGACCCCGCTCGAGGTGGCCCTGGTCTGGGTGCGCGACCGTCCCGGCGTGACCGCGCCGATCGTCGGCGCCCGCACGGCCGCCCAGCTCAAGACCGCGCTGCTGGCCGAGGGGCGCTCGCTGCCCCCCGAGATCCGGACCGCCCTGGACGACGTCTCCGAGGGTGCCGCGTGACCAGCGCACCTGGCGCCCCGATCGAGCTGCGCACGAAGATCATGCGCGGGCTGGGCCGTGGCGTGGAGTGGGAGTTCGAGCGGGTGAGCTTCGACCGGGAGTTCTCCCGCAACCAGGTCACCAAGCTCCTCGTCGAGCGCGCCGAGCACGGCGGGTGGGAGCTGGACCGGCTCCAGATCGGCCCGGACGGCAAGCGCCGGGTCGTGCTGCGCCGCAAGATCATCCGGGCGATCCGGACGGCGTAGCGATCAGACGGAGACCGGCAGGGTCGTGAGGCCGCGCAGGTTGATCCGGCCGTTCCAGGCCACCTCGCCCGCCCGCTCCATCGCGGGGAACCGCTGCGAGACCCGCTCCAGGACGACCCGGCCCTCCAGCCGCGCCAGCGCCGCACCGAGGCAGTGGTGCACGCCGCCGCCGAAGGACAGGTGGGTGCGGGCGTCGGGACGGTCGAGACGCAGCTCGTCGGCATCGGGTCCCCAGTGCTCCGGGTCGCGGTTCGCCGCGCCGAGGCCGGCGAGCACGAAGCTGCCGGTCGGGATGGTGGTCCCGCCGACGTCGTACGGCGCCAGCGTGATGCGCCGGGTCTGCTGCACCGGGGAGTCGTAGCGCAGCAGCTCCTCGACCGCGTTGCCGGCGATCTCCGGCGTGCTCCGCAGCAGGGCCATCTGGTCCGGGTGCTCCAGGAGCGCCAGGAACCCGTTGCCGATCAGGTTGACCGTCGTCTCGTGGCCGGCGACGTAGAGCAGCTGCACCTGGGCGACCAGCTCGTCGTCGTCGAGCACGTCCCCGTCGTCCTCGGCCCGGATCAGCGCGGTCAGCAGGTCCTCGCCGGGGTTGTCGCGCTTCCAGTCGATGATCTCCGCGCACAGCTGCGTGAGCTCGGTGTCGGCGGCCATGATCTGAGCGGCCAGCCCGGGGTCGGCCACCGGCTCCAGTGAGCGCACCAGGGTGCCCGTCAGCTCACGCATCCGGGCATGGTCGGAGCTGTCCGGGATGCCCATCATCTCGGAGATGACGGCGAAGGGCAGCGGGAACGCGAGCTCCTCGATCAGGTCCACGGAGCCCGACATGGCGTCGAGGAGGTCGTCGACCAGGGCGGTGATGCCCGGCTCGAGCGCTGCGATGGAGCGCGGCGTGAACACCTTCGACACCAGCTTGCGCAGCCGGGTCTGGACCGGCGGGTCCCGGTCGAGCATGGACAGCCCGCCGGCGCGCTCCTCACGATCGCCGTACATCGCGGCGTTCAGGTCGGCGAGCGCACCGCGCACGTTGCGCTCCTCCACCGACATCGACGCCCGCAGCAGGTCGGAGACGTGCTGGTAGCGGGCGGTGACCCAGAACCCCAGCGGGTGCTCGTACGCCGGCCCGGCGGCCCGGAGCCGCTCGTACTCCGGGTACGGGTCATCGGTGTAGCCGGGGGCGAAGGGGTCGAAGACGTACGACGTTTCGGTCACCCGGCCACTCTGGCGCGAGCCGTCCCCGGTGTCATCCGACCCGGGGAGGATTTGTCCCTCAGGCCAGGTCGAGGAACCGGTCCAGCACCCGCGTGCCGAACTCGAGCGCGTCGGTCGGCACCCGCTCGTCGACCCCGTGGAACAGCGCGGTGAAGTCCAGGTCCTCGGGCAGCCGCAGCGGCGCGAAGCCGTAGGTGCGCATCCCGAGCCGGCCGAAGTGCTTGGCGTCGGTCCCCGCGCTCATCAGGTACGGCGCCACGAGCGCGCCGGGATCCTCCGCAACCAGGCTCGTGGTCATCGCGTCGACCAGCCGGCCGTCGTACGGCATCTCCCAGGGGGGCTGCTTCGACAGGTAGTCGATGGTGATGTCGTCGCCGACCAGCTCGGCCAGCGTCGCGAAGAACTCGTCCTCGTAGCCGGGGAGGAACCGCCCGTCGGCGTACGCCGTGGCCTCGGTGGGGATCACGTTCACCTTGTAGCCGGCCTCGAGCATGGTCGGGTTGACCGAGTTGCGCAGGACGGCGCCGAGCATGCGCACCGCTCCCCCGAACTCGGTGACCAGCTCGGTCGCGTTCTCCGGCGTCGCCTCCACCCCGGCCAGCTCGCCGACCGTGGCCAGCAGGGTGCGCATCGTGGGGGTGAGCCGGACCGGCCACTCGTGGGTGCCGATCCGGGCGATGGCCGAGGCGAGCCGGGTGACGGCGTTCTCGTGGTTGATCATCGAGCCGTGACCGGCGCGGCCGCGGGCGGTCAGCCTCATCCACGCCATGCCGCGCTCGGCGGCCTCGATCAGGTAGACCCGCTGCCCGCGGACCGAGGTGCTGAAGCCGCCGACCTCGCCGACGGCCTCCGTGCAGCCCTCGAACAGGTCGGCGTGCTCGCGCACCAGCACGTCCGCGCCGTGATGACCGCCGGCCTCCTCGTCCGCGGTGAAGCACAGCACCAGCGGCCGCTCCGGAACCCTGCCCTCGCGGGCGCGCGCCCGCACGACGGCGAGGGTCATCGCGTCGAAGTCCTTCATGTCGACCGCGCCGCGGCCCCACAGGTAGCCGTCGCGCACCTCGCCGCTGAACGGGTCGACCTGCCAGTCCTCCTTCGCGGCCGGTACGACGTCGAGGTGGCCGTGCACCAGGAGCGCGTCGTCGCGCTCGCCGGTCCCGCCCCAGCGCGCGATCACGTTGGAGCGACCGGGCCCGGTCTCGACGATCTGCGCCTCGATGCCGACCTCGTCGAGCAGCCCGGCGACGTACTCCGCCGCGGGCCGCTCCACCGGACGGTCGTTCCGGCCGTCGTTGGTGGTGTCGATGCGGATCAGCCGGTGGCAGATCTCGACGACCTCACTCATGGGCGGACTCATGGGCGGGCTCGCGGGCCGACGCAGACGCGGCGTCCGCCTGGTCCTGCTTGAGCGCCACCATGTCCGCCGCCGTCGGCTTGCCCTGCGGATGGTGGTGGTGGCACACGACCCACGGCGTGCCGTCGATCGGTGACTTCCCGATCCGCCAGCAGCGGTGCACGTGGCAGCGGTGCTTGCGATAGAGCCCGAAGGAGGCCCCGACGATGGCGAGCTGACCGATGTCGGCGCCGGCGCCGGACCAGAAGGAGTACCACTCCTTGCCGTCGGTTCCGAGGAGGTGACCCAGGCTCAGCGGTAGCACGCCGGCAAGTCTGCCACCCCAGCAGTGTGGGCCTGCGCGACCGCCCCACCGAGCGCGCGGGCCCACAGCTGGGTGACCGCCACTGCCCACTCCTCACGGAGCGTTGCCTGCGGGATGCGGGGCGTGGCGTTCATACCTCTTCAACGCCCCCGTTCGGTGGCCGTTATCGGGACCTTGGTCCTGATTTGCCGGCGTTCCACCCCGCGATGTGGCCGCAGAGCATGCCTGTGACGTCCGTCCCAGAATCCACGGTCGCTGAGCGGGACGTGTGACGCAGCCGGGTGGCGGGGGCCACATCGGGCGGGGTGTCGGGTTTGCGGCGGCGTACGGCGTTCCTGCTCACTGGACCGACTGCTTGCAACAGCAAGCACACCGAACGATTCGAGAGAACCATGAACTTCCGCACCAGCCTGTACCGCGCCGCGATCGCCCCGAGCCTCATCGGGCTCGCCGTCGCAGCGACCACGGTCGTGCCGAGCGACGACGCCGGCGCCAGCACCGCCGACTTCCGCCTGGCGGCTGCTGCACCCCGCGTCCTGCACCGTGCGGCGCTGCAGCCGGTGCCGGTCGGGCTCCCGGTCGTGCACTACCGGCTCACCGGTCGCTTCGGGGACGTCAGCGGCCTGTGGCGCACCGTCCACACCGGCCTGGACTTCGCCGCCCCCGAGGGCACGCCGATCCATGCGATCGCCGAGGGCGTTGTGCTCTCCACCGGCTACGACGGGTCCTACGGCAACAAGACCGTGGTGCGGCTCGACGACGGCACGGTGCTGTGGTTCTGCCACCAGTCGGCCTTCGAGGTGAAGGTCGGCCAGCGCGTGGAGCCCGGCCAGGTCATCGGCCTGATCGGTGCCACCGGCAACACCACCGGCCCGCACCTGCACCTGGAGGTGCACCCGCACGGCGGCGACGCGATCGACCCGTTCACCTGGCTGGTCCACCAGGGCCTCGAGCCCTGATCCCCGGAACCTCGACGTAGGTCCTCGCGAGCCTCCACACTGTGCGCATGGGACTCCCACTGCCGGCGCTGCGCAAGGTTCCGGAGGGCTTCGCCGGGCGCGACCCGGAGTTCATCCGGCGGATGCTGCCGCGGTTCTGGCTGGCGCTGCAGATCTACCACCGCGCCGAGGTCGACGGCTTCGAGAACGTCCCGGACGAGCCGGTGCTGTTCGTGGGCAACCACAGCGGAGGCGCCAACATCCCCGACACGTTCGCGTTCCTGCTGGCGTACTCGACGTACTTCACCGTCGAGGGGCGGCCGCTCTTCGGGCTGGCCCACGAGGTCATCACCCGGATGCCGGTGCTGGGCGACATCGCGCGCCGGATGGGCGTGGTCCAGGCAGGACCGACCACTGCGCGCGAGCTGCTCGACGAGGGCGCCAACGTGCTGGTCTACCCGGGCGGCGACGTCGAGGCGCTGCGGCCGTTCCGCGACCGCAACAAGATCGTGTTCGACGGGCGCAAGGGCTTCCTCAAGCTCGCGCACGGCGCCGGCGTGAAGATCGTCCCGGTGGTCGCGACCGGCGGCCAGGAGACGTTCTTCGTGCTCAACGACGGCCGGCGGACCGCGCAGCTGCTGCGCTTCGACAAGTACCTGCGGATCAAGTCGGTGCCGATCTCGATGAGCATCCCGTGGCTCCTCATCCCCGGCGACCTGCCGCACATCTCCCTGCCCGCGAAGATCCGGGTCCAGGTGCTCGACCCGATCGACCTGCGGGAGCGGTTCGGCGACGAGCCGGACTGGGACGCGGCGTACGACTACGTCACCTCGGTGATGCAGGTCGGGCTCTCCCGGCTCGCCGCGAAGACCGTCTTCCCGGTGCTGGGCTGATGGGCGCTCCCGTGGTCGAGTCGGTCGTCGTCCGACGGCCGTTCGACGAGGTCGCCAAGGTCGCCACCGATGCGCGGGTCGTGCTGCCGCTGGTCGGCGGGCGCATCTGCCTGATCCGCGAGTACGCCGACGGCTCGGCCGAGTGGGACCTGTTCCTCGACGTCGGGACCATCCACGTGGGCGGCAGGGTCGTCGTACGCGCCACGGACGGGACGAGCCTGTCCTGGCAGTCCATCCGTGGCACCCGCCAGAGCGCGGAGCTGGTCGTGGAGCCGGAGGGCGACGCCAGCCGGGTGACGGTGACGATGACCACCGAGTTCCAGGGACTGCTGTTCGCGGCGCTGACCAGCCGGCTGGCCCGCGGGATCGTCAGCCGTCACGTCCGGGCCGGGCTGGAGCAGCTCCGGCACCAGCTGGAGTTCGACGAGAGCTGACCTGCGCGAGCGTCTCGTCGAGGTGCTCGAGCAGGTCGCGGCAGTCGCGCAGGACCGCCGCGGCACCGGCCTCCAGCAGCTCGTCGCGCCCACTGCCCCCGGCGAGCAGGCAGATGGTCGGTACGCCGATCCGGCCGGCCGCCTGCACGTCCCAGACCGCGTCCCCGATCATCACCGCACGTCCTCCGCCGACCTTCTCCAGGGCGCGGTCGAGGATCTCCGGGCTCGGCTTGGACTCCTCCGCATCCTCGCTGGTGGTCGCGGCGTCGGCGCGCCGCTCGGCGTCGAGCAGGTCGAGGGCGTGCCGGGCGTGCTCGGGGATGCTGGAGCTCGCCAGGACCACGTCGAGGCCACGCCGCCGCAGGCCGTCCAGGAGCTCGCGCGCCCCGTCGAAGAGCCTGGTCCGGTCGATGACCTGGTCGTACTCCTGCTTCCAGCGGTCCCGGATGGCGTCGCCGTGCCGCTCCTCGGCCTCCTCGCCCGCCACCTCGGCGACCAGGCGGTCACCGCCCATCCCGATCGCGCGGTGGATCGCGAAGACCGGGACGTGCCGATCCAGCACCGCGTCGAACGCGCGGGCCCAGGTCACCGCGTGGTGATAGGTCGAGTCCAGCAGGGTGCCGTCGATGTCGAGGACGGCCGTGTCGAACGGGGTGTCGGAGTGGATGTCGGTCGAGGCCATGGCCTCCCGGTGCCCCGTCGCGCGCCGATCACGCCTCGCGTTGCAGGCGCTCCCGCCGGCGCCGCTGCCGCTGCCGCTGCTCCGCGGCCCTCTCGATCGAGGACATGAAGGCCGGGTCCTTCTTGTTGGCCCACCACACGATCGGGCCGCGGACCGCCGCCATCCGCCGGGTCGGGTAGTCGAGCGGCTTCTCGAAGACCCCGACGGTGTCGCCCCAGTAGTGCGGGTCGGTGCGGTCGGCGGGGTAGTCCCAGTAGCGCCGCTCCCCCGGCCGCGCGGGCACGTAGTCGGTGCGGGCGTGCTTGAGGTGCAGCCCGGTGAACGCGGCCATCGCCCGCACGCCGTCGTCGTAGTAGCGCCAGCAGTCGACCAGCATGTGCTTGTGGCCCCGGGAAGGCACGGTCATGATGAAGATCCCGCCCGGCTTGAGCACCCGCGCGACCTCGAACATCGCGGCCCAGAAGAACGGGATGTGCTCGAAGACCTGGCCGGACACCACCACGTCCACGCTGTTGGTCCGCACCGGGTAGCGGTACGGCTTGGCCAGGACCCGGTCGACGTTCGGCCCCTCGATGATGTCGACGCCGATGATCTCGGCGTCGTGCTCGGCGAACAGCGCGCCGTGCGTCAGGCCCTTCTCGATCCGGTCCTCGGTCGTGCCCGACCCCACGTCCAGGACCGTGATCGGGCGGTCCCTCGGGACGAACGCTTCGATGTTGCGCGCCATCGCGCGGTAGGCCGAGGAGTGCACCCGTCGATCGTACGCAGACGCGTCAGCGTCTCACCGGATGTCCTCGAGGAAGCCGGCGACGTGGGTGCGCAGGTCGGAGGAGAGCCGGGACAGCTCCAGCGAGGCGCTGGTCATCTCCGAGGCGCCGGCGCTGGTGTCCTCGGTCGCGGACCCGATCGCCGCGATGTCCTCGTTGACTCCGGCGACCGCGCTGGCCGCCTCGGTCGTCGTCCGGCTCAGCTCCGCCGCGGCCTGCCGTTGCTCACCGACGGCGCCCGCGATGGCGGCGACGTTCGCGCCCATGCCCCCGACGGCCGACGCGATCGACTCGATCGCGGTCACGGCGGCGTTGGTGGCGGCCTGGATCGAGGTGACCTGCTCCTCGATCCGGCTCGTGGCCGCGGCCGTCTCCGAGGCGAGGCTCTTGACCTCGGCCGCGACGACGGCGAAGCCCTTGCCCGACTCCCCCGCCCGGGCGGCCTCGATGGTCGCGTTCAGCGCCAGCAGCCGGGTCTGACCGGCGACCTGGGTGATCAGGCCGATCACCTCGCCGATCTCCTGGGAGGCGGCAGCCAGGCCGCGGACCGTCGCCCGGACCTGCTCGGCCTCCTCGGCGGCACGCCGGCCGGCCTGGTTGGACTGGTCGGCCTGCTCCTCGATGGCCCGCACCGTGCTGACCAGCTGCTCGACGGCGGCTGCGGCGACGGTGACGGCGTCCGAGGCGGTGCGCGAGTTGTCGGCCACGGTGGCCGCCCGTCCCGCCGTACCCTCCGCGGTCGAGGCGAGGGTCCGCGAGGACGCCTCCATCTCGGCGGAGGCGGCGGCGACCTGGTCGGAGAGGCCGAGGACGGCCGTCTCGAACCCCTCGGCGAGGGTACGCCGCCGCTCGTCCTGCGCGGCCAGCTCGTCGTGGGTCGCCGCCATGGCGCCGATCGCGCCGTTGATGGTGACCGCGCCCAGCCGGAACGAGCCGAGCATGCCGCGCACCAGGAAGCGGCGGTAGAACTTGGCCTCGGCGGCGAACTCCAGGGACGCCGACGACTCGCGGACGTAGGCGTCGGTCCGGTCCAGCAGGTTGTTGCAGGCGTCCCGCAGGGCCACCAGCTCGGGCTCGTCGCCGAGCACCGGCACCCGGGGCTCCAGGTCGCCCCGCTCGGCGGCCTGGCACACCTGGGTCACGGCCCGGACGGCCGCGCGGAGACGGGCCGCCGTGCCGTCGTCGGTGGGGGCCTCGGTCGGTCCGGCGTGCTCGTCGACCTCGTTGATCAGGGCGGTCATGCCGCCACCCCCTCGTCGGACAGTGCCCATACGTACTCGTCGTAGGTGGTGCCCGCCTCGGCGAGCTCCCGCTCCAGCATCGCGACGCCGGCCTCGGCGGCCTCACGCGCGTTCGGGTGCCGGGCCTCCTCCTCGTGCAGCCGGCGGTAGAGCTCGGCGACACGCTGGACGACGGGCCGGTCGGCGGTGCGCCGGTTGGAGTGGAAGCCCACGATGGTGCCCCTGTCGTCGAAGGTGGGGGTGACGTGCGCCAGCACCCAGTAGTGGCCGCCGTCGGCGCTCAGGTTCATCACGTAGGCGAAGATCTCCTGCCCGGCGGCGATCCGGTCCCACAGGAGCCGGAACACGCTGCGCGGCATGTCGGGATGGCGGATGACGCTGTGCGGCTGGCCGATGAGGTCCTCCTCGGCGTACCCGCTGATCTCGACGAAGAGGTGGTTCACATAGGTAAGCCGGCCCTGCGGATCGGTCTTGGACACGATGATCTGGTCCGGGCGGAAGGTCTTCTCCACCCCGGTCGGGACGATGGCTGTCTTGCGCATGGGCATCTCCTGGTCGGTTATCCGCACTGATCGGTCCCCCGTCGGGCGATCCGAGGGAGGACGGCCCGGCACAAGGCCTCGGATCGAGGGTCTTAGGTCCCTACGCCCGGCCCGGCGCGACGCCGTGCACTGGAGGGAACGCAACGAGGGAGGCGCCATGACCGCGCGCTACGAGAGCATCGTCGTCGGGATCGACACATCAGAGCTGAGCCATGCGGTGATCGACTGGGCCGTCGCCGGCGCGCGGCTGCGCAACGTGCCGGTGCGGATCGTCCACGCGCTCGACCCCGCGCCGCTGGTCCAGCCGGCCGGGCTCGCGGGTGGCTACGCCTGGCCGGCGGTGCCGCCGGAGATGTACCGCGCATCGGCGGAGGAGGCCCTGCGGCACAGCGAGGCCTACGCGCTCTCCCTGGAGCACGCGCTCGACGTCTCGACCGAGCTGCTCGACGGGCCACCGGTCCCCGCGCTGCTCGGTACGGCGGGGCAGCACGACCTGATCGCCATCGGCTCGCGCCAGCTCGGGTCGGTCCGCTCGGCCATCTTCGGATCGACCGGTCTCGGGCTGCTGCGCGCCGGGCACGCCCCGTTCGTCGTCGTACGAGGCCGGACCCGGATCCCCGCGGACGCGCCCGTCGTCGTGGGCGTCAGCCCCACCGAGGGGTACGACGACGTCCTCGCCACCGCCTTCGAGCACGCCGCCGCACACCAGCTCCCACTGCGCGCGCTCCTGTGCTGGGAGCCGTTCTTCTACGCCCCTGACGACCGCACCCGCGCGATGAAGCGGGACGCGCACGCCGACGGCGAGCGGTGGCTGGCCGAGGCGCTCGCCGGCTGGCAGGAGGCCTATCCCGATGTGAAGGTCGAGCGGTCCCTGCTCTTCGACTACCCGACGGTCGCCCTGGTCAAGGAGAGCGTCGACGCCGCGCTCGTGGTGGTCGGGGTACGGGGCACCCGGGTCTCCCGGACCTTGGGCTGCATCGCGTCCGCGGTGCTCCACCATGCCGCGTGTCCCGTCGCCGTCGTACCGCGGTGACCGCGCGGCCGGGGCCACCATGACCGCGACGGTCGCCCTCGTGCTGGTCGTCGCGCTCGCGCTGGCCTTCGACGTCACCAACGGCTTCCACGACTCCGCCAACGCGGTCGCAGCTCTGGTCGCCACCCGCGCCGCGACCCCCGCGGCGGCGGTCCTCGTCGCCTCGGCCGGTCACGTGCTGGGACCACTGCTCGCGGGGACAGCCGTGGCCGACACCGTCGGCGGCGTCGTCGCCCTGCCGGCGGACCGCACCGTCGCCGCGGTCGGGGCCGCCATCACCGCCGGCATCGCCTGGAACCTGCTGACCTGGTGGCGCGGACTGCCGTCGAGCTCGAGCCACGCCCTGGTCGGCGGGCTCGTCGGTGCGGCCGTGGCGGCCGGCGGCTGGGGCGGTGTCCGCTGGGACGGCTCGAGCCACGGGTTGCCGCGGGGTGTGCTCGGCGTACTGCTCGGGCTCGGGATCTCACCGCTGCTCGGGGCGGCGGCCGCCTGGACGGTCGCGAAGCTCGCCACGCGTGCCACCCGGCGCGCCCGGCACGGCCTGGTGCGCGGCATCCGCCGGGCCGAGTGGGGCACGGCCTTCGCGCTCGCCTACAGCCACGGCGCCAACGACGCCCAGAAGACGATGGGCATGATCACCCTGCTCCTGGTGTCCACCGGCCACCTCGCCACGTTCACCGTCCCGTTCTGGGTCAAGCTCGCGTCCGGCGCGTGCCTGGTCGTCGGCACCGCGATGGGCGGGTGGCGCATCGTGCGGACCCTCGGGCGCGGCATCTACCGCCTGCAACCCCTCGACGGCCTGGTCAGCCAGTCCTCGTCGGCCGCGGTCATCTACGCCGCCGCGGCGCTCGGAGCGCCTGTCTCCACCACCCACGTCGTCGCGTCGTCGATCGTCGGGACCGGCGCCGCCCGGCGTGCCCAGCACGTCCGGTGGTCGGTCGTCGAGGAGATGGCATCGGCCTGGATCGTCACCCTGCCGCTCGCCGCGCTCGCCGGCGCGGCCCTGTTCCCCCTCTGGAAGGTCATCGCATGAGGAAGCCCACCTCCTGGCTGCTGCCCGCCGACGAGCCGATCCTCGGCCTGCTGACCGCGCAGTGGACCACGGTCACGAGCTCGCTGGAGGCCGTCGCGGCGTGGACGCACGGCACCACGACCACGGCCGAGATCCGCGCCGTCCTCGACGTCGCGGTCGACCGGGAGCGCGACGAGCGACGCGCGCTGCACCGCCGCGTCCGGTCCGCCTTCTGGACGCCGCTGGACCCGGAGGACATCTACGAGCTCGGCGAGCGGATCGGCATGCTGCACCGCCAGCTGGAGCTGCTCGTGTCCGAGGCGGAGGCGAGCGGGACCGAGCCCGACCGGGCGCTGGGGGTCATCCTCGCCTCGGTCACCGCGGCCGCCGACCCGCTCGACGCCGTGCTGAGGACGCTGCCCGCCACCGAGACCGTGAAGCTCGCCGACGAGGCCTGCGACCGGCTCGAGGCCGCCGACGACGCCTACCGCGCCGCACTGCGCGGGCTGCGTGGCGCGGATGTACGGGACGAGACCCACCGGCGTGAGCTCTACCGGCGCGCCGAGCAGGTCACCGAGGCCGCGATCCACGTCGCGCACCGTGCCTGGTACGCCGTGTGCAAGATCGGCTGAGCTCCCGCGGCCGTCGATCCGGGACGGTCAGGGCAGGCGCCGTACGCCGGCACCGAGCCGGTCGGCCGCGAGGTGGTCCTCGACGACCGTGATCGCGGCACCGAGGAGACCCCCGAGCGCGACCTCGCCGAGCAGCACCAGCGCCTTTCGGGCCCGTGGGTGCGGTGATCGTGCGGAACCAGGGTGGGCGTTCATCGACGTACCTCCTTGTGGGTCGTGTCGGTGGGGCGGATGGTCCTCACCCGATGTCGCGGGTGCGGAAGCGTTCCAGGGCCGTCAGCAGGACCGCGCCGGCGAGCAGCGAGAGCAGCACCTCCGGGGTCCAGGCCATCGCGTCGACGGGCACCTTCGGCACGTGGTCGTACGGCGAGAGAGCGGCCACCCACGCCGGGGCGTGCAGCAGCGGGGCGACCACGCCGAGCACCCACGAGCCGAGCGGGAGTGCCCAGGCGAGCGGGGTCAGCGTCGGCCGGACGGCCAGGAGCGCGAGGGCCAGGCAGCCGAAGAGCGTGGTGGCGGGGATCCAGACCACGGCGCCCTCGAGGGCATGCTCCGGATGCGGGCCACCGCCGAGGCCGTAGCCGAGCCACATGCCGAGTCCGGCCAGGACGACCAGCCAGGCGGTGCCGCCGATCGCGAGCCCGGCGCCGGCGAGGAACCAGCGCGTCCGCGACTGGCCCGTGGCGAGGGTGAGCTCAGCACGGCCCTGGAGCTCCTCGGCGGCGGCATGGCCGGCCACGACGACGCCGAAGCAGGAGGCGACCACGGCGAGCTCGGCGAGGATGGCGACCATCAGCGAGCCGCCCAGGTCAGCGGCCAGTTGCTCGCCTCCCACCGTCCTCAGCACGTCGTCGAGCGCCGGGATGATGGCGCCGAAGAAGGCGCACAGGGCGAACACCGCGACGCTCCAGATGACCAGCATCGTGCGGTGCGTGGCGAGCTGCAGGGCGACCGGCCCGCGCAGGTGGGTCGAGCCGTGGGCCGCTCCCGGCCGGGCAGCAAGCATCCCTGCGTTCAGGTCGCGGTGTGCCCGCAGGAGCTGTGCGGCGGTGAGGAGGACGGCGGCCAGTGCCGGGTAGAGCAGGACCACCCACGCGCGCGGCGCGGACCAGGCGTGCAGCTGGGTGTTCCAGCCGAACGGCGAGAGCCAGTCCAGCCAGTGCAGGCTCGTCGCGTCGCCGACGGCCCGGACCAGGTAGCTGCCGCCGAGCACCCCGGCCGCGGCCACGCCGCAGGTCCGGGCGCTGGCCGACAGTTGGCAGCAGACCGCGGCCACCCCGGTCGCGACCAGCCCGGTGCCGACCCACGACAGGCCGAAGTAGACCGATCCACGCGCCGGAAGGCCTCCGACGACGGCGGCGAGGGCGCAGCACGACCCCAGCAGGACCGCGATCATCGCCGATTCGGCCACGGCCGCGGCGAGCGGCGCGTTCCTGCCTGTGGCGGTGCCGGCCACGAGCTCGGCACGGCCGCTCTCCTCCTCGGAGCGTGTGTGCCGTCGTACCAGCGCGACGAACATGCCGGCCGCGAACAGCGCGTACAGCACCGTCATCTTGCTCATGGCCAGCGCTCCGACGCCGGCGTGCACGTCGATCGGGCCGTAGAGCGCGAGGATGCCGCGCTGCCCGTTGATCAGGGCGATCGCCGCCAGCCGCTCGGGTGGCGAGTCGTACAGCGTCCCGGTCGCGTACGCCGAGGCGTAGGCCATCGCGACGAACACGGTCAGGCACGATCCGGCCAGCACCCGGTCGCGGCGCACCGCCTGGCGCAGCAGCAGGCCGGCTCCGGTGACGTTCATCGCGCCACCGCGGGCTCACGGTAGGCGTCCAGGAACAGCTGCTCGAGGTCCGCACCGCCGGCGCGGGTGCGGAGGTCCGCGAGGCTGCCGGTCTCCACCGTCGCGCCACGACGGATGATCGTGACGCGGTCGGCGAGCCGCTCGACCTCGCTGAGGATGTGGCTGGAGAGCAGAACGCTGCCGCCGCGATCGCGGTGCTCGGCCAGGCACTCCTTGAAGACCTGCTCCATCAGCGGGTCGAGGCCGCTGGTCGGCTCGTCCAGGACGAGCAGCTCCACGTCCGTGGCGAACGCGGCGATGAGCGCGACCTTCTGCCGGTTGCCCTTCGAGTACGCCCGTCCCCGGCGGGTGGGGTCGAACTCGAAGCGCTCCACCAGTGCGTCGCGCCGGCTGGAGCGCGGGTCGATCCCGCGCATCCGCAGCAGCAGGTCGATGGCCTGCCCGCCGCTCAGGTTGGGCCACAGGCTCACGTCGCCGGGGACGTAGGCGAGGCGACGGTGCAGCTCGACGGCGTCCTTCCACGGGTCGCGGCCGAACAGCCGCACCTCGCCACCGTTGGGCCGGACCAGCCCGAGCAGGACGCGGATCGCTGTCGACTTCCCCGCACCGTTCGGCCCGATGAAGCCGTGCACCTCCCCCGCGGCCACGCTGAGCCGCAGCCCGTCGAGGGCGCGCACGTGCCCGAAGCTCTTCACGATGTCGACACACTCGATCACGCTCGTCATACCTCTGGACGCTAGGCCCGCCGGCCCGGCCGGTGACCGGGAGAAGGTCGCTGATCGGGCAGGACCAAGGACCCTGCCCCGGCGGCGGATCCCTTCGCAGGATGGTGATCATGACGACGTACGAGGACCTCCAGCAGGCGAACATCCACGAGATCGGGCGCCCGGAGTGCCTGTCCCTGCTCGGGCTGGCCCGGGTCGGCCGGATCGTCTTCTGCGACGAGGACGGGCCGCTGGCCCTGCCGGTGAACTTCCGGATGCACGGGGAGCGGATCCTGTTCCGCATCCCTCCGGGCGGCTCGCTCGCCCGCCGGCTGGACGGGGCGACGGTCGCCTTCGAGGTCGACCGGATCGACGGGTTCCAGCAGCTCGGCTGGAGCGTCCTGGTGCGCGGCGAGGCGTCCTTCGTCGACGACGAGGCGGAGCTGCCCGAACAGCTCTCGGCCCTCCCGGTGCCCTGGGCGCGCGGCTTCCGTCCCGTCTACGTCCAGGTCCGACCGACCCGCATCACCGGCCGCCGGCTCCTGGACGACTGAGCGCCGGCCTCAGGAGCGCGGCACCGACCACAGCAGCGTCGTGCCCTGACCCGGCTCGGAGCCGATCTCCAGGCTGCCGCCGCGCTGCTCGGCGCGCGTCCGGATGTTCGCCAGGCCGCTCTCCGCGGCGGCGCCGCTGATCCCGCGCCCGTTGTCGCTGACCGAGAGCGTGATCCGCTCGCCCGCCTCGACGACCACCTCCACGTTGGTGGCCTCCGCGTGCCGGCTCGCGTTGGACAGGCCCTCGGCGAGCACCGCCAGGAGGTCCGGTACGACGGCGGGCGGGATCAGCGTGCGGACGGGCCCCTCGAAGCGCAGCGAGGGCCGGAACTTCAGCGTCGCTGCCGCCCGGTCGACGAGCCGGGTGACCTCGACCTGGACGTCGCCCTCGGTCTCGAGCGAGCTCAGCCCGAAGATGGCGCGCCGGATGTCCTTGATCGTCGCGTCGAGGTCGTCGACCGCCTGCTCGATCCGGGCGCCCACCTCGGGGCGCTCGACGAGCCGGACGGTGCCCTGCAGACCGAGCCCCACCGCGAACAGCCGCTGGATGACCAGGTCGTGCAGGTCGCGGCCGATCCGGTCGCGGTCCTCGAGGACGGCCAGCCGGCGCTGGTCCTCCCGCGCCTCGGCCAGCTGCAGCGACAGGGCGGCCTGCTCGGCGTACGTCGCGACCAGCTGGGCGTCGAGGGTGTGGAACCGATCCTCGTCCTGACGCGACCAGCCCAGGGACAGCGCTCCGCGGGAGGCCGCGGAGGCCGCGAACGGCACCGACAGGACCGGGCCGACGCCGGGCAGCCCGGGGAGGCCGCCATCGCTCGCCTCGGCCACGTCGGCGACGGCCGACAGCTCGTCCTTCTCCAGTACGACGCGGGCGGCGACGTCGCTGCCGGCCAGCCGGTCCAGGTCGTGGCCCCCGAGCGGAGGACCGGCGTAGGCCAGGACACGCGTGCCGCCGTCAGGGGACGGACCGATCACCCAGGCCGCCTCCGCGCCCGCGACGGCGCGGGCGTCCTCGGCGACCCGGGACGCCGGGTCGGTGAGCTCCGGGTCGGCCAGCACCGCGGTGAGCGCCGCCGTCCGCCGGGCCCAGGTCTCGCGGGCGCTGGTCTCCTGGTAGAGGCGGGCGTTCTCGATGGCCACACCCGCCGCGGCGGCGAGCGCGACGACGATCTCCTCGTCCTCGGCGGTGAAGTCCCCGCCGCCGACCTTCTCGGTGAGGTAGAGGTTGCCGAAGACCCGCTCCCGGATCCGCACCGGTACGCCGAGGAAGGAGCTCATCGGCGGGTGGTGGGCCGGGAAGCCGTACGACGCCGGGTCCGCGGCGATGTCGTGCAGCCGCAGCGGCTCCGGGCGGTCGATGATCAGGCCCAGCAGCCCGTGCCCGGTCGGCAGGTCGCCGATCTGCGCCGCGAGGTCGTGGGAGATGCCGTGGTGGACGAAGGTCCGCAGCCGGCGCTGGCGGCCGGCGCTGAGCACGCCGAGCGCGGCGTACCGGGCATCGACCAGCCGGCTTGCGATCGCGACGATGCGCTCCAGCACGCCGTCGAGGCTGAGGTCCGCGGAGATGGTGACGACCGCGTCCAGCAGCAGCTGCAGCCGTGCCTGCTGGTCGAGCGCGCCGTGCATGCGGTCGAGGACCGCGCGGACGAGCTCCTCGAACTCGACCTCCGCCAGCTCCGGCCGGATGTCCCTGCTGTCCTCTGCACCGCCCTCCACATCTCGCAACCTACCGAAGCCGAGGGGTACAAGGGCCCGAACCGGTGAGGACCCGGGCACCTGTCGCGGCGCCGCGCCCGCCCGCACGATGGAGCTGTCCCCATCGAGGAGAGCGAGGAGAGGTGGTCACGATGACGATGACCGGGGTCCAGCCCAGGCGGCTGGTGGCGTTGAGCGAGGACGAGTGCTGGGACCGGCTACGGTCCGGCTCGGTGGGCCGGATCGCCTGGTCGGGCGACGACGGGGTCTCCGTGGTCCCGGTGAACTTCGCCGTCGAAGGCGCGGCGGTGCTGATCCGCACCACGCCGTACTCGCTGATGGCGCGTGACTGCGGCGGCCAGGAGGTCGCCTTCGAGATCGACAACTTCGACGACGACACCCACACCGGCTGGAGCGTGCTGGTCCGGGGACGCTGCGAGCGCCTCACCCGAGCGGGTGACAGCCCGGTCCCGTGGGCCAACGGCTCCCGGGTGCTCGGACTGCGGATCGCGGCGCGGACGGTGACCGGCCGGCGACTCGTCGGTCCCGACGTCAGTCCTGCTGCGGCGCGTGCTTGACCGCGTAGATCGCGGCCTGCGTGCGGCTGGACATGCCGAGCTTGGCCAGCATCGAGGACACGTAGTTCTTGACGGTCTTCTCGGCGAGGTGCAGCTCGCGGGCGATCTGGCGGTTGGTCAGCCCCTGGCCGATCAGGTCCAGGATCCGGCCCTCCTGGTCGGTGAGCGACTCCAGGGTCTTGTTGACCGGCGGCCCGGAGCGGATCCGGTCCAGCACCTGGGCGGTGACCGACGGGTCCAGCGTCGACTGTCCCGCCGCCACGCGACGCACGATGTCCAGCAGGTCGTTGCCGCGCACCTGCTTGAGGACGTAGCCGGCCGCCCCCGCCATGATCGCGGAGAAGAGCGCGTCGTCGTCGTCGTACGACGTCAGGATGAGCGCCTTGATGCTCGGGTCCTGGGACCGTACGTCGCGGCACACGTCGATGCCGGAGCCGTCGGGCAGCCGGCCGTCGAGGATCGCGACGTCCGGGCGCAGCGCGGGGATCCGGCGCGTGGCCTCGGCCGCGGACTCCGACTCGCCGACGACCACGATGTCACCCTCGCTCTCGAGGAGGTCGCGGATGCCGCGACGGATCATCTCGTGGTCGTCGAGGAGGTAGACGCGGATCTGCGCGCTCGCTGCTTCGCTCACGGGTCCACGGTAGCCGCCATCGCGCGGACAGGGGCCGGACCGGATTGCTCGTGCGGTCGGGACCTTCGGCCCTGCTGCTCCTGCGCTCCCGCGGCGATGCTCGAAGGCCAGGACGGATCGGAAGGACCCCTGCCATGACCCACCGCGTCGAGGCTCGCACCGAGTGTGCGCCCGTCGCCGTCGTCGAGCGGCTGGTCGCCTTCGCGTGCCTGGCCCCCAGCGTGCACAACACCCAACCCTGGCGCTGGCGGTACGCCGACGGGCGGCTCGAGCTGCGCGCCGACCTCGACCGTCACCTCATCACCGAGGACCCGCTCGGCCGCGACCTCACGCTGAGCTGCGGCGCGGCGCTGCACCACGTCCAGTTCGCGGCGCGCGCCCTCGGCTGGCAGACCGCCGTGGAACGGGTCCCCCTCGGGTCCAGCGACGTCCTGGCGCGGATCGAGGTCTTCCGCACCGCGGTGGCCGGCGTCGTGCGCGAGGACCTCGACCTGCTCCGGCAGCGCTGCACCGACCGGCGACGCTTCACCGCGTGGCCGGTCCCGGCCGACCACCTCGAGCGACTCTGCCGCTCCGCGACCGCCTGGGGCGCCGAGGCCGAGGCGATCACCGGCGATGCCGCGCGGTTCCGGCTCGAGGTGCTGACCCACCGCGCCCTCGGGGTCCTGGCCGCGGACCCGGCCCGGATCCGGGAGCAGGAGCGCTGGATCGATCGCGGTGCCACCGAGGGCATCCCGCGCGAGCTGCTCCCGGACCTCCCCGCGCCGCTTCGCAGCGACACCCGATTCCCGCCCGGCCTGCTCGAGGACACCCGGATGATCATCCACGGCGGTGACCGGGTGATCGCCCTCGGCGGCAGCCAGGACCACGTCGGCGCGTGGCTGACCAGCGGCGAGGCGCTCAGCGCGCTCTGGCTGGAGGCCACGCGGGCCGGCATCTCCGTCGTACCGATGAGCCAGCCGACGGAGGTCGAGGCGGTGCGCCAGGAGATCGGGCGCTCCGTCCTCGCCGGGCGCTTCGAGACCCACCTGCTGGTGCGGGTCGGGTGGCAGGCGATCGGTCGCCGCGGGCTGCCCCGCACGCCGCGCCGGCCGCTGCGCGAGGTCCTCGACCTCGACTAGGTCGTCGGGCCGAAGGTCCCGTCCGGCGGGGTCCTCCGGCCGTGGGTGCGCGGGTGCCGCGATTCCTAGCGTGGAGGCACGGGCCGACGTACGGCCCCCAGACCCGGATCAGGAGCTCCCGTGGACCCGACCGACATCGCGCGGTGGCAGTTCGCCATCACGACCGTCTACCACTTCCTCTTCGTGCCGATCACGATCGGACTCTCGGCGATCATCGCCGGCTACGAGATCGCCTGGGTCCGCACCCACGACGAGCGCTGGCTGCGGCTGACGAAGTTCTTCGGGAAGCTGTTCCTGATCAACTTCGCCATCGGCGTCGTGACCGGCATCGTCCAGGAGTTCCAGTTCGGCATGAACTGGAGCGACTACTCGCGCTTCGTCGGCGACGTGTTCGGCGCGCCGCTGGCGGTGGAGGGTCTGCTCGCGTTCTTCCTCGAGTCGACGTTCCTCGGGCTGTGGATCTTCGGGTGGGAGCGGCTGCCCGCCAAGCTGCACGCCGCGTGCATGGTCCTGGTCCACGTCGGCACCCTGTGCTCGGCGTACTTCATCCTGGCCGCCAACTCGTGGATGCAGCACCCGGTCGGCTACGCCTACAACCCGAGGACCGGTCGCGCCGAGATGCACGACTTCGCCGCGGTCCTGCTGAACAAGGTCCAGCTGGTGACCTTCCCGCACGTGGTCCTGTCGGCGTACATGACCGGCGCCGCGTTCGTCGTCGGCATCGCGCTGTGGCACCTGCGCCGGGCGCCGTCGGAGGACCGCTCGATCTACCGGACGGCTGTCCGCACCGGCGCCGCGATCGTCCTGGCCGCCGGCATCGGCGTCGCGATCACCGGCGACATCCAGGGCAAGATCATGACCGAGGTCCAGCCGATGAAGATGGCCTCGGCGGAGGCGCTCTACAACACCGAGTCGCCCGCCTCGTTCTCCTGGCTCACCCTCGGGACGCCGGACGGGTCGAGCGAGAAGTTCTCGATCAAGACCCCGCACCTGCTGTCCTTCCTCGCCACCGGTTCGTGGGACGGCAAGGTCGAGGGCATCAACCAGCTGCGGGAGCAGTACCAGAAGACCTACGGCAAGGACCCCGGGGCGAAGTACTACTCGCCGGGCGACTACACGCCGGTGATCCCGCTGACCTACTGGACCTTCCGCTGGATGATCGGCCTCGGGCTGGCCGGCGCCGGCCTGGCGGCGTGGATCCTCTGGGCCACCCGCCGGGGACGGGTCCCCGTCGGCCGCACGACGCTCACCGCCGCGATCGCCCTGCCCTTCCTGCCGCTGCTCGCCAACTCGGCCGGCTGGATCTTCACCGAGGCCGGCCGGCAGCCCTGGGCGGTGTTCGGCCTGATGACGACCGACCAGGCCGTCTCGCCCGGCGTGAGCGCGCTGGACATGTGGATCTCGCTGATCGCCCTCACCAGCGTGTACGGCGTCCTCGCGGTCGTCGAGGTCCGGCTGATGCTCACCTGGATCCGCAAGGGCGCGGAGCAGCTGCCCGCCGACGTACCGACCGACGCCGGAGGCGACCGCCCGCTCGCCTTCGCCTACTGACCAGGAGAGAGACCACCATGGAGCTCACGACCGTCTGGTTCACCCTGATCGCCGTCCTCTGGATCGGCTACTTCACCCTGGAGGGCTTCGACTTCGGCGTCGGCATGCTGCTGCCGGTCCTCGCCCGCGACGACACCGAGCGCCGGGTCATGATCAACACGATCGGCCCGGTCTGGGACGGCAACGAGGTGTGGCTGCTCGTCGCCGGCGGCGCGACCTTCGCCGCCTTCCCCGAGTGGTACGCGACCCTGTTCAGCGGGTTCTACCTGCCGCTGCTGCTGATCCTGCTGGCCCTGATCGTCCGCGGCCTCGCGTTCGAGTACCGCGCCAAGCGACCCGACGCCCGCTGGCGGGCCCGGTGGGACCTCGCGATCGTCGTCGGCTCGGTCGTCCCGGCGGTGCTGTGGGGCGTGGCCTTCGCGAACATCCTGCGCGGGGTGCCGATCGACAGGAACCTCGAGTACGCCGGCGGCTTCTTCAACCTGCTCAACCCCTACGCCCTCCTCGGCGGGCTCACCACCCTGGCCCTGTTCGTGACGCACGGCGCGCTGTTCATCGCCCTCAAGACCGACGGCGAGATCCGGCACCGTGCCCGCGCGCTCGCAGTGCCGGCCGTCGGCGTGACCGCGGTCCTGGCGGTCGTGTTCCTGGCCTGGACCCAGCAGCAGACCGGCACGGTCTCGTCGGCGATCGCCTTCGTCGTCGCGGCACTCGCCCTCGTGGGCGCGGGCCTCGCGGCGCGGGCCGGCCGGGAGGGGTGGGCGTTCATCGGGACGTTCGCGACGATCGCGCTCGCGGTCGCCGGCCTCTTCCTGGCGCTGTTCCCCGACGTCATGCCGACCACGCTCGCGGGCGGGACGAGCCTGACGACGACCAACGCCGCGGCCACGGCGTACACGCTGCGGATCATGACGGTCACCGCGGTCATCTTCACCCCGCTGGTGCTGGCCTACCAGGGCTGGACCTACTGGGTGTTCCGGCAGCGCATCGCGACCCACCACATCCCGGCCGCGCCGGCGGACGCCGTGGCTGCGGCCCGATGAGGCCCACCGACCCACGCCTGCGCGCGATCCTGGCCCCCACCCGGACATCGCTCGCAGGCGTGGCGGCGGCGGGCGTCGCCGGAGGCCTCGTCGTCATGGCGCAGGCGTGGGTGGTGGCCGGACTCGTGGTCGCGGTCCTCCGCCACAGCCCCGTGACGGCGTGGGCGCTGGCCGCCCTCGCCGTCCTCGTGGCGCGAGCGGTCGTGCTGGCGGGCGGCGAGGTCCTCGCCGCCCGCGCGGCAGCGATCACGAGCACGGTCCTGCGGCACCGGCTGATCCGGACCTACGTCGAGCGCGCCGACGCGGGTCCCGCACCGGACGCCGTCCTGGTGACCCGCGGCGTCGCGGCCGCCGAGCCGTACGTGACCCGCTACCTGCCCGCCGTCACGGTCGCCGCGGTCCTGCCGCCGCTGACCGTGGTCGCCATCGCGACCCAGGACCTGCTCAGCGCCGCGATCGTCGTGGCCACGCTGCCGCTCGTGCCCGTGTTCGGGGCGCTCGTCGGCCTCGCCACCCGGGACCGGGCCGAGGAGCAGTGGCGCGCCCTGGCGTCGCTGTCCGGTCACTTCCTCGACGTCGTCCAGGGGCTCCCGACGCTCGTCGCCCACCGGCGCGCACGCGCCCAGTCCGCGCGCATCGCGGAGGTCACCGACCGCTACCGCCGGGCGTCGCTGCGCACCCTGCGCATCGCGTTCGCGTCCTCGGCCGTCCTCGAGCTGGTCGCGACCCTGTCGGTCGCCCTGGTCGCGGTGACCGTGGGCGTGCGGCTCGCCGCGGGCGGCCTCGGCCTGCACACGGCGCTCGTGGTCCTGCTGCTCGCCCCCGAGGCCTACTGGCCGCTGCGCCGGGTCGGCGCCGAGTTCCACGCGGCCGCCGAGGGCACCGCCACCTTCACCGCGGCGGCCGAGATCCTCGCGGCGACGTCCGCGTCCGCTGTCGACCGGCCCGCTCCGGCGTACGCGCCGCTGGTGCTGGAGGCCGTCAGCGTGCGGTGGCCGGGCCGCGCCGAGCCGGTGGTGAGGGACGTCTGCGCGATGATCCCCGCTCGCGGCATCACCGCCCTCACCGGGCCGTCCGGCTGCGGCAAGTCCACCCTGCTGGCGGGCATCGCCGGGCTGGTGCCCCTCGACTCCGGCGCACTCGCCGCGGGCGGCGAGCAGGTCGGCGGCCCGTCGTGGCAGGCCCAGGTCGCGTGGCTCCCCCAGCAGCCCTGCTTCGTCGCCGGGACGCTGCGCGACAACCTTCTGCTCGCGCGCCCCGACGCGACCGACGACCGGATCTGGGAGGCCCTGCGCGAGGTCGTCCTCGAGGAGCGCGTCCGTGCGCTGCCCGGCGGTCTCGACACGCCTCTCGGCGAGGACGGCGCGACGCTGTCCGCGGGCGAGCGTGCCCGCGTCGCGTTGGCCCGCGTCCTGCTCGCCGAGCGGCCCTGGGTGCTGCTCGACGAGCCGACCGCCCACCTCGACGACCTCACCGAGCAGGTCATCGCCGACACGCTGGTGGCGCTGGGCCGTCGCAGCGGCGTCGTGGTGGTCGCCCACCGGCCCCGCCTCGTCGAGCTCGCCGACACCCGGCTCGAGCTCCCCGCCCCGACCGTGCCCACGTCGCCCCACCGACCTGTCGCCGCGCGGCTCGCCGCGCTGGCCGCGCTCGCGCCCGTGGACGAGCCGCCGCTCGGGCCGAGCAGGCGTGGCCTGCCCGGTGCGGCGGTCGTCGGCGCGCTCGCGGGCGCGTCCGGCGTGGCGCTCACGGCCACCGCGGGCTGGCTGATCGTCCAGGCCTCCACCCGGCCGGCGGTCCTCACCCTGCTGGTCGCCGTCGTCGGCGTACGCGCCTTCGGCCTGGCCCGCCCCGTCCTGCGGTACGTCGAGCGCCTCTGGTCGCACGACGCTGCCTTGCGCCTGCTGGCGCGCCGCCGCGTCGATGTGTACGACGCCGTGGTGCCCCTGGTCCCCGCCGGGCTGGGCCGGCGGCGGGGAGACGTCCTCAGCTCGGTCGTCGACGACGTGGACAGCGTCGTCGACCACCAGCTGCGGGTCCGGATGCCGATGGTGCAGGCCTCGTTGGTCGCGGGCCTCGCCGTCGCCGTCGCCGCGTCGCTCGAGCCCGTCGCCGGAGTCGTCGTGGCGGCAACGTCTCTGTGCGGTGGGCTGGCCTTCGTGCTCGCCCGGCACGGCGCCCGCACCGCGGAGCGTCGCCTGGTCGCGTTGCGCGCCGAGCTGTCCGAGTCGGTCGTGGCGACGGTCCAGGTCGCCTCCGAGCTGCGGATGTGGCAGCGCGGCACGGCTGCCGCCGACGACATCGCGCGGACGAGTGCGCGGATCGGCACGGCTGCCGTGTCCGCGGCCCGGTGGCAGGCGGCGGCTCGGGCCGTGGTCCTGGCCGGCACGGGTGCGGGCGTCGCACTGACCGCTGTCGCGACGGCGGGTCCGGTGGCCTCGGGCGCGCTGTCCGGTCCGGTGATGGCGTTGCTGGTCCTGCTCCCCCTCGCTCTTGCCGACGTGCTGCTCCCCTGCGCGGACGCGGGCGTCCTCGCCGGACGCACGGAGGCGGCGTCGCGTCGGCTGGACGCCCTCGCGCACACGCCGCCGCCCGTCGCCGACGGTCCCGGCCGGGCATCGCCGCAGGGGCACGCCGTGGCCTTCGCGGATGTCACGAGCAGGTGGGCCGCCGACGCCCCGCTGGTCGGTCCGGTCAGCCTCGACGTCGCCCCCGGCGACCGGCTCGCCGTCGTCGGGCTGTCCGGGTCCGGCAAGTCGACGCTCGCGGCGCTGCTGCTGCGCTTCCTCGACCCCCTCGACGGCGACGCCCGGATCGGCGCCGCCTCGCTCGCCGACACCTCCCCCGACGACGTACGCCGCCGGGTCGGCCTGGTCGACGACCACCCGCACGTCTTCGCGACGACCCTCGCCGAGAACGTCCGTCTCGCCCGCCCCACCGCGAGCGACGCCGCGGTCGAGGAGGCCCTGCGCCGGGCGCACCTGGGTGCCTGGCTGGACGGCCTGCCCGACGGCCTCGACACCTGGCTCGGAGCCGGCCACGCCGGGATCTCCGGCGGCGAGCGGGCCCGGCTGGGGATCGCGCGCTCGCTGCTCGCCGACCACCCGGTGCTGGTCCTGGACGAGCCCACGGCCCACCTGGACCACGCCACCGCCGTCGAGCTGGCCGAGGAGCTGTTGACCGGGGCACGCGACCGCTCGGTCATCTGGATCACGCACGACACCGCGGGACTCGACCGGGTCGACCGCGTCGTGGGTCTCGGGCGGGACCGCGTCGCCTCATCCGTAGCCCATTGTCGGTGACCGCGAGTAGCGTCGCGAGGACCGACGGCGAAGGGATCGACGCATGGGCACGACACGGGTTCTGGTGGGGACGCGCAAGGGCGCGTTCATCCTCACCTCCGACGAGCAGCGGTCGAGCTGGGAGGTCGACGGCCCGCACTTCCCGGGCTGGGAGGTCTACCACCTCAAGGCCTCTCCGCTGAACCCCGACCGCATCTACGCATCCCAGTCCGGCGGCTGGTTCGGGCAGGTCATCCAGCGCTCCGACGACGGCGGGAGGACCTGGGAGCCGGTCGGCAACGACTTCACCTACGACGGCGTCCCCGGCGAGCACCAGTGGTACGACGGGTCCCTCCGCCCCTGGGCCTTCACCCGGGTGTGGCACCTCGAGCCGTCGCTGCACGACGCCGAGACGGTGTACGCCGGCGTCGAGGACGCGGCCCTCTTCAAGTCGACCGACGGCGGCGTGAGCTGGACCGAGCTGTCCGGGCTGCGCCGGCACGACACGGGCCCGCAGTGGCAGCCGGGCGCGGGTGGGATGTGCCTGCACACGATCCTGGAGCACCCCACCGACCCCGAGCGGCTCTATGTCGCGATCTCCGCGGCGGGTGCGTTCCGCACGACCGACGGCGGTGCCACCTGGCAGCCGATCAACAAGGGCCTGCGGTCCGGCGAGATCCCCGACCAGGACTCCGAGGTCGGCCACTGCGTGCACCACCTCGACCTGCACCCGAGCAACCCCGACGTGCTCTACATGCAGAAGCACTGGGACGTCATGCGCAGCAAGGACGGCGGGGACAGCTGGCAGGAGGTCAGCGGCGACCTGCCGACCGACTTCGGCTTCCCGATCTCGGTGCACGCCCACGAGCCCGAGACGGTCTACGTCGTCCCGATCACGAGCGACTCCCACCACTTCCCGCCTGACGGCCGGCTCCGCGTCTACCGCAGCCGTACCGGCGGCGACGACTGGGAGCCGCTGACCGAGGGCCTGCCGCAGGAGAACTGCTATGTCAACGTGCTCCGCGACGCGATGGCCGTCGACCGGCACGAGTCGTGCGGGATCTACTTCGGCACCTCCGGCGGTCAGGTCTACGCCTCACGCGACTCCGGCGACACCTGGTCGGCCATCGTGCACGACCTCCCGCCGGTGATGTCGGTCGAAGTGCAGACCCTTCCCTGAGGCCGCCATGCCCACCATCCACGTCGTCCTTCCCGCCCATCTGAAGGAGCTCGCCAAGGTGCACGGCGACGTCAGCGTCGAGGTCGACGGCGACGTCACGCAGCGCAGCGTGCTCGACGCCCTCGAGGGCGACTTCCCGATGCTGGTCGGGACGATCCGGGACCGCGGCACCGCCCGGCGGCGGTCGTTCGTCCGCTTCTTCGCCTGCGAGGAGGACCTCTCCCACGAGGACCCCGACACCCCGCTGCCGCAGCGGGTCGCCGACGGCAAGGAGCCCTTCCTCATCGTCGGCGCCATGGCCGGCGGCTGAGGGCGCGCGTCACGGCGCCGTACCCCCCATCCGAGGGATGGCCACGACGTGACCTCCGTCACAGACTGAGGCGGGAGTCTTCCCGAACGCGCCATCCCCGGCGCCTGAGGATCGGAGAGTCATGGCAATCCGTCGTTTGCGCAACCGCGTCGTCCTCTCGGCAGCGTCCGTCGTCGCCATCACCGGCAGCACGCTGATCAGCACCACCGGCGCCGGGTACGCCGATCCCTCCGTCACGATCACGCCCGTGGTCGGCGGCCTCGCCGCGCCCCGCGGCATCGCGTTCGACGGCCAGGGCAGCATGTACGTCTCCGAGTCCGGCGTCGCCGGCGACGGTCCCGCCGGCATCACCAGGACCGGCCGTGTCGACAAGTACCGCTGGGGATCGACCACCCCCGCCTGGAGCACCTCCTTCACCTCGCTCTACGCGACCGAGGACCCCTCCCAGCCGCCCGACGTGCTCGGTCCCGAGGGGATCAGCGCGTTCGGCGGCGGTTGCATGAGGAACAGCCACGGGCGCCGCAACGGCTGCCAGGTCCGGATGATCACCAGCGAGTCGACGCCGGGAGTGCTGGCCGCGACGGACGGACAGGTGAACGACCCACAGGCCGGCCACCTGTACCGCCTCGACGGAGCCACCGGAGCTGCGACGTCGCTGTCGGACGTCGGCTCGCAGATGTACCAGTGGACGGGCGACCACGCCGACCTGTTCGAGGACTTCCCCGACTCCAACCCCTACGGCGTGCTGGTCACCAAGGACCCGACGACCGACGCCATCCGGACCTTCGTCGCGGATGCCGGCGCGAACACGATCAGCGAGATCATGCCCGGAGGCACCGCCCGGGTGGTGGCCTACCTGCCCAACGAGGACTTCGGCGCCTTCAGGGACTCGACGCCGACCTGCATCGCCCAGGGACCCGACGGCGACCTGTACGTCGGCACCCTCGACTTCGTGTCGAACCTGTTCGTCCCGCCGGGCACCGGAGGCCTCTCCAGCGTGTGGCGGATCGATCCGAACGGCAGCTACCCGACCGCGCCGACGGTGTGGGCGACCGGCCTGACCACCATCACCGGCTGCACCTTCGACCGGCAGGGCAACTTCTGGGCGACCGAGATGTTCGCGGGCGGCCTGGACGCGACGCCTCCGGGTGATGTCGTGCGGATCCCGTTCGCCTCTCCGACGACGCAGACCCACGTCGGTGCCGGCCAGCTGCCCGTGCCCGGCGGCATCGCGCAGGGCCCTGACGGGGCCATGTACGTCACCGTCGGCTCCTCCGCGCCCGGCGTGAACGGAGCGGTCATGCGGGTGGCGGTCGGGAACTGACCTGTTCGACCCGGCAGCCGTGGCGCGGCTGCCGGGTCCAGCCCGCTCGCGAGGTCAGGGCAGCCAGACCTCGCGCGCGTGGCCCGCGGCGATGGCGGTACGCCGACGGGCGGCCTCCGCCCGCCGCGGCACCAGCAGGAACCAGACGGCCACGTCGGCGACCGCCAACACCGGCCAGAGCACCGGGCCGAGGCCCAGCCGCGGGCCGATGATCTGGACGGCCAGCACCCAGGCCCCGAAGGCGAGGACCTCGCCCACGGTCATCGGGGGCAGCAGGATGCTGCTCGCGATGTAGCGGGGCCGGCGGGTGACGCTCATGGGCGGAACGCTACGTGGCGGAGCCGGCGGTGTCCCGAGATCGCAGGGATCGCCCGGCCCAGGTAAAGAAATCCCCGATCCGCGCCTCCGGCGGGGCAGGCCGGGGTTACGTTCGACCAGGTCGGCACCCCGCCGACGATGCCGAAAGCTGCCGCCATGCATCGCAACCGCGCACTCTCCGCCGCCGTCCTCGGCACGTTCCTCGTCGCTGCCGCCGCCGTCGCGGCGCCGCTCCACGCCGCACCCGCGCACCTGATCACGAGCGCTCCCTCGGTGACGGCCGTGCGCCCGTCGAGCGGCCCCGTCGCCGGTGGAACCCGGGTGACCCTCTCCGGCACCGGCCTCGCGAAGGCCACGGCCGTGACCTTCGGCGGCGTGAAGGGGACCCGCCTGCACGTCACCAGCACGAGACAGGTCGAGGTGACGACCCCGCGCCACGCCGCCGGGAAGGTCGCGGTCCGCGTGATCACCGGATCAGGCGCCTCGGCCGTGACGAGCGCGTCGAGGTTCACCTTCGTCAAGCCGCCGGTGTTCAGCGCGATGTCACCGTCCAGCGGAGGAACGGCCGCCGGCACCCACGTCGTCCTGACCGGCGCCAACCTGGCGACCACCAGCTACGTCAGCTTCGGAGCGGCCCGGCTGACCCCGACCTCGGTCAGCGGCACGAGCGTCCGGGTGACGGCACCCGGTCACATCCCCGGCTCGGTCCAGGTCGCCATCGTCACGACCGGCGGACGCTCCACCTCGCGGACCTACACCTACGTCGCGCCCGCGGTGGCGGCGCTGTCCCCGGCTGAGGGCAGCGGCATCGGCCAGACGCCGGTGACCATCACCGGCAGCCACTTCACCGGCACCACGTCGGTCACGTTCGGAGGCGTGCCGGGGACCAACCTCCACGTCACCGACGGCGTCATCACGGTCGACAGTCCGCCGAACGCGGCGACGCCTCCCTTCGGCGTCGACGTCCAGGTGCACACGCCGTACGCCGCCTCCGCGACCGGCGACCAGAGCCGCTACACCTACGGCATCGTCGACTTCCACATCCTCGCCGGCACCGGCAGCGGCCCCTGGAACTCACCGAGCGATCCGGTGCGCGCCTACGTCGGCGAGACGATCCGCTTCTTCAACGACGACACGATCCCCCACCGGCTGCACTCCCCCGGTGTCCCGGGACCGCACTGGGCCAGCGACCTCGCCCCGGGCGGCACCTGGAACTGGCTGGTGACCACCGAGTGCACGTGCACGACCGACCCTCCCCAGCTCTACGACCACAACCAGGGTCTGACCGCCGGGTTCTACATCATCGTGTCGACTCGGCCGAGCTGAGCCAGCGGAGTCGTCCGAAATCGCCGAAGCCCCAGGCGGGCCTGGGGCTTCGGTGGTCTTGCGATGGTGTCCGAGGAAGACTTGAACCGGAATGATCCATGGTTAACCCTGACCATGCCTTGCTCAGCGTGGAATCGCGCCGGTTCTGCCCTGTTCCGCACGATGAGCCCCTTAATTTGCCCCCTTTGCGGCGCGCCCGTCTTCAACTCGTCGCCGTCATCTCAACTCCGGATCCTCCACGCTCGGTGAGCACAGCGGGTGTCAGTCGCATCGTCCGAGCAGATGATCGGGGACTCCCCGCGCTTGCCGCCTCATACCGAGAGTGGCAGATCCGGCTCGCTCGTTGTTCTCTGGGAATGGGCCCTCTCGATCACTATGGCCAACCGTATCCCTATTGACTCGCCGCTTGGTTGTTGTTGCCATCCCGTCTCAGTTGAGCCGTCGCAGTCTCACTGAACCGGACGCATTCGAGTATCGGTCTTACTGATGTTGGTGCATTGGGACGGCGCGTCTCATGGGATCTGACGCGGATCGATCGACTTCTCCCGATACTCTCCCGACTTCGACGGAGGCCGTGCGCATCGGCATCACCGCTTGCTCGTAGCATCGGCGCCGTTGGGCACATGGCATGACGAGATCGGCAAGGCACGTAGTCGACGGCACGAACGACGCCACCAGCAGGCCGCGAATCAAGCCATCTATAGCCCGGGCTCACAAGCCGAGAAGCCCTGCGGGACATCGCAGTTGGTGCACGCAACGAGCTTGTTCGAGGCGGCGTCAGGCCCCAGTCCGCGCACCGACTGCACGCCAGTAGGCGCGCATCAAGCACGGGCATCGGTAACGTACGTCCGCTGAAACTCTGGGTCGACGTACCCGAAGCCTTGGGTTTGCTTGGCGATCCGACGCGCCCAGATCCTTCAACCTGGAACTCGCTCGTTTGGCTCACCCCCGGCGCTCAGCTCCTGGCGACGTGGAGCCGGATCAAGACCTCGCCCCAAGATCGGCGCCAGCAGCGTTACGCGCGGTCACTCGTACTGGCGGACGACCCCGGCGTGCCGATGGCGCCAAAGGATCAGTCAATGAGCCAGTGCCTGACAGTGGCTTGGAAGTACGACGGGAGAATTGTAATCCCCCAAGGCTACGGGGAACCCGACATCAGTTTCGGACAACTTATCGCGAACTCGGTGATCAGACTGATCGGCGAATAGGCTATCGCTCCATATTTGCGGAGTCAGATGGTAAACGCACGGAGCACGACTCCTCCTCGATGGATGTAGGCGACCTTGTCGTAGAGAGTCGCGGTGCGATGCCACAGCTAGTGGTCGTTAAGCGACCGTTCGACGACGTCCGGCGCTTGTAGGCGACCCGGTGGACGTTGGACGGTCGGCCGCCAGCCGACCCACGACTCTGCAAATGGCCGATCTCGTCGGCTCGTGGTGGATCACGGCCTGGCCGGATTGCTGCGGATCAGCGCGATCCACCTCGCGCTGTGCGAGGGAGACCCGTCCGCGATCGCCTTCTTGGCGTCGAGGTCGACTCGACGCTCTCATCAACGGTGTGCTTCGGTCGACGCTAACGGGTTCGAGGCCTCGACAAGGCGCTATCCGGCTTGTTCACCGAGTTCCGCCTCCTGCCAAGACGTCGTCCGCGAAGAAGGGGGCACACGCGTGTCGAACTCCGCCCGTGAGCCGAACCAAGAGGGCTGATTTAGCGCGGGGCTTCAGCAATCTTCTGGGCGAGCGCGTTCGTGAAAGCGTCTCGAATCTCGCGTTCGGTCGCTGGGACATCTCCGCGGTTGAACACGGGCCGCGTCCATCGTTCAAATCCGACCACGGGTCGGTGGCGCGCGTCATTGCCATGGAACAGATTGCCGATCTGCCCGTTGGCGAGGACGGCGATCGACTTCCACTCTGTGTCTGCGAAGTTGCGGCTTTCCACCGGAGTGATCCGCTTCACTGGGACACCAACGCCCCAGAAGCGTTTGTGACCGCCTAGCGCGCCGCTGCGCAGGTACGACGTCGTCAACGGGATGTGCTCAGCCTTCGCAGCGGTCACGAACTCCGCGACCGCTCGCATCACGTGCTCCTCCCATTGGCCAGCCATCTCCCGCGCCTCCACCTCGAGTGCGACCTTCGGTTGATGCTGACCAGCGAGCCGTCGCGCTTCGTCCCTCATACTCACGAAGCACATACGACCACACAGAGTGAGGAGGCGTGATGGGAATGTGCCACCGAGACGGACTACCGGACATACGTCAGCGACGACTCCGCGACGCTGTCGCCGGTCGACGCAAGCCGACCAAGACGACCGATTGATCATCTAACTCATGTGCGCGAGGCGCTTCACAAAGGCCTCACGGATCTCCTCGTCCGACACAACGCCGCGCAGCAGAACGTGCAGAGGCGCTAGCGGGTAGGTGGGTTGTATCGGCGTCTTGAATACGACCCCACCACCATCGCCGCCGATCAGCACGTCGCCTTTCTTGGTGATGGTTATCCGCGCGCTTGAGGGGGCGCCGTCGTACTCGCCGAGCGGGACCCTGAGCACCCACGGCGCTCGATCACGCCTAGACGCCATTCGGCGAGCAGCGTCGCGAAACTCTGCTGCGCAAGCTTCCACCGTTGCGCACCAATGTTCCTGCGCTGGCATTGCAACATTCCCGCGCTTGTCGGCCTCGGCGTCCATCCGGGCGCGCTCTGCTCGCGCTTCATCTTCCATGCCCACGAGACTCATCCGATCACACAGAGCGAGGAAGCGTCATGGGAACCGCCTGGTCCTCTACTGGTAGAACACGAAGACACAGGACGCTGGCCGGCAGTGCGGGGTCAGTGCCGGGTCGGCGCGATCGACAGTTCGTTGTACACCTGAGCCCGGGCAGACGAAGGGACTCGCAGCCACAAGCAGCCAGGGGCTCTGCTCCGACGCCTTCGAAATCGCCGGGAGCGCGTCGGGGGTTGCGGTTCGGGGCAACCGCGTTGTCGTTGCTATCGCATGGGGTCTGTCTTCTGGCGTACAGGCGCAATCTGCGGTGAAGTGGGCGGTTGATGCAATAGCGTCCGCGGAGCGGTGGCAGCCCACTAACTGATCGGAGCCCTCATGCCGGTGGTAGACGAGTTGGGTCATCACCGCGGTGCCGGATTCGGGCAGATCGCCATCGACGCGGTGAGCAGAGCACCTCAATCCGACTGGGGTCGTCGATTCGCCGAGGTGCGGATTACTCAGTACGACGGCATCCGCCCATTCGTGTCGCGTGCGGCGCTCGTCATCGTCCTCGGCACCCTTCTTCTTCCACTTCCCGGCCATCACTTGCTCGGCCTGCTGCTCCTGGCGCCGGCAGCCGCACAGGTGAGCCTTGAACTGCTCCTCGAACCGGTGGTGCGCGCGAGATCGCTGACGCAGAGCGGGACGGAAGGTCTTCTCGGCACGTTGGCGCGGCCGTGGTTCTGGAACTATGAACGAGGTCTGACGAACATCACCGGCATCGTCGGCGCGGCTGCATGCCTCTGTCTACTGGTCGAGGTCGTATACAACACAGGGTCGGGTTCGCAGTGGCAGCGTGTTGCTGCCCTGGCGGTGGGGACCGGCTACGCGATTTCAGGGTTGAACTCGGTCGTATGTGACACCGCCGTCTACTCCCCGCGTGGCGACAGGCTACCGCAGGCCTTGCGGGCACTGATGCCGTTCGCCTGGCTGTTCGCACTCGGCTTGGTGCTTATCAACGTGATCATCGCGCAAGCTCATGCGAGGGTGTGGGGCGACGCCTTTCCCTATGCAGTCATGGCCACCCTTCTGCTTTGGTGCAATGGACAGCGATTCAGGGACCACACACGCGACTTGCAGGTCGGCGCCGTCGTTGCCGCCGACCGAGATCGAGAAACCGGGAGACGTGCCGCGACCGACCTGCACAATCTGCTTCAGGCTGCGAAAGGGCCCCTGCAGGACGCGGAAATGACCGTCCCGAACCCGCAGACGCGGGCCGCTCTGGTGCTCTTACGTCTTGACCTCGAGGCCGTGTACACCTCGGCACACGAAGGCACGCTAGATCTTGCCGGCGGCCTGGTGCCGCCCGTGACAGAGCATCTTTCGCGGCTTTGCCGCGGCGCGGTCCTCCCACTCCGCACCGACATCGCTCTAGACGACGTTCCCGATGCTGACCGTTGGTTGGCACGCCAATCGATCATGCTTCTCACCAAGAATGCGGTCGACGGGTATACGTCTGGACGGATTGACTGGGTAGAGCGCGGCATCAACGTTCAAGCCCGCTTCGACGGCCGGTTCGTCACCATTGCGGTGCGCGACGGTTTGCCCTCAATCCCGGACGCCGTCTGGCAACGAGACGACACCACGCTCTCGAAGCTCCGCGGCGACGCTCATGAACGCGGTGGCTCGCTGACACAGACGGCAGACTCAAGCGGGAAGACGATTGTGGTGACCTGGCCCGTCGCACTGGCACCCTTGCGGGACCAAGGACGGCGCTGATGTTCAGGGTGCTTCTAATCGACGACCTGGCCGACCGGGCCGCTCGCCTCCGCAGGTTGGCCCGCCTGAACCCCGATCTCGACGTCGAGAATGAGCCGTCGATCAGGACCTTGATCACTGAGTATGCGACGGAGGACCTTGCGCAGTACGACGTGATCCTCGTCGACTTCAACCTCAGTGGCCACCGACCGGAGAACCTTCCTGCCCCGCGCGCCCGCGTCGGTACCACACCACAAGGGTCGTCCGTCGAGGTCGACGTCACCACCGGTATCGGCGTCCTGCTGTACCTGAGCTCCTTGTTCGAGTCCGAAGAGTTCCGCGCAGTCAAGAGAGCTGCGCGCCGGCCCCTAACCTCTCCGCGCCTACTGACGTTCACCGACTTGAGCGAGACTGCGGGGCGTCTGTTCGCGGCGGCGGGCCTGCTCTGGTTCGGCGCGAACCACTTCCCCTCGATCCTTCCGCCTGACGCCGCCGAACGCCTCGTCGACCTGGCGGACCCATTAAGCGGCGCCACCTATCCCGACCCTCGACGCGATTCAGCCGCTGCACTGGTGCCTTCGGCCGCGCTTGGACTCGATGAGATGCTCGCTGTCGATGTCAACGGCAAGGCATCTTCGCTCGAGGCGCGACCAGACACCTTCTCGTGGCTACAGATCTACCTGCGTGGCGGAGGATGGAACGCAAACGAGCAACCACTCCTCGACGCCGCTTTCGAGGTGGCTTCAGCTCGACGGGGAGCCGTGCGCTCCCAACGCCGCTACTGGAAGGACCGGTGGAACTCGCTGTACGCGGCCTATGACCACTTCCGAATGTCGTACGAGGACGTCACCGACCCGCTCCCAACGCCTGGCGATACACGTGCTCGCAATCACGATCCCCTCTTGGCAGAACTCCGGAACGCGGCGCTCTTCTGGACGGAGCCCGACGTACGCGCCGCGTATGAGCTGCACTCGAAGGCGCGGCCCCTTCAAACTCACCAGCACCGTGGCTGACGCCGCGCCAGAACCGACGCGACGTCGCTCGTCGGATCATGTGCCGGTTGCTGTACGGGCGCTGTGTACGGCAGCCCTGATTTCCGGAGTCATGCTTCAATTCACGCAGAACACCGATCCGCGGTTTCCGCTGCTGTACTTCACGGTCGATTCGGCAGTGCTCGCCGCCACCGTCCTCGGCGCCAACCTGCTCCTCAGGATGGACCAAGCAGCGCTGCTGACGAGGTTGCGCGGCACCGCGACCTTGGGAGTCGTGATGTCAGCGGTGATCTTCGCTCTCGTCATCGCGCCAACCCCCGAAGGTGGGTGGTGGCAGCCGGGCGCCGACCTCCGGGTTCGAGCGGCCACCTTGCTGCTGCATGGCGTCGCTCCCTTGCTCATGGCCGCTGATTGGGTGCTCCACCCTCACCCGTCGTTGCGGGCTCGAGGTTGCGAGGCCGCCGTGTGGTTGTTGTGGCCAGTCGTCTACTTGATCGCGATCTCCACGCTCGTTCGCGCCCGAGTGGTGGATTCGCCCTACCCATTTCTGAACCCGGACCCGCCACCGCAGTTCGCAGCAGCAGTTTCAGGGCTCATCGTGGTGTTCCTTGGCGCGGCGCTGGTCCTTCGTCGGGTTGCTGGGTTCTATGCAGCCGACTTGCCGCGACGATCCGAGTGAGCGCCGAGAGCGAGGGACGGAGGGCCGAAGCGTCCACCGTCCCTCGCCTCCCCTTCGGCGCGTTCGGCCGCCGGGTCCTACTTGACCCGCCAGATCTTGTAGGAGCTCGGACCGAAGTAGTTCAGCAGGGACTGGAAGCTGCTGCTGTGCACCCGAAGGTCACCACTGGCGTTGTTGGACCACTTCGTCTGGGCGCTGGACTCAGAGGCGCCGCTCATGATGATCGCCGTGTGCGGTCCTCTAGCCGAGGTGTAGAACTGCACGATGTCTCCTGGGCGGACCGAGCTCCACGAGGTGATCTGCGTGGCGTAGTTAGCCCATGCGGCCTGGTAGCCGGACCCTCCACTCGTGCCGAGGTAGACCGAAGGCCCTCCCGCCGCCCGGATGATGTTCTCGACCCAAATGGCGCACTGACCTCCGTACGAGCCATCGGCGGCGGCCGCCGCGTGCTGGTAGATGCCGGCGTTGTAGCGACCTGCGCTGATCGTCGTGCTGGTGTGCGTCCACGAGCAGGCGCTGGAGCATGCGGCGGTGTAGATCGTGGTCCCGATGGTGACCTGAGCCGTGATCGCGGTGGTGCCCGGGGCGGTGACCTGCATGCTGTACGACCATCCGAGAGTGTCAGTGTCGGTGCGGGTCCACTTGTTGAGGATGGCGTCCTTGAGGCGCTTTGACACTGTCTCCCTGGCGCCCGAATATTCAATCCAGTCAGTTCCGCAGGCGCGGGAGTACTTGATCGAGGCGTGACCGCCGGGCACCGCGACGGTGCTGACGTTGTAGACGTTCGACGCGCAGCCGGTCTGGTACGGATCGGTATTCCATCGGTTGGTCGTCGCGTGCGCGGCGCCCGGAGAGAGGAGGGCCGACCCCAGGACGGCGAAGGCGAGGGAGGCGATCCTCCCGATGCGAGTTGTGTGTGACATGGCGGGTCTACTTTCGGCTGATCGAAGTTGGACGCCGTCACCTTGGCTCACCGGCAGTCCGCGATCTGCATGAAACATGCAGATCGCGGACCGGCCCTCCGGTGCAGCGCAGATCAATCCGCGTCCAACGGCTTGCGACTAGAACCAAGGGCCGGCCCCTGCCAGCGCGGCGGCCGCCAAGAAGGCTGGACCAGCCCTAGTTAGCCTCCGAGTGCGATCCTCGCCGAGAGCGGACAACTAGCGACGTCGGTCCTGCTGCTCCAGCAGATTAGCGAGCGCGGTGGTAATTGCCCGTCGCACTGACTCAGTTGATCCCAGAGCCTCCATGCCGTACGTACGATACGGCGGGCCTCCACGAGTAAGGCCACGGCGATGATCAATACAGATCAAGGAGTAGTCGGTCGGCCAGGTCGCAACCATGACGCTCCATCCACGACCTGAAGTCAGGTTGCGTGGCTTGATTCTGTTGCGCTTGGCGGCTGCATGAAACTCTGCGGCGCACTGCTGGACATCATGCCACCACCGCTCGCCGTGTGGATTGTCCTGGTTGCCAACCGTGGCCCGTTCCGCGGCAATCCGTCGCGCTTCCTCTTCCATGCCCACGAGCCCATCCGATCACACCGAGGGGGTTCTCCGTGGCGACCGGGTCCGGATCTGGCCAAGGAAGCACGTGCGCTGGACAGGCGAGAGGTCGACGATCTGGCGGACGCACTCCTCGGCCACTCCGGCGAACATCGCGGATGCCGGCGGGGCCGTGGGCGCCTCGACAACGGGCCGGACGAAGCCCATGCCCTTCACCCCAGTCAGCGGGCCAGTGCTGGCCTGCGGCGTCGACCATCTGCTTGGAGCCTTGGGCGCGAGCGAGGTTCTGGGCGTCGCTTCCGACGCTGAGTATCTCGCGCTGCCGTAGCGCGCCTCGGCCGCCGCCGAGGCCAGATCACGCCCGGCAGACAGGCGTTCGTCGCTCCGCCTGTGCTGTTCGATCCATGCCATCGGGGTGCTCCTCTGATCACGAGGTGTGATCGGCGTACCGGCGCGTGGCCCATGGCCGGAAAAGCGCTGTGGCCCCTGCTACGTCTCCGCAGTCAGGGGCCACATCGTGGCGGTGTCCGAGGGGGGACTTGAACCCCCATGCCCTATAAGGGCACTAGCACCTCAAGCTAGCGCGTCTGCCAATTCCGCCACCCGGACGAGTGCGTGGAGAACACTAGCAACAGCAGGCCCGAATGACACATCGGGGCAGGGTCTCAGTGGTGCCAGCCGGTCACCTGGGCGCGCGTGGGCTCCCACGGGTCGAAACGCAGCCGCATCCCGGCCTCCACGGGGGTCCGGTTGCCCTTGCGGTTGTTGCACCGTCCGCACGCGGCGACCGTGTTCAGCCAGGTCCAGGTCCCGCCGCGCGATCGGGGCACGACGTGGTCCACGGTGTCGGCACGATCGCCGCAGTAGGCGCACCGGTGCCGGTCGCGCTTGAGCACCGCGTCACGCCCGTACGCCGCCGGGCGGTACATCCACGAGGCGACGACGTACCGCACCAGCCGGACGACCTTCGGCCACGGATGGGGCCCGATCACACGATCGCCGTCGGCCTCATGGACGACGGCGACTCCGCGGAACAGCATCCGCACCGCATGAGGGAACGAGACGACGTCGTGCGGCTCGTAGGAGGCGTTCAGGAGCACGACCGGACCATGGCTGGGCATGGGTGGCCACCTCCTGTCGCCGTGCCGGATTCGGGCTCTCCGAACTCCAGTGTGAATACTCATCAACCGTGCAGCAACTGCGAATTGGATTCGTTCCCGGTGTCACGCCCGACAAGTGGGCGCGGGCATGGCGTGAACGCAACCCGAAGATCGCGTTGCGCCTGATCCCGCTCGAGGACGACGCCGACCCGCGCGGCCTGCTCGACGCCGGCGAGGCCGACCTGGTCCTGGCCCGTCTGCCGGTCGACCTCGACTCCCCCGAGCCCCTGCACTGCGTCCGCCTGTACGACGAGCTGCCGGTCGTCGTGGCCGCTGCGGACCACTTCGTGGCGGCCGCCGAGGAGGTCGAGCTCGCCGACCTGGCCGAGGAGCAGCTCGTCCTCCCCCACCCCTCGGGCTGGGCACCGGCCGTCGAGCAGCTCACCTTCCCTCCGATGACGGTCAAGGACGCGATCGAGGTCGCCGCGTCGGGCACCGGTGTGGTCATCGTGCCGATGTCGCTGGCACGGCTGCACCACCGCAAGGACGCGGTCCACCGCCCGGTCAGCGGGCTCGAGCCGACCACGATCGCGCTGCTGTGGCTGCGCAGCGCGGACAGCCCCGTGCACCAGGACTTCGTGGGCGTGACCCGCGGGCGCGGGGCCCGAAGCAGCCGCTAGGAGATCGCGGCGGCCGCCCAGTCGCCCAGGATCCGGGCGCACCGGTCGACCGCGGTGTTCCAGTCCATCGCCGACTCGTCGGCGGTGTCGGAGACGTACTTGACCATCCGCAGCGGCACCCCGAACTCCGCAGCGACGTACGCGATCGCGTAGCCCTCCATGTCGACCAGCTGCGCCCGCGCGGCCAACGCGTCGCGCACCAGCGGGTCGGTGACGAAGACGTCGCCAGTCGCGAGCACGGTCTCGGCGCCACCGACGAGGAGCCGCTCGCGGGCGTCGAACCCCAGCGAGCGGAGGGCATCGGCGCTGATCTCGTGATTGAGCACCGCGCCGATCTCGAAGAGCCCGGACAGGTGCGGGTGCAGGGCGCCCGCAGTACCGAGGTTGAGGAGAGACAGGTCCGCGAGCTCCTCGGCCGAGCACGCCGCCAACCGGCGGGTCAGGGCGGTCGCGGCGGCCACCTTGCCGATGCCGGTGACCAGGACCTCGGCGGTCTCCGGGAGGTAGCGGGCCTCGGCCTCGGTGGCGGCGACGAGCAGGACGGGCACGACAGGAGGCTAGGACACTCCCGTGAGACGACCGTGACGGGTGCGGCTCCCGGCTCGTTAGTGTGACACGGCGTCACTGTTCCGGCTCCCGGACGTTGACGACGCGCAAGGGGTGTCCATCTCGGGGCATCGAAGTTCGATGAAAGGAATCTCCATGCTCATCTCTCGGAACAACGCCGGCCACAGCCGACGAATCCTGTCGGTCGCCGCCCTCGGCCTCTCCGCCGCCGTCGCCCTGACCGGGTGCTCCGGCAAGGACGTGGCCGACAAGGCCAAGCAGCACGCCAGCAACCTCGCGACGAACTCGCAGGTGCAGACGCTGAAGTCGAAGGGCGCCGAGGCGGCCAAGTCCAAGATGGCCGAGCTCACCGGGTCGGCCGGCGCGGCGAGCGCGACCACGGGTGCCGTCAGCGGCGCTGCGACCGGTGCCACCGTCGACCTCGGCACGTTCTCGCGCAACCGCAAGGCGAAGATCGTCGGCGCCTACTACACCAAGAAGCGCGATGGGAAGCCCGGACCGTTCCTGGTCACGGTCACCGGCGTCAAGACCAACAAGGTCGCCGTCTGCGTCGGCGCCAAGGGCAAGCGCTCGCAGACCGTCGTCGTCGCCAAGGGCAAGGTCCAGGGCGTCCGCAAGGGCACCGCGACCTGCGCCTGACCGGAGGCGGAAGAGCGCGACGGCCGGCGACCCCGATCGGGTCGCCGGCCGTCGTACGCCGCAGGCGTCAGCTCACTTGAGCTCGGCGCTGGACAGCCCCAGGACCCGGCGCGCCACGATCAGCTGCTGGATCTGCTGGGTGCCCTCGAAGATGTCGAGGATCTTGGAGTCGCGGGCCCACTTCTCGAGCAGCTCGCCCTCGCTGTAGCCGACCGACGCGCACAGCTCGACGCAGCCCAGGGTCACGTCGGAGCCGACGCGGCCGGCCTTCGCCTTGGCCATCGAGGCCTCCAGCGAGTTCGGCTGGCGGTTGTCGGCCATCCACGCCGCCTGGAGGGTGAGCAGGCGGCCCATCTCCCAGTTGGTCTCCAGCTCGAGGAACTTGGCCGCGGCCGCCGACTGCAGCTGTGCCGGCTTGTCGTAGTCGACCTCGACGCCGGCCTGCTTGAGCAGGTCGCGGGTCAGGTCCAGCGACGCCCGGGCGCAGCCGACGGCCATCGCGGCCACCAGCGGACGGGTGTTGTCGAAGGTCGCCATCGCGCCGGCGAAGCCCTGCTTGACGTCGACCTCGGGCGAGCCGAGCAGGTTCTCCTTCGGCACCCGGACGTCGGTGAAGGTGATCACCGCGGTGTCGGAGGCCCGGATGCCGAGCTTCTCCTCCAGCCGCTCGACCTTCACGCCGGGCATGTCCTTGGTGACCAGGAACGACTTGATCGCCGCCCGGCCGAGGGACTTGTCCAGCGTCGCCCACACCACGATCGAGTCCGACCGCTCGCCGGAGGTGACGAAGATCTTCTCGCCGTTGATGACGTAGTGGTCGCCGTCGAGCACCGCGGTGGTCGAGACCTGAGCCGAGTCCGAGCCGAACGACGGCTCGGTGATCGCCATCGAGGCCCACGTGCCCTTGAACCGCTCGAGCTGCTCGTCGTTGGCCACCGACGCGATGGCCGAGTTGCCCAGGCCCTGGCGGGGCATCGAGAGCAGCAGGCCGACGTCGCCCCAGCACATCTCGGCGACCGAGGTCACCGAGGCCATGTTGGAGCCGTTCTTCACGCCCTTGTCGACATCGCTCTCGTCGCGGCGTACGCCGGTCGCACCCGCACCCTCGCTGGCACCCGACTCGGCGAGGCCGTCGATCATGGCCGCGAGCATGTCGAGCTCGGTGGGGTACTCGTGCTCGGCGACGTCGTACTTGCGCGAGATCGGCCGCAGCATGTTCATCGCGACCTGGTGGGCCTGCTCGACGAGCGCGCGGTGCTTCTTGGGGACTTCGAGGTTGATGGCCATCAGACCAGCACCGTTCCTTCCATGATCCCGATGGCACGCAGGTCGCGGTACCACCGCTCGACCGGGTGCTCCTTGACGAAGCCGTGGCCACCGAGCAGCTGGACGCCGTCGAGGCCGATCCGCATGCCGTGGTCGGCACACGCCTTGCGGGCGAGGGCGACCTGCTTGCTGAAGTCCTTGCCGGCGGCAGCGCGGGCCGCGGCGCGGTAGGTCAGCAGCCGCATGCCCTGCAGCTCGATCGCCATGTTGGCGACCATGAACGCGACCGACTGGCGGTGCGCGATGGGCTCGCCGAACGCCTCGCGCTCCTTGACGTAGGGCGTGACGTAGTCGAGCACGGCCTGCGACGTACCGACCGCGAGGGCGCACCAGGCGAGGCGGGAGAGGCGCACGCACTCGGCGTACGTCGATCCGTCGGTCTCACCGAGGACCGCCTCGGCGGGGACCTTGACGTCCTCCAGGTTGAGCGAGGTCAGCGACGCCGCGCGCACACCCATGGCGGGGTCGCCACCGACGCTGAGTCCCTCGGTGGAGGACTCGACCAGGAAGAGCACCGGCTTGCCGTCGAACTGGGCGCCGACGATGAACAGCTCCGCGCTGTCGCCGCGGGCGACCAGGCTCTTGCGCCCGCTGATGACGTAGCCGTCGGCCGTCTTGGTCGCGGTCGTGCTCGGGGACATGACGTCGAAGAGAACGGTGGGCTCGTTGAGCGCCAGCGCGGCGGCGGGCACCTCGTCGCCAGTGAACGCCGGCAGGTAGGTCTGCTGCTGCTCGTCGGTGCCCCACAGGCCGATCGCCGTGGCGACCGAGCCGGGCGCGAGCGTGGCGACGGCGAGACCCATGTCGCCCTTGGCCAGCGCCTCGGCGACGAGCGTGCCGGCCATGGCCGAGCGCTCCTCGGAGATGCCGCCGAGCGACTCGGGCAGGCCCAGGATCGGCAGGCCGATTTCGAGGCTGGACTTGAGCAGCTCGTCCGGCGCCGCGCACGCCTTGTCGGCCTCGGAGGCGGCGGGACGCACGACCTCCGCGGCGAAGTCGCTGACCACGTCGACGAGCATCTGCTCGTCCTCGGACGGCGTCAGGTCGAACGGGCCGGAGCCGGGGATGGGGGCGGGCCGTGCGCCGGGGGCGCCCTTCTTGCCCTTCTTGGAGAAGGTGCGGCTCGCGTTGGTCATCGTCTTGAACCCGGTGCGGGTGACGCTGAAGACGGCCTGCTCGGTCTGCTTGCGCAGGCCGACCTTGTCGATGAGGTCGCTCTGGGCGAGCTTGCTGAGGCCGGCGACGAGGATGCCGATGGGATCACGGCTCTCGTTGCGCGGGACCCCGTGCTTGCCACCCGGCTTGAGGTTGGGAAGGAGGGACATGCTGAAAATGTAACTCAGAGTTACACAGCGCGCTACACCTACGTCCGCAAATACCCCGTGTGTCGTGCGCGACAGGCCGCGACCTTACGATCGCGGCCATGGCCCGTGGCACCACTCCCCCTCCCGAGCCGATCACGCATGCGCCGTACGGCCCGCTCCCGCGCGGCGGCACGGTCCGCCCGATGACCCGGTGGGGAGCCCCGGTCATGCACCGCCCCCAGCAGCCCGTGACGTCGTACGACGACGAGCTGGCCGCGCTGGTCGCGGACATGGTCGCCACCATGTACGCCGCGGACGGCGTCGGCCTCGCCGCCTGCCAGATCGGTGTCGACCGGGCCGTGTTCGTCTTCGACTGCCCGGACGCCTCCGGCGAGCACTGGGTGGGCGTGGTGTGCAACCCGACGCTCGAGCTGCCCGAGGGCAAGGGCCGCCAGCTCGACGACGGCGACGAGGGCTGCCTGTCGTTCCCGGGCGCGTTCGTGCCGTGCGCGCGGCCGGACTTCGCCGCGGTCACCGGCTTCGGTCTCGACGGCGAGCCGGTCCGCTTCGAGGGCGACGGGCTGCTCGCCCGCTGCCTGCAGCACGAGACCGACCACACCGCCGGGATGGTCTTCGGCGACCGGCTGGCGAACCGCGCCCGCAAGAAGCTGCAGAAGCAGCACGACGCAGCGGTTCCGGACTATCCCGCCGACTGGCCCAGCTGACGGGCTAGGTTGCGGGGCATGCCCCTCGACCCCCAGATCGCCCCTCTCCTGGACATGATCGCCACCGGCACCCCGATCGCCGAGATGGACGTCCCGGCCGCGCGCGACTCGTTCCGCACGCTCACCGTCCACCTGCGGCCCGCGGAGACCGTCATCCCGGTCGCCTCGGTGGAGGACACCGAGGTCGCCGGCGCGGAAGGCCCGCTGCGCGCCCGTGTCTACCGCCCCGAGAAGCAGGGGCCGGTCCCCACCGTCGCCCTGTTCCACGGCGGCGGCTTCGTCATCGGCGACCTGGACACCCACGACAACATGGCGCGGGCGATCTGCGTGGGCACGGGCGCCGTCGTGGTCTCGGTCGACTATCGGCTCGCGCCGGAGCACCCGTTCCCCGCGGCACCGCTCGACGCGATCGCCGCGACCCGGGACATCGCCTCCCGGCTGGGCGAGCTCGGCGGCTCGGAGAGCCTCGGCGTCGCGGGCGACTCGGCGGGCGGCAACCTGGCCGCCGTCGTCGCGCAGCAGGTGCCGGGCATCCGCGCGCAGCTCCTCGTCTACCCCGCGACCGACGGTGGCGGGACCCACGCCTCGCACACCGAGAACGCGAAGGGCTACTTCCTCGAGGCCGACACGATCGCCTGGTTCATGGCGCACTACGTGCCCGAGGGCACCTCGGTGACCGACCCGCTCATCGCGCCGCTGCACGGCGAGCTCGAGGGCCTCGCCCCCGCGGTGATCGTGACCGCCGAGTACGACCCGCTTCGCGACGAGGGCATCGCGTACGCCGACGCGCTGGCCGCTGCCGGCGTACCGGTGCAGCAGACGACGTACCCGGGCCTCATCCACGGCTTCTTCGACCTGGACGCCTTCTCCTCGGCGTCGCAGGCCGCGATCGTCGAGACGATCGGGAGGTTCGGGGACCTGCTCTAGCTGGCGGCGCGCAGCGCCGCCACGAAGCCGTCCACGTCGGCCTCGGTGAGGTCCCAGCTGCACATCCAGCGGGCCACCGGGTTGTCGTGGTCGGACTCGTCCCACAGGTAGAACGGGTACTCCACGGCGACCTTGTCGGCGACCACGCGCGGGAGCCGGGCGAAGACGGCGTTGGCCTCGACCGGCGCAGTGACCTGGACGCCGGGGACGTCCGCGACCGCCGTGGCCAGGCGCTGGGCCATCGCGTTGGCGTTCGCCGCGCCGCGCAGCCAGAGGTCGTCGTGCAGCAGCGCCTCGAACTGGGCGGAGATGAACCGCATCTTGGAGCTCAGCTGCATGGCGTACTTGCGCACGTAGAGCGGGCCGCGGATGCGCTCGGGCGACAGCACGACCACGGCCTCACCGAAGACGAGCCCGTTCTTGGTGCCGCCGAAGGAGATGACGTCGACGCCGGCGTCGCGGGTGAACGCCTTGACCGGTACGCCGAGGGCGGCGGCCGCGTTGGCGAGGCGGGCGCCGTCCATGTGCACCGCCATCCCGTAGCCGTGCGCGATCCGGGCCAGCTCGGCGACCTCGTCGGGGCTGTAGACCGTGCCGAGCTCGGTGGTCTGGGTCAGCGACAGCACGCTGGGCCGCGCCCGGTGCTCGTCCTCGAACTCCCGCAGTGGAATCGCGAGGTCGGCCGGCGTGAGCTTGCCGTGCTCGGTCGGGACCGGCAGCAGCTTGAGCCCGCCGACGCGCTCCGGAGCACCGCACTCGTCGGTGTTGATGTGGGCGTCGGTGGTGCAGACCACGCCGTCCCAGCGCTCGGTGAGCGCGAGCAGGCTGACCACGTTGGCACCGGTGCCGTTCCAGACCGGGTAGACCTCGATGCCCTCACCGAACAGCGGCGCGAACAGCCTCGGCAGGGCCTCGGTGTAGGGGTCGGCGCCGTAGGCGCTGACGTGGCCACCGTTGGCCGCGGCGAGGGCCGCGATCACCTCCGGGTGCGCACCGGCGTAGTTGTCGCTGGCGAAGCCGACCCGGGCCGGGTCGTGGCGCTGCTCGATCATGCAGACAGTCTGCCGGTCACGCCGCGCGTGGACTCGATGACTCCCCCGAGCTTCCGGGACAGCGCCTCGTAGAACATGCTCAGCGGGAACTCGTCGGGCAGCACGTCGTCGACCAGCTGCCGCGGGGGCAGGGTGAGGTCGAGGTTGTCGCTCGCGTGCGCCCAGCGCGACGCCGGGTGCGCCGGGAGGTACGTCGACACCAGCTCGTGCCCGGCGAGCCAGTGGGTGAGCTTCGGGCGGTCGATCCCGGCGCGGTAGAACCGCTCGATCTCCTCGCCGAGGGCCGCCGTGTGCTTGCGCGCGGCCTCGAAGTCGATGTGCAGGCGGTTGTCGGTCCACCGGATCGCGTCGTGCTGGTGCAGGTAGGCGAACAGCAGCTGGCCGCCCATGCCGTCGTAGTTGCGCACGCGGTCGCCGGAGACCGGGAAGCGGAAGAGGCGGTCGAAGAGCACGGCGTACTGGACGTCGCCGGCCTGCGCGACGCCGAGCTCGAGCAGCTTCTGGGCCTCCCGGAACGCGGTCAGGTCGCAGCGCAGCTCCTCCAGCCCGTACATCCAGAAGGGCTGGCGCTGCCGGATCATGAACGGGTCGAAGGGCAGGTCGCCGTGGCTGTGGGCGCGGTCGTGGATGAGGTCCCAGAGGACGAAGGCCTCCTCGCAGCGCGCCTGGTCGCCGAGCAGGTCGCGCAGGTCGTCGCTCAGCTCGAGGCTGAGCGTCTCGGCCGCGGCAGACGTGACGGCGCGGAAGCGCGCGGCCTCCCGGTCACAGAAGATCGCACCCCACGTGTACTTCGAGGGCGTCTCGCGGACGGCGACGGTCTCGGGGAAGAGCACCGCCGAGTGGGTGTCGTAGCCGCTGGTGAAGTCGTCGAAGCGGATCGGGACGAACATCGGGTTGTCGTAGCGGGTGGCCTCGAGGTCGGCCAGCCACTGCGGCCAGACCTCGTGGATCAGCACCGCCTCGAGGTGACGGTCGGCGCTGCCGTTCTGGGTGTACATCGGGAACACCACCAGGTGGCCCCGCCCGTCGGCGCGCGCGACCGAGGGGTTGAAGGCCGTGAGCGAGTCCAGGAAGTCGGGCTTGGCGAAGCCGCCCTCCTGCCACCGGGCCAGGTCGGCGTCGAGGGCCGTCAGGTACGCCGCGTCGTGCGGGAACTCCGGCGCCAGCTCGGCGATGCTGCGGCGGATCGTCTCCATCAGCCCGGTCGGGGCGTCGGGGGCGGATCCGTCGGACTCCTGGTGGGCCTGGAACGCGGTGACCGCGTCGCGGAGCGTCGTCCAGGCGGCACGGCTGCGGATGTTTTCCGTCATAGTCGTAACCGTACCGGAGATCTTCCTGTAGATCACGTCTAGAACGCGTGGGCGAGGAGATCGGCGTACACCTCCTGCTCGTCCACGGGGAGGCCCCGCGACCGGAACCAGCCGCAGACGTTGGTGCAGTCGCGCAGCAGCAGGTCGAAGCCCGCCGGGTTGGCCACCAGATCGACGATCTGGGGCAGGTCGATGATCACCAGCCGCTCCCCGGTCGCCAGGATGTTGTACGGCGACAGGTCGCCGTGCACGATGCCCGACCGCGCCATCAGCGCCATCGCCTCGACCAGCTGGTCGAAGTAGCGCCGGAGCAGCTCCGGCTCCGGGCGGGTCTGGGCCAGCCGCGGAGCCGACTCCCCCTCGGTGTCGGTGATCCACTCCATGATCAGCTCGGTGCCGTCGATCTGCACCGGGTACGGCACGGGGGCTCCGGCCAGCCAGAGCCGGTTCAGCGCGTTCCACTCGGCGACCGCCCACTCGCCGGCGGCGACCACCTTCCCCCAGCTCGACCCGCGCTTGAGGGCTCGCTCGTCGCGCGACCTCTTCACGCTGCGGCCGTCGGTGTAGCTCGCGGAGCGGTGGAACGTCCGGTGGGCGGCGTCGCGGTAGCGCTTGGCCGCCATCACCGCCCCGCGGTCGGGCTCGTGCGGATCGGCGCGCTCGATGAGGAAGACGTCGGCCTCCTTGCCGGTCTTGAGGATGCCGAGCTCGGTGTCGATGGCGCCCTGGGACGTCACCAGCCAGTCGGGCCGGGGCTCGGGGCCGCGCGACAGCGGCTCCACGCTCAGCCAGGTCGACCAGCGCTGGCCGGCGCCGACCTCGTCGTAGGTCTGGAAGTCGAAGACGAAGGAGGGGTCAATCCCCTCGAGAGGGTGGGACAAGGTGGTTGCTCCGTGAGAGATCGACAAGGCCGGTCGTGGACAGGCCGAGGACAGTGATGGACACGTCACTTCTCCTCTCGATCACGGAGCCGGCCACACCGGCGTCTCGCCGACGATGCTGGCAGGCCGGGTCGCGGGCGGGCAACCGATTTTGTGGGCTCACCCGGCCAGGTGGCGCTCCACGACGGGCCACCAGTGGCGGACCGCGAGGTCCGGACGGGAGGCCGCGAGGCCCACCCAGGTCCCGTCACACACCGGCTCGACGGGTCCCGAAGGCTCGAACACCGGTACGTGGGCCCACGGGACCGGGTGCGGGTAGGCCGCATCGGGCGCCGGGACGACGTTGCGGATGTAGCCGATGCACCGGTGCTCGACACCTCCGGCGCCATGGGTACGCCGAGCGAGGTCGGCGAGCGCCTCCTCCCAGGAGACCGGCTCCCCCGCCGCCAAGCGCTCGGTCGGAAGGTCCGGGCCGCGCTCGGTCCGCACCGTGAAGAGCTCCGGCCCGGCGGCGCCCTGCCGTGACAGCAGCAGCCGGACGATGATCACGGCGTCCGGCACCGCGCAGTCGGCTCCGGCCCAGGCCTCGGCCGTGCTGCCGGTGGGCAGCCACGGGGCGTCGGGGACCGAGCCGATCAGGCGTACGTCGGGCACGACCCGAGTCTCACATGCCCCTCAGCGTCGGGCGGTGACGTAGCAGGCGACCGCCGAGGCCGCGGCGACGTTGAGCGAGTCGATCCCGCGGCTCATCGGGATGATCGCCCGCCGGTCGGCCGTCTCCTGCCAGCGCGGCGACAGCCCGTGGCCCTCGGAGCCGAGGACGAGCGCGACGCGGTCCACCCCGTCGACGGCCTCCTCGATCGGCACGGCGTCGTCGGCGAGGGTCAGCGCCACCGTGGTGAACCCCCGGGCGGACAGTGACGGCAGGGCGTCGTACCAGTCGGGCAGGCGGGTCCACGGCACCGAGAAGACCGCCCCCATCGCCACCTTGATGGAACGGCGGTAGAGCGGGTCGGCGCACCGCGGCGCGAGCAGCACGGCGTCGAACCCGAGCGCGGCTCCGCTGCGGAAGATCGCACCCACGTTCGTGTGGTCGACGATGTCCTCCAGCACCAGGATCGACCGCGCGCCCTCCAGCACCGCGTCCACCGACGGCAGCGACGGACGCTCCAGCGACGCCAGCGCACCGCGGTGGACGTGGAAGCCGGTCACCTGCTCGGCGAGCTGCTCGGACACGACGTAGCAGGGCGCGGACGACGCCTCCAGCACGTCGGCGAGCCCGTCGATCCAGCGAGGCGCCAGCAGGAACGACCGCGGCGAGGCGCCACCGGCCACGGCACGGCGTACGACCTTCTCGCCCTCGGCCAGGAAGAGGCCGTGGGAGGCCTCGAGCGACTTGCGGAGCTCGACGTCGCGCAGGTCGCGGTAGTCGGCCAGCCGGGGATCGGCCGGGTCGGAGATCTCGACCAGCTCGGCCATCAGCCCACCATCAGAACGCGTCGGGGTGCGCCACCCGGACGACCTCACCGATGACGATGATCGCGGGAGGCTTGACGGCCTCCTCCTCCAGCCGGGACCCCAGGGTCCCGAGCGTCGCCAGGACCGTCCGCTGGGTCGGCATGGTGCCGTCGCAGATCACGGCGACCGGCGTCTCGGCCGCACGACCACCGGACACGAGGGCCGTGGCGATGGCGGGCGCGTTCTCCACCGCCATCATCAGCACGACGGTCCCGCGCATCCGCGCCAGCGCCGCGTAGTCCACGAGCGAGTCGGGGTGCTCGGGCGGGATGTGTCCCGACACGACGCAGAACTCGTGGGTGATGCCGCGGTGCGTGACCGGGATCCCCGCGATCGCAGGAACGGCCACCGGCGAGGTGAGGCCGGGGATGACGGTCACCGGCACGCCCGCCTCGCGGCAGGCCAGGATCTCCTCGTACCCGCGACCGAAGACGAAGTTGTCGCCGCCCTTGAACCGCACGACCCGCTTGCCCTCGAGCGCCCGGTCGACGATGACCCGGTTGATCTCCTCCTGCATGGCGGACCGGCCGCGCGGCAGCTTCGCGACGTCGATCAGCTCCACGTCGGCGGGCAGGTCCCCCAGCAGCTCGCGCGGCGCGAGCCGGTCGGCGACCACGACGTCGGCCTCCATCAGCGCCTTGCGGCCGGCGATCGAGATGAGGTCGGGATGGCCGGGCCCGCCACCGACGAGCGTCACGCCCGCGACCTTCTCGCCGCCGGGACGGCCGTGCGAGGCCTGGATCCGGCCCTCGTGCAGGGCCTCGACCACATGGTCGCGCACGGCGGCGGACCGGCGCGGGTCCCGGTTGCCGAGGACGGCGACGGTGAGATCGTCGTACCGTCCGGTCGCGGGTGTCCACGCGGTCCCGAGCGTCGCGTCGTCGGAGCGGACGCAGAAGACGCGCCGCTCCTCGCACAGCGCGCTGATCCGGTCGTTGACGGCGGGGTCGTCGGTGAGCGCCATGGCGTACCAGGCGCCCTCGAGGTCGTCGTCGGCGAACGGGCGCTGGTGCCAGGAGACCTCCCCGGAGCCCACCAGGCCCTCGATCGCCGGGGTCGCGTCGGGCGACACCACGTGCACGTCGGCGCCGACCGCGATCAGCTGCGGCACCCGGCGCTGGGCGACGTGTCCACCGCCCACGACGACGACGCGTCGACCGGAGAGGCGCAGGCCCGAGAGGTACGGCGGAAAGTCGCTCACGGGCCCATTCTTCCGAACGTGGCGCTGGCCTCCTGGCACGGGCCCATGGCTCGGACTAGTTTCGTGGCATGAGTCTCGATCGCCCGGTCAGCCCGGACCCGTACCCGCTCCTGCCCGCCGCTCCCTCGTTCTCGGTCACCAGCACCGACGTCACCGGCGGCCAACCCCTCAAGCCCGACCAGGTGTACGACGCCGGCAACACCTCGCCGCAGCTGTCGTGGGAGCCCGGCCCGGAGGGGACCCAGAGCTACGTGGTGACCTGCTTCGACCCGGACGCCCCCATTCCCAGCGGGTTCTGGCACTGGGTGGCCGTCGACATCCCGGCCGACGTCACCAGCCTCGACACCGGTGCGGGGGCGAGCGACGCCACCCTGCCGGAGGGTGCGTTCCACGTCCGCAACGACTTCGGCACCCGCGCCTTCGGCGGCGCCGCGCCGCCCCAGGGCGACCAGGTGCACCGCTACTTCTTCGTCGTGCACGCCGTCACCGAGCCGAAGCTCGGCGTCGACGGTGACGCGACCCCGGCCGTGGTGGGCTTCAACCTGGCGTTCAAGACCGCCGGCAGGGCGATCCTGACCGGCACCTACGCGCACTGACCCTCGGCTGATCCTCAGCGGATCGAGTCGCCGCCGGCCTCGGCGAGCAGCTGGGCGAACGGGGTGACCTGCGCGTCCACCACCGGCGCGCTCGGGGCGGCCGGCCCGACCGGGTCGGCCGTCCCCACCGCGGAAGCCAGCTCTCCGGCCGCGCGGTCGATCCGCTTGGCCAGCTGGTCGCCGGCGAAGTCGTCGGTGGCCGCGAAGACACCGGTCGGCACGACAGCGGCCCGCAGGTAGGCGAACAGCGGCCGCAGCGCGTGGTCCAGCACCAGGCTGTGCCGGGCGGTGCCGGCGGTGGCCGCAAGGACAACCGGCTTTCCGTCCAGGGCGCCGTTCTCGATCACGTCGAAGAACGTCTTGAACAGCCCGGAGTACGACGCCGCGAACACCGGCGTCACGACGACGAGCCCGTCAGCGTGCCGGACGGCCTCGATCGCGTCGGCCAGGTCGCCGCTGGCGAACCCGGTCACCAGGTTGTCGGCCAGCGCGTGGGCGAGCGGCCGCAGCTCGACGTGCCGGACGCTGACCTCGCCCCCGCGGGCATGGATCGCGCGCTCGACGGCGCTGCCGAGCTGGTCGGCGAGCAGCTTGGTCGAGGACGGGACGGAGAGTCCCGCCGAGACGACGACGATCGTGGTGGTCATGCGTCGACCTCCTCGCGGTCGGTGGTGCCGGTCATGGTGTCCTCGGCGTGCACGGTGGAGTCGTGGGCGCCACCCGCGGCGGCGACCAGGCTCGCGTGCGTGGGCGCGTCCGGGACGTGGGCGGGCCGACCCTCGGCGAAGCCCTTGCGCATCTCCGGCAGGATCTCGCCGAGCAGGTCCAGCTGCTCCAGGACCGTCTTGAGCGGGAGTCCCGCGTGGTCGACCAGGAAGAGCTGGCGCTGGTAGTCGCCGGCGTACTCGCGGAAGGAGAGGGTGCGCTCGAGGACCTGCTGCGGCGACCCGACGGTGAGCGGCGTGTGCTCGGTGAACTCCTCCAGCGACGGCCCGTGGCCGTAGACGGGGGCGTTGTCGAAGTACGGCCGGAACTGGTTCACGGCGTCCTGGCTGTTGCGGGCCATGAAGATCTGCCCGCCCAGCCCGACGATGGCCTGGTCGGCCGTGCCGTGGCCGTAGTGCTCGAACCGCTCGCGGTAGAGCTTGATCATCTGCGCGGCGTGCGACGCCGGCCAGAAGATGTGGTTGTGGAAGTAGCCGTCACCGTAGTACGCGGCCTGCTCGGCGATCTCGGGGCTGCGGATCGAGCCGTGCCACACGAACGGCGCCACGCCGTCGAGCGGCCGCGGGGTCGAGGTGTAGCCCTGCAGCGGCGTACGGAACCGGCCCTCCCAGTTCACGACGTCCTCGCTCCACAGCTTGCGCAGCAGCGCGTAGTTCTCGATGGCGAGGTTGATCCCCTGGCGGATGTCCTTGCCGAACCACGGGTAGACCGGGCCGGTGTTGCCGCGGCCCATCATCAGGTCGACGCGGCCGTCGGTGAGGTGCTGGATCTTCGCGTAGTCCTCGGCGATCAGCACCGGGTCGGTCGTGGTGATCAGCGTCGTGGCCGTCGAGAGGATGATCCTCTCGGTCTGCGCGCCGATGTAGGCGAGCGTCGCGGTCGGGTTCGACGCGATGAACGGCGGGTTGTGGTGCTCGCCGGTGGCGAAGACGTCCAGGCCGATCTCCTCGGCCTTCTTCGCGATCGCGACGGTGGCCTTGATCCGCTCGTGCTCGGACGGGGTGTGTCCGGTCGTCGGGTCCGTGGTCACGTCGCCGACGGTGAAGATGCCGATCTGGATGCCGCTCATGGTCCGCTCCTGGGGTAGTTTCCGTCACCCGTCAGAACAGATGACGTGTCAACTATATTCCGAGGAGGGGGAACCACGCACCTCCGGGGTCCAGGGCCGGTGGCACCCGGTGGCCGTCCTTGCTCAGCGTCAGCACCGCCCCGCACACCGTGGCCGGTCCGTCGATGGTGAAGACGCCCGACGGGCTGGTGAACGTCACCCTCGCGCTCGTCACGGTCCGCATCATCGGGCAGTGGAAGATGTTCGGCACGGTCACGATGCCCGGCAGACCATTCGCCGCCGTCACCAGGCGCCCGATCCGCGCCGGGTCGGTGACGACGGTCGTGCGCACCCGGCGGCGCGCGGACGACATCATGCTGCTGGTGTCCCGCCGGATCACGACCCGGCTGACGTCGGTCGGCAGGTACGTCGTCCGCGCGTACCGGGCCGCGAGGAAGGTGTCGAGGCGGACCGCCGTCCCGCCGTCGTGCGGGACGTAGGCGAAGGTCACCACCGGCGCGGAGTACGCCGAGGTCCCGGTCCCGTCGAGCTCCGCGATGTCGACCATGGTCCCGTCCGCCGCGCTGCTGCTGCCGCCGTCCTGGACGGACATCCCCGCCGGGCGCTGCCCCTGCAGCCACGCGGCGAAGTCGGTGGGCGCCATCGGGACGGTCCACCACGCGTGCCGGGAGAGACGGCCGTCGGAGGGACCGACCCCCTCGAGCGGATCACGCAGGTCGGCCGCCGGCGACGCGTCGACCACCCGCCCTCCGGCCGGCGGGCTCAGCACCGTGAGCAGCCGCTCCGACTCGGCACGCGCGGCGGCGCGGTTGTCAGCGGTCGTCTCGGTGGCCTGCCCGCTGGGCAGCGGCACCTGCTGGTGGGTTCCGGGCGTGCCGCCGCAGCCGGCGAGCAGCGCCGCCACCACGACCAGTCCCCCGACTCTGGCGATCATGCTCCTAGGACGTTCCGGGGCCGGTCGCGGTTCCGCGGCGCCGCGGAAGCACCAGGGCCAGGGCCACGAACGCCACGAGGTTGGCGGCCACGATGACGACCTGCGCCAGCACCCGGCCCTGGTCGTAGACCGCGCCGAGCACGCCGCCGGCGACCAGGAGCCCCAGGCCGCGCACGAGCGCCAGCCAGCCGAACGCGACCGCCCGGCGGGCCGGTGGGACGAGCTCGGTGACCACGGCCTTGACCGTCGAGTCGAGGACCCCGTTGACCATCCCCCACACGGCGACCCCGGCCCACACCACCCACGCGGTCAGGCTGAACGCCCCGACCGACGCGATCGCGGCGAGCGGCACCGCCAGCAGGACGACCGGGCCGCGGGCGTCGTACACGGTGCCGACCACGAGGCCGGTGAGGCCGTCGACGGCCATGGCCACCGCGAAGAGGACGGGGATCAGGTCGGGTGCGATCAGGTGCACGTGCACCGCGTGGAACGCGAGCAGCGGGAAGGACGCGACGCCGCAGGAGAGGATCGCGACGGCGCCGACGTAGGACCAGAAGCGGGCCGGCAGCGGCTCGGTGAGGTCGGGCGTGGCCGGCCCCCGGGCCGGGCCGTCCTCGTAGGCCAGCGGGTCTGGCACCCGCCAGCGCAGCCACGCGAGCACACCGAGGACGACCACACCCGGCACGACGAGGACGCCGAACGCGAGCCGGTAGTCGCCCTCGTGCGCGGCGAGCACCGCCGCCAGCAGCAGCGGCCCCGCGATGGCGCCGGTCTGGTCCATCGCCTGGTGGACGCCGAACGCCTTGCCGCGACCGGTGGCGCTCGAGGCGTGCGAGAGCAGGGTGTCCTTGGCCGGGGAGCGCACCGCCTTGCCGAGGCGCTCCGAGCCGTAGAGGAGCAGCGCGGGCGCCATCGCTCCCGTCACCCCGATGAGCGGCACGCTCAGCACGGTCAGCGCGTAGCCGAGGATCGTCCACACCCAGTAGTGCTGGGTGCGGCTGACCGCGTAGCCGGACACCACCCGCAGCCCGTAGCCGATGAACTCCCCGGCCCCCGCGACCAGGCCGACCACCGTCGCCGATGCGCCCAGGGTGGCCAGGTACGGGCCGATGATGCTGCGCGCGCCCTCGTAGACCATGTCCGCGAGCAGGCTGACCACGCCGAAGGCGAGCACGAAGTGCCACGGGCGCAGGGCGGGACGCGACTCACTCATCGAGGACCCACTGCGGGTGGCCACGCTCGCGTGCCCAGTCGCTCCAGAGGCGTCGTACGACGACCTGCCACTGCCGCACCCGCTCCAGGCTGTCCGGGGCCGGACCGCCGTAGTACAGCTCCGTCAGGGCGGTGACCCGCTCGTCGTCGAACCCCGCACCGACCGCGAGGCCGGCCAGCTCGGCCGCGGGCTCGCCCAGCCCGGCGTACTCGAAGTCGATGAGGCGGACCTGCTCGCCGTCGTCGACCAGGTTGTCGGGGACCAGGTCGTTGTGGCACAGCACCAGTGGCTCGGGGTGCGCGATCAACGACGAGGCGATCTCGGCCGGAACGGTCGTGCGGCCGAGCAGGTCGAGCGCCGGCACGTCCACCTCGACGGCGTGCAGCCGCCGGACCGCGGCCACGACCCGTGCGAGGGTCCGGTCGTCCTTCAGCTCCTCCGCGGTGAGCGTGCGGCCGGGCAGGTGCCGCAGCGCGACGAGTCGGTCCGCGGGCTGGTGCTCGAGCACGTCAGGTCCGACCCCGACCGTCGCCGCGGCCTCCGCGGCCGCGACCTCGACGTCGTGGTCGAGCCCGTCGTCGGCCGGCCAGCGGCGCACCACCAGGTCGAGCTCCGGCACCGCGCCGTCGGTCGTGCGGACGCGACAGGCGGTGTTGTTGAGCCCGCCTGCGAGGGCTGTGGACGCCCACGAGCGCCCGGCCAGCACGGCCAGGCGCTCGAGGGGTCGGTCGTCGGTCACACGCCCGAGGCTACGGGCTCCTCCGGCAGGTCGATGGTGCGGATCGGCCCCTTGAACCAGTGCTTGACCGAGACGTGCCAGTAGATGGTCAGCGCGATCAGGGCGACGGGGACGACGATGATCGCGTAGTTCACGAACTTCATCGAGAACCCGTCCGCGCCCGGCACACCCAGGATGTAGGTCGGCAGCATGCCGACCACCGACATGATGACGATCTCGATCACGGCCAGCGGGTTCATCCACCGGTACCTCCGGCCGTTGTTCCAGCTCCCCAGCTCGAACGCTTCGGCGTGCTTCCAGCGCAGGTAGATGGGGATCGCGAAGGAGAGGTACAGGCCGATCACGCCGATCGAGACGACCGCGAAGAACGCGACCGGGACGTAGATCGGCGCGTCGGCGGTGCCCTCGTTCACCTTGACCAGCGCCGGCAGGGTCAGGACCAGCGCGACGACGGCCGAGGCGATGACGCCGTACACGGGGACCTTGTGGGCGTTCAGCTTCGACCACAGCTTGGCGCCGGGCACCGCGCCGTCGCGCGAGAACGCGAAGAACATCCGGCTCGTCGACGTCATGCACGCGCAGGTGCAGAAGAACTGACCGGCGGTCGAGATGAAGACGACGAGCGCCGCGACCTTGGACGTCAGCGCCGCGCCGATGACCGCGAAGAAGGATCCGCCGCCGGCCGAGACGCCGTCGACGCTCTGCACGGCGAAGAGCACCGCGAGCAGCAGGATCCAGCCGCCGATGGCCGAGTAGAGGATGGACTGCCAGATGCCCTTCGCCGCGGTGTCGGCGGCGCCGTGCGTCTCCTCGGACAGGTGGACCGACGCGTCGTACCCGGTGATCGTGTACTGGGTCAGCAGGGCCGACAGCGGGAGCAGGTACACGAAGACGCCCACGCCCTTGCCGCCCCCGAACAGCCCGGTGTTGTTGACCGTGGTCCCGAACACGTCGTGCAGCGAGGCGTGGTGCGCGCCGTCCTTGAGGAAGAAGAACAGGATCACGATGATCGCCGCGGCGCCGATGACGTGCCACCAGACCGAGATGTTGTTGAGCACCGCCAGCAGGTGGCTGGAGAAGATGTTGATCGCCGCGGCGAGGGCCAGGACGATGATGAAGTAGAGGAAGATCCGGTCCAGGTTGCCGGCCGTGTAGCCGCTGTCGAGGTAGCCCAGCGTCGCGTCGAAGAACGTCGCGCAGCCGTACGCGACCGATGCGTCGATCGCGAGCAGGCCGATGAGGTTGAGCCAGCCGGCGTAGAAGCCGTGGGCCGGACTGCCCAGCTTGCTGGCCCACCAGTAGATGCCGCCCGAGGTCGGGAACGCCGAGACCAGCTCCGACATGCACATCCCGATCACCAGGATCAGGAGGGACAGGACCGGCCAGCCCCAGGCGATGGCGGCAGGGCCACCGTTGTTCCAGCCGGTCGCGAAGGTCGTGAGACAGCCGGCCAGGATCGAGATGATCGAGAACGAGATCGCGAAGTTCGAGAAGCCGGACCAGGTGCGGGCGAGCTCCTGCTTGTAGCCCAGCTTGGCGAGATGGGCCTCGTCGCTGTCGTGCAGGACAAGACCCTCGTCGTGGCCTTCGGGCATGGGGACACCTCCATGGATGCGGGTTCCTCGGGACGCTAGACCCGCCCTGAACGACTTGTAAACAGATCGGTGTAAAAAAGGTATGAACTCAGACCTTTACCTAACGGCGCGGGTTTGCCAGGATGGCGCCGTGCCACCAGCCTCACCTGCGCAGCGGCCCCCGGAGCTCGACCTCCAGGGCAGCGTGCTGCGTCCGGTCCGCGGCCACCACGTGTTCGAGGCGTGCGTGGAGCAGCTGGCGACCGCGATCCGGCTCGGCGTCTACCCGCTGGGCAGCACGCTGCCGGGCGAGCGCGAGCTCGCCGAGCGGATGGGAGTCTCGCGGGCCGCGCTGCGCGAGGCGATCGCCGCCCTGCGCGAGGCCGGCCTGGTCGAGACCCGGCGCGGCCGCGGCGGCGGCACCGTGGTCACCCTCAAGCCCCGCACGCCGTCGGCCCGCAAGGCGGCCCGGCTCACCCCGGAGATGCGGGCCGAGTGGCTCGACTCGCTCGACTTCCGGCGGGTGATCGAGCCGGGGGCGGCGTACCTCGCCGCCGCGCGCAGCCGTGACCGCCTGCTGGGTGCCGACCAACTGGCCGGCCTGCAGGCGGTCCTCGACGACGTGACCGAGGCCCGCAAGCCCGCCACCCACCGGCAGGCGGACTCGCGGTTCCACCTGACGGTCGCGGCGCTGTCGGGGTCACCTCGTGTCATCGCGAGCGTGACCGATGTGCAGCGGGTGCTCAACGAGATGCTGCTCGCCATCCCGGTCCTCGACCGCAACATCGACCACTCCGACCACCAGCACGCAGCGGTGGCCAAGGCGATCCGTGACGGCCGGCCCGACCGGGCCCGGCGCGCGATGGAGCAACACTGCGACGACACGGCGGCGCTGCTGCGCGGCCTGGTCGGATAGGAGACGACGTGACCCATCCGCGCAACGACCGGCACCTCACCGTGGAGCAGCTCACCGCAGCCGTGACGGCCGGCGAGATCGACACCGTGGTCGTCGGCTTCACCGACATGCAGGGGCGGCTGCAGGGCAAGCGGCTGCACGCGGCGTACTTCCTCGAGCACGTGGTCGGCCACGGCACCGAGGGCTGCAACTACCTGCTCGGGGTCGACGTGGAGATGAACACCGTCGACGGCTACGCGATCACGTCGTGGGAGCGCGGGTACGGCGACATGGAGTTCGCCCTCGACCTCGACACCATCCGGCTCCTCCCCCACCACCCCGCGACCGCGCTCGTGCAGTGCGATCTCGCATGGCCGGACCACAGCCCGGTGGCGCAGTCGCCCCGGAGCATCCTCGCCGCCCAGCAGGCCAAGGCCGCCGCGCTCGGGTTCACCGCGGTCGCGGGGACCGAGCTGGAGTTCATCGTCTTCGAGGAGACCTACGAGCAGGCCCACGACGCCCACTACCTCGGGCTGACGCCGGCGAACCAGTACAACGTGGACTACTCGATCCTCGGCACCTCGCGGGTCGAGCCGCTGCTGCGCGCCATCCGCAATGCGACGTACGCCGCCGGCATGAACGTCGAGGGCGCCAAGGGTGAGTGCAACTTCGGCCAGCACGAGATCGGCTTCCTGTACGACGACGTGCTCACCAGCGCCGACAACCACGCCGTGTACAAGACGATGGCCAAGGAGATCGCCGCTCAGCACGGGCAGTCGCTCACCTTCATGGCGAAGTACAACGAGCGCGAGGGCAACTCGTGCCACATCCACCTCTCGCTGCGCGGCCCGAACGGCGAGACGGTGTTCTGGGACGACGGCGGCCGCACCCCGCTCTACGAGCGGTTCATCGCGGGCATCCTGGCCACGATGGCGGACTTCACCCTCATCTACGCGCCCAACATCAACTCCTACAAGCGCTTCGCCGCCGGGTCGTTCGCACCGACCACGATCGCCTGGGGCGAGGACAACCGCACGTGTGCCGTGCGGCTGGTCGGCACCGGCGCGGGCGCGCGTCTGGAGAACCGGGTGCCCGGTGGCGACGTGAACCCCTACCTCGCGATCGCGGCGATGCTGGCGGGCGGCCTGTACGGCGTCGAGAACGAGCTGGAGCTGGAGCCGCCCCTGGTCGGCAGTGCGTACGCCGCCGCGGACCGTCCGCGGATCCCGACCACGCTGCGCGACGCCCGGGACCTCTTCGGCTCCTCGGCGATCGCGCGCAAGGTGTTCGGGGACGAGGTCGTCGACCACTACGTGAACATGGCCGAGGTGGAGCTGACGGCGTACGACGCCGCGGTCACCGACTGGGAGCGCAACCGGGGGTTCGAGCGACTGTGAGCGACACCTTCACGATCCTGAACCCGGCCACCGCGGCCCCCGTCCAGGACGTCCCCCTCGCGTCACTCCCCGAGGCCGACGCCGCCATCGAGGCCACCCACGCCGCCTTCGCGTCGTGGCGCGCCGTGGCGCCGGCCGACCGCGCCCGGCTGCTGCGCCGGTTCGCAGCCGTCGTGGACGCCCACGTCGAGGAGCTCGCCGAGCTCGAGGTCCGCAATGCCGGCCACACCTGGGGCAACGCCCGCTGGGAGGCCGGCAACGTCCGCGACGTCCTCCACTACTACTCCGCCAGCCCGGAGCGGCTCTTCGGCAGGCAGATCCCGGTCCCGGGCGGCATCGACGTCACGTTCCACGAGCCGCTCGGCGTCGTCGGTGTGATCGTGCCGTGGAACTTCCCGATGCCGATCGCCGGCTGGGGCTTCGCGCCCGCGCTCGCTGCCGGGAACACCGTCGTGCTCAAGCCGGCGGAGCTGACGCCGCTCACCGCGATCCGGCTCGGCGAGCTGGCGCTGGAGGCGGGCCTGCCCGAGCACGTCCTCACCGTGATCCCCGGACGCGGCGACGTGGTCGGCGAGCGGTTCGTCACCCACCCGCTGGTGCGCAAGGTCTGCTTCACCGGATCGACGCGGGTCGGCAAGCAGATCATGGCCGGCTGCGCCGACCAGGTGAAGCGGGTGACGCTCGAGCTCGGCGGCAAGAGCAGCAACATCATCTTCGCCGACAGCGACCTTGCTGCCGCCGCTGCCGCCGCGCCGGGAGCCGTCTTCGACAACGCCGGCCAGGACTGCTGCGCCCGCTCGCGCATCCTGGTCGAGCGGTCGGCGTACGAGGAGTTCCTCTCGCTCCTCCAGCCGGCCGTCGAGGCGGTGCGGGTCGTCGACCCCGGCACCGACCAGGGCGGCGACATGGGCCCGCTGATCTCGGCCGCCCAGCGCGACCGGGTCGCCGGCTTCCTCGACGAGGCGACCACCCTGTTCGCCGGCTCGGCGCCCGACGGCAGCGGCTTCTGGGTGCCCCCGACGGTGGTCGGTGTCGAGGACCCGGCCGAACGGATCTGGCGCGAGGAGGTGTTCGGGCCCGTCGTGGCGGTGATGCCCTTCGACGACGAGGCGCACGCGATCGAGCTGGCCAACGACACCGAGTACGGCCTGTCCGGCTCGATCTTCACCAACGACCTCGGCCGCGGCCTGCGGGTCGCCCGGGCCGTCGAGGCGGGCAACCTGAGCGTCAACTCGCACTCCTCGGTCCGCTACTGGACGCCCTTCGGCGGCTACAAGGCGTCCGGCCTCGGACGCGAGCTCGGCCCGGAGGCGCCGTACGCCTTCACCGAGGAGAAGAACGTCTTCATCGCGCACTGAGTTCGCAGAGAACCGCGCACCACACGAAGGAGAGAGATGACAGGCAGGATCGAGGGCCGGGTAGCGGTCGTCACGGGCGGTTGCTCGGGGATCGGGCTGGCGACGGTCGAGCGGTTCGTCGAGGAGGGCGCCAAGGTCGTCATCGGCGACATCGACGACGCGCGGGGTGCGGAGATCGTGGAGCGGCTCGGCGGCGCGGCCGTGGCGACGTACGTCCACGTCGACGTCACGAGCAAGGAGCAGGTCGACGCGCTGTTCAAGACGGCGAAGGACACCTACGGCTCGGTCGACATCGCCTTCAACAACGCCGGCATCAGCCCGCCGGAGGACGACTCGATCCTCGACACCGAGCTCGAGGCCTGGCGCAAGGTCCAGGAGGTCAACCTGACCTCGGTCTACCTGTGCTGCAAGGCGGCGCTGCCCTACATGCTCGAGCAGGGCAAGGGCTCGATCATCAACACCGCGTCCTTCGTCGCGGTGATGGGTGCCGCCACCTCGCAGATCTCGTACTCCGCGTCCAAGGGCGGCGTGCTCTCGATGAGCCGGGAGCTCGGCGTGCAGTTCGCGCGGCAGGGCGTGCGCGTCAACGCGCTGTGCCCCGGGCCGGTGAACACGCCGCTGCTGCAGGAGCTGTTCGCCAAGGACCCCGAGCGCGCCGCGCGCCGGCTCGTGCACGTCCCGCTGGGCCGCTTCGCCGAGCCGAGCGAGATGGCGTCGGCCGTGCTGTTCCTGGCCAGCGACGACTCGTCGTTCATGACCGCCAACACCTTCCTGGTCGACGGCGGCATCAGCGGCGCCTACGTCACGCCGCTGTGAGCATCCGGTGACCCTGCCGCTGATCGGGATCACCACCTACCGGGAGGAGGCGGCCTGGGGCGTCTGGCACCAGGCCGCCGACCTCCTCCCGGCGCAGTACGCCGCCGCGGTCGAGTCCGCGGGCGGCGTACCGGTGCTGCTGCCGCCGGTGGGCGCCGACGGTGCCGCGGCCGCCGTGGTGTCGCGGCTGGACGGTCTGGTCATCGCCGGCGGCGCCGACGTCGCCCCCGCCCGGTACGCCGCCGAGCCGCACGAGCGCACCGCGGGCTGGCGCCCCGACCGGGACGCGTGGGAGCTCGCGCTGCTCACGGCGGCGTACGACGCCGGCCTGCCGGTCCTCGGGATCTGCCGGGGCATGCAGCTGATGGCCGTGCACGCGGGCGGGACGCTCGAGCAGCACGTCCCGGACCGGGTCGGCCATGCCGAGCACTCCCCCGGCGCGGACGCCTTCGGGACCATCCCCGTCACCGTCGTGTCCGGCTCGCGGCTCGCCGGCCTGGTCGGGGGCTCCGTCATCGGCGCCTGCCACCACCACCAGTCGGTCGCCACCCATCCCGGCTTCACCGCCGTCGCCACGGCGGCGGACGGCACCCTGGAGGCCATGGAGGCTCCCGGGGACGCGTTCCGGGTCGGGGTGCAGTGGCACCCGGAGACGGTCGCCGACATCGGCCTGCTGGTCGGTCTGGTCGCCGCCGCACAGCCACGCGCGGGTGGCACAATCTCCCCGTGACGATCACGACCGACGTCCTGGGCGATCCCTGGCTCGCGGAGACCATCCCGCTGGAGCCCGACTTCGAGGGTGAGGTCGTCGCGACGCTCGTCAGCCGCTCCGCCGGCACGCCCACCGACCGCGCCGTGCTGCACGTGCACGGGTTCTCCGACTACTTCTTCCAGACCGAGTACGCCGAGTGGTGGCTCGCCCATGGGCGCGACATGTACGCGCTGGACCTCCGCAAGTACGGCAGGTCGCTGCGCGAGCACCAGTCCGGCACCTACGTGGCCGACCTGGCGGCGTACTTCGAGGAGCTGGATGCCGCCTGGGAGCGGATGACCAGGCGCGACGGTCACGCCGGCGTCGTCATCGCGGCCCACTCCACCGGCGGGCTGATCGCGGCGCTGTGGGCCGACGAGCGCAGGCCGCCCGAGCTGGAGGGCCTGTTCCTCAACTCGCCGTGGCTGGACCTGCAGGGGCCGGCGCTGATGCGCTCCCGCCCGGTCACCATGCTCCTCGCGCAGGCCGGGAAGCGCGCGCCCCTGCGAGTGATGGGCCGCGAGGTCAGCGGGATCTACGGCCGCAGCCTGCACAAGGACCACGAGGGCGCCTGGGACTTCGACCTCACCTGGAAGCCGCTGTCGTCCTTCCCGGTCCGCTACGGCTGGCTGGCCGCGATCCGCGCCGGGCACGCGCGGCTGCAGGCCGGGCTCGACGTCGCGTGCCCCGTGCTGGTCCTCTCCTCGGACCGCTCCAGCGCCCCCAAGGAGCTCGACGAGCGCGCCTTCACCACCGACATCGTGCTCGACGTCCGGCAGATCCGGCGCTGGTCGACCGCCGTCGGCCGGCATGTCACCTACGCCGCGGTCCCGGGGGCCGTCCACGACGTCGTGCTCTCGCGCCCCGACGCCCGGGAGCGGGCGTACGCCGAGATCGGCCGCTGGCTCACCGCCTACGTCGACTGACCCGCCCTCGCCCCACCCACTAGGGTGCCGAGCATGGACCCTGTGACCGGCCTCTCCCTGGGACGCATCCTCATCGGCATCTGCGCCTTCGTCGCGCCGGAGCTCGCGGCGAAGGCCTTCGGCCTCGCGCCCGCCACCAACCCGCACCTGCCCTTCATGACGCGGCTGTTCGCCGCGCGTGAGATCGCCGTCGGCGGCCTCACCCTCGCCTCGTCGGGCAACACCCGTCGCACGCTGGCGATGGTGGGCGTCGCGATCGACGCCTCCGACGCCGCCACCGGCGCGCTGGAGCTGCAGGCGAACCGGATCCCGAAGACCGCCGGCATCCTGCTGATCGGCGTCGCGTCGGGCGCGGTCGTCTCCGGCGCCATCGGCGCGCTCCGCGGCTAGACCGAGCTGTAGCGCACGCCCTCCCACGAGTGGGCGAAGAAGACCACGACCACCACGAAGACCAGGATCGACAGCACCGCGGCGGTCCAGCCGATGACGATGCCCGTCACCGCGAGCGGCCCACCCTGGTCGCCACGCGTCCGGATCTGGCCCAGCGCCACGTGGCCCATGATCGCGCCCGCGATGCCGAGCAGTCCCGGCGCGCAGCACAGCAACGCACCGACCACCGCCACCAGGCTGGTCACCAACGACGCGATCGCCAGGCCGTTGGTGGGGCGCGGCGCCTGGTACAGCGGGGGGCCGCCGTACGGCTCGGAGCCGTACGGCGGACCCTGCGGTGGCTGGTAGGGCGGGTAGCTCACTCCTCGCCCTGCGGAGGCTCGGCACCCGGCGCGGGGGTGTCGGACGGACCGTCGGTCGGGATCTCGCGTCCGGGGTGCGCGGCCTCCTCGGCCTCGCGGATGGCGTCCTCGACCGCCGACCGGGTCGAGGCCTCCTCGGCGTCGGACTCGGCACTCTCGGCCGGCTCGGCCGGGCCCATGTCGACGCGCACCTTGGGGCCGTCGACCTCCTGCGGGATGCCGGGCAGGTTGCCGATCGTCGAGCCGAGGCCCTTGAGCGCCTCGTTGAACTCGCTCGGGATGATCCACATCTTGTTGGACTCGCCGTTGGCGAGCTTCGGCATCATCTGCAGGTACTGGTAGGCCAGCAGCGCCTGGTCGGGCCGCCCGTCGTGGATCGCCTGGAAGACGGTCTGGATCGCCTGGCCCTCACCCTGCGCCCGCAGGATCTGCGCCTCCCGCGACGCCTGCGCCTCGAGGATGACGGCCTCACGGGCACCCTCGGCGTTCAGGATCGCGGACTGCTTGTTGCCCTCCGCGGTGAGGATCGCGGACTGGCGCTGGCCCTCGGCGGTGAGGATGGAGGCGCGCTTGGACCGGTCGGCGCGCATCTGCTGCTCCATGGCGTCCTTGATGGAGGCCGGCGGGTCGATGCTCTTGACCTCGACCCGGTTGACCCGGATGCCCCACTTGCCGGTGGCCTCGTCGAGCACGCCGCGCAGGCCGGAGTTGACCTGGTCGCGGCTGGTCAGCGTCTGCTCGAGGTCCATGCCACCGACGATGTTGCGCAGGGTGGTCATGGTGAGCTGCTCGATCGCGGAGATGTAGTTGGCGATCTCGTACGTCGCCGCCACCGGGTCGGTCACGCGGAAGTAGATGACCGTGTCGATGTCGACCGAGAGGTTGTCCTCGGTGATGACCGGCTGGGGCGGGAACCCGACGACCTGCTCGCGCAGGTCGATGATGTAGCGGACCTTGTCGATGAACGGGACGACGAAGTTCAGGCCGGCCGGCAGGCTCTGCTTGTACTTGCCGAAGCGCTCGACGATCCCGGCGCGCGCCTGGGGGACGACCCGCACCGTCTTCGCGAGGATCACCACCACGAAGAGGAAGAGGATCGCCAGCAGGACGAGGTAGATCATCGAAGCTCCTTGTACTCGGGGAATTCGGCGCCGGGCGCCTGGACGGCCCTGACGTGGGCGGTGGCTCCGCGGATCTCGAGGACCTCGACGGCCGAGCCCTCCGGGATGTCGACGTCCGCGCTGGCGGTCCAGATCTCGCCGTCGACCGCCACCCTCCCGACGTGCAGCGGGGCGATGGGCTCACGGACCACGCCGTGCAGGCCGATGACCCGGTCGTTGCCGAGGGCGATGTCAGTGCCGTGGTGGAGGCGCCGTGCCAGCGAGGGCCGGACGACGCCCAGCATCGCGACCGCGACGATCGCGGCGACGATCCCCTGGACAGCGGCGGAGTCGCTCAGGAGAACGGTGGCCATGCCGGCGAGCGCGCCGACGGCGAGCATCCCCATGATCAGGTCGAGGGTCGCCATCTCGGCGATCATCAGGAGGACGGCGACAGCGAGCCAGGCCTCCCATTGGTGGTCCTGCAACCAGTGCATGATGTGAGCCTATCCCCGGTGGAATGGGGACAAACGGCGAACGCCGTCGCGCGCGGTCAGCTGCGGTGCTGGCGTCGCCGGGCGGCCCACCGGCCGTCCTCGTGGGACAGGGCGAGCGGCATTCCGAAGGTGGCCGACAGGGCCTCCGGCGTGAGGGTCGACTCCAGCGGTCCGGAGGCAACGATCCGACCGTCGCGCAGCATCAGAACGTGGGTGAATCCGGGCGGGATCTCCTCCACGTGGTGGGACACGACGACCGTCGCCGGCGAGGCCGGGTCGTAGGCCAGGACCGACAGCGTCGACACCAGGTCCTCGCGCCCGCCGAGGTCGAGACCCGCCGCGGGCTCGTCGAGCAGCAGCAGCTCCGGGTCCGTCATCAGCGCGCGCGCGATCTGCACCCGCTTGCGCTCCCCCTCCGAGAGGGTGCCGAAGGTGCGGTCGGCGAGCCGCTCGATGCCCACCTCGCGCATGAGGTCGCTGGCGCGGGCGTGGTCGAGGTCGTCGTACTGCTCGTTCCACCGGCCCAGCACGGCGTACGACGCCGACACGACCAGGTCGCGCACCGTCTCGTCGCGCGGGATCCGCTCGGCGATCGCCGCGCTGGCGACACCGATCCGCGGCCGCAGCTCGAAGACGTCGATGGTCCCGAGCAGCTCGCCGAGGATGCCCACGGCACCCGAGGTCGGGTAGAGCTGGGCGGCCGCGACCTGCATCAGGGTGGTCTTGCCCGCGCCGTTCGCGCCGAGCAGCACCCAGCGCTCGCCCTCGCGCACGACCCAGCTCACCCGGTCCAGCAGGGTCGCACCTCCCCGGCGGACGCTGACCTCGGCGAGCTCCAGCACGGCAGACGACATGGCAGCAACCCTACTAATGTCTGACGTCGCCATGACGACGCCACGGACCGAGTACGCCGCCCTTCCCGCTGCCGCGCGCCTCGCGTGGTGGGGAACGGCCTGGTTGCGCGGCGCGATCGGGCCCGACGAGCTGCTCGACGCGGTGCGTGCCGACGACGTCGCCCACGTGGTCATCGGGGACGAGCCGGGGCTGCTCCCGTACCTGGCGCGGCAGCGCGCGGACGGCGCGGATGCGATCGGCGCCTCCTTCCCGGCGGCGGGCGACCCGGTCGGCCTGCGCGGTCCGGCGGCGCTCACCGCAGCGGCGATCGAGGCCGGACAGGTGGCCCTCCTGCTCGGTGCCGGCACGGCGCTCGTGCCCGCGGCCGTCGGACGGGCGGTCGAGTGGACGGCGTACGCCGCCGAGCGCCGGCCGCCCCCCGACCTCGGCGAGGCCGACCGTGCCCTGCGGGCCGCCGTGCTCGAGGCGGCCGGGGCGCTGCAGCGCCTCGACGTCGCGCGCTGGCGACCCGAGGTGGCCGACGAGCTGATCGACCTGCGGGCCGCCGAGCCGCTCGGCCCGCCGCCCGGCGTACCTCCTCGGTGTGCGGGCCTGGCCGGCCGCGCCCTGCACCTGTGGCGGGTCGTCGAGCTGGCGGCCGAGGACGACGGAGCCGCCGTGAGCGCCGGCGAGATCGAGCAGCGCCGGGCCGCCCTGCGCCCGCTGGAGCACGCCGTCCGTCTCGCGCTGACCGCGGCCTTCTCCCCCGACGGCTGGCCGCCACTAACGTAAGCGCCGATGAACGACACCCTGCTGCTCACCGTCACCGGCAAGGACCGTCCCGGGGTGACGTCCGCGATCTTCGACGTCCTGGCCCAAGCGGGCGTGTCCGTCGTCGACCTCGAGCAGATCGTCGTACGCCGGCGGCTGCTCCTCGCCGTGCTCGTCACCGCCCCGCACGACTCCAAGCGGCTCGGCGCGAGCCTGGAGCAGGCCCTCGTCCGGCTCGGCATGAGCGTGGAGATCGAGCGCGGCTCCGGCGACAACCCGACCCGCGCCGGCGGCCGCTCCCACGTCACCGTCATCGGTGCGCCGCTGAAGGCGGCGGCGATGAGCGCCATCGCGGGCCGGATCGCGGATGCCGGCGGCAACATCGACCGGATCGAGCGGATGGCCCGCTACCCCGTCACCGCGATCGAGCTGGACGTCTCGGGCATCGACCCGGCCCGGCTGCGGGCCTCGCTGGCCACCGAGGGCGCCCGCCAGGGCATCGACGTCGCGGTCCAGCCCGCCTCGCTGCTGCGCCACGGCGTGCGGCTCATCGTCATGGACGTCGACTCGACGCTGATCGAGGGCGAGGTCATCGAGATGCTCGCCGAGCACGCGGGCTTCGGGCCGCAGGTCGCCGAGATCACCGAGCGCGCCATGCAGGGCGAGATCGACTTCGCCGAGTCCCTGCGCGCGCGGGTCGCCTGCCTCGAGGGCCTGGACGCCTCGGTCCTCGACGAGGTCTACGACCAGATCGTGGTGAACCCGGGCGCCCGGACCCTGGTCCGCACGCTGCGCCGGCTCGGCTACCGGTTCGCGATCGTGTCCGGCGGGTTCAGCCAGATCACCGACCGCCTCGCCGCGGACCTCGGCATCCACCGGGCGCGCGCGAACACCCTGGAGGTCGTCGACGGGCGGCTCACCGGCAAGGTGGTCGGCGAGATCGTCGACCGGGCCGGGAAGGCCCGGGCGCTGCGGGAGTTCGCCGAGGACCTCGGCGTACCGGAGCAGGCGACGATCGCGATCGGCGACGGCGCCAACGACCTCGACATGCTGGCCGCGGCCGGCCTGGGCATCGCCTACAACGCCCGCGCGGTCGTGCGCGAGGCCGCCGACACGACGCTGAACGTGCCCTACCTGGACTCGATCATGTACCTGCTCGGCATCCGCCGCGAGGAGGTCGAGGCCGCCGACGCCGCCGACGGCATCGTCACCCCGGCGCCGCCCGTCTAGCCGCGGCCGACGTGGAAGGCCCGCGGCCGGCCGGACATCGGCCCGACCTCGGCCCACGGCACCGCGACGTCGAACACCGCGACCGCGCTGGTCGGGCAGCCGATCGCCAGGCTCTCGGCCAGCTCGGCCGGCCCCTCGCCGTCGTCGAGCAGCTGGACGAGCACCTCGATGGTCGGGTTGTGCCCGATGACGACCACCGTGTCCACGGAGTCGTCGGTGATCCGCACGAGCTCGAGCACGCCGTCCTCGTCGGTGCCGTAGAGCGCACGGTCGTAGGTCGGCTCCAGCTTCCACCCCGCAGCGCCGGCGATGGCCGCCCACGTCCCGCGGGTGCGCGCGGCCGCCGAGACGTACGCCGCGCCCGGTACGACGCCCTCGGCGGCCAGCCAGCGGCCCGCCTCGGCCGCATCGGCCCGGCCCCGGTCGGTCAGCTCGCGCTCGAAGTCACTGGCGGCGTACTGCTCGGCCTTGGCGTGCCGGATGACCACGAGCGTGCGCACGGGACCTACTCGTCGTCCTCGAGACGGAAGCCGACCTTCATGCCGACCTGGAAGTGCTCGACCTGGCCGTCCTTGATCTGGCCGCGGACCTGGGTGATCTCGAACCAGTCCAGGTGCCGCAGCGTCTGGCTCGCGCGCTCGATCGCGTTGCGGACGGCCTGGTCGATGCCCTCCGGGGAGGTGCCGACGATCTCGGAGACGCGGTAGGTGCGGTTCGACATGCCGCGAGCCTACAAGGGCCACGACACGCCCGGATGACCCGTCGGGACTAAGGCATAGGATCGATGACATGGCGCGATCGGAATCCGGTGCCATCCGGATCACCACCGCGGGCTCCGGCCCGGAGGCCGACCTGGCGCGCCGGCAGCGGCGCTACCTGATCGCGATGAGCTTCCGCGCCCTCTGCTTCGTCGGCGCCGTGATCGCGGGCGTCAACGGCATCACCTGGCTGTGGCCCGCCCTGATCGGCGCCGCCCTGGTGCTGCCGTACGTCGCCGTGGTGATGGCCAACGCCAACGACTCGCGCGACGCCTCGATCGGCCTGGTCGGCGGCATGTCGCCGTTCCGCGAGCTCGGGAGCGAGGTGAGCGATGCTGACGAGGACCACCCACACGGAGCCTGACGTCTGCTCGGCCAAGGGGTGTCGCGCCCCGGCCGCGTGGCAGCTGCTGTGGAACAACCCGAAGCTGCACGACGCCGACCGCCGCAAGACGTGGCTGGCGTGCGACGCCCATCGGGAGACGCTGGAGAGCTTCCTCGCGGCGCGGGGCTTCCTCAAGGAGACCGTCCCGCACGTATTGGACGGGCCGAGCGAGTCTCCGGCGCCGCGCGCGGGTAATACAGAACCGCTCTAGGCACACCTGACGCGTCCGCGCGCGGCACCTCCCGCCTCGCTGCCGGCCATGCGGACGATCCCTCAGCCGCCGATGGCTGACATCGGACGGTCGGGCTGCAGGAAGGTCGGGTCGTCGATGCCGTGCCCGGCCGCCTTGCCCGCCATCGCCGCGATCCACCGCCGCGCCAGCTCGGCGTCGTCGGCGCCCCCGCGCATGGCCGTGCGCAGGTCGGACTCCTCGCGCGCGAACAGGCAGTTGCGGACCTGACCGTCGGCGGTCAGGCGCACCCGGTCGCAGTCGCCGCAGAACGGCCGGGTCACCGAGGCGATCACGCCCACGGTCGCCGGTCCGCCGTCGACCACGAACAGCTCGGCGGGCGCGCTGCCGCGGGGCTCGTACGCCGGCGTCAGCTCGAACTCGCGGCCCAGCGCCGCGAAGATCTCATCGGCGGTGACCATCTCGTCGCGCTTCCAGCCATGCTGGGCGTCCAGCGGCATCTGCTCGATGAAGCGCAGTTGGTAGCCACGATCCAGGCACCAGCGCAGCAGCTCGGCCGCCTGGTCGTCGTTGACACCGCGCAGCAGCACCGCGTTGACCTTGACCGGACCCAGCCCGGCCGCCTCCGCGGCCGCCAGGCCCGCGACGACATCGCGCAGCCGGTCTCGGCGGGTCAGCTCGGCGAAGGTGTCCGGCCGGACCGAGTCGAGGGAGACGTTGACCCGGTTCAGCCCCGCCTCCACCAGCGGCGCGGCGAGCTTGTCCAGGCCCAGGCCGTTGCTGGTGATCGACATCTCGACGTCGGCGTCGAAGGCACGGACCCGGCGCACGATGTCGACCAGGCCGCGGCGTACCAGCGGCTCTCCCCCGGTGAACCGCACCTCGCGCACCCCGAGGTCGCGCACCGCGACACCGATCAGCCGGACGACCTCGTCGTCGGTGAGCTGGGCGTCGGAGGGCAGCCAGTCCAGCCCCTCGGCCGGCATGCAGTAGGTGCAGCGCAGGTTGCAGCGGTCGGTCAGCGAGACGCGGAGGTCGGTGGCCGTGCGACCGAACCGATCGATGAGTGCGGGGGCCTGCATGCACCGAGTCTAGAGGCGCCGCCTACCGTTGGGGCGTGACGTCGTCCCAGCCGCAGAAGTCCTGGCGGTTCCTGCTCAGCCGGCGCTGGGTGCTCTTCTTCTTCGCCGTGGTGGTGCTGGCCTGGGGCTGCTGGTGGCTGGGCCGCTGGCAGTTCCACCGGCTGGAGCACACCAAGAGCCAGAACGCGATCATCCGCGCCAACTACCGCGAGGCTCCCGAGCCCCTGACCGACGTGCTGGCGATCGGCCGGCCGGTCCCCGACAGCGACGAGTGGCGGGTGGTCCGGGCGACCGGCACCTACGACGTCGCCGACACCGTCATCGTGCGCTACCAGACCGATGACCACGGCGAGCCGGGCGTGGACGTCGTCGTACCGCTGCGGACCGAGGGGGGCGACGTCCTGGTCAACCGTGGCTGGTTCGGCACCGACGACCCGCAGCCCCCCGTGAGCGCGCTGCCGAAGCCGCCGTCCGGCCAGGTCACCGTGGTCGGCTGGGTGCGCCAGGACGGCTCCGGCAGCAGCACCGACGTGAGCGACCACTCCGTCCGTGCCATCTCCAGCAGCGCGATCGGGCAGGCCATCGGCGCCCCGACGTACGGCGGCTTCCTGCAGATGCAGTCCGAGACCCCGCCGGCGTCGAAGGCGCTCGGCACGGAGGACCAGCCCGACCTCAGCAACGGCCCGCACTTCTTCTACGGCCTGCAGTGGTGGTTCTTCGGGGTCCTGGGTGCCGGCGGGTTCCTCTACCTGGCCTGGGACGAGCGGAACAACGGAGACCGGGGCGCGCGACGTCGTGCCGCGGCCCAGGCGGCCGACGCCGAGACCGAGCGCGGCCGGGAGGCCGGCCGCCGCTGATCCGGTCCGGGTCGGCCGGCTCAGTGCGAGGAGCCGCTGCCGCCGGCGTACTGGACCAGGGAGCCGGTGCCCGGGTCGGCGGTGCCGTCCAGCCTGACCGTCAGCTGTGCCATGTCGGTCGGCTCGATGCCGACGTAGTCCTTGTTGCCACCGGAGTTGTGCGACCAGCCGCTGCAGTACGCCGGACGCTCCTCGGCGGGCAGCTCGTTCTCGGTGATCGAGCAGCCGCCGTTCCACAGGTACTGCGGGGTGCTCTTGTGGTCGTCGACGTACCAGCCCCACAGCCCCATCGCGAGCCGGTCGTGGAAGACCTGGACGTCGAGGAAGGTCGTCTCCCCTGCCGGGATCGGCGAGCCGGTGGTGATCTGGGTGATGCCGTCCTGGGTGTAGCGCGAGGTCGTGTGGACCTCGCCGGCGATGTAGAGGTTGACCCGGTACTTCACCATCAGCTTCCACAGCGGCGAGTCCGTGCCGCCGTTGATGTGCAGTCCGGAGCTGTGCCACACCGCCGACGGCAGGATCGGGACGTGGCCCTGGAGCACGATCCACCGCACCCCCGTGTGCCGAGCGTGGGCCAGCACGCCCTCGAGCCAGGTCAGCTGACCGCCGGTGACCGTGACCGAGACCCCGTGGTCGCGCTGGTTGAACTCGTCCAGGGTGACCACCAGCAGGTCCGGGTTCACCATGGTGGCGTACGCCGTCTTCTCCCACTGCGTGCCGACCGGCCGGGTGAACCCCTTCGCGCCGCCGCCGCTCTTCACCAGGTAGTTGTCGTGGAACGAGTCGCGCCACAGGTCGAGGTGGTGCAGCTTGAAGGCGCCGTAGGCGCTGGAGTCGTACCACCAGTTGTCGCCGATGTCGTGGTCGCCCACGGCGGGGAGCGTCCTGTCGTAGAGCCCCGCGTCCTTGAGCCGCTGGGCGTTCGCGCCGTTGTACAGCGCCGCCTGCTGCTGGACCATCGCGACCTGCTGGTCCTCGGTGATCGGCCAACCGCCCTCGGTGGACGAGCCGAACAGGCCGGAGTGGTTGTCGGGCAGGCCCCAGCGACCCTCCACGAGGTCGCCGGAGATCAGGAAGGCGCTGGGGTTGCGGGCCGCGATCTCGTCGTAGACCCAGTCCACCGAGTCGGCGGTCCACTGGTTCCAGGAGTTGCCGTACGCCGGGTCGTAGCCGGGCAGCCCGCTCAGGTCGGCGATGTCCTCGTTGGTGACGTCGGGTGAGGCGATGAACGAGTCGTCGACGGTCGGGTCGGCGGCCGGCTGGGCCACCCGGAAGGCGGTGCCGGCGACCGAGGTCGCGCCGAGCACCTTCGCGCTCCCGCTGTAGCGGACGTGCCAGACGTAGCTGCCGGGCAGCAGTCCGGGCGGCGGGTCGGCCGACACGACACCCCAGCCGGTCGGCTTGAGCGTCACCTTGGCCGACTCGCGGTAGCCGTCGGCGGCGACGAGCCAGATCGTGCCGCGGGCCGGCGCTCCCGTGACCGCGTCGAGCACGCGGACAGCGGCGGTCACCCTCTGTGTCGTCGCCGGATCCACCACCGCCGCCGTGTGATCGGTGTACGCCGCGAAGCGCGCGGCGTGCTGCGTGGTCGCCGATCCCGGCGGGCCGGTCATGACCGTCGCGGCCAGTCCGGCCAGCATCCCGACGGCAAGCACCGCCCCCATCTGCCTGCGCATCCCGAGTCCCCTTCGTCACCCTACGACCGATCCTCGAGATCGGCGGGACCCAGGCTAAGTTGAGATCTCCAACAGCGCAGCGAATCCGGCAGAATCGGTGCTCCTTCCGCTCACAGCGAGCGGGACATGCCCCCGTCGACCGGCAGCATCACGCCGGACACGAAGGACGCCGCGGGCGAGAGCAGGAAGGCGGCTGCGCGGCCGAACTCGGCGGGGGCGCCGTACCTGCGCAGCGGGATCGCGGCCTCGGTGCGGGCACGCGTGGCGGCCGGGTCGGGGGTCCCGGCGTCCAGCTGGGCGACCCGGTCGGTCGCGATCCGGCCGGGGAGCAGCCCGTTGACGCGGACGCCGCGCGGGCCGAGCTCGTCGGCGAGGGTCTTGGCGACCATGCCCAGGCCGGGGCGCAGGCCGTTGGAGATCGCGAGGTCGGGGATCGGCTGCTTGGTACTCGTGGAGAGCACGAATGCCAGCGAGCCGCCCTCGCCGAGCGCCGCCCCGATCTCGCGGCCGAGCCGCACCGCGCCGAGGAATACCGACCCGAAGGCCTGGCTCCACTCCTCGTCGGTGGCCTGCATCAGGGAGCCGGCGGCGGGGCCGCCCACGCTGATCAGCGCGCCGTCCAGCCGCCCCCACTTGTGGTGCGCGGCATCGATCAGCGTCGCCGGCGTGGCCGGGTCGGCGTTGTCGGCAGGTACGCCGATCGCGATGTCCTCACCGGTGCTGTCGATCAGCGCGATGACCGTGTCGGCCACGGACTCCGGGTCGCGGCCGGTGACGACGACCCGCGCACCGTCCGCGACGAGCGCCTCCGCCGTGGCCCTGCCCAGGCCGCGGGTGCCGCCGGTGACGATGTAGACGCGGTCGCGGAGGTCGAGATCCATGCCTCGACCCTACGAGACCTCGGAGCTGGCCGCGTGGGTGACCGGCACGACGTCGGGGGCGCCCTTGCGCGCTGCGTCGGCGGTGAGGTCGTCGGGCTGGCGCTGACTCTCCCGCTCGGCCTCGACGCGCTTGAGGTAGTGTTGCAGCTCGCGCGTGTGCTGGGCGGAGTCCCAGCCGAGGTGGCCGCGGACCAGGTCGGCGACGTACGGCGCCGCGGCGGCTCCGCGGTCGAAGGTCTCGATCGAGACCCGCAGCCGCCGGGTCAGGATGTCGTCGAGGTGCCGCGCGCCCTCGTGCGTCACGGCGTAGACCGCCTCGGCCTGGAGGTAGTCCTCGGCGCCCGGCAGCGGCTCGCGCAGGTCGGGCTCGGCCGCGATCAGGTCGAGGATCTCCAGCACCATCGAGCCGTAGCGCTCCAGCAGGTGCTCCACCCGGTTGATCGCCAGCCCGGAGCTGGCCGCGAGCGAGCGGCGCTGGTTCCACAGCGCGTGGTAGCCGTCGGCGCCCACCAGCGGGATGTCCTCGGTGACGCACGCGCCGACCGTGCGGCCCTGCACCGACTCCAGCCCGTGCACGGCCTCGTCGACGGCGTCCTTCGCCATCACCCGGTACGTCGTGTACTTGCCGCCCGCCACGACGACCAGCCCGGGCACCGCATGGGCGACCGCGTGCTCGCGGGAGAGCTTGGACGTGGCGGCGTCCTCGCCCGCGAGGAGCGGGCGGAGGCCGGCGTACACGCCCTCGACGTCGGCGCGGGTCAGCGGGACCTCCAGCACCTGGTTGACGTGCTCGAGCAGGTAGTCGATGTCCTTCGAGCTCGCCGCCGGGTGGTCCTTGGACAGCTCCCAGTCGGTGTCGGTGGTGCCGATGATCCAGTGCCGCTTCCACGGGATGACGAACAGCACCGAGGTCTCGGTGCGCAGGATCAGCCCGGTCTCGCCGCGGATCCGGTCGCGCGGCACGACCAGGTGGATGCCCTTGGAGGCGCGGACCTTGAACTGGCCGCGCTCGCGCGCCATCGCCTGCGTCTCGTCGGTCCACACGCCGGTGGCGTTGATGACCTGCGAGGCGCGGATCTCGAACTCACGGCCGGTCTCGAGGTCCACCACCCGCGCCCCGACGACGCGCTCGCTCTCCTTGAGCAGCCCGACCACACGGGTGCGGGAGGCGACGGCGGCGCCGTAGGTGGCGGCGGTGCGGGCCAGGAACATCGTGTGCCGGGCGTCGTCGACCTGGGCGTCGTAGTAGCGGATCGCGCCCACCAGGGCGTCCTTGCGCAGCGACGGGAACGCCTTGCGCGCGCCGTGCCGGGTGAGGTGCTTGTGCGTCGGCGTCGTCTGGCCGTAGCCGCTCGCCTTCGACAGGGCGTCGTAGAGGGCGACCCCGGTGCCGGCGTACCAACGCTCCCAGCCGCGCCCGGTGAGCGGGTAGAGGAACGGCACCGGGCGCACCAGGTGCGGCGCGAGCCGCTGCATCAGCAGGCCGCGCTCCTTCAGCGCCTCCGCGACGAGCCGGAAGTCGAGCATCTCCAGGTACCGCAGGCCGCCGTGGATCAGCTTGGAGCTGCGCGAGGAGGTGCCGGAGGCGAAGTCGCGCGCCTCGACGAGGCCCACGTTGAGACCGCGCGTGGCGGCGTCGAGCGCGCAGCCGCTGCCGACCACGCCACCCCCGATCACCAGCAGGTCGAGGCGCTGGCCCTCCAGCCGGCGCAGGGCGGCGGTGCGGGCGCGGGGTGACAGTGCGGCGGCGTCCATCTCAGACCTCGATCCAGTCGAAGGTTCGCTGCACCGCTCTGTGCCATTGCGCGTAGCCGGTCTCCCGGCGCTTCTCGTCCCATTGTGGCGTCCAGCGGGCGCCTTCGCGCCAGTTCCGGCGCAGCTCGTCGGTCGACTCCCAGAAGCCGACCGACAGCCCGGCGGCGTACGCCGCCCCCAGTGCCGTGGTCTCCGACACCACCGGCCGGCTCACCGGTACGCCGAGCACGTCGGCCTGGATCTGCATGCACAGCTCGTTCGCCGTGACGCCGCCGTCCACCTTGAGCGTCTCCAGGCGCACGCCGGAGTCCTCGGTCATCGCGTCGACGACGTCGCGGGACTGGTAGCAGATCGCCTCCAGCGTCGCCCGCGCCACGTGCGCGTTGGTGTTGAACCGCGACAGCCCGACGATCGCGCCGCGCGCGTCCGAGCGCCACCACGGCGCGAACAGGCCCGAGAACGCGGGCACGAAGTAGACGCCGCCGTTGTCCTCGACCTGGCGCGCCAGCGTCTCGGACTCCCCCGCGCCGCTGATGATCCCCAGCTGGTCGCGCAGCCACTGGATCGCCGAGCCGGTGACGGCGATCGAGCCCTCGAGGGCGTAGACGCACGGCTCGTTCCCCAGCTTGTACGCCGGCGTGGTCAGCAGTCCGGCCCTGGACCGCACGATCTCGGTACCGGTGTTGAGCAGCAGGAAGTTGCCGGTGCCGTAGGTGTTCTTGGCCTCGCCGGGCGCGAAGCAGACCTGGCCGACGGTCGCGGCCTGCTGGTCGCCGAGGATGCCGGTGATCGGCACCTCGCCGCCGAGCGGCCCGTCGCTGCGGGTCATGCCGAAGGGCTCCACCGCCGACGACTCGCGGATCTGCGGCAGCATCGCCCGCGGGACGCCGAAGATGGCGAGCAGCTCGTCGTCCCAGTCGAGGGTCTCCAGGTCCATCAGCATCGTGCGGCTGGCGTTGGTGACGTCGGTGAGGTGGACTCCCCCGTCGACGCCGCCGGTCAGGTTCCACAGCACCCAGCTGTCCGGCGTACCGAACAGGGCGTCGCCGCGCTCTCCCGCCTCTCGCAGGCCGGGGATGCTCTCCAGCAGCCACTGCAGCTTCCCGCCGGAGAAGTACGGCGCCGGCGGCAGACCGGCACGGTGCCGGATCAGGGCGCCACGCTCGTCCTTGTCCAGCGCGGCGGTGATGGTATCGGAGCGCGTGTCCTGCCAGACGATCGCGGTGTGCAGCGGGCGCCCGGTGTGGCGATCCCACACGATGGTGGTCTCGCGCTGGTTGGTGATGCCGATCGCGGCGAGGTCGGAGGCCTGCAGGTGGGCCTTCGCCAGCGCCGTGCGGATCACCGACCCGGTGCGCTCCCAGATCTCGATCGGGTTGTGCTCGACCCAGCCGGCCCGCGGCAGGATCTGCTCGTGCTCGAACTGGTGGCGCACGACCTCGGCGCCGGCATGGTCGAACACCATGAAGCGGGTGCTCGTGGTGCCCTGGTCGATCGCTCCGACGTACCGCGCGTCGCGGGAGGTGGCCATGGCGCACAGCCTGCCATGGCGGGAGGCCCGTCCCGGGCAGCGTTCAGGCGACGGTTCAGGCCAGGGCGATCAGGTCGGCGTAGTCCGCACTCCAGAGGTCCTCGACCCCGTCGGGCAGGATGAGCACCCGGTCCGGCTCGAGGGCGTGTACTGCACCCTCGTCGTGGGTGACGAGGATGATCGCGCCCTCGTAGCGGCGGATCGCGTTGAGGACCTCCTCGCGGGAGGCCGGGTCCAGGTTGTTCGTGGGCTCGTCGAGCAGCAGCACGTTGGCCTGCGAGACGACGAGTGACGCCAGCGCGAGACGGGTCTTCTCGCCACCGGACAGCACCCCCGCCGACTTGTGCGCGTCGTCGCCGCTGAACAGGAAGGAGCCGAGCACCGAGCGAGCCTCGGTGTCGGTGAGGTTCGGCGCCGCGGACTGCATGTTCTCCAGCACGGTGCGGTTGACGTCGAGGGTCTCGTGCTCCTGGGCGTAGTAGCCGACCTTCAGCCCGTAGCCGGGGACGACCTCGCCCGTGTCCGGCTCGTCGACGCCGGCGAGGATGCGCAGCATCGTGGTCTTGCCGGCACCGTTGAGGCCGAGGATGACGACGCGGGAGCCCTTGTCGATGGCCAGGTCCACGGCGGTGAAGACCTCGAGCGCGCCGTACGAGCGCGACAGGTCGTGGGCGGTGAGGGGAGTCTTGCCGCAGGGTGCCGGGGTCGGGAACTTGATCGCCGCGACCTTGTCGGACTGGCGCTCGCCCTCGATGCCGACCATCAGCCGCTCGGCGCGCTTGAGCATCGACTGGGCCGCGGATGCGCCCGACGCACGAGCCTTCATCTTGTTGGCCTGGTCGGTGAGCGTCTTGGCCTTGTTCTGCGCGTTCATCATCTCGCGCTTGCGCCGCGCCTCGTCGGTCTCGCGCTGGGTCAGGTAGTGCTTCCAGCCCATGTTGTAGATGTCGACGACGGCGCGGTTGGCGTCGAGGTGGAAGACCTTGTTGACGGTCTCCTCGAGCAGCGCGTTGTCGTGGGAGATCACGATGAAGCCGCCGCTGTAGGTCTTCATCCACTCGCGCAGCCACAGGATCGAGTCGGCGTCGAGGTGGTTGGTGGGCTCGTCGAGGATCAGCACCTCGGCCTGCGAGAACAGGATCCGGACCAGCTCGACCCGGCGTCGCTGACCACCCGAGAGGGTCTTCAGCTGCTGCTCCCAGAGCCGCTCGGGAAGACCCAGCGCGTTCGCGATCTGCTTCGCCTCGGCCTCGGCCGCGTAGCCACCGCCGGCCTCGAAGTCGTCCAGCGCCCGCGCGAAGCGGCGCATGCCCTTGTCGTGGACCTTCGGCTCGGGCGAGGCCATCTGCTCCTCGGCCTGGCGCATCCGACGTACGGCGTCGTCGAGGCCGCGCGCCGACAGGATGCGGTCGCGTACGGCGACCTCGGGGTCGCCCACGCGCGGGTCCTGGGGCAGGTAGCCGAGCTCGCCGGTGCTCGTGACCGAGCCCCCGGCCGGCTCGTGGTCGCCCGCGAGGACCTTCGTGAGGGTGGTCTTCCCGGCGCCGTTGCGCCCGACGAGACCGACCTTGTCGCCCGCGGCGACGCGGAAGCTGACGTTCTCCATGAGGAGGCGGGCACCGACCCGGACCTCGAGCTGGTGCACCGTGATCATGACGCGCCCATCGTCCCACGTCGGGTCGGTGCGAGACACATCCTCGTGCCCTACAGTGCCGTGCATGGTGCGGTTCAACCCGAAGGCTCGGCTCGACACGTCCCGCATGACCGAGGCCGGCGGAGGCGGCGGTGGCGGTGGCCGCATGGGCGGGGGCGGCGGTCTCGGCGGTGGCGGGATCGGTCTGCCGCACATCGGTGGCGGCCTCGGCGTGATCGTCGCGATCGTCTGGATCCTGATCCAGGTCCTCGGCAACAGTGGCGGCGGCGGGATCACCAACACCTCGCTCTCCTCCCACGGCACGACCGTGAAGGCGGCCGGCGGCTACTCGGCGGACTACGCGCAGTGCAAGACCGGCGCCGACGCCAACAACTCGATCCCGTGCGCGCTCGTCGCCATCGAGAACTCGCTGTACGACTACTGGTCCAAGCAGCCCTCTCTCGCGCAGAGGCTCTCGGCGGCCGGCAAGAAGTTCCAGCCCGAGAACGCGCTGGTGACGTTCGAGGGATCGGTCAGCACCGGCGGCTGCGGCACCGCGACGACCGACGTGGGTCCCTTCTACTGCTCCGGCGACGGCAACATCTACCTCGACGAGGACTTCTACACGACCGTCGGCCAGCAGCTCGGCATCGACCCGACCGGCTTCGTCCGGGCCTATGTGGTCGCGCACGAGTACGGCCACCACATCCAGGACCTGCTCGGCACCATCAGCCAGGTCCGCACCCAGAAGGGCCCCGACAGCGACTCGGTCCGCCTCGAGCTGCAGGCCGACTGCTACGCCGGCATGTGGTCCAACGCGGCCTCCTCGACCAAGGACTCCGCCGGGGCGAACATCTTCGAGGAGATCAGCCAGCAGGACATCTCCGACGCCATCAAGGCGGCCGGCGAGGTCGGCGACGACTACATCCAGAAGCGGGTCGGCAACGGCGTGGACCAGAGCCAGTTCACCCACGGCAGCTCCGCGCAGCGCGAGGCGTGGTTCCAGGCCGGCTACAACGACAGCTCCGGCGACCTCGGCGCCTGCGACACCTTCGGCGCCAGCAACCTGGACGACCCCGGCACCGCCCACTGACCCCTCCGCGATTCCGGCCTTCTGGTCCCGCGAATCCGGCCTTCTGGTCCCGCGAATCCGGAGTTGTGGTCGACCGAGACCAGCGTTTCGGTCGACCACAAGGCCGAATTCGCGCTGGGGAGGGTCAGACGGTGAGGAGGGCCTCCATCATCGGGAAGGTCCGCTGCAGGGTGCGCAGGTGTGGGGCGACCGCGGGATGGCGGTACTTCGAGGCCAGCGCGCCTTCGCCGTGCGCCACCCGGGCGAGCGCCCACTCGGCCCGGCTGAGCGCGGTGTAGACGGCCACCACCCGCGCGCCCAGGACGACGTCGTCCCGGTCGGCGAGGCCCGGCGGCAGGCCGAGCAGGTAGGCGTCCAGCAGCGGCTCGAACTCCTCGCGCGAGGACAGCGCGAGGAAGCCCACGTCGCCGCCGACGGGTCCGGTGCCCAGCGTCCCCCAATCGATGGCGACGGCGTCGTCCCCGTCGCGTCCGGGGAGGTTCGCGGCCGTCGGGTCGCCGTGCTGGGGCACCTGCGGCAGTCCCTCGACCAGGTCGAGCATCCGCTCACGCTGGCGCCACAGGTGGTCAGCGACGTCGGCCACGGTCGTCCGCGCGAGCGTGGGCCAGCCGCCGGCGCGCGCGACCCGGGCGAGGCGGTCGCGCAGCAGGTGACGGGCGAAGAACCTCGGGCGCGGCAGGTCGGCTCCGGCGAACCGGCCGATGGCCAGGGCCAGGAACAGGCCGCTGGTCGCGCCGTCCTCCACCCAGTCGCGCACGATCGTGATGCCCTCGGCGTCCTCCTCGACCGAGGCGGGCCCCGAGCGCAGGCCCGGCGTCGTCGCGGTGAGGCCGGTCAGCAGTACGTCGGCCTCGCGCCGCCAGTAGCCGATCTGGTCGGGCTCGCCCAGTTCGATCGGGTCGCCCGGGACCGGCGCCGCGAGTCGCTTGATGACGACCGGACGGTCCCCGAGCGCGGCCCGCCAGACGCCGACGGTGGACGTGCCGGCGCCACCCGGAAGCGCCACCCACTCGGGCTCGGGCTGCCACATGCTCGGAAACTAGCGCACCCGGGGCCGGATCCGGCGCCCATCACGCGCAAGACTTGCCTCGTGAATCGCCCGGTGGACCCCGCCCCGACCCTGGTCGTCGCCGTCGACGACCCGCTGCGCCCCGACGTACGGGCCCTGCTGGAGGAGCACCTCGCCGACATGTACGCCACGTCGCCGCCGGAGAGCGTGCACGCGCTCGACCCGGACTCGCTCCGTGGTCCGGGCATGAGGTTCTGGACCGCGCGGCGCGCCGGGGTGCTGCTCGGCTGCGTGGCCCTGAAGTCCCATCCGGACGGGCTCGTCGAGCTCAAGTCGATGCGGACCTCCTCGGCCGCGCGCCGGCAGGGCGTCGCCGTGGCGATGCTCGAGCACGTCCTCGCCGAGGCGGTACGCCGGGGCGCGGGCCGGATCAGCCTCGAGACCGGCGCCGAGGACTACTTCGCCCCCGCCCGCGCCCTGTACGCCGCCCACGGGTTCTCCCCGTGCCCGCCGTTCGCCGACTACGTGGAGGACCCGAACAGCGTCTTCCTCACCCGCACCCTGGGCTGATCGCTCAGAACCGGGCCAGCCCGTCGCGCGCGGCGACGTCCGGGGACGCGGCACGGTGCTCGAGCGCGAAGCCGGGCACATCCAGGCAGATGGTCAGCAGGGTCCCCCACTGCTCGTGGTCGGGCAGCGCCACGTCGGGCCGCATGCAGACCAGCGCGTCCGCACCCGCGGGCCCGCAGAACGCGGCCGCCCGCTCGCCGGTCCCGAGACCTCCCATGCCGGCGCGCAGCCCGGCGACGTGGGCGTAGCGCTCCTCGGACAGCGCCTCGGGATCGCCGGCCTCCCCCTCGGCGAGCACCGGATCCAGGAAGTGGTTGGTGTGGACCAACCAGCCGTCCGCACCCGGCCGCACGACCGCGGTCCCGGCGGGCGACATCTCGATCGACGCGGCATCGGCCACCCCGTCGGCGTACGTCACGACGGTGAGGACGGTGGAGGCCGAGACCGTTGCCGAAGCGGCGATCTCGGCGGCCTCGGCCACTGTGGTCGCCTCCTCGAGGACGCGCCGCGCGATGGCATGCACGGGTACGCCGCCACCGGCGTGGTCACTCGCGTGCCGCAGGATGTTGAAGTGCAGGCCCAGGCCTGCGTCGTTGACCCCGATCTTCGCCGCCGTGCCGAACTCGGTGAAGAGCTTGACCCGGCGGCCCGCGGACGTGGTGAGGCCGAGCAGCAGGCCGTCGGGACACAGCCCGTCGTGCCAGTCCCAGGTCTGGATGGTCTCCGGGGCACCGCCCGCCGGCGGGACGAGCACGGCCGTCGTGCACTCGCCGGGCCCGGGCGCGGCGACCAGCACCTCCGTGCGCGCCGCCACCGCCGCGACGCGCCATGGCTCGACCCCGGCGCCCTCCGCCATGGCGACCGTCTCCTCGACCAGCCGTGGGCACCAGGCGCCCAGGGCATCGGTGCTGGCGGCCGTCGTCGCGCGCACCTGCGCCTCGTCGATGCCCAGCGCAGCGAAGTGGTCGAGGTAGCGGTCGGCCGTGGCGCGCACCTGATCGGCGAAGGTCGTGCCGATCTCGCGGCCGCGGACGGCCGGGTCGGTCGTGCTGATGGTCAGCTCGTGCAGCTTCATGGGACCTTCAGCCTACCCAACTAGAACCTGTTCTATCCTGGCCCGGTGACCACCCTGCACCCGTGCGAGAAGGTCGGCGTCGAGTACGTCGACACGGCCCCGCACCGCTACAGCAACTCCGTGGAGCTCGCCATCACGCCCGAGCAGCTCTTCGAGGTGTTCGCCGACGCCGACGCCTGGCCGCGCTGGGCCAAGGTCATCACCGGCGTCACCTGGACCAGCCCGATGCCGCCCACGGTCGGCACCACCCGCGACGTCACGATGCGCGGCGGCCTGGTCGGCTCCGAGGAGTTCCTGGTGTGGAACCCCGGCACGCAGATGGCCTTCCGCTTCAACGAGGCGTCCGAGCGGTCGATCCGCGCCTTCGCCGAGCGGTACGACGTCGTCCCGACCGCGTCGGGCTGCCGGCTCACCTGGACCCTCGCCCTCGACGTGACCGGTCCCGGGCGGCTCTTCATGCCGATCAGCGGGCTCGCCTCGAACCTCGCGTTCCGCTGGTTCCTGCGCAACCTGCGTCGCTACACCGACACCCGGTTCGCCGTGCGGGCAGGCTGAATCGCCGGCTGAATCCCTTTACCTGTCGCGGTTCTCCTGCATCCGGCGCAGACGTTGCCTACGCTCGGTGGGGAAAGGGAGGCTCCCCATGCACGCGCATCGTCGGATACTGGCCGCCTGGGCGGTCGTCATCGCCGGGCTGCTGATCCCGAGCGCCGCGACGGCCGCCACGCCGTCGTACACCTGGAGCCGCAGGCCGTCCCCGATCGTGCTGCAGCCGCCGGCCTCGAACATGTACTTCCAGCCGGCGATGTTCTGCTGGACCGCACCGTCGGACGACCCGAACACCTCGAGCATGGTCTGCGGCGACGGCTATCCGCCCGCCGATGCCGACCTGCGGACCGCGCGCACCCGAGGCGCGCTGCGCATGTGGTTCGGCATGCCGGGCTGGAGGTTCACGGCGACGTTGACCCGGCTGGGCACAGCCCATGCGCGGCCGTTCACGCTCCGCGCGGCTGCCGTCGCCGACCAGCGCTTCCGGCTCTCCGCCCCGCGACCGGGCCGGTACCGGGTGACGCTCCAGGGCCGGGGGCCCCAGGGCGACGAGCTGATCTGGTTCCGCTGGCGGGTCCTGTAGGTCCTAGACGTTGAAGCCGAGGGCGCGCAATTGCTCGCGGCCGTCGTCGGTGATCTTGTCCGGGCCCCACGGCGGCATCCAGACCCAGTTGATCGCGACGTCGTTGACCATGCCCTCGAGCGCGGCCTCGGTCTGGTCGGTGATCACGTCGGTGAGCGGGCACGCTGCCGAGGTGAGCGTCATGTCGAGCACGACGTTCGACGCCTCGTCCAGGTGCACGCCGTAGACCAGGCCGAGATCGACGACGTTGATCCCCAGCTCGGGGTCAACGACGTCCTTCATCGCCTCGGTGACGTCCTCGACGGTGGTGGTGCTCATGCTTCCTCCTGGTCCACGCGGCTGACCGCGTCCTTCATGGCCATCCACGACAGCAGTGCGCACTTCACGCGCGCCGGGAACTTCGCGACGCCGGCGAAGGCGATGCCGTCCTCCAGCACGTCCTCGTCGGGCTCGAGCTGGCCCTTGCCCTGCATGAGCTCCTGGAACTTCGCCTGGATCTCCATGGCCTCATCGACGCTCTTGCCGACCACGAGGTCGTAGAGCACCGACGCGGAGGCCTGGGAGATCGAGCAGCCGAGGGCGTCGTAGGAGATGTCCGCGACCTTGCCGTCCGCGACGTGCGCGCGCAGCGTGATCTCGTCACCGCAGGTGGGGTTCACGTGGTGCACCTCGGACTCGTACTCCTCGCGGAGTCCCTTGCCGTGCGGGTGCTTGTAGTGGTCGAGGATGATCTCCTGATAGAGGGCATCCAGATCCGGGGTGGCGGTCATAGGTCAGTCCAACTTGAAGTACGAGCGGGTGTATTCCAGGCCCTCGACGAGAGCATCGATCTCCGCCGGGGTCGTGTAGAGGTACGACGACATCCGCGTGGATGCCTGTACCCCGAACCGGGCGTGGGCCGGCTTGGCGCAGTGGTGCCCGGCGCGTACGGCGATGCCGCGGCTGTCCAGCACCTGGGCGATGTCGTGCGGGTGCACGCCGTCGAGCTCGAAGGAGATCGCTCCCCCGCGCAGCGCCGGGTCCAGCGGGCCCAGGACGCTCAGGCCCTTCACCGACTGCAGGCCCTGCAGGGCGTAGCCGGTGATGGCCTGCTCGTGGGCGTGCACGGCGTCGAGCCCCACGTGGCCGAGGTACTCGACCGCGGCACCGAGACCCACGGCCTCGACGATCGGCGGGGTGCCGGCCTCGAACTTGTGCGGGATGCCGGCGTACGTCGACCGTTCCATCGTGACCGTGGCGATCATCTCGCCACCACCCAGGAAGGGCGGGAGCGACTCGAGCACCGCACGCGAGCCCCACAGCACCCCGATCCCGGTCGGGCCGACGACCTTGTGGCCGGTGAAGGCCAGCAGGTCGGGGCGCTCGTCCGGGGCCATCGCGGCCAGGTCGATCGGCAACTGCGGTGCGGCCTGCGAGGCGTCGACCACGACGATCGCGCCGACCGCGTGGGCCTTCTTCGCGATCTCGGCGATCGGGTTGATCGTGCCGAGCATGTTGGACACCCAGGTCAGCGCGACGACCTTGGTGCGCTCGTCGATCAGCTCGTCGATGTTCGACAGGTCCAGCAGGCCCTCGTCGGTGACGCCGAACCAGCGCAGCTCCGCACCCGACCGCTGGGTCGCCAGCTGCCACGGCACGATGTTGGAGTGGTGCTCCATCTCGGTGATGACGACGCGGTCGCCCTCCCGCAACGGGATCGTCTGCGCGGCGAGGTTGAGCGCCTCGGAGGCGTTCTTGGTGAAGATGATCTCGTCGCGCTCCGGCGCGCCGATGAACGCCGCGACCTTGTCGCGGGCGCCCTCGAACGCCTCGGTCGCCTCTGCTCCGAGCTGGTGCATCGCGCGGGCGATGTTCGCGTTGTGCCGCTCGAGGTGGTCGACCATGGTGTCGATCACGATCTGCGGCTTCTGCGAGGTGTTCGCGCTGTCCAGGTAGACCAGCGGGACGTCGCCCGCCAGCCGCCGCTCGAGGATCGGGAAGTCCTTCCTGATGACCTCGAGCTCGGGGAGGAGACCGGGGAGGGTCATGTCAGACCCCCGCTCCGACGTACTTCTCGTAGCCGTTGGCCTCCAGCTCGTCGGCGAGCTCGGGGCCGCCGGACTCGGCGATCCGGCCGTCGACGAACACGTGCACGAAGTCCGGCTTCACGTAGCGCAGGATCCGCGTGTAGTGCGTGATCAGCAGCAGGCCCTTGTCGTCGCGGCCGGCGAAGTCGTTGATGCCATCGGAGACGACCTTCAGCGCGTCGATGTCGAGACCGGAGTCGATCTCGTCGAGGATCGCGAACTTCGGGTCGAGCAGGTCGAGCTGGGCGATCTCGGCACGCTTCTTCTCACCGCCGGAGAAGCCCTCGTTGACCGAGCGGCCGGAGAAGGCGGGGTCGAGCTTCATCTTCTCCAGCGCGCCGTTGACGTCCTTGACCCAGGTGCGCAGCTTCGGGGCCTCGCCGTCGAGCGCGGTCTTCGCGGTGCGCAGGAAGTTCGCCATCGAGACGCCCGGGACCTCGACGGGGTACTGCATGGCCAGGAACAGCCCGGCCCGCGCCCGCTCGTCGACGGTCATCTCGAGCACGTTCTCGCCGTCGAGGAGGACCTCGCCGCCGGTGATCGTGTACTTCGGGTGGCCGGCGATGGAGTACGCCGTGGTCGACTTGCCGGACCCGTTCGGGCCCATGATCGCGTGGGTCTCGCCGTCCTTGATGGTCAGCGTGACGCCCTTGAGGATCTCCTTGGCACCATCCTCGGTCTCGACGCTGACGTGCAGGTCCTTGATCTCCAGGGTGCTCATGCGGGGGTGACTCCGTTCAGGGTGGTGGTGACGTCGACGTACACGTCGCCGTCCCGGATCTCGGTGGGGAAGGTGGCGACCGGCTCGGTCGCGGGCAGGCCGGTCGGCTTGCCGGTGCGCAGGTCGAACCTCGAACCGTGCAGCCAGCACTCGACCGTGCAGTCGTCGACCTCGCCCTCGGAGAGCGCGACGTTGGCGTGCGAGCAGAGGTCCTGCAGCGCGAAGACCTCGTCCTCGTGGCGGGCCAGCGCCACGTCGTACCGGTCGACGACGACCTTGATCGCCTCGTCCTCGGGAATGTCGCTCAGCGAAGCGACGCGCTCGAAGGTCATGCCAGACCTGCCAGCACGTTCTTGGCGAGCTCCGCCTCCACGGTCGCCGCCAGCTGCTCCTCGAGCTCCGGTACGCCGACCTGGCGGATCAGGTCGTTGAAGAAGCCGTGCACGACGAGTCGCTGCGCCTCCTTCTCCGAGATGCCGCGCGAGCGCAGGTAGAACAGCTGGTTGTCGTCGAACCGCGCGGTCGCCGACGCGTGGCCCGCGCCCTCGATCTCGCCGGTCTCGATCTCCAGGTTCGGGACCGAGTCGGCCTGGCAGCCGTCGGAGAGGACCAGGTTGCGGTTCTCCTCGTAGGTCTCGATGCCCTCGGCGACCTTGCGGATCAGGACGTTGCCGATCCACACGGTGTGCGCCTTCTCGCCCTGCAGCGCGCCCTTGTAGACCACGTGGCTCTTGGTCCGGGGGGCGTTGTGGTCGACGAAGAGCCGGTGCTCGATGTGCTGGCCGGCGTCGGCGAAGTACAGGCCGAGCATCTCCACCGAGCCGCCCGGTCCGGCGTACTCGGCGGTGGTGTCGTTGCGGACCACGTCGCCGCCGAAGGTGATGTCGACGTGCTTGAACTGCGCGTCGCGACCCACGTTGATGTGGCGGTGACCCACGTGCACGGCGTCGTCGGCCCAGTCGTCGATGGAGACGATGGTCAGCTGCGCGCCGTCCTCGACCACGATCTCGACGTTGTCGGCCAGCGTCATCGAGCCCTCGAAGCGCAGCACGACGGTCGCCCTGCTGAACTTCTCGGCCCGGATGACGGCGTGCGTGGCGGTCGCCTCGTCGGTGCCGGTGCCCTTGAGGGTCACGTACACCGGGCGGTCCAGCTCGGTCTCCTGCGGGATGGTGACGGCCAGCGTCTCCTTCGCCTCGGCGAACGCGCGGGCCGAGATGCGGTCCCACGGCACGAGACCGGAGACGCCCTTGAGGCTGCCGTCCGCGATCCGCTCGATGCGGACGCCCTCGGGGGCGTCGAAGGCGGGGCTGTACGACGTCCCGCCGAGCGGCGCGTCGGCCTGGATGCCGCGCAGCCGCTTGAGCGGGGTGAAGCGCCAGATCTCCTCGCGACCCGTCGGGACCTCGTGGGCCTCGACGTCGAAGGAGCCCTCCGGGTGCAGGTGGGACTCGACCCTGTCCATCTCCAGGGCCTCAGCGACTGCCGACATCAGCCGACTGCTCCTTCCATCTGCAGCTCGATGAGCCGGTTGAGCTCCAGGGCGTACTCCATCGGCAGCTCCTTGGCGATCGGCTCCACGAAGCCGCGGACGATCATGGCCATGGCCTCGTCCTGCTCCATGCCGCGACTCATCAGGTAGAAGAGCTGGTCGTCGGAGACCTTCGAGACGCTCGCCTCGTGGCCCATGGACACGTCGTCCTCGCGGATGTCGACGTAGGGGTAGGTGTCGCTGCGGCTGATCTGGTCGACCAGCAGCGCGTCGCAGAGCACGTTGGACTTCGAGCCGTGGGCACCCTCGTTGACCTGGATCAGCCCGCGGTACGACGTACGGCCCCCGCCGCGCGCCACCGACTTGCTGAGGATGCTCGAGGAGGTGTTCGGCGCCGCGTGCACCATCTTGGCGCCGGCGTCCTGGTGCTGGCCCTCGCCCGCGAAGGCGATGGACAGCGTCTCGCCCTTGGCGTGCTCGCCCATCAGGTAGACGGCCGGGTACTTCATCGTGACCTTGGAGCCGATGTTGCCGTCGACCCACTCCATCGTCGCGCCGGCCTCGCAGACCGCGCGCTTGGTGACGAGGTTGTAGACGTTGTTCGACCAGTTCTGGATGGTCGTGTAGCGGCAGCGGCCGCCCTTCTTCACGATGATCTCCACGACCGCGGAGTGCAGCGAGTCGCTGGAGTAGATCGGCGCGGTGCAGCCCTCGACGTAGTGCACGTAGGCGTCCTCGTCGACGATGATCAGCGTGCGCTCGAACTGGCCCATGTTCTCGGTGTTGATCCGGAAGTAGGCCTGCAGCGGGATGTCCACGTGGACGCCCTTGGGCACGTAGATGAACGAGCCGCCGGACCACACCGAGGTGTTCAGCGCGGCGAACTTGTTGTCGCCGACCGGGATCACCGTGCCGAAGTACTCCTGGAACAGCTCCGGCTGCTCGCGCAGCGCGGTGTCGGTGTCCAGGAACAGCACGCCCTGGGCCTCGAGGTCCTCGCGGATCGAGTGGTAGACGACCTCGGACTCGTACTGGGCCGCGACACCGGAGACCAGGCGCTGCTTCTCCGCCTCGGGGATGCCGAGCTTGTCGTAGGTGTTCTTGATGTCCTCGGGCAGGTCGTCCCACGAGGCGGCCTGCTTCTCGCTGGAGCGCACGAAGTACTTGATGTTGTCGAAGTCGATCGCGCTGAGGTCCGAGCCCCACGTCGGCATCGGCTTGCGGTGGAAGAGCTTGAGGCCCTTCAGGCGCAGGTCGAGCATCCACTGCGGCTCGTTCTTCTTCGCGGAGATGTCACGGACGACCTCCTCGCTGAGGCCGCGCTTCGCCGTCGCACCGGCGACGTCGGTGTCGGCCCAGCCGAACTCGTAGCGGCCGATCCCCTTCAGCTCGGGGTTCAGCTCTTCGATGGAGGTCATTCAGACCATCTCCTTCTTCACTCGGGTGGTCGAGCTTGTCGAGACCGGGATGCAGGTGGTGCACACGCCGTCGCCGTGGGCGATCGTGGCAAGGCGCTGGACGTGGGTGCCGAGGACCCGGCCGATGGCCTCGGTCTCGGCCTCGCACAGCTGGGGGAACTCGTGGGCCACGTGGGAGACCGGGCAGTGCTGCTGGCACAGCTGCTCACCGATCACCGGCAGCTCACGGACCGTGGCGACGTACCCCTCGTCGGAGAAGACCAGCGCCAGGACCTCGGCGGGGCTCGCCCCGGGGTGGGTCGCGGCGACCTGGGGGAACTTCTCCTCGATGAAGCTCGCGCGACGCTCGGCGAACGCCTTGACCGCGTCGTCGCCGGCGGTCTCGCGCAGGAAGCGCAGCGCCTCGGCGGCGAGGTCGTCGTACTGCTTCTCGAAGCGGTCGCGGCCGCGCTCGGTGAGTCCGAACGCCTTCGCCGGGCGGCCCCGCCCCCGCGTGGCCCCGGGACGCGGGTCGCGGGCCTCGACGGCACCGTCCTCGAGCAGCTGGTCGAGGTGACGGCGTACGGCGGCCGGGGTCAGGTCGAGCCGCTCGGCGAGCTCCGCGGCGGTCGACGGACCGGCCTCCAGGATGAACCGCGCGACGCGCTCACGGGTCGGCGCGTCGACGACGCTTCCGCCCTGCGAGCTCCGGTCCACGATTTCCACAACACAAGTGTGGCGTTAATGCTTCCCGGGCTTCAAGCAAGGTCAGCCTTAGTTGCCCGCAGCCAGGCGATGCCGAGGAAGGGAAGCACCAGCGGGACGAATCCGTAGCCCTGCCCGAAGTGCGACCAGATCGTCTGCGTCTCCCCCAGGCCCGAGACCGCGTAGCTCAGCGCGCCGACGCCCAGGACGCCGACCGCCTCGATGACGACCGAGACCGACGCGACCCGCCACGCGGTCCGCGTGCCGACCAGGAGACAGGCCGTGGCGACGACGTACAGGACCGCGGCGAGGGCGGAGAGGAGGTAGCCGACCGGGGCGGAGCCGAAGTCCGTGGCGATCTGGACGCTGGAGCGGCCGACGGCGGCGACCACGAACACGCCGTACAGGAAGATCAGGGCGCGGCCCCACCCGCTGCGCATCGCGTGGTGGCTGCGGGACTGCTCAGGCATGGGCCCCGTGCCAGATCGACCACAGGCGCGCCTGCAGGGCGGCGACGGTGAGGACGGCGACCAGGAGCACGGCCGTCCCGGCGCGGGTGCGCTCGGCGAGCGACCAGAAGGCCCCGATCGGCGCGGCGAGGCACACGCCGACCAGGTAGGAGAAGAACAGGATCCCGGAGACCGCGCGGTCCGTCGTACCGAACGCGATCGCGCCCCAGACCAGCTGGACGAGCAGGGCGGTCTCGAGCACGGCGAGGATCACGAACATGCCGTCCTCGACCGGTCGGTCCCGCGTGATGTGCACCAGCGCGATGACGGCGGCGACCGCACAGATGGCGAGGATCACGCCGGAGACCACGGGGTTCACGGGCCCAAGGTTAGGGCTGGGAGGCGCACCCTAGACTCCCCGGGTGCCTGCTAGCTCCTCTCCCGCCGTGGTGGTCGACGGCCTGGTGATGAGGTACGGCGACAAGACCGCCGTCGACGGCCTCTCCCTCGCCGTGGAGACCGGCACGATCACCGCGGTCCTCGGGCCCAACGGCGCCGGGAAGACCACGACCCTCGAGACCTGCGAGGGCTACCGCCGCCCTCACGGCGGCTCCGTGCGGGTGCTCGGCCTGGATCCCGTCCACGAGCGGCGCGACCTGCTCCCCCGCATCGGTGTGATGCTGCAGGGCCAGGGTGCCTGGTCGGGCGTCAAGGCCGTCGAGATGCTGCGGCACGTCGCCCGGCTGCACGCCCACCCGCTGCCGGTGGACGAGCTGGTCGAACGGCTCTCGCTGCACGAGTGCGGGCGTACGCCGTACCGCCGGCTCTCCGGGGGCCAGCAACAGCGGCTCGGGCTGGCGATGGCGCTGGTCGGGCGCCCCGAGCTGGTCTTCGTCGACGAGCCGACGGCGGGCATGGACCCGGCCGCCCGGCGTACGACCTGGGAGCTGTTGACCGAGCTGCGAGCCTCGGGCGTGACCGTCGTCCTCACCACGCACTACCTGGAGGAGGCCGAGCGGCTCGCCGACCAGGTGCACATCATCGACCGCGGCCGGCTCGTGGCGTCCGGGACCGTCGAGGAGCTCACCCGCGGGACCTCCGCCACCGTGCGCATGGTCGTCGACCGCGAGCTGGGAGCACCTGCCGAGGCCGCGCTGCGCTCGGCGGTCGACGCCTGGAGCGCCGAGCACGGTGTCGGGCTGGAGTCGATGAGCTTCGCCTCCCGCACGCTCGAGGACGTCTTCCTGGAGCTCACCGGGCGGGCGCTGCGGGAGGGGACGCATGAGTGACTTCACCCCGCGCCCCGGCGCGGCGCCGCTGCGGCGGCAGGTCCTGGCCCAGGCGTCCATGGAGTCGCGGCTGATGCTGCGCAACGGCGAGCAGCTGCTGATCGCCGTGGTGATCCCGGTGATCGTGCTGGTCGGCGGCGTCACCGGTGGGGCGCGGCTCAAGCTGCACGAGTCCCGCCCGCTGGTGGACATCTTCACCCCCGGCGTGCTCGCGCTCGCGATCATGTCGACGGCCTTCACCTCGCTCGCGATCGCGACCGGCTTCGAGCGGCGCTACGGCGTGATCAAGCGCCTCGGCGCCTCTCCCCTGCCGCGGCTCGGGCTGCTGGCCGGCAAGGTGCTCGCGCTCGTCATGGTCGAGATCCTCCAGATCGTGGTGATCGGCGGGGTCGGGCTCGCGCTCGGATGGTCGCCGACCGTGTGCCTCGCGGGCGTCGCGGGCTTCCTGCTGACGGCGGTGCTCGGCACGGCGGCCTTCGCGTCGCTGGGGCTGTTCGTGGCCGGTGTGCTGCGCGCGGAGGCCACCCTCGCCGCCGCCAACCTGATCTACCTGCTGCTGATGGCCGGCGGCGCCGTCGTACTGCCCGCGTCGACGTACGGCGGCTACGGGCACGTCGCCCGCTTCCTGCCCTCCGGCGCCATCGGCGAGGCCATGCGGCGCGCCTTCTGGGACGGCCGGGTGGCCTGGTCCGAGCTGGCCGTGCTCCTGGTCTGGGCGATCGTGGGCTCCACCCTGACTGCGAGGACGTTCAAGTGGGAGTGATCCACAACCTGGTCGGCGGCGTGCAGACGAGGCTGGAGCGCCACGCGCGCGCCGCTGCGTGGGCGACCCTCGTCGTGAACATGGCCATCGTGGTCACCGGTGGCCTGGTGCGCCTGACCGGCTCGGGACTCGGCTGCCCCACCTGGCCGCAGTGCCAGTCCGGCTCGCTCGTCCCGCACGGCTCGATCAGCATCCACAAGGCGATCGAGTTCAGCAACCGCATGGTGACCCCGATCATCACCATCGCCGTCCTGGCCGCGCTCATCGCGGTCTGGCGGATGGCCCAGCGGCGCTACGCCCTGTGGATCCTGGCGGGGGTCGCCGCTCAGGCGGTCCTCGGTGGCATCACGGTACGCATCGAGCTCAACCCGTGGATCGTCTCGGCACACCTCATCGTCTCGATGATCATGATCGCCGCCTCCGCGGCGCTCGTGATCAGTCTCTACGAGGCACTCCCGCGCCCGGACCTCCTCGCCGTGGCGCAGTTCGCCGCGACGTTCCTGGTGATCACGTTGGGCACGGTGGTCACCGGCGCCGGTCCGCACGCGGGCGACGAGCACGTGAAGCGCAACGGGCTCTCCGCGCTGCAGACCGCCCAGCTCCACGCGGACGCGGTCTTCCTGCTCTGCGGTCTCACGATCGCCCTGGTCGTCGTACGCCGCACGAGGGCGACCTCCGCCCTGCTGGCCGCCGTCGTCGTCAACGGTGCGATCGGCTTCGTCCAGTACTTCACCCACCTCCCCATCGCACTCGTCGCCGTCCACATGCTCGGCGCGACGCTCGTGATGGCCGCCTCCACCTGGGTGCTGCTGGACACGCCCCGGCGCTCCACCACCTAGCCGAAACCCGCCTTCTGGCTCGCCCAAACCCGCCTTCTGGCTCGCCCAGACCGGGGTTCTGGTCGTCCGACACCCGTCTCGAGCCCCACGCGTCCCGGCCGGGACCGGAATCGGTCCACAAGCGTCGGTGCGACGGCAGTCATCCACAGTCCTCATCCACAGGGATCGCGACGGCGACGCCGGCACCCGACCGTTGGTCCATGGAGCAACTACCCATCGGCCCGTTCACGCAGCAGATGGCCGAGCAGCACGGCCTGACGCGCCACCGCCTGCGATCGTTGGTCACCGATGGCGCGGTCCGACGCGTGCTGACCGACGTGTACGTCGCCGCCACCACCGCCGACACGATCGATCTGCGTGTCGCTGCGGCCACGCTGGTGATCGACCCGGGCCACGTGGCCGTCGATCGCACGGCCGCCTACCTCCACGGCATCGACAGCTACGTCTACGCCGAGACGGCGGTGCTGCCTCCCGTCGAGACGTGCGCCCTGCGGGGCAACCACCCCACCGAGCGCGTGGGCATCGCGGCCGGAACGCGCACCCTGGCCGCAGCAGACGTCATGGTCCTCGGCGGAGTCCGGGTCACGACCCCGCTGCGGACGGCGCTCGACCTCGGCTGCCGGCTGCACAGCCGCGACGCGATGGCGTGCATGAACGGGTTCGCCCGCGACCACGGCGTGGACGCAGCCGCGCTGTCGGTCGAGCTGCCTCGGTTCCGCGGGCGCCGAGGTGTGCGGCAGCTGCGCCAGCTCGTCCCGTACGTCGACGCGCGGCTCGAATCGACCCGCGAGTCCTGGGTTTGGCTCGAGATCTGCCGCTCAGGCCTCCCGCGACCGGTCCCGCAGTACTGGATCGAGGTCGGTGGGCGTCCGACGTACCGCCTGGACTTCGCCTATCCCCACCACCGGGTCGCCGTCGAGTACGACGGAGCGCACCACCTCGATCCGCAGCAGGCGGTGCACGACCACGAGCGTCTCACCTGGCTCCGTGACGCCGGGTGGACCGTCATCGTGGTCCGGGCCGGGGACTTCACCGGACTTCGGGTCGACAGCTGGCTCGGTCGGGTGCGCCAGGCACTCGCGGACCGTCCGACGAACCTTCGCTGGTGACGCCATCCGGGTCTCGCGGCGCCAGAGCCCGGGTCTCGAGGCGCCAGAGCCCGGGTCTCGGGTCAGCGGATGAGGGGGTCGATCGCGACGGCGACGAAGAGCAGCGAGAGGTAGAGGTTGCTGCTGTGGAACAGGTGCATCGGCTGGATCCGCGAGAGATCCTCGGTGCCACTGGTCCGCGCCAGCATCCGGTGGGCCTGGACCAGGAAGGCGGCGCCCAGCACCCCGGCGGCCGCGGGGTAGAACCAGCCGGTGTGGGCGATCGGCCACAGCGCCAGCGAGACCGCGACCATCACCCACGAGTAGGCCACGATCTGCCAGGCGACGTTCCGCGCGGAGCGGACCACCGGCAGCATCGGCACGTCGACGTTGGCGTAGTCCTCGCGGTAGCGCAGGGCGAGGGCCCAGGTGTGCGGCGGCGTCCAGAAGAAGACGACCAGGAACAGCACGATCGGGGCCCAGTCGAGCCGGTCGGTGACCGCGGTCCAGCCGATGAGGGCCGGGAAGCAGCCCGCGATCCCGCCCCAGACGATGTTCTGGGTGGTCCGGCGCTTGAGCAGCATCGTGTAGACGAAGACGTAGAACGCGTTGGCGCCGACCGAGAGGACCGCCGAGAGCGGGTTCACCCACAGCGCGAGCACGACGGTCGACAGCACCCCGAGCACGGCCCCGAAGAGCAGCGCGGAGCCCGGCGTCACGATGTGTCGCGGCAGCGCCCGGCGACGGGTACGACGCATCTGCTCGTCGATGTCGCGGTCGTAGACGCAGTTGAACACCGACGCCGAGCCGGCCGACAGCGTGCCGCCGATGACGGTGGCGACGACGAGCCCGAGCGAGGGCACCCCGCGGGCCGCGAAGAACATCACCGGCACGGTGGTCAGGAGCAGCAGCTCGATGACGCGCGGCTTGGTGAGGCCGACGTACGCCATCACGATGTCGCGCAGCCCGGCCCGCTCGCCGGTGGCGACCGCGCCGTTGACTCCACGGACGAGCCTGCGGTCGCCCAGATCGGGGCGCGCTGGATCGACTGCGGTCACAGCGAGCGAGTGTAGCCGTGTTCATCGCTCGTTCAGCCTTCGAGGCCCTGTTGGGTTCCCCACGCCGGTGCCGCTTCGCGGCTTGCTCCCTCGCTCGCGGCCAGAGCCGGGCTCGTTCCTCGCCCGCTCTGTCGCTCGCTCCGGTCGCCTGGATAGGGTCGTAGTCATGAGCGCGAAGCTGGACTGGACCGACCTCGACAAGCGGGCGGTCGACACCGCCCGAGTGCTGGCGATGGATGCCGTGCAGAAGGTCGGGAACGGCCATCCGGGGACGGCGATGAGTCTGGCGCCGGCGGCGTACCTGCTGTTCCAGAAGGTGATGCGCCACGACCCGGCCGATCCGAGCTGGATCGGCCGCGACCGGTTCGTGCTCTCGTGCGGCCACAGCTCCATCACGCTCTACAACCAGCTCTACCTCGGCGGCTTCGGCCTCGAGCTCTCCGACATCAAGGCGCTGCGGACCTGGGGCAGCAAGACCCCCGGCCACCCGGAGTACGGGCACACCGCCGGCGTCGAGGTCACCACCGGCCCGCTCGGCCAGGGCGTCGCGAACGCGGTCGGCATGGCGATGGCCGCCCGCCGCGAGCGCGGGCTGCTCGACCCGGACGCGCCGGCCGGCGAGTCGCTGTTCGACCACCACATCTACGCCCTCTGCTCCGACGGCGACCTGGAGGAGGGCGTCTCCAGCGAGGCCTCCTCGATCGCCGGCACCCAGGAGCTCGGCAACCTGACCCTGATCTACGACTGCAACCGCATCTCGATCGAGGGCGACACCGACGTCGCGTTCAACGAGGACGTCGCCAAGCGCTACGAGGCCTACGGCTGGCACGTGCAGGTCGTGGACTGGACCGACAACGGCAAGGCGTACGACGGCGGCGACTACCACGAGGACGTGCCCGCCCTCTACGACGCGATCGTCAAGGCCGGCGAGGTCACCGACAAGCCGTCGCTGATCGTGCTGCACACGGTCATCGCCTGGCCCGCCCCGCACGCCCAGAACACCGAGGCCGCGCACGGCAGCGCGCTGGGCGCCGACGAGGTCGCCGCGACCAAGAAGGTGCTCGGCTTCGACCCCGACCAGACCTTCGAGGTCCCGCCGGAGGTCCTCGCCCACACGCGCGGCCTGGTCGAGCGCGGCAAGCAGTTCGGCGCCGAGTGGGACGCGAAGTACGCCGAGTGGTCGGCCGCCAACCCCGAGGCCGACAAGCTCCTCCATCGGATGAAGGAGCGCGCGCTGCCCGAGGGGCTCGCGGACGCGCTCCCGGTCTTCGACGCCGACCCGAAGGGCATCGCGACCCGCGCGGCCTCCGGCCAGGTCATCAACGCGATCGCACCGGTCATGCCCGAGCTGTGGGGCGGGTCGGCGGACCTCGCCGGCTCCAACAACACCACCATCAAGGGCGCGCCGTCGTTCATCCCCGCCGACCGCTCGACCGGCGAGTGGAAGGGCGACCCGCTGCACGGCCGGGTGCTGCACTTCGGCATCCGCGAGCACGGCATGGGCGCGATCATGAACGGCATCGCGCTGCACGGCGGCACGCGTGTCTTCGGCGGCACCTTCCTGCAGTTCTCCGACTACATGCGGGGCGCGGTCCGGGTCGGTGCCCTGATGGGCGCCCCCGTCATCCACGTGTGGACCCACGACTCCATCGGTCTCGGCGAGGACGGCCCGACCCACCAGCCGATCGAGCACGTCGCCGCGCTGCGGGCGATGCCCGGCCTCGACGTGGTCCGGCCCGCCGACGCCAACGAGACCTCGGCCGCGTGGGGCGCCGTACTGGCCCACACCGACCGGCCGGCCGCGCTCATCCTGAGCCGGCAGAACCTGCCCACGTTCCCCCGCGGGACCGAGGGCTTCGCGACCACCGAGAACGTCGCCAAGGGCGGCTACGTCCTCATCGACGCCGACGGCGGCGAGCCCGACGTCGTGCTCATCGCCACCGGCTCCGAGGTCCAGCTCGCCGTGACCGCGCGCGAGCAGCTCAAGGCCGAGGGCATCAACGCCCGGGTCGTGTCGATGCCGTGCGTGGAGTGGTTCGAGGCGCAGACCCAGGCCTACCGCGACACCGTCATCCCGCCGATCGTCAAGGCGCGGGTGTCGGTGGAGGCGGGCGTGAAGCAGGGCTGGCGCGAGTACGTCGGCGACTGCGGCCGGATCGTCAGCATCGACCACTGGGGCGCGAGCGCGGACGCGGCCACGCTGTTCCGCGAGTTCGGGTTCACCCCCGAGGCGGTGGCGGCGGCGGCCCGCGACAGCATCAACGTCGCCAACGACTTCGGCAAGTAGCCCGACGTACCGTGGATGGCAACCGAGACAACGGAGGATCTGATGAGTGACCGGCTCAAGGCCCTGAGCGCCGCGGGCGTGTCCATCTGGCTGGACGACCTGTCCCGTGAGCGCATCGAGACCGGCAACCTCGCCGACCTCGTCAGCAACAGCTCGGTCGTCGGCGTGACGACCAACCCGACGATCTTCGCCGGGGCGATCTCCAACGGCCAGCGGTACGACGCGCAGGTCCGCGAGCTCGTCGCCGCCGGCAAGAACGTCGACGAGGTGATCTTCGCGCTCACCACCGAGGACGTCCGCAACGCGTGCGACATCCTCGCGCCGGTCGCGGCCGCCACGAAGGCCGACGGCCGCGTCTCGATCGAGGTCGAGCCGACCCTGGCCAACGACACCGACGCGACCATCGCCTCGGCCAAGGCGCTCTGGGCAGCGGTGGACCGCCCGAACGCGCTGATCAAGATCCCCGCGACCCTCGAGGGCCTCCCGGCGATCACGGCCGTCATCGCGGAGGGGATCTCGGTCAACGTCACCCTGATCTTCTCCGTCGAGCGCCACCGCGCGGTGATGGACGCCTACCTGACCGGGCTGGAGCAGGCCGCGGCCAAGGGCATCGACCTCTCCACCATCCAGTCGGTCGCGTCCTTCTTCGTCTCCCGCGTGGACACCGAGATCGACGCCCGGCTCGAGAAGATCGGCACGGACGAGGCCCTCGCCGCGCGTGGCAAGGCCGCCGTCGCCAACGCGATCCTGGCCTACGCCGCCTTCGAGGAGGTCTCCGCCTCCGAGCGCTGGCAGGCCCTCGCCGCGCAGGGTGCCCACCCGCAACGCCCGCTGTGGGCGTCCACGGGCGTCAAGAACCCTGACTACCCCGACACCATGTACGTCGCCGACCTGGTCGTCGCCGACACCGTGAACACCATGCCGGAGAAGACCATGCAGGCCTTCGCCGACCACGGCGAGGTCGAGGGCGACGTCGTCAGCGGCCGTGCGGCCCAGGCGCAGGACGTCTTCGACGGCATCGCCGCCCTGGGCGTGGACCTCCCGGACGTGTTCCGGGTCCTCGAGACCGAGGGCGTCGACAAGTTCAAGGGCTCCTGGACCGAGCTCGTCGAGACGGTCAAGGGCCAGATGGACGGCGCCGCCTCGTGAGCCAGCCGCCCGTCGACGCCACGACGACGGCCCCCTGGCAGGCGTTGCGCGGGTACGCCGACGGCTTCCGCCCGGACCTGCGCGGCTGGTTCGCGGAGGACCCGGAGCGCGTCGAGCGGATGACGCTCGACGCGGGCGACCTCCATGTCGACCTGTCCAAGGGCCTGGTCACCCACGACATCCTCGGCACGCTCGTGGAGCTCGCGGGCGCGGTCGGCCTGGTCGAGCGGCGTGACGCGATGTTCCGCGGCGAGCGGATCAACGTCACCGAGAACCGCTCGGTCCTGCACACCGCCCTGCGGCTGCCCGCCGACGCGACCCTGGTCGTCAACGGCAAGAACGTCGTGGACGACGTGCATGCCGCGCTCGAGCACATGTACGCGTTCGCGTCCCAGATCCGCTCCGGCGAGTGGAAGGGCGTGACCGGCCGCCGGATCAAGACGGTCGTCAACATCGGCATCGGCGGCTCCGACCTCGGCCCGGTGATGGCCTACGAGGCCCTGGCGGCGTACCGCCACGGTGACCTGGAGTGCCGGTTCATCAGCAACATCGACCCGACCGACGCGGCGCGCAAGCTCGCCGACCTGGACCCGGCGACCACGCTGTTCATCGTCTCCAGCAAGACCTTCAGCACCCTCGAGACGCTCACCAACGCGCGGCTGTGCCGGGCCTGGCTGCTGAGCAACCTCCGCGCGCGGGGGATGTTCGACGGCGAGGACAACGTGGCGGTGTCGCGGCACTTCGTCGCCGTGTCGACGGCGCTCGACAAGGTCGCCGAGTTCGGCATCGACCCGGCCAACGCGTTCGGGTTCTGGGACTGGGTGGGCGGGCGCTACTCGGTGGACTCCACGATCGGCACCTCGCTGGCGATCGCGATCGGGCACGACCGGTTCGCCGAGTTCCTCGGCGGCATGCACCTGATGGACGAGCACTTCCGCACGGCCCCGATCGAGCGCAACGTGCCGGCGCTGATGGGCCTGCTGAACGTCTGGTACCGCAACTTCCTCGGCGCGGGCACCCACGCGGTGCTCCCCTACGCGCAGCTGCTGCACCGGTTCCCGGCGTACCTCCAGCAGCTCACGATGGAGTCCAACGGCAAGTCGGTGCGCTGGGACGGTTCGCCGGTGACGTCCAAGACCGGCGAGGTGTTCTGGGGCGAGCCGGGCACCAACGGACAGCACGCGTTCTACCAGCTCCTGCACCAGGGCACCGACCTGGTGCCGGCCGACTTCATCGCGTTCGCCACGCCCGCCTACGCGCTGCGCGACGGCGACACCGACGTGCACGAGCTGTTCCTGTCCAACTTCTTCGCGCAGACCCAGGCGCTCGCCTTCGGGAAGACGCCCGACGAGGTCCGCGCGGAGGGTACGCCGGAGAAGATCGTCGCGGCCCGGGTCTTCCCCGGCAACCGGCCGACGACCTCGATCATGGCGCCGGCCCTCACCCCGTCGGTCCTCGGGCAGCTGATCGCGCTCTACGAGCACATCACCTTCACCGAGGGCGCGATCTGGGGCATCGACAGCTTCGACCAGTGGGGCGTCGAGCTCGGCAAGCAGCTCGCGCTGCAGATCGCGCCCGCGGTCGGCGGTGACCGCACGGCGCTGGGCAAGCAGGACGCGTCGACGCAGGCACTCATCGACTACTACCAGCAGCACCGGAGCTCCTGATGGACAGCACGACCCCCCGGATCGAGGTGCACCCCGACGCCGGTGCCCTCGCCACGACGATCGCAGGTGAGCTGGTCAGCCGGCTCGCCGACGCCCAGGCGGCGGGTGTGGTCCCGGCCGTGTGCCTGACCGGCGGCAGCATCGCGGACGCCGTGCACCGCGAGATCGCCCGCCTCGGCGCGGACTCCGGCGTGGACTGGAATGTCGTCGACTTCTGGTGGGGCGACGAGAGGTACGTCGAGCTCGACTCCCCCGACCGGCTCTCGACCGCAGCGCGCGCGGCGTTCCTCGGCCCGCTGGGTGTGCCCGAGGACCGGATCCACGAATATCCCACGCCGTCGTCGTCGGAGTCCGTCGACGAGGCCGCGCGGACCTACGGCGACGAGCTGCGCCAGTCGTCCGCGCACGAGTTCCTGGTGACCATGCTCGGCGTCGGTCCCGACGGCCACATCGCGTCGCTGTTCCCGGGCTTCCCGCAGCTCACGGCCGAGGGCATCACCGTGGGCGTCACCGGCTCCCCCAAGCCGCCGCCGTTGCGGATGTCGCTGACCTTCCCCGCGCTCGGCCACTCCGCCTCGGTGTGGTTCATGGTCAGCGGCGGGGGCAAGGCGGAGGCCGTGCGGCACGCCCTGGCCGACGAGGGCTCGGTCACCGAGACGCCGGCCCGCGGGGTCCAGGGGACCACCGAGACGATCTGGTTCCTGGACCAGGCAGCCGCCTCGCAGATCTGACCCCTCGCGTCACACGGCGTGCCGGTTCCGGGCGCGCCGACTGTGGATGACGCGCGCTGTCCACAGGCCCGCACCGGGCCGGCCCGGGATGTCGGGGTCGGCGAACAGCATCAGCGGCATGAACAAGCTGTGCCGCCTCCCGCTGCTCCTCGCCCTGCTCGTCTGCCTCGCGCTGGTCCCGACCGGTCGGGCCGACGCCGCCCCACCACCGCTGCCGCCGCCGGTCGCGCGTCAGGTGCTCGGGCCCGGCATGACGACGGAGCCGGGGTTCGTGGGCTACGTGACCGCTGGCGGCGCCGCGCTCGGCATCGCGCGGCTGCCCGACGGCCGCTACGGCATCTGCCTGGACACCGGCCACCGGGTGTGGCCGCGCCACGCGGGGCATGACGCCCGCCGCCACGACCCGCGGGCGGGCTACCTGCTGTCGCGCTACCTGCCGGCCGCGCGGCGTGACCCCGTCACGGCGGCGGCGCTGTGGTGGGCGGTGGGCCTGGACCTCCGGCTGAACTCGGGTCGCGTGCGGATGCGGCGGCACCTGTCCGTCGTACGGCACGAGGACGGAGGGCTGTTCCGCCGCATCCAGCACCGCCACCGGGCGCTGCTCGCCGACCTGCGGGCGCACGCCTCCGCCAGCGGTCGCTACCTCGCCCAGCGTCCGGTCCTCGGCGCAACCAGGGTCATCGGGGTGGCGGTGCGGACGGACTCCGGAGTCGCGGTGCCGGGCGTCGAGGCGACGATCCGGTTGACCGGCGGGACCTTCGACGACGGCAGGCGCACCTGGCGGGGCGCGGCCGCCGGTGGGGGTCCGCGCTGGCAGCGCAGTGGCGGCGGCGCCGTACACCTGCGGGTGCGGTACGCCGCCGTCCCCGCCTCCGGCTACGAGCTGGTGCGCAGCGGCGCCCGCTACCAGCGCGTAGCCGTCGGGGCCGGCGCCGTGGTCCGGACCGCCGGGTCCGCGCTGCCCCCGCTCCCGCGTCCCACGCTGAGGACGACCGTCAGCGTCACCCGATCCACCGTCGGAGCAGTCGTCTCCGACGCGGTCACCGTGAGCGGCTCCCAGGGCGCGACGCTGTCCGGCCATTGGCGGCTGCTCGGGCCGGTCGCGCCCGGCACGTCGGGCTGTGCCGACGCGACCTGGGCCGGTGCGGCGGTCGCGGGCGCGGGCGGCTTCACGACGACCGGCGACGGCACGTACCAGGTCGGGACGACGACGATCCGCGTCGCCGGCTGCTACACCTACGTCGAGCGGCTCGACGCCTCCTCGTCCACCCGTACGACGTCGTGGACCCCACCCGGCGAGACGACCGAGACCGTCCTGGTGCTGGCCCGTCCCGGGGTGAGCACGCAGGTGTCGTCGCGACGGACCGCGGTGGGCGGACCGCTGCACGACGCGGTGACCGTGACGGGCCTTCCGGTCGGCGTCGCGGTCCGCGTGCACTGGCGGCTGGTCGGACCGGTCGCCCCAGTGGGCGACACCTGCGCGGGTGCCGACTGGGCCGGAGCACCGACGTACGCCTCCGGTGAGCTGACGATCTTCGGGGGCGTCAGGACCGTGATCGGCCGGCGGGTCGCACGGCGGGGCGGTTGCTACACCTACCAGGAGCGGCTCGAGGCGACGCGGCTCTCCGTCGCCAGCGCCTGGACCCGGCCCGGCGTCGCGGCCGAGACGGCCGCCGTCACTCCGCGCACCGTGGGCGTGCCGGCGCATCCGTACGTCGACACGGGAGGCTCCCGCAGGGCCGCACGTGGCCTGCGGACCACCGGGACGGCGGCCGGCGTGCGCATCCCCGGGAGCAGCAGTGTCGTCCCGCTGTCGCCCATGGCGTTCCGTGCGGCGACGCTCACTCCCCCGTCGGTCGACGTCGGCGGATGGTGGACCGGTGGGGCGCGCCTCGACGCCCTGGCCGGGACGACGATCGTCGCCGGCCACGTCTCCGACGACCACGACCGCCTCGGCCCGTTCGCCCGGCTCCGGCGTACGCGGGTGGGGGCGGTGGTCGCCACCACCTGGGCCGGGATCACCAGCCGCTGGCGGGTCGTCGCCGTCCGGTCCTATGACCGGCGCCGCCTACCGCGGAGCCTCTTCTCCCAGCACCTGGCGCGGCGCCTGGTCCTCATCACCTGCACCGACGAGGTGACCGGCCCCGGTGGAGCGTTCCACTACCGCCGCAACCTCGTCGTCACCGCCGTGCCACTACGGACGTGAGCGTGCAGAGCAGCAGCCACACACCCCTAGGAACGTCTTGCCGCCAGACCAAGGCCAGACCTACGGAAGCCAACCGCGTGCGCGGCAGCGCGGCGCCGCCGGCGCCGGTTGCGAGGTGCGCGGCACGAGGCGACGCAGGGAGCGCCAGCGACCGGAGGAGCCGAGGGACGCAAGCCGAGCAAGGCGCCGATCAGCGGCGACGCGCTCGCGCCAACAACCGAGTCCTGCCGCCAGACCAAGGCCGGACCTACGGAAGCCAACCGCGTGCGCGGCAGCGCGGCGCCGCCGGCGCCGGTTGCGAGGTGCGCGGCACGAGGCGACGCAGGGAGCGCCAGCGACCGGAGGAGCCGAGGGACGCAAGCCGAGCAAGGCGCCGATCAGCGGCGACGCGCTCGCGCCAATACGACTAGAAGACGATTTCGCCCGACTTGCGGCGCGAGCGCAGCAGCTGGATGGCGTCCTCGAGGATCACCTGGGCCTCCTTGTCGGAGCGACGCTCCTTCACGTAGGCCAGGTGGGTCTTGTAGGGCTCGTTCTTGGTCGGCGGAGGGGCGTTCTCCGAGTCGAGGCCGGCGGGCAGGCCGCACTTGGGGCAGTCCCAGGAGTCGGGGACCGCCGCCTCCACGGAGAACGAGATCACCGTGCGGTGCTCGTTGGCGCAGAAGTAGGTGACCGCCTGCCGCGGCGCAGCCTCGCCACGCTCGGCCTCACCCATCGGACCTGCGCCGACCCGACTACCGCGGATCGCGTTGCCACCACCGGCCAAAGGACTCTCCTCAACTCACGTTCCAGATCCGGCGGCCGTCGGCGCGCCGGAGGTCGATCGGTTCTTACTGGTAGGCCAACAGGAGGCCCAGCGCGATCACACAGGCGAACCAGATGATCCCGATGCCGATCGTGAACCGATCGAGGTTGCGTTCTGCGACCGACGAGCCGCCGAGCGAGCTCGAGACGCCGCCGCCGAACATGTCCGAGAGTCCGCCACCACGGCCCTTGTGCAGCAGCACCAGCATGATCAGCAGGACGCTGCAGATGATGAGCAGGATGGTCAGGAGCGTCGACAACACGGTGGGAATCCTACGTCAGGGATCGGCACGGTCTCGCACCGAGGGTCAGCCGAGAGACGGCATGTCGTAGAACCGGCAGATCCCGCCGAACTCGTCGGCCTGCAGGCTGGCTCCGCCGACGAGGCAGCCGTCGACGTCGGCCTTGGCCATGATGCCGGCGACGTTGGCCGCCTTGACCGAGCCGCCGTACAGGATGCGCACGCTGTCGGCGGCCTCGTCGCCGTACGACTCGCGGACCTGGCCGCGGATGGCCTCGCAGACCTCCTGGGCGTCCTCGGGCGTGGCGACCTCACCGGTGCCGATCGCCCAGACCGGCTCGTAGGCGATGACCAGGCCGGCAACCTGCTTCTTGCTCAGCCCTGCCAGCGAACCCTCGATCTGCGCCATGGTGAAGGGCACCTGCTCGCCCGCTTGGCGCACCTCCAGCCCCTCGCCGACGCACACGATCGGGGTCATGCCCGCACCCAGCGCGGCCTTCGCCTTGGCGGCGACGATCGCGTCGGTCTCGGCGTGGTACTCGCGGCGCTCGGAGTGGCCGACGATGACGTAGGAGCACCCGAGCTTCGCCAGCATCCCGGCGGAGATCTCGCCGGTGTAGGCGCCGCTCTCGTGGGTGGAGACGTCCTGGGCGCCGTACCGCAGCGCGAGCCGGTCACCGTCGATCACGGTCTGGACCGAGCGGATGTCGGTGAACGGCGGGATGACCGCGACCTCGGCCTTGCCGTAGTCGTGGCGCTTGTCCGCCAGCGTGAACGCCAGCTTCTGGACGAGCGCCACGGCCTCGGCGTGGTTGAGGTTCATCTTCCAGTTGCCCGCCATCAGCGGGGTGCGCACGGTCACGGTCAGTCCTCCAGGACGGTGATGCCGGGGAGCTGCTTGCCCTCGAGGTACTCCAGGCTCGCGCCACCGCCGGTCGAGATGTGGCCGAACGCGGCCTCGTCGAACCCGAGCGTGCGGACGGCCGCGGCGGAGTCGCCACCGCCGACGACGGAGAGCCCGTCGGTCTTCGTCAGCGCCTCGGCCACGGCACGGGTGCCCTCGGCGAAGGCGGGCTGCTCGAAGACGCCCATCGGGCCGTTCCAGAAGACGGTCCGCGCGTCGGCCAGCGCGGCGGCGAAGGCCGCGCCCGACTCCGGGCCGATGTCGAGCCCCAGGGCGTCCGCGGGGATCTCGTCGGCGCGCACGACACGGGCCGATGCCTCGTCACCGAAGGCGTCCGCCACGACGATGTCGGTCGGCAGCACGATCTCGACGCCGGTGTCCGCGGCGCGTTGGAGGTACTCCAGGCACGTGGGGATCTGGTCCTCCTCGAGCAGGCTCTTTCCGACCTCGTGGCCCTGGGCCTTGAGGAAGGTGAAGACCATCCCGCCGCCAATGAGCAGCTTGTCGGCCTTGCCGAGCAGGTTGTCGATGACGCCGAGCTTGTCGGAGACCTTCGAGCCGCCCAGCACCACGACGTAGGGCCGCTCGGGGCTCTCGGTGAGCCGGCGCAGGACGTCGATCTCCGCGGCGACGAGGGTGCCCATGGCGTGCGGGAGACGCTGCGCCACGTCGTACACGCTCGCCTGCTTGCGGTGCACGACACCGAAGCCGTCGGAGACGAAGACGTCCGCGAGCCCGGCGAGCCGGTCCGCGAAGGCACCCCGCTCGACGTCGTCCTTGCTGGTCTCGCCGCCGTTGAACCGGACGTTCTCCAGCAGCGCGACCTGGCCGTCGGCCAGGCCCGCGACGACGGTGCGCGCGGACTCGCCGACCGTGTCGGTCGCGAACGCGACCTCGGCACCGAGCAGCTCGCCGAGGCGGGCGGCTACCGGCGCCAGGGAGTACGCCGGGTCGGGCTCACCCTTCGGCCGGCCCAGGTGGGCGGTCACCACCACCCGCGCGCCGGCCGCGGCCAGCTTCTGGATGGTCGGCACGCTGGCGCGGATGCGGCCGTCGTCGGTGATGGTCGTTCCGTCCAGGGGGACGTTGAGGTCGGATCGGACCAGGACCCGCTTGCCGGCGAGGCTGGAGAGGAACGCGTCGTCGAGAACGTTGTAGGTAGGCATCAGGCCGGGAGCGTAGCGCCTACGTGGACCACGAGGTCGGCGAGCCGGTTGGAGTAGCCCCACTCGTTGTCGTACCAGCCGGCGACCTTCACCTGGTCGCCGATCACCTTGGTCAGGGGCGCGTCGAAGATGCAGGACGCGGAGTCGGTGACGATGTCGGAGGAGACGATCGGATCGGTGGAGTACTTCAGGATCCGGCCGTCGGCCGCGGCCCGCACCGCGTCGTTGACCTCCTCGACGCTGGTCTCCCGCGACGCGGTGAACGACAGGTCGGTCAGCGAGCTGGTCGGCGTCGGCACCCGGAGCGCGTAGCCGTCCAGCTTGCCCTTGAGCTCGGGCATGACCAGGCCGATCGCCTTCGCCGCCCCGGTCGACGTGGGCACGATGTTGATCGCGGCGGCGCGGGCGCGGCGCAGGTCCTTGTGGATGTTGTCCTGCAGGTTCTGGTCTGCGGTGTAGGCGTGCACCGTGGTCATCAGGCCGCGCTCGATGCCGATCGCGTCGTGCAGCGCCTTCGCCATCGGGGCCAGGCAGTTGGTGGTGCAGGACGCGTTGGAGATGACCGTGTGCCGCTCCGGGTCGTAGACGTCCTGGTTGACGCCCATGACGATCGTGGCGTCCTCGTTGGTGGCGGGCGCGGAGATGATGACCTTCTTCGCGCCGCCGCCGTCGACGTGCGCGCGCGCCTTGGTCGCGTCGGTGAAGAAGCCGGTCGACTCCACCACCACGTCGACGCCGTGGTCGCCCCACTTCAGCTGCGCGGGATCGCGCTCGGCCATCACCGCGATCTCGGCGTCACCGACGGTGATCGACGCGTCGGTGGCCTTCACGTCGGCGTCCAGGCGCCCCAGGATCGAGTCGTACTTGAGCAGGTGGGCGAGGGTCGCGGTGTCGGTCAGGTCGTTGACCGCCACGATCTCGATGTCGAGTCCGCTCTCCCGCACCGCGCGGAAGAAGTTGCGGCCGATCCGGCCGAATCCGTTGATTCCTACACGCACAGTCACGATCGAGCTCCTCCTGTAGTGGTCAACCCTCGTCGACGAGCATCTCCGGTGTCAGCGAGGCTTCGGTGTCGGGTACCCCGAGCTCCTCGGCCTTCTTGTCCGCCATCGCCAGCAACCGCCGGATGCGGCCCGCGATGGCGTCCTTGGTGAGCGCGGGTTCGTGCAGTTGGCCGAGCTCCTCGAGCGAGGCGTTCTTGTGCTCGAGGCGCAGCGTGCCGGCCAGCTTGAGGTGGTCCGGGACCTCGTCGCCCAGGATCTCCATGGCGCGCTCGACCCGGGCGCCGGCGGTGACCGCGGCGCGCGCCGAGCGGCGCAGGTTGGCGTCGTCGAAGTTCGCGAGCCGGTTGGCGGTCGCCCGGACCTCGCGGCGCATCCGCCGCTCCTCCCAGGCCATCAGCGTCTCGTGGGCACCGAGGCGCGTGAGCAGCTGGCCGATGGCGTCGCCGTCGCGGATGACGACCCGGTCGACGCCGCGGACCTCGCGGGCCTTGGCCTGGATGCCGAGCCGGCGCGAGACACCCACCAGTGCGAGGGCGGCCTCGGAGCCGGGGCAGGTGACCTCGAGCGAGGACGAGCGCCCCGGCTCGGTCAGCGAGCCGTGGGCGAGGAACGCGCCCCGCCAGGCCGCCACGGCGTCGCACGCACCGCCGGAGACGACCGCCGGCGGCAGGCCGCGGACCGGACGGCCACGCTGGTCCAGCAGACCCGTCTGCCGCGCCAGCGCCTCACCGTCGCGCACCACGCGGACGATGTAGCGGCTGCCCTTGCGCAGCCCGTTGCCCTGCACCATCACCACGTCGGAGGACTGGCCGTAGATCTCGGAGATGCCCTTGCGCAGCCGCCGCGCGGCCGCACCGGTGTCCAGCTCGGCCTCGACGACGATCCGGCCGCCCACGATGTGCAGGCCTCCGGCGAAGCGCAGGGTCGAGGCGACCTCGGCCTTGCGACAACACACCTTCGTGACCGGGATCGCCGAGAGCTCCGCCTTCACCTGACCGGTCATTGCCATGGGGACGATCCTCGCATGCGCGTCAACGACCCTCGGACCGGAGTCGTCGCTTTCTCAGCCTCCGGCGAACACACGGGCGTACGTCGCCGCGAGCCGGATGACGTCGTGGCGTGGGCTCCCGTCCTCGGCGGCGATGTCGTCGAGGACGAGTCGGGCGCCGAGGGTGGCCACCATCTGCTCCAGCTCGGCCTGCTGCTCGGCGTCGCTGCCGACGCCCGCCCGGTCGGCGATGACGGTGTCGATGGTGAGGTCCGGCGCGTGCTCGAGGAGTACGCCGAGGTGGTCGGCCGGCCCGAAGCCGCCGGTCTCCCCCGGCTGCTCGGCCAGGTTGAGCACCACGACCAGCCGGGCCGTCGTACGGACCAGGGCGTCGCGCAACTGGGGCACCAGCAGGTGCGGGATGACCGAGGTGAACCAGGATCCCGGCCCGAGCACGGCCCAGTCGGCCTCCTCGATCGCGGTGATGGCGGCGGGGCTGACCTCGGGATCCTTGGGCACGAGGGCGACCGAGGCGATCACGCCGTCGGTGGTCGCCACCTCGACCTGGCCGCGCACGGCCACCAGCGCGTCGGGGTCGTCGGGCACGAGGCCGCGGACCTCGGCGGTGATGTCCATCGGGGTCAGCGCCATGGGCAGCACCCGGCCCTTGGCGCCGAGCAGCCGGCCGACCCAGTCCAGCGCGTCCACGTGGTCACCGAGCAGTTCCCACAGGCCGACGATGAGCAGGTTGCCGACCACGTGGTCGCGCATGTCGCCGTCGCCCGCGAAGCGGTGCTGCAGCAGCCGCGCCCAGGTCGCGCCCCACTCGTCGTCGCCGCAGAGCGCCGCCAGCGCCATCCGCAGGTCGCCGGGCGGCAGCACGTCGAACTGCCCGCGGAGCCGTCCCGACGAGCCGCCGTTGTCGGCGACGGTGACGATGGCCGTCAGCTCGTCGAGGGTCAGGTCGTCGACCAGGTGCCGCAGCGCGCTCAACGAGGCGTGCAGGCCGTGGCCGCCACCGAGCGCGACGACCGCCTGCGCGCGGTCACCGAATGCGAGCTCCGCCACGTCACTCCCGCCCGAGGTCGCGGTGGATGGCGCCGGCGAGGTAGCCCAGGTCCCGCAGCCGCCGGGCGATCTCCTCGCTCATCGCGACGCTGCGGTGCTTGCCGCCCGTGCAGCCGACCGCGACCCGGAAGAACCGCTTGCCCTCGCGCAGGTAGCCCTCGGCGACACCGGTGAGCACAGGGACGTAGCCCTGCAGGAACTCCTCGGCGCCCGGCTGGGACTTCACGAACTCGGCCACGTCGTCGTCCTGGCCGGTGTGATTGCGCAGCTCCGGCACCCAGAACGGGTTGGGCAGGAACCGCATGTCCGCGACGTAGTCGGCGTCGATCGGGATGCCGTACTTGAACCCGAAGCTCACGACCGAGACCCGCAGCCGGGTCGCGTCGTGGGTGCCGAACGCCTCGGCGATGCGGGACGTGAGCTGGTGGATGTTGATGTTGCTGGTGTCGATGACCAGGTCGGCGCCGCTGCGCAGGTCGCTGAGGGCGACCCGCTCCCGGTGGACGCCGTCCAGCAGCCGGCCGCCCTCCTGGAGCGGGTGCGGGCGGCGGGCGGCCTCCTGGCGGCGTACGAGCACCTCGTCACTGGCGTCGAGGTACAGCAGCGTCGTGTCGCGGCCCGCCACGCCCTGGGCGAGGGTGTTGGCGAGGCTCTGGAAGAACGAGCCGGAGCGTACGTCGACCACGACCGCGATCGGCTGGCGCGGGCCCTGGCTCTCGTCCACCAGGCGCACCACCTCGGGCAGCACGCTGGGCGGGAGGTTGTCCACGACGAAGAACCCGAGGTCCTCCAGCTCCTTGGCGGCCGTGCTGCGGCCGGCGCCGGTCATGCCGGTCACGACCACGAGCTGGCCGTGGCCCTGGCCGTCGCCGGGCGGCGGTGCGTCAGTCATGGCTGCCATTCTTCCGGGTCGCGGAGCGCTTCGCGTCGTCGAGCGTCACCGCGTCCTTGATCGCGGCCGCGGTGCGCGGTCCGATGCCCGGCACGATCGCCAGCTCCTCGACGGTCGCGGTGCGGAGCTTCTTGAGGGACCCGAAGTGGCGCAGCAGGGTCTTGCGGCGTACCTCTCCCAGCCCCGGTACGTCGTCCAGCACCGACTCGACCATCGAGGACGACCGCCGGTTGCGGTGGTGGGTGATCGCGAACCGGTGGGCCTCGTCGCGCACCCGCTGCAGCAGGTAGAGGCCCTCCGAGGTGCGGGGCAGGATGACCGGGTCCTCCTCGCCGGGCAGCCACACCTCCTCCAGCCGCTTGGCCAGCCCGCAGACCGGGATGTCGTCGATGCCGAGCTCGTCGAGGGCCCGCTTGGCCGCGGCCACCTGGGGCGCGCCGCCGTCGACGACCACCAGGCCCGGCGCATAGGCGAACTTGCGCGGCCGGCCGGTGTCGGGGTCGACCAGCATCGGCCCCTGCGTCCCGTCGCCGGCACGGAGCTCGGAGTTGGCCTGCTCGTCCAGGAGCCGCTTGAAGCGCCGGGTGATGACCTCGTGCATCGCCTTCACGTCGTCGGACCCGTCCTGGTCCTTGATCACGAACCGGCGGTACTCCCCCTTGCGGGACAGTCCGTCCTCGAACACCACCATCGAGGCCACGATCTCGGTGCCCTGCAGGTGGGAGACGTCGTAGCACTCGATCCGCAGCGGCGCCTCGTCCAGCTCGAGCGCGTCGGCGATCTCGGCCAGGGCCTGGTTGCGGGTGGTCAGGTCGCTGGCCCGCTTGGTCTTGTGGAGGGCGAGGGACTCGTTCGCGTTGCGCGCCACGGTGGCCTGCAGCGCCTTCTTGTCGCCGCGCTGCGGGACCCGGATCTCGACCCGGCTCCCCCGCAGGTCGCCGAGCAGCTGCTCGAAGGTGGCGAGGTCCGGCGGCAGCGCGGGCACCAGGATCTCGCGCGGCACGGCGTCGCGGGCCTCGTCGCGGTCGACCCCGCCGTACAGCTGGAGCAGGAAGGTCTCGACCAGGTCCCCGGTGTCGCCCTCCTCGGTCCGATCGGCGACCCAGCCGCGCTGACCGCGGATCCGGCCGCCGCGCACGTAGAAGATCTGGACCGCGACCTCGAGGGGGTCCTCGGCGAGGGCGATCACGTCGGCGTCGGCGCCGTCGCCGAGCACCACGGCCTGCTTCTCGAGCGCCTTGTGCATCGCGCCGAGGTCGTCACGCAGCCGGGCCGCCTTCTCGAAGTCGAGCGCCTCGGAGGCGGCGTACATCTCCTTCTCGATGCGCCGCGTGAACGCGGCGGTCCGCCCGGCCATGAACTCGCAGAAGTCGTCGACGATCGCGCGGTGGTCCTCGGGGCTGATCTGGCCCACGCACGGCGCCGAGCACTTGTCGATGTAGCCGAGCAGGCATGGCCGCCCGATCTGGCCGGACCGCTTGAAGACGCCGTTGCTGCACGAGCGCATCGGGAAGACGCGAAGCAGGATGTCGACGGTCTCGCGGATCGCCCAGGCGTGGCTGTACGGGCCGAAGTAGCGGGTGCCTCGGCGCTTGGCCCCGCGGCCCACCATCACCCGCGGGAACTCCTCGCCCACCGTCACCGCCAGCCACGGGTAGGACTTGTCGTCGCGGTACTTCACGTTGAACCGCGGGTCGAACTCCTTGATCCAGGAGTACTCCAGCTGCAGCGCCTCGACCTCGGTCTTGACGACCGTCCACTCGACGGTCGCGGCGGTCGTCACCATGGTCGCGGTCCGCGGGTGCAGGTTCGAGACATCCTGGAAGTACGACGTCAGCCGCGCCCGCAGGTTCTTCGCCTTGCCGACGTAGATGACCCGGCCCGACTTGTCGCGCCAGCGGTAGACCCCCGGCTCGGTGGGGATGTCCCCGGTCCGGGGGCGGTTGAGCAGCGGCACGCACCCACCCTACGGAGCGACACGGACACCCGACCCATCGCTCCGCCATGCCGTCGAGAAGACAGGAAATCAAAGTGCACTGGACTAGTGTTGTTCCATGTACTCCGCGGATCCCTACGGCCTGCGGCTGAGCACCTCGCCGGCCGCTGCGGCGGCGTACACCGAAGGCCTGCTGGACGTGCTGCGCCTGCGCACCGGAGCGGTCGACCACTTCGCCGAGGCGATCGCGCACGACCCGGCGTTCGCGCTCGGGCACGCGGCGCTCGCGCTGCTCGGCCACGAGATGGGCGCACCCGTCGACGTGGCGGCGCGCATCTCGCGGGCCCGCGTGCACGCGGGCCGGGCGTGTGACCGCGAGCGCTCGCACATCTACGCCCTCACCTGCTACCTCGAGGGCGAGACCGGGCCGCTGCTGCGGCACGTCCGCGAGTACCCCGGGGACGCCCTGCTGCTCTCGATCGCGGTGCCGACCATCGCGTTCGCGGGAGCCACCGAGGTCCCCGAGCAGGCGTGGGCCATCGTCGAGGGTGCCGCGCCGGCGTACGGCGACGACTGGTGGTACGCCGGGCTGCTGGCCTTCATGCGGCAGGAGCAGTGTCGCTTCGACGAGGCCATGTCCCTCTCGTGCGCCTCGCTCGCCGTGGAGCCCGGCGCGGGCCACTCCGCCCACGCCCGCGCGCACGCCCACTACGAGACCGGCGACCACGAGGCCGGCCTGGCCTGGATGAGCGAGTGGGTCGTGGCCGACGGTGCCCGGACCGAGTCGCTGTCGCACTTCGCCTGGCACGCCGCCATGCACGAGCTGTCGCTGGGCGACCTGGACGCCGTACGTCGCCGCTACCGCAGCCAGCTCGACCCGCACGGCGCGGTCGGCTGCCGGGCGCTGGTCGATGGCGGCTCGCTGCTGTTCCGCTGGGCGCTGACCCCCGAGGCGTGCGACGTACCGGACTTCGGCGAGATCCTCGCCGCCACCCGCCCCGGCACCCTCGAGCAGCCGGCCACGCCCTTCCTCGCGATGCACGCCGCGACGGCCCGGCTCGCGTGTGGGGACGCCGACGCGCTCGACGAGCTCGCGCGGTGGGCATCGATGCACGAGCACCCGACGTTCCGCGAGGTCGTCGCCCCGCTCGGCGAGGCCCTGGCGAGCATGGCGCGCGGCGGCTGCTCCGAGGCGGCCGACCGGTTGGCCCGGCTGGCGCCCCAGGTCTGGCGGCTCGGCGGCTCCGACGCCCAGCGCGAGATCGTCGAGGAGGCACGGATCGCGGCCCTCCTCCGCGCGGAGCGGTGGGACGAGGCGCGGACCGTGCTCGATGCTCGGCTGGACCGGCGCCGCTCCCCGCGCGATGCCCGCTGGCGGGCGACCGTCAGCTCTTGACCCGCTTGGCGCGGGTCTGCTTCGCCTCCCGGCCCTCCAGCAGCGGCTTGAGGAACGCGCCGGTGTGGCTCTCGGGCACCTTCACGATGTCCTCGGGGCTGCCCTGCGCGACCACGGTGCCACCGCGGGAGCCGCCCTCCGGGCCCATGTCGACGATCCAGTCGGCGGTCTTGATGACGTCGAGGTTGTGCTCGATGACCAGGACCGAGTTGCCCTTGTCGACCAGGCTGGACAGCACCCCGAGCAGCTTGCGGATGTCCTCGAAGTGCAGGCCGGTCGTGGGCTCGTCCAGCACGTAGACCGTGCGGCCGGTCGACCGCTTCTGCAGCTCCGCGGCGAGCTTGACGCGCTGCGCCTCGCCGCCGGACAGGGTGGTCGCCGGCTGGCCGAGGCGGACGTAGCCGAGCCCCACCTCGCACAGCGTCTTCATGTGCCGCGCGATCGCGGGGACCGCGGCGAAGAAGTCGGCGGCCTCCTCGATCGGCATGTCCAGCACGTCGGAGATGGTCTTGCCCTTGTAGTGGACCTCCAGCGTCTCGCGGTTGTAGCGGGCGCCGTGGCAGACCTCGCACGGGACGTAGACGTCCGGCAGGAAGTTCATCTCGATCTTGATCGTGCCGTCGCCCGCGCACGCCTCGCAGCGGCCGCCCTTGACGTTGAACGAGAACCGGCCCTGCAGGTAGCCGCGGACCTTCGCCTCGGGGGTCTGGGCGAAGAGCTTGCGAACGTGGTCGAAGACGCCGGTGTACGTCGCCGGGTTGCTCCGCGGCGTCCGCCCGATCGGCGACTGGTCGACGTGGATGACCTTGTCGACGTGCTCCAGCCCGGTGATCTTCTGGTGGCGCCCCGGGATGGTGCGCGCGCCGTAGATCTGCTTGGCCAGCGAGGTGTAGAGGATGTCGTTGACCAGCGTGGACTTGCCGGACCCGGACACGCCCGTCACGGCGACGAACATCCCCAGCGGGAACGCCACGTCGACGTTGCGCAGGTTGTGCTCCTTGGCGCCGATCACCTTGAGCTCGCGGCCGATGGTGCGCGGGCGGCGGACCGCCGGCACGGCGATCTCGCGGCGGCCCGAGAGGTACTGCCCCGTCAGCGAGTCGCGGTGCTCGAGCAGGCCCTGGACCGTGCCGGAGTGGATGACCTGACCGCCGTGCTCGCCGGCGCCCGGACCGATGTCGACGATCCAGTCGGCCACCTTGATGGTGTCCTCGTCGTGCTCGACCACGATCAGGGTGTTGCCGAGGTCCTTGAGCCGGACCAGGGTCTCGATCAGCTTCTGGTTGTCGCGCTGGTGCAGTCCGATGCTGGGCTCGTCGAGCACGTAGAGGACACCGACCAGGCCCGCGCCGATCTGCGTGGCGAGGCGGATGCGCTGCGCCTCACCGCCGGACAGGCTGCCGCTGGGGCGGTCCAGCGACAGGTAGTCGAGGCCGACGTCGAGCAGGAAGTTGAGCCGCTCCTGGATCTCCTTGAGCACCCGCTCGCCGATCTGGCGCTCACGGGCGGTCAGGTCGAGGTTGCGCAGGTAGTCGGCGGCCTCGCTGATCGGCATCGCGCAGACCTCGGCGATGTTCCTGCCCTCCGCGCCGAGGGTCACCGACAGCGACACCGGCTTCAGGCGCGAGCCGCGGCAGGTCGGGCACGGCACCTCGCGCATGAAGCCCTCCATGCGCTCGCGGCTGACGTCGCTCTCGGCCTCGCGGTGGCGACGCTCGACGTACCGCCGCACGCCCTCGAAGTCGGCGTAGTAGGCACGCTCGCGCCCGTAGCGGTTGCGGGTGACGACGTGGACCTTCGTCGGGTGGCCGTCCAGGATCGACTTCTGGGCCTTCGTGGACAGCTTCTCCCACGGGGTGTCGACGTCGAAGCCGATCTCCTCGCCCAGGGCGATGAGCAGCTTGCCGAAGTAGTCGGCCACGTGCGCGTGGCTCCAGGGCTGCAGCGCGCCCTCGGCCAGGGTCGCCGTCGGGTCCGGGACGACCAGCTCGGGGTCGACCTCCATCCGGGTGCCGAGGCCGGTGCAGGCCGGGCACGCGCCGAACGGGCTGTTGAACGAGAACGAGCGCGGCTCGAGGTCGTCGGTGTCGATGGGGTGCTCGTTGGGGCACGCCATCTTCTCGCTGAAGCGCAGCTCCTCGCCGGTGTCGACGAAGTCGAACAGGACCAGCCCGCCGGCCAGGCCCAGGGCCGTCTCCACCGAGTCGGTGAGCCGCCGCTTCGCGGACTCCTTGACCGCGAGCCGGTCGACCACGACCTCGATCGTGTGCTTGAGCTTCTTGTCCAGCGTCGGCGGGTTGTCCAGCGGGTGCAGCTCGCCGTCGACCCGGGCGCGGGAGAAGCCCTGGGACTGCAGCTGGCGGAAGAGGTCGACGTACTCCCCCTTGCGGCCGCGGATCACCGGGGCGAGGACCTGGAACCGGGCCCCCTCCTCGAGGGCGAGGATCCGGTCGACGATCTGCTGCGGCGTCTGCCGCTCGATGGGGGCGCCGCAGGTCGGACAGTGCGGCCGGCCGGCGCGCGCGTAGAGCAGGCGCAGGTAGTCGTAGACCTCGGTGATCGTGCCGACCGTGGAGCGCGGGTTCTTGCTCGTGGACTTCTGGTCGATGGAGACCGCCGGGCTCAGGCCCTCGATGAAGTCGACGTCGGGCTTGTCCATCTGACCCAGGAACTGACGTGCGTACGCCGACAGCGACTCCACGTAGCGCCGCTGGCCCTCGGCGAAGATGGTGTCGAAGGCCAGGCTCGACTTGCCGGACCCGGAGAGACCGGTGAAGACGATGAGGGAGTCACGGGGTAGGTCGATCGAGACGTCCTTGAGGTTGTGCTCACGGGCGCCCCGGATGATCAGCTGGTCCTGCACGCCTGCAAGCCTACGGACGGCCACCGACATCGCCTGATTCGCGAGTGGGGATGATGGTCCGGTGAACCCCATCGAGGCAGTCCTGGATGCGACCGACCGCTACCTGACCGCGCTGGACGACATCACCGACGACCAGCTGCGCGAGCCGAGCACGCTGCCCGGCTGGACCCGTGGGCACGTCGTGGCGCACGTCGCGCTGAACGCCCACGGCCTCGCTCGCGCCCTCCGCGGGGCGCGCACCGGTGAGCCGACGACGGTCTACGACTCCCAGGAGGAGCGCACCGCCGAGATCGAGCAGCGATCCTCCGGGACCGCGGACGAGCTGCGCATGCTCAACCAGATGGCCTCGCTGCGACTCGCCGGCGAGCTGCGGCTGATGAAGGCGGGAGTGACCGTGGAGCGGGTCCCCGGAGGTCCGTGGATGGACGCACCGACGGTGGTCGGCGCACGGTGGCGCGAGGTGGAGATCCACCGGGCCGACCTCGGGCTCGGGTACACCCCGAGCGACTGGCCGGCCGCGTTCGCGGCGTACGTCCTGGAGCAGACGGCGGAGGACCGCGGCGACCAGGTCTCGCTCACCCTGCACGCCCGTGACCTCGATCGGACCGTGTTGGTGGGCGGCGGCGGCCATGGCGTGGCCGGGCTTGCCGGAGACCTTGCCTGGTGGCTGCTCGGCCGCGGTGACGGGTCGGCCCTCACCTCGACTCGGCCGCTGCCTACCCTGGGGGCATGGCGATGACCTACTCGGGCGACGTGAAGCCGGGCGGACCGGAGGACGTGCGCGAGCTCGCGCACCTGACCATCACCAAGGTGGCGGTCGACCCGAAGATGGCGAACAACGCCTACCTGCTGCGGTGCACGACCACCGGCGAGCAGCTGCTCATCGACGCGGCCGACGACGCCGAGCGGCTCCTCGCGGTCATCGGCGACGGCGGCCTCGGCACCGTCGTCACCACCCACCAGCACTGGGACCACCACCGCGCGCTCGCCGCCGTCGTGGAGGCGACCGGAGCCCGGGTCATCGCGGGCGAGCCGGACGCCGACGCGATCACCGACCAGACCGGCGTGGAGGTCACCCGCCGCGTCGGCGACGGCGACCACATCATGCTCGGCGACTGCCGGCTCGAGGTCGTGCGGATCACCGGCCACACCCCGGGCTCCATCGTCATCGCGTACGACGACCGCGACTCGGGCGGCACCTGGCACCTGTTCACCGGCGACTCCCTGTTCCCCGGGGGCGTCGGCGCGACCTTCGGCGACGCTGCGGCCTTCGCGATCCTCATCGACGACGTCGAGGCCAAGATCTTCGGGCAGTTCCCGGACGACACCTGGTTCTACCCGGGCCACGGGTCCGACGGCGTCCTGGGCAACGAGCGGGCGAGTCTGCCGGAGTGGCGCGAGCGGGGCTGGTGACGGCCCGCCTCAGGCGCGGCGGTTGATCGACTCCGAATAGGCCAGCGGCCGGTAGCGCAGGATCGGGTCGTCGGAGAGCTCGATGCCGTCCACGACCCGGGTCGGGTCGAAGACCGTGACTCCCCCGTCCGCCTCCGGGTCCGGGGCGACCGAGGTGATGGTGAGGGTGCCGGCGTCGAAGGTCTCCGCGGGCTTCCACACCGACATGGGGTCGTGCGGGTCGTCCCCGGCGGACGCCACGGAGACCTCGAGGACGAAGGTCACCGGGCCCGCCGCCAGGCGGGCGGCCATCTCCTCGCCGAGCCGGTCGGGGCCGCTGAAGCTGCCGCCGAACGGCGACGACGTCGGCCGCAGCACGTAGCGCACCCACACGGCGGAGCCGTCCGCGGCGAGCCAGCGGTAGGCGTGGACCGGGTAGTACGTGGGGTCGGCGTACGACGAGGGCGCGGCGATCGCCTTGGCCTTCGCATTGGCGACCAGCGGTCCGACGGCGTCGCGGTGCCGGAGCAGGAAGAGCGGCAGCCTCGCCGGCGACTGGGCCGCCTCGACGAACTCGATGAACGCCTCCGGGGTCCGTACGACGAAGCGCGGGGCCGTCTGCCCGAGCAGGTCGGTCGCGGTGCCGTCGGGCAGCTGGAACTTCACCGCCATCCCGCGCACGTCCGGCGCCTTGTCGGGGACCGACGGGTCGCCGCCGCCGTTGGACCAGCGCACCAGCACCGGGACCGCCTCGCCCGACAGGTGCAGCGCCCGGCAGAGCTCGCCGGCCCGCGGGCTCGCGGCGAAGGTGCCCGCGTAGAACGAGCCCTTGGCGTGCAGGGTCCGATGCCGGCCCGAGCCGGTCTTGAACGCTGCGCGGATGCGGTCGATGGCTGATGCCGGCGTCGGGTCGCTCACCCGCGCAAGATAGCGCGGCCGGTTGGCGCGCGGGCATAGATTCGGTCCGAGGCCGCCGCTCGGAGGCCCGGCGGAGGTGGGCTGTGATCGAGGCGTTCGGTCTGACCAAGACCTACGGCGACAAGACGGCGGTCGACGACCTCTCGTTCACCGTGAGACCGGGGCTGGTCACCGGCTTCCTCGGCCCCAACGGCGCGGGCAAGTCGACGACCATGCGGCTGCTCCTCGACCTCGACGCGCCCAGCGCCGGCCGCGCCATGGTCAACGGCAGGCGCTACCGCGACCACGTCGCGCCGCTGCAGGAGGTGGGCGCCCTGCTGGAGGCCAAGGCCGTGCACGACGGCCGCAGCGCCCGCAACCACCTGCTGGCCCTGGCGGCCACCCACGGCATCCCGACGGCGCGGGTCGACGAGGTCCTGGGCATCGTCGGCCTCGAGGGGGTCGCGAGGAAGCGCGCGGGCGGCTACTCCCTCGGCATGGGGCAGCGCCTCGGCATCGCCTCGGCCCTCCTCGGCGATCCGGCCACCCTGCTGCTCGACGAGCCGGTCAACGGGCTGGACCCGGAGGGCGTGCTCTGGGTGCGCACCCTGCTCAAGCGGCTCGCCGCCGAGGGGCGGACCGTCTTCGTCTCCTCCCACCTGATGAGCGAGATGGCACTCACCGCGGACCACCTGATCGTGGTCGGCAAGGGCCGACTGATCGCGGACTCGTCAGTCGCCGACCTCATCAGCCGCGCGGCGCAGGACCGCGTGCACGTCGAGAGCGCGGACGACGATCGCCTTGCGACCCTCCTCGGCTCGGACCGGGTCACCGTGTCCCGGCGCAGCGGCGGCGGGCTGGAGGTGGCGGGCATGCCGAGCACCGCGATCGGACAGGTCGCGCTGGATGCGGGGATCGCGCTCGGCGTACTCACCCCTCACGCGGCGACGCTCGAGGAGGCGTTCATGTCGCTGACCCGCGACGCCGTCGACTACGTCGGGGTCGCGTGATGGCCTCCACGACCGTCGTCCCCCGGGTCACGTTCACCCGCGTGCTGCGCGCCGAGTGGGTCAAGTTCCGCTCCCTGCGATCGACCTGGATCACGTACGCCGTGGCGCTGCTCGTCGCCGACGGCCTCGGCGTCCTCATCGCCTGGCTGCGGGGCCGGGACATCCACCAGCACGGGTTCGAGCTCGGCTTCGACCCTGTCGCGTTCTCGCTGCACGGCCTGATGCCGGCCCAGCTCGCCTTCGGCGTGGTCGGCGTCCTGTTCGTGACGGGCGAGTACGCCACGGGGTCCATCCGCGCCACGATGACCGCCGTCCCGCGGCGCTTCCCCGTCTTGCTCGCGAAGACCGCCGTGTTCGCCGTGGTGACGTTCACGGTGGCGCTGGTGCTCTGCTTCGTGGCGTTCTTCGCCGGGCAGGCAGTGCTGTCCACCTGGCACCTCGGCGTCTCGATCGGGCACCCGGGGGCGCTCCGCGCGGTGATCGGCGGGGCGTTCTACCTGACGGTGGTCGGCGTCATGGGGCTGGGCCTCGGCTTCGCCGTGCGCAGCACCGGCGGCGCGATCGCCACCCTGTTCGGGATCGTGCTGGTCCTGCCGCTGATCGCGCAGGCGCTGCCGGCATCGTGGCAGTCGCACATCGTGAAGTACCTGCCGCTGTCGATCGCGGAGTCGCTGATCTCCCAGCTCCTCGGCGCCCTGACCGGCGCTCTCTCGACCGGCATGGGCATCGCCGTGCTGACCGGGTACGCCGTCGGCTCGCTCGCGATCGGACTGCTCGTGCTGCTCAGAAGGGACGTGTAGTCAGTCCTCCTCGGGCAGCGCCTGGTTCGCGGCGACCTCCCCGACCACCGGCTCCTCGGCGTGCACGAACTTCCCGCCGGCGAGCCAGGACGCGGCTGCTGCGAGCAGGCACATCGCCGCGGCCGAGGCGAACACCACGACGAGGCCGTGGTGGAACGGCGCCGACATCAGCTGCGGGAAGAACTCCTTGCCGGTGAGCGTGCCCATGTCCGGTGTGCCGAGCGAGACCCCGGCGGAGCGGATCTGAGCGAGGATCGTGTCGATCGGGTTGAAGCCGAGGAACGACGCGAACAGCGACGCGACCGGTGGCAGCTGCCCCGCGGCGCTGGCCGCGGGAGCCGCGACGCCGTGCGCCTCGAGCCCGCCCGTGAGCGTGGTCGGCAGCTTGGCCGCCAGGCCCGCGATCATCAGCGAGAAGAACACGCCGATGGACAGCGACGAGCCCGCGTTGAAGAACGTGCCGCGCATCCCCGACGCCGCACCGCGCTGGTGGGCGGGCACCGCGTTCATGATCGCGGACACGTTGGGCGCCGCGAACAGCCCCGAGGCGAGGCCGTTGACGAGCAGGATCAGCGCGAAGAGCCAGTAGGGGAAGTCCACCGGGACCAGCAGGAAGCCCACGAAGGTCAGCGCGACCAGGACCATGCCGCCGGTCGCGAAGCCCCGCGCACCGAACCGGTCGGACAGTACGCCGGAGATCGGGCCCGCCACGAGGAAGCCGGCCGTCAGCGGCAGCATGTAGATGCCCGCCCACAGCGGCGTCGACTCGTACGAGTAGCCGTGCAGCGGCAGCCAGATGCCCTGCAGCCAGATGATCAGCATGAACTGCATCCCGCCGCGCGCGATCGAGGACAGCAGCCCGGCCAGGTTGCCCGCCCAGAACGGCCGCACCCGGAAGAGCGACATCGCGAACATCGGGTCCGGGACGCGGGTCTCGATCCAGCAGAACAGGCCGAGCACCAGCACCCCGCCGATCAGGCCGCCCAGCACCCACGGGTTCGTCCATCCCATCGTGTGCGATCCGTAGGGCTGGATGCCGTAGGTGATCGCCACGAGGATGGCGGTCAGGCCGGCCGCGAAGGACAGGTTGCCGGGCAGGTCGAGGCTGCCCCGGCGGCGTACGCCCGTCTCGTGGAGGGACAGGTAGGACCAGATCGTGCCCAGCACTCCGATCGGCACCGACACCCAGAAGACCAGGCGCCAGTCGATCTCCGAGAGCACGCCGCCGATCACCAGCCCCAGGAACGACCCGGCGACCGCGGCGACGTTGTTGATGCCGAGCGCCATGCCGCGCTGCTCGGCCGGGAAGGCGTCGGTGAGGATCGCCGTCGAGTTGGCGAACAGCATCGATCCGCCGACGCCCTGCACGACCCGGCCGACGATCAGCCACATCGCGCCGGCGCCGCCGTGGAACGGGTCCAGGGAGAGCAGGATCGAGGCGATCGTGAACACCACGAAGCCGAGGTTGTAGATCTTCACCCGACCGAACATGTCGCCGAGCCGGCCCAGCATCACCACGAGCACGGCCGAGACGACCAGGAAGCCCATGATCATCCACAGCAGGTAGCTGACGTTGCCCGCGCCGAGCGGATCGACGTGGATGCCCTTGAAGATCGCCGGCAGCGAGATGAGCACGATCGAGGAGTTGATGGTGCTGATCAGGATCCCGAGCGTGGTGTTCGACAGCGCGACCCAGCGGTAGCGGGGGCTGTCGACGTCGGTCCGCTTGCTCACGAACCACCAACTTAGTTGCCATCGCGAACCAACTCGGGCGCGTCCCGCCCACCGGTACGACGCTCACCCCGGATCCACCGAAATCTGCACTGCAGGAAACTGAAGATCTTGCTCGTTGACGCGTCATCACGCGGAGCGAAAGTCTGCGGAACGGCCGGCGACCGGAAGTTCTGTCTCCCTGGCGCCGAGCCACGCCACAATCGCCGACTCCCGATCGGAGTCATCGACGCAATGAGGATACCCATGAGAAAAGTCCTTGCCGGAGCCGTCACCTCGGCTCTGGTCACGGCAGCCCTGGCCTCGACCCCGGTGTTCGCCAACGCGAACGCCGCGGCCGGTCACCAGGCGACCCGGCCCGACCCGACCAAGGCCGCCGCGACCGCTGCGCGACTCGTCCGCAGCCGTCCCGGCGTGGTCCACGCGAACGCCCGGGAGCGGCTGATCGCGCACCGCGTGCTCACCACCACGGCCGGCATGCAGGTCGTCCCGTACACGCGCACCTACCGCGGCCTCCCGGTCGTCGGCGGCGACTTCACCGTCGTGACCGACGCGCACGGCCAGGTCATCAGCGTGAACGTCGCCCAGGGCCGCACGACCAGCCTCACCTCGATCACGCCGTCGATCGCCAGCGCGGCGGCGCGTCGTACCTCCGCACGGCAGGTCTCGCGGGCACAGGTCGAGCCGGGTACGCAGCTGGTCGTGGTCCAGCAGCGCACCTCCAAGCTCGCCTGGGCCACCACGGTCCGTGGGGTCCGCAACGGCGAGGCCTCCCGGCTGACCGTGTACGTCGACGCGCACACCGGCAAGGTGATCCACACCGTCGAGCACGTCATGGACGGCACCGGCACGGGCGCGTACGACGGCCCGAACCCGCTCACCATCCCGACCACCCAGTCGGGCAGCACCTACTCGATGACCGACCCGAGCAACGCGATCACCTGCCAGGACGCGTCCACCAACAAGACCTTCACGGGCGCCGACGACAGCTGGGGCAACGGCGTGGCCTCCAACAAGGAGACCGGCTGCGTCGACGCGCTGTTCATCGAGAAGACCGAGAACGCGATGCTCGCGGACTGGGACGGCCGCAACGGCCTCGACGGCGCCGGCCACGGCTGGCCGATCCGGATCGGCCTGAACGACGTCAACGCCTACTACGACGGCACCCAGGTGCAGATCGGCCACAACCAGGCCGGCGACTGGATCCCGACCCTGGACGTGCTCGGCCACGAGCAGGGCCACGGCGTCGACGACCACACCCCCGGCGGCATCTCCGGCAACGGGACGCAGGAGTTCGTGGCGGACACGTTCGGCGCGGCGACCGAGTGGTACGCCAACGAGCCGGCCGGCTACGACACCCCCGACTTCACCGTGGGCGAGGAGGTCAACCTCGTCGGCAGCGGCCCGATCCGCTACATGTACGACCCGTCCAAGGCCGGCGACGACAACTGCTACTCCTCCCAGACCCCGACCGAGGAGGTCCACGCGGCCGCGGGTCCGGGCAACCACTGGTTCTACCTGGTCGCCGAGGGCACCAGCCCGACCAACGGCCAGCCGACCAGCCCGACCTGCAACAGCACCTCGGTCACCGGCCTCGGCATCAAGAAGGCCGAGCAGATCATGTACGGCGCGATGCAGATGAAGACCTCGTCGGCGTCGTACCTGAAGTACCGGACCTGGACGCTGACCGCGGCGAAGAACCTCTTCCCCGGCAGCTGCACGGAGTTCAACACGGTCAAGGCGGCGTGGAACGCCGTCAGCGTCCCGGCGCAGACCGCCGACCCGACCTGCACCACCGGCACCAACACGGTCACGGTCTCCAACCCGGGCAACCAGACGGGCACCGTCGGCACGGCCAAGAGCCTGCAGATGACCGCCACCGACTCGCAGGCCGGCCAGACGCTGACCTGGTCCGCGACGGGCCTCCCGGCCGGCGAGTCGATCAACGCCAGCACCGGCCTCATCTCCGGTACGCCGACCACGGCCGCCACCTCGACGGTGACCGTCACCGCGAAGGACACCACCGGTGCGACCGGCTCGACCTCGTTCACCTGGACCGTCAGCGGCACCGGCGGCGGGGGCGGCAGCCAGCTGCTCCTCAACCCGGGCTTCGAGTCCGGCGCGGTGAGCTGGACCGGCACCAGCGGCCCGATCACCAACGACACCGGCCGGCCCGCGCACAGCGGCACCTGGAAGATGTGGCTCGGCGGCAACGGCACCACCGCCTCCGAGAACGAGTCGCAGACGGTCACGATCCCGTCCAGCGCCGCCCACGCGACGCTGACCTACTGGATCCGGGTCGACACCTCGGAGACGACGACCACGACCAAGTACGACACGGCCAAGGTGCAGGTGACCAGCGGCGGCACCACGACCACGCTGGCGTCGTACTCCAACCTCGACGCCAACAGCACCTGGGTGCAGAAGACCATCGACCTGTCGTCCTACGTCGGCTCGTCGGTGACCCTGAAGTTCTCGATGAGCGAGGACTCCTCGCTGCAGACCAGCTTCGTGGTGGACGACACCGCCCTCACCACCAGCTGATCACCGGCTGATCAGGCCGGCCGGCACCGTGGGGGTCAGTTGTAGCTGACCTTCACGGTGTCGGTCAGCGGGTGGGCCTGGCAGCCCAGCCGGATGCCGTCCTCGAGGTCGTCCTTGTCGAGCACGTCGTTGTGGTCCATCCGCAGGTCGCCCTCGATGAGCCGCACCGCACACGCCGAGCACTCGCCCGCGCGGCACGAGAACGGGGCCTTCACGCCCTTGCCCTCCAGGAAGTCGAGGAGCTTGGTGCGGGGGTCCCAGTCGTCGTACGCGAACTCCTCGCCGTCCAGCTCGACCTCGACCTTGACCGGTCCGACGGGACCCTCGGGCTCCTCGGGAGCGTCCGCGGCCTCGCCGTCGAGGCTGTCGGCGTCGTCGATCTCCGACTCGGCGCGACGCACCTCCTCGATGTCGCCGAACGGGTTCCCGCCCAGCGACACGAACTTCTCCTGGTGGCGCCGGCTGCGCGGCAGCCCCGCCTCCTTGGTCACGTCCATGACGGCCTTCATGAACGGCGCCGGCCCGCAGGCGAACACGTCGTAGGTCAGGTACGGCGCCACGAACGCGCGGATCTGCTCGAGGGTCGGGATGCCCTGCACCGACTCCAGCCAGTGCGTGACCTGCAGCCGGTCGGGGTTCGCCGCGGCCAGCTCGCGCAGCTCCTCGGCGAAGATCACCGAGCGCTCGTCGCGGTTGGCGTAGAACAGCACGATCCGCCCGGTGCCCTCGGCGAGTGCGGTGCGGATGATCGACATCACCGGGGTCACCCCCGAGCCGCCGCCGAACAGCAGCAGGTCCTCGTCGAGCGAGGCGGGCGTGAAGATGCCGGACGGCGGCAGGACCCGCATGGTGGCGCCGACGTCGAGGTTGTCGCAGATCCAGTTCGAGGCGTAGCCGTCGGCGGTGCGCTTCACGGTCACCGTCAGCGGGCCGCCGTCGTGCGGGCTGCTGGACAGCGAGTAGCAACGGGCCGCGATCCCGGTCTGGTCCGACGGGACGGCGAGGGTCAGGAACTGGCCCGGCCGGTAGGCGAACTTCTCCTCCGCGCCCGCGGGCACGGCGAAGCTGATGGACATCGCGTCGGCGGTCTCCTCGACCACTCCCACGACGTCCAGCACGAAGGACTCGATGTCCACCTGCGTTACCTGGTTCCTCTCAGTAGCCGTCGGCCACGCCGACGGTGAGCTCGCCATCGCGAACGGCGGCGTCGATGCTGGCCATCAGGTTCGGGCAGGACCGGTGCACGTCCGGCCGCCCGCGGGACAGGTCCCGCTCGGCGAACACTTTACACGAAGCAAGCGATTGTAAAGTCCACTGGATGGCGGTGTGCTGCTCGCTGTTCTTGCGCACGAGGACCCGGGCGGCACACGCGTCGCAGCCCATCTCCGCCAGACCCTCGCTCGTGTAGCGCCTCTGCTCCGCCAGGGTCGCGAGGTCGCGGGGCTCGAAGGAGGCCATCGGGATCCCGCTAGGCCTCGGCAGGCGCTTCGGCCCGGTCGCGCCTCGCCAGGTTCTCGGCCACCTCGGCGTGCCAGTACTCGTTGGCACGGGTGGTGTCGACCTCGAACTCGAAGCGGTCGGTCATCTCCGGCTTGATGTCGGCGACGTCGACGTAGAACTGCTCGTACCAGCGGCGCAACTGGTAGACGGGACCGTCCTCCTCGCACAGCAGCGGGTTCTGCACGGCGACCTTGTTCTCCCAGATCGCGACGTCCTGCAGGAAGCCGTCGCCGAAGGACTCGGTGTAGCGCTCGGCGATGTAGGCGCAGGTCTTCTCGTCGAGCCCCTCGGGCTTCTGCACGGTGATGCCGTACTGGAGCAGGAAGGAGTCCGGGCCGGTCGGGATGTGGCAGTTGATGAGGATGACCTCGGTGATGAAGCCCTTGTAGTCGACCGTGAGCCAGTTGATCATGTACGACGGTCCGTAGTACGTGGCGATCGACTTGAGCGTCGAGTTCTCGTCGCCGTACCCACCGCCCATCGTGTCCGGGCGACCCTTCGACTCCATGAACTGGGTCGCGGTGTGGCCCTCGAAGATGTTGCGGAAGCTGGTCGGGAACGCGAAGTGCACGTAGTAGAAGTGCGCCATGTCCGCGACGTTGTCGATCAGCTCGCGGCAGTGTGAGCCGTTGATCTCCTTGGTGTGCCACGACCACGGCGTGTACTTGTCGGTCAGCACCTCGGGCAGCTCCGGCGGCAGGATGTCGCGGTCGGCGGCCGAGCCCTCGGGGTCGTTCCAGATCATCAGCTGGCCGTTGACGACCGCGGTCTCGTAGCGGTGCGTGCGGGCGCGCAGCGGCACCCGTCGGGCGTACGGGATCTCCTTGCACTTGCCGTCGCCGCCCCAGCGCCAGTCGTGGAACGGGCAGGCGACGTTGTCCCCCTTGACCTCGCCCTGGGTGAGGTCACCGCCCATGTGCCGGCAGTAGCCGTCGAGCACGTTGAGCTCGCCCTTGCTGTCCGCCCACACCACGAGCTTGGTGCCGAAGCCGTGGATCGCGTGCGGCCTGCCGTCCGCGAAGTCGCTGGCGAGACCGAGGCAGTGCCAGCCGCGCGCGAAGCGGATCGGCGTGGTCCCCTGGTCCAGCATTCGGGTGTCACTCATGTAGAACACGTTACAGTTTTGGCGCTAGTCTTACAACGTGCACCTCGATCTCGAGCCTCAGCAGAAGGCCCTCCAAGAGGAGCTGCGCGACTACTTCGCCCAGCTCGTGACCCCCGAGATCCGGGCCGGACTGGCGTCCGCGACCGGCGAGTTCGGGGAGGCCGGCGTCTACAAGAGCGTCATCCGCCAGATCGGCTCCGACGGCTGGCTGGGCATCGGCTGGCCCAAGGAGTTCGGCGGCCAGGCCCGCTCGATGGTGGAGCAGCTGATCTTCACCGACGCGGCGGCCGTGGCCGGCGTACCGATCCCGTACCTGACGCTCAACACGGTCGGTCCGACGATCATGCGGTTCGGCACCGAGGAGCAGAAGGAGTACTTCCTGCCCCGGATCCTGGCCGGCGACCTGCACTTCTCCATCGGCTACTCCGAGCCCGGCTCCGGCACCGACCTCGCGTCGCTGCAGACCAAGGCCGTGCTCGACGAGGCCGCGGGCGAGTGGGTGATCAACGGTCAGAAGATGTGGACCTCGCTCATCCAGTACGCCGACTGGATCTGGCTGGCCTGCCGGACTGAGGAGGCGCCGCGACACAAGGGCCTGTCGATGATCCTGGTCCCGGCCGACGCTCCGGGCGTGTCGTACACCCCGGTGCACACCGTGGCCGGGGTCGGTACGTCGGCGACGTACTACTCCGGCGTGCGCGTCCCGGCCTCGAACCTCGTCTCCGAGCGTGGCGGCGGCTGGGCGCTGATGACCAACCAGCTCAACCACGAGCGGGTCGCGCTCACCTCCGCGGCCCCCCTGGTGCACTCGCTCGGCCTGGTCAAGGCGTGGGCGCGCGAGACCGGCGAGATCGAGAGGGAATGGGTGCAGATCGCGCTCGGCCGGGCGCACGCCCGCGTCGAGGCGCTCTCGCTCATCAACTGGAAGCTCGCCGCCGACGCGGACCACGGTGTCGCGCTCTCCCCCGCCGAGGCGTCGGCCACCAAGATCTACGGCTCGGAGCTGGCCACCGAGGTCTACCGCTCGCTGATGGAGATCGTCGGCCCGCACGCCGGAGTCACCGCCGACTCCCCCGGAGCCGTCCTCGCCGGGCGCCTCGAGCGGATGCACCGCTCGTCGCTGGTGATGACCTTCGGCGGCGGCACCAACGAGATCCAGCGCGACATCATCGGGTACGTCGGCCTCGGCCTGCCCGCCGCCAAGCGATAGCCGCGAGGAGACACCGTGGACTTCATCTTCACCCCCGAGCAGGACGAGGCCGCCGAGCTGGCGGCGTCCATCCTCAAGGACAAGACGACCAACGAGCGGCTCAAGGCCGTCGAGGCCGCGGGCGACCGCTTCGACCGTGAGCTGTGGGCGACGCTCGGCGACGCCTTCGACTGGGCCGACCTGGACCTGATCACCACGGCGCGGGTGCTCGTCGAGGTGGGCCGGTACGTCGCCCCCGTGCCGCTCGCCACGCACGTCGCCTGCCTGGCGCTGCTGACGCAGGCCGGACGCCCGGCCGACGCCGGCCTCTACGCGGCCGCGGTCGCCGAGGAGCGCGCGCACCTGCCGGCCGAACCGGCGGTGACGGCCGATGCTGACGGCCGGCTCACCGGCACCAAGACCGTGGTGCGGGCGGGGATGTCGGCCGACGCGCTGCTGGTCACTGCGACCGGCCCCGACGGCCCGGCGGTCTACCTGGTCGACCCGGCGGGTCCCGGCGTACAGCGTGAGGCGCAGCGGACCAGCGACGGCGACCGTGCGGCCCTGATCACCTTCGACGGCGCGGCCGGCGAGCCGGTCGGGGACGCCACGCGCTTCGGCGAGCTGCTGGTGGCGCTCTCCGCTGCCGAGCAGCTCGGGGTGACCGAGGGCGCGCTGCGGCTGACGGCCGAGTACGCCAAGACCCGCGAGCAGTTCGGCCGCCCGATCGGCACCTTCCAGGCCGTCTCGCAGCGGCTGGCCGACGGGTTCATCGATGTGCTGGCGCAGCGGCTCACGCTGTGGCAGGCGGTCTGGCGGCTGTCCGAGGGGCTGCCCGCGGCGACCGAGGTCGCTGTGGCCAAGCTCTGGGCGGCCGACGCCGGCCACCGACTGGCGCACACCACCGCGCACGTCCACGGTGGCGTCGGCATCGACCTGGACGGCGAGGCGCACCGCTACTTCACCGCGCCGAAGCGCTTCGAGTTCCTGTTCGGCGGTGCCACCGAGCAGGCGCTGAGGATCGGCCGCACCTTCGCGGCATGACGGTCCGCGACCTCCTCCTCGCCCGCGCGGACGACGACCGCCCGGCGCTGCTCTGGCGGGAGGAGGGCTCGGTCCGCACCCTCTCCTGGCGTGAGTACGTCGGCGCGGCGGCCCACCTCGCCACCGATCTCGAGTCACGGCTGGACCCCGGTCTCCCGCCGCACATCGGCGTGCTCCTGCCCAACGGCCCTGCCTTCGCGCTGCACCTCGCGGCCGCCGGCCTCGGCGGGCACGTGCTCGTCGGCCTCAACCCGACCCGCCGGGGCGCGGCTCTCGACGCCGACATCGCCAAGGCCGACTGCCAGCTCGTCGTCGACTCCCCCGACCTCAGCCGAGTTGCCATCTCTGGTCGACCGAAACCAGGGATTGGGCTGACCACAAGCCTGAACTCGCGTGGGGTCGTGTCGGCGGACTCGCTGTTCATGCTGATCTTCACCAGCGGCACCAGCGGTACGCCGAAGGCGGTGCGGGTCACCCACGAGAAGGTCACCGGCCCGGGCACGCACCTGGTCGGACGCCTCGGGCTGAGCGCCGACGACGTGCACTACCTGTCGATGCCGATGTTCCACTCCAACGCGGTGATGGCCGGCTGGGCGCCGGCCCTCACGACGGGCGCGGCGTTCGCGGTGGCGCCGTTCTCGGCGAGCGGGTTCCTGCCCGACGTCCGCGACTTCGGGGCGACGTACGCGAACTACGTGGGGAAGCCGCTGACCTACATCCTGGCGACCCCGGAGCGGCCCGACGACGCGGACAACCCGCTCCGGATCGTGTTCGGCAACGAGGCCAACGAGGGCGACATCGCGGAGTTCGCGCAGCGGTTCGGCTGCACGGTCGTCGACTCCTACTCCTCCACCGAGAACGCCGTCATCGTGCAGCGGCAGCCCGGCATGCCGGCCGGTGCCCTGGGCAGGCCGCTCGAGGGCGTCAAGGTGCTCGACCCGGAGACCGGCGAGGAGACGGCCGACGGCGAGATCGGCGAGCTGGTCAACACGACCGGCGCCGGAGCCTTCGCCGGCTATTACAACGACCCCGACGCCGAGGCGGAGCGGATGCGGGGCGGGATGTACTGGTCGGGCGACCTGGCCTACCGCGACGCCGACGGCTGGATCCACTTCGCCGGGCGCTCCGGCGACTGGCTCCGCGTCGACGGCGAGAACATGGCCACCGCGCCGATCGAGCGGATCCTGCTGCGCCATCCCGCGATCGGCGAGGCGGCGGTCTACGCCCTGCCCGACCACGTCGGCGACCTGGTCGCCTGCGCGCTGGTCCTCCGCGGTCCGCTCACCGCGGACGACCTGTGGGCGTTCCTCGGCGAGCAGCCCGACCTGTCCCCGAAGGCCTGGCCGCGCGTCGTACGCCTCCTCGAGGACCTGCCCCGGACCGCGACCAACAAGGTGCTCAAGCGGCAGCTGCGCGACCTCGACCCCGAGCTCGGGTCGACCTGGACCCGCTGATCAGGCCAGGCCGGCCCAGGGATCCTCGCGCCGCCACACGGTCGGCAGGTGCAGCGCCACGCCCTGCGCCTCCGCGAGCCCGCCGAGCACCCGCATCGTGACGTCCAGGTCGTCGCCGGCGTACGGCACGGCACGCAGGGGCTGGTCGAGCGGCCGGAAGAAGTCGTCCCAGTGGATCAGCACGACCCGGCGCGCGCCCACGGTCTCGACGGTCTCGGCCCAGTAGGTGCGCAGGTAGTCCTCGTCCTGTACGCCGAGCTGCCCGACGCCGAGGTAGACCACGTCGGCGGCCATGCCGGAGAGCGCACCCGGCACGAAGCCGGCGCTCCCCTGCACCAGGACGGTCCGCCCGGACGCGTGGGCCACGAGGATCGACCACGCCTCGCCGCAGCGGTACGCCGCCGTGCGGACCGGGGGTACGACGGGCGCGTCGATCGTGCCCGGGAAGCGGTCCGGCGGGCAGTGGTGCGACTCGACCAGGGTCAGCGTGTAGGCGCCGTACGTCATCGGCGTGCCCGGCGTCGCCACCACGATCCGGTCCTCGGCCAGCCCGGCCCCGCGACCGACGTTGGCCGCCGACGTACCTCCGACGAGGACGCCGCCCGTCCGCTCGGCGACCACCGCCGAGTCGAGGGCGTGGTCGTAGTGGGCGTGGACCGGGACGACGGCCTCCAGCTCCTGGACGCCCGCCCGCGCCAGGCAGCCGCTGATCCGCTCCTCGTCCGGCGCGATCCTCCCGAGCAGCACCCACGGCAGCGGAGGTCGCGAGAAGAACGCGTCGGTCATCAGCGCCGACTCCCCGTCGTCGAACAGCAGCGTGGCGACACCCAGGAACGTCACGCCGAGCCCGTCTCCCGCGGCGGGCACGTCGAAGCGATCGGCGTACGCCGAGATGTCGGGGCGACCGAGCTTCCAGCGCACGGCTCAGCCCGTGTACGCGATCTCGGCCTGCCAGGCGTCCACGGGCTGGTCGATCGCCGCCCGCAGCGCGGCGGCCACGTTGTCGGGGGCGAAGGGGCCCTCCTTCTTCAACAGCCCGCGCACCGTCACCGACACCGCGCGGATGCCGTCGTCCTTCAGCGCCCCGTCGAGGCTGCGCACCAGGTTCTGGATGCCGGCCTTCTGCACGCCGAGCGAGCAGGCGCCGAACCACGGCTTGTCGGCGGCCATGCTGCCGGTGACCGTGATCCGCGCGCCGGCGGACATGAACGGGCGGGCGGCCTGCACGAACGGCAGCAGCGCCCCCACCCCGAGACGTACGTCGGCGAGCAGTTCGTCGACCGTCAGGTCGAGCGGGCCCTTCTCGGTGTACGCCGACGGGTTGAAGTGCGCCACGTCGACCGAGCCGAGCTCCTCGGCGAGGGACGTGACGCCGGCGCGGGTCGCCGCCTCGTCGGTCAGGTCGATCAGCGCCGTGGTCGCGCGACCGCCGGCCTCCACCACCTGCTCGGCGAGGGTCTCGAGGACCCCCGCGTCGGCACCGATGAGGGCGAGGGAGGCGCCCTCGGCGGCGTACAGGCGGGCGAGCGAGCCGCTCACACCCGGGCCGGCTCCAGCGATCAGCACGTTGCGCGTCATGTCGCCAATGTAGTGACACGCCGCCAGCGATACGTGCGCGAAACCATCCCGTCACGACCTGTGCCTAGAGTGCGGCCATGGAAGCGCAGGTCGAGTGGGTGCCGAAGGTCGGGGCGACGGCGTACGACGAGATGTACGACGGGACGGCCGTCCGCGACGAGTACCGGACGCTGCGCACCTCCCTCGACGCGCTCGACCGCAACGACCTGCGGGCACGCATCGACACCCTCGCGTCGTCGTACCTCGACCAGGGCGTCACCTTCGACATCGGCGGCGAGGAGCGCGCGTTCCCGATCGACATCCTGCCGCGCATCATCAGCGCCGACGCGTGGTCGACGATCGACGCGGGCGTCCAGCAGCGGGTCCGGGCGCTCGAGGCCTTCCTCGTCGATGCGTACGGCGCCGGCCAGGTCTTCGCCGACGGCGTCGTGCCGCGCAGCATCGTCATCTCCTCGGGCGCCTTCCACCGCGAGGCGGCCGGGATCGACCCGGCGAACGGCGTGCGCTGCCACGTCGCCGGCATCGACCTGATCCGTGACGAGGACGGCCGGTTCCGGGTGCTCGAGGACAACGTCCGGGTGCCGTCCGGTGTGTCCTACGTGATGACCAACCGGCGCGCGATCGGGTCGGTGCTGCCCGAGGCGATGTCCGCGCACCGGATCCGCCCCGTGGCCGACTACCCCAAGCGCCTGCTCGCAGCCCTGCGTGCGGCGGCGCCGGCCGGCGTCAGCGACCCGACGGTCGTCGTCCTCACCCCCGGCGTCTACAACAGCGCCTACTTTGAGCACGCGCTGCTGGCGCGCACGATGGGCGTCGAGCTCGTCGAGGGTCGCGACCTCGAGTGCCGCCAGGGACGGGTGCTCATGCGCAGCACCCGCGGCCTGCAGCCGGTCCACGTGATCTACCGCCGGGTGGACGACGAGTTCCTGGACCCGGTGCAGTTCCGCGCGGACTCGATGCTCGGCTGCGCCGGACTGGTGAACGCGGCCCGCGGCGGCAACGTCACCCTCGCGAACGCGATCGGCAACGGCATCGCCGACGACAAGCTGATCTACACCTACGTCCCGGACCTGATCCGCTACTACCTGCGCGAGGAGCCGCTGCTCCCCAACGTCGACACCTGGCGGATGGGCGATGCGGAGGCGCGCGAGGAGGTGCTGGACCGGCTCGACGAGCTCGTGCTCAAGCCGGTCGACGGGTCGGGCGGGAAGGGCATCGTGATCGGGCCCGCGGCCACGGCGGCCGAGCTCGACGAGCTGCGCGCGAAGATCCTGCGCCAGCCCCGCGCCTGGATCGCGCAGCCGGTCGTGGGCCTGTCGACGGTCCCGACGTACGCCGACGGCGCGATGCGCCCGCGGCACGTCGACCTCCGCCCGTTCGCGGTCAACGACGGGGAGAAGGTGTGGGTCCTCCCGGGCGGCCTGACCCGGGTCGCGCTGCCGGAGGGCGAGCTCATCGTCAACTCGTCGCGCGGCGGCGGGTCCAAGGACACCTGGGTCCTCGCCGACCCGGGCCACGAGCAGATCCAGGAGGCGTGACGTGCTGAGTCGGATCGCGGAGTCGCTGTTCTGGATCGGGAGGTACGTCGAGCGCGCCGACGACACCGCGCGCATCCTCGACGTGCAGACGCAGCTGATGCTGGAGGACCCGGGCGTCAGCGTGCCCACCACGTGCGGCGCGGTGCTGTCGATCATGGGCGTCGAGGCCCCGCCCGGTGACCTGACGGTGGCGCGGCTGATCGACCTGCTGGCCCACGACCCCTCGTCCTCGGAGTCGATCGCCGCGAGCCTGCTCGGCGCGCGGGAGAGCGCTCGGCGGGCGCGCGAGACCCTGTCCGAGCCGCTGTGGGTCACCATCAACACGACGTACCGGACGGTCGCCTCCGGCTCGTTCAGCGCCATGCAGACCTCGCGCGGGCTGCGATGGGTGCGGGACCAGGCCGCGCTGATCAGCGGGACGGCCGACGCGACGATGACCCGCGACGAGGGCTGGCAGTTCCTGATGCTCGGCAAGTCCATCGAGCGTGCGGACATGACCGCCCGGCTGATCGCGAGCGCCGCGCTGTCCCCCGGCCACGCGTGGACCACGACGCTGCGGGCGTGCGGCGCGCACGAGGCGTTCCTGCGGTCGCGCCGCGGGCTGGAGACCGACCGCGAGGTCGTGGAGTTCCTGCTGCTGGACAAGCTGTTCCCCGGCTCGGTGTCCTACGCGATCGACCGCGCCGAGCGCTGCCTGGCGAACCTCGAGATCGTCACGCACCGCGACGGCTCGGAGACCGACGCGCGACGCGTGCTCGGGCGCGCACGCTCCGAGCTGGAGTACCGGACCATCAGCGACCTGCTCACCGACCTGCCCCTCGCGATGGACCAGTTCCAGCTCGCGTGCGCGCAGGCCACCGACGCGATCACCCGGCACTTCTTCTCCGGCTCGGAGGCGCTGGAATGGCACGGCACGCGATGAGGAGCACCCCATGCAGCTGAAGATCGTGCACGTCACCGGCTTCTCGTACGACGCCGAGGTGAGTGCGTCGTACAACGAGGCCCGGATGACCCCGCAGACCTCCGCCCGGCAGACCGTCAGCCACACCAAGGTGGATGTCTCGCCCCATCCGTGGACGCAGACCTACCGGGACTACTGGGGCTCCATGGTGACCGCGTTCGAGGTGCTCGCTCCGCACCGCGAGCTCACGGTCACGGCGACCTGCCTGGTGCGGACCGAGGCCCCGCGCGACGAGGCCCCGGCACCGTCCGGGCTGTCGTGGGCCGAGCTCGTCGACGGACCCCTGCCCGACGAGGTGACCGAGTCCCTGACGGTCACCGACCGGGTGCGGCCCCCGGCCGACCTCGCCGCGCAGACCCGCGCGCTGGTCGACGGGGGCGCGACGCCGTCCGAGGTCGCGCTCGCCGTCTGCCGGCTCGTCAAGGCCGAGGTCGAGTACGTCCCCGGCTCCACCGACGTGCATGCGGAGGCGGCGTCGGCCTGGGAGCAACGCTCCGGCGTGTGCCAGGACATCGCCCACCTCGTCGTCGGAGCGCTGCGGGAGGTCGGGCTGCCGGCCCGGTACGTCTCGGGCTACGTCCTCCCGGTGCTCGACCCGGTCGTCGGCGAGCCTGCCCACGGCGAGTCGCACTCGTGGGTGGAGTGGTGGGACGGTGCCTGGCATGCGTACGACCCGACCAACGACGAGCCGCCCGGCGAGCGGCACGTCATGGTCGCGACCGGTCGCGACTACTCCGACGTCCGCCCGCTCAGCGGCATCTACACCGGTGCCGGGACGTCGCAGATGTTCGTCGACGTCCAGATCACCCGGCTCGCCTAGCTAGCCCGCGATGTCGTCGAGCCGCTTGACGGTGGCCTGGAACTCCGCGACCAGGTCGGCGACGACCTCGGCCACCGGGCGGACCTCGTTCATCCGGCCGACGATCTGGCCGACCGGCATGGAGATGACGTCGGGGTCGCCGGAGGCGTTGATCCGGTTGTGGGCATCGGCGACGAGGAGGTTCTGCAGCGGCATCGGCAGCGGAGCGGGCGCGCCCTCCTCGTTCCAGGCCTCGGTCCACTTGGTCTTGAGCAGGCGGGCCGGCTTGCCGGTGTAGATGCGGGTCCGGACGGTGTCGGAGGACGTGGCGCGCAGGAACGCGGTCTCCCAGCCCTGGTTGGAGGCGAGGTTGCGGTACTCCTCGGTGCCTAGCCAGATCGAGCCCGTCCAGACGCCCGCGGCGCCGAGCGCCAGCGACGCGGCGATCTGCCGGCCGGAGCCGATGCCGCCCGCACCGAGCACCGGCACGTCCGGGCCGACCGCGTCGACGATGTCGGGGGTGAGGACCATCGAGGCGATCTCACCGGTGTGGCCGCCGGCCTCGTAGCCCTGGGCGATGATGATGTCGACGCCGTTGGCGACATGGCTCTGCGCGTGCTTGGGGGCGCCGGCCAGGGCCGCGACCTTCAGGCCGGCCGCCTGACACTCCTTGATCACGTCGGTCGGCGGGGTGCCGAGGGCGTTGGCGATGAGCACCGGGCGGTGCTGCAGCGCGACGTCGACGTGCGAGCGCGCCATCGAGTGCAGCCAGCCGAGGACGCCCTCGCGACCCTCGCCCTCCGGCAGCGGCGGCACCCCGAGCTTGAGCAGGGTCTCGTCGACCCACTTCCTCGCGTCCTCCGGGATGTACGCCGACAGGTCGGTCGAGGTGCCCTCGGTGGGCACCTTCATCGGCATGACCACATCGACGCCGTACGGCTTGCCGTCGGTGTTCTCGTCCATCCAGGTCAGGGTCCGGTCGAGCTCGTCGGGGTCGTTGAACCGGACGCAGCCGAGGACGCCCAGCCCGCCCGCGCGCGACACCGCGGCCGCGACGTGCTCGGAGGGGGTGAAGGCGAAGATCGGGTACTCGATGCCGAAGACATCGCACAGGTCGGTGCGCATCAGTCGTTCTCTCCCAGCTTGGTCCGGTCGGTCAGCGCGAGCTCCTTGGCCCGCGGGTACTGCGCCTTGCCGGTGGCGTTGCGCGGGATCTCCTCCACGATCGTCAGCGACCGTGGGAGCTTGTAGCCCGACAGGTGGGCGCGCAGGAAGTCCCGCAGCCCGCCCAGCTCGACGGTCGCTCCCTCACGGGGCTGGACGACGGCAGCCACGCTCTGGCCGTACTTGTCGTCGGGCAGGCCGACCACGAGCGCGTCGTACACACCGGGGTGGGCCTTGATCGCCTGCTCGACCTCCTCGGGGTAGACCTTCTCGCCGCCGGTGTTGATGCAGTTCGAGCCCCGGCCGAGCAGGGTGAGCCGGTTGCCCTCCTCGATCCGGGCGTTGTCGCCGGGGATCGCGTAGCGCACGCCGTCGATCTCGATGAAGGTCTTCGCCGACTTCTCGGGGTCCTTGTAGTAGCCGACCGGGACGTTGCCCGAGCGGGCGGTGCGGCCGACCTTGCCGATGTCGGTGGCGGGGTCGAGGATCCGGTTGTCGTCGTCGATGATCACCGTGGTCCTCGGGATCGAGACCACCGGACCGTCGGTCGACAGCGCGCTCGCGTCCTGCAGCCCGGTGCCCTGGAAGCCGGTCTCCGAGGAGCCCACCGAGTCGGTGAAGACGGCGTTGGGGAACGCCTTCATCCAGCGCTCCTTGACCGACTTGGAGAAGATCGCCGCGCTGCTCGCGATCGCGAACAGGGTCTGGCCGTCGAAGCCGCCCGCCTCGTAGGCGTCGATGAGCGGCACCGCCATCGCGTCGCCGGTCATGAACAGCATCTGGATGCCGTGCTTGTCGACCAGCTCCCAGGTGCGCACCGGGTCGAACTTCGGCTCCAGGATGGTGACCTGGCCCGCGAACAGGTGCATCAGCAGGCTGGCCTGCGCGCCGCCGTGCATCAGCGGGCTGAGCGGGAGCGTGATCAGGCTGTCCTGGAGGGCCTTCTTGGACTGGTCGTACTCGTCGAGGAGGTCGCCGGTCATGAAGTCGATGCCGCCGCCGAGCACCCGCCAGAAGTCCTCGTGGCGCCACATGACGCCCTTGGGGAAGCCGGTGGTGCCGCCGGTGTAGATGATGTGGATGTCGTCGGGACTGCGCGCGCCGAAGTCGCGGGCGTCGGACTGGCCGGCGAGGGCGTCCTCGAGCAGCACTCCGCCGTAGGAGCCGATGTCGGAGGCGTCGTCGGGCTCCAGCGGGTTCGGTACGGCGATGATGGTGTCCAGCCCGGGGATCCTCGGCGCCACCTCGGCGACCAGGGGCGCGTAGACGCGGTCGTGCACCAGCCCCACGAGGTCGGCGTTGTCGAAGAGGTACTCCAGCTCGCCGGCGACGTACCGGTAGTTGACGTTGATCGCCACCGCGCGCACCTTGAGGACCGCGAGCAGGGCGATCACGTGCTCGATGCTGTTCTTGGCGTAGAGCCCGACGTGGTCGCCCTTCCCGATGCCCCGTGAGGCGAGGAAGTGGGCGAGCTTGTTGGACTCGGACTCGAGCTCGGCGAAGGTGATGACGCGGTCGCCCACCTGCACGGCGGGCTTCTCGGGAACGGCGTCGACGGCGTGCTCGAAGAGATCGGCGATGTTCAGGGCCACACCTCCGAGACTAGAACACGTTCCAGTTTTTCGCTAGCGTGACACCCATGACCGATTGCCTCGTCGAGCAGGACGGCCACAAGCTGGTCGTCACGATGAACCGTCCCGAGCGCCGCAACGCGCTGTCCTCGGAGATGCTGCGCATCATGGAGTCGGCCTGGGACCGGGTGAACTCCGATCCGGAGATCCGGGTGTGCATCCTGACCGGCGCCGGCGGCTACTTCTGCGCGGGCATGGACCTGAAGAAGGCCGACGAGGCGCCCCCCTCGGACGCCTTCGAGTCCGGCGCGTTCGACCCGTCGGTGATCAAGGGGCTGCTCAAGGGCTTCCGCCTCACCAAGCCGCTGATCGCCGCTGTCGAGGGCCCCGCGATCGCCGGAGGGACCGAGATCCTCCAGGGCACCGACATCCGGGTCGCCGGCGAGTCCGCGAAGTTCGGCGTCGCCGAGGCCCGCTGGTCGCTCTACCCGATGGGCGGCTCGGCCGTCCGGCTCCCCCGGCAGATCCCGTACACGGTGGCCGCCGAGCTGCTGCTGACCGGCCGCACGCTCGGGGCCCAGGAGGCGAAGGAGCTCGGCCTGATCGGCCACGTCGTACCGGACGGCGAGGCGCTGGCCAAGGCGCACGAGCTCGCCGACATGGTCGCCGCCAACGGCCCCCTCGCCGTCCAGGCCATCCTCAAGACGATGCGCGACTCCGAGGGCAAGCACGAGGAGGACTGCTGGAAGGACGACGCGCGCGTCGGCGCCGCGGTCTTCTCCTCGGCCGACGCCAAGGAGGGTCCGCGGGCGTTCCTGGAGAAGCGGAAGCCGGAGTTCCAGGGGCGGTAGCCGGCGGGTGCTTGGCCACGCCTACCCGACCGAGCGCTCCCCGCTCCAGAACCGAGCTCGCAGCGCCTTCTTGTCCGGCTTGCCGAGCCCGGTCAGCGGCAGCGCGTCGACGGCGATGATGTCTTTCGGGACCTGCACCGACCCCTTGCGCTCCTTGACCATCGCCTTGATCTCCGCGATGACGTCATCGGTCAGCGTCGCGCCCTCGCGGAGGACCACGACGGCGGTCACGGCCTCGCCGAACTTCTCGTGCGGCGTGCCGATGACACCGACCTGCGCGACGGCGGGATGCTCGGCCACGACGTCCTCGACCTCGCGCGGGAAGACGTTGAAGCCGCCGGTGACGATCATGTCCTTGGTGCGGTCGACGATGTACCAGAAGCCGTCCTCGTCCTCGCGGGCGACGTCGCCGGTGTGCATCCAGCCGTCGTCGCGGAACGTCTCCGCCGTGGCCTCGGGCAGGTTCCAGTAGCCCGCGGACAGCAGCGGACCGGCCACGCAGATCTCCCCCGGCTCCCCCGGGGCCACCGGCTCACCGTCGGCGCCCAGCAGCGCGGTCCGGAGGTACGCCGACGGGCGGCCGCACGACGTCAGGCGACCCTCGATCGGCGTACCGGAGGCGTCGACGTGCTCGCCCTTCGGGAAGTAGGAGATGACCATCGGCGCCTCGGACTGGCCGTAGTACTGGGCGAAGATCGGCCCGAACCGCTCGATCGCCTCCTTGAGCCGGACCGGGTTGATCGCCGAGGCGCCGTAGTAGACGGTCTCGAGCGAGGACAGGTCGCGGGTCCGCGAGTCGGGGTGGTCCATCAGCGCGTAGAGCATCGTCGGCACGACCATCAGCGAGTTGATCCGCTTCTCCTCGATGGTGCGGAGCACCTCCGCCGGGTCGAAGCGCGCCGAGACGAACAGGGTGCCGCCCTTGATCACCACCGGCACGAAGAACGCCGCGCCCGCGTGCGACAACGGCGTGCACATCAGGAAGCGCGGCTCCGCCGGCCACTCCCACTCCGCCATCTGGATCTGCGCCATGGTCGAGAAGGCACGGACCGTCCCGACGACGCCCTTGGGCTTGCCGGTGGTGCCGCCGGTGTAGGTGATCGAGGTGATGTGGTCCGGCTCGAGCGTCGCGGCCTCGAGTCGCACGGGCGCGAAGGTCGCCGCCACCTCGGTGAGGTCGCGGCACACCGCGCCCGTCCCCGCCAGCACGTCCGGCACCGGCCCGATGGTGAGCACCTGCTTGAGGCCGGGGCACTTGTCGAGCAGCTCGACCGCCCGGTCCGCGAAGTAGGGGTCCACGACCAGGAAGGAGATGCCCGCGTCGTTGATGACGTAGGCGTGGTCGTCGGCCGAGCCCAGCGGGTGCAGCGAGGTGCGCTGGAAGCCCTGGGTCTGGCCGGCGCCGAGGATGAACAGCACCTCGGGCCGGTTCAGCGCGAGCAGCGCCCCCGCGGCACCCCGCCCCGCGTCGAGCGACTCGAACGCCTGGATGTACTGGCTGATCCGCGCTGCGACGTCGCCGCCGGTGAGGGTGACGTCGCCCAGGTGGATCACTGGACGGTTCCGGTGTCTCCTGAGCGCCGCCACCATCAGGTGGCCGTTGTGCGATCCGATGCGGAGCAGATCTGTCATGCCCCAACAGTAGAACGTGTTCTAGTTAGCGGCAACCGGTACGCCGGGTGAGACCGGCTCGCCGACCTTGCGGAACTGCAGGGCACCGTCGGCCTCGACGCCACCCTTGTGCAGCTTCACGTCCGCGTAGTAGCTGTCGAGCTGACGGAACGGGATCCGCTTGCCCTGCCGCGGCATGATCACGTCGCCACGCTCGATGTACCCCGAGGTCAGCGACTCCCCCATGATCGAGTGGTCGTCGGCGTCGTCGGCACCGGCCTGCACCACGGCGTACTCGTCGGGGTGCTTCTCCATCCGGGCGACGAGCTTGCTGAAGAAGCGCGCGAGCAGGTCGGCCTTCAGCGTCCACGACGCGTTGGTGTAGCCGATGACGAACATCGCGTTCGGGACGTCGGTGAACATGGTGCCCTTGTAGAGCAGGTGGTCGTGGGTCTCGACCCGCTCGCCGTCGACGTACATCTCCGCACCGCCGAACAGCTGGATCACCAGACCGGTCGCCGTGATGACGATGTCGGCCTCGAGCTCGTCGCCACCCTCGAGCTTGATGCCCCGGGGGGTGAACGAGGCGATCCGGTCGGTCACGATGTCGGCCTTGTGCGACTTGAGCACCTTGAACAGGTCACCGTTGGGCACGACGCACAGGCGCTGGTCCCATGGGTTGTACGACGGCGTGAAGTGCCGCATGTCGACCTTGCGGCCCAACTGCGCCTTGATCTGCTGCAGCACGATCCGCCGCGCCACGGCCGGCTTGCTCTTGGAGAGCTTGTACATGCCGCGCTGGAGGGCGACGTTGCGGGCCCGGCCGATCCGGTAGCGCGCCTCGGCGGGCACCTTCACCTTCTCCAGCCCGAGCGCGACCGGGTCGTGCGAGGGCAGGGAGAGGATGTACGTCGGCGAGCGCTGCAGCATCGTGACGTGCTCGGCCGCGCCCGGGCCGGACGCCATCGCCGGCACCAGGGTGATGGCGGTCGCGCCGCTGCCGATGACCACCACGCGCTTGCCCGCGTAGTCGAGGTCCTCGGGCCAGAACTGCGGGTGCACGAACCGACCCTCGAAGGTCTCCTCGCCCGGGAACGTCGGCCGGTGGCCGTTGTCGTAGTCGTAGTAGCCGGTGCAGCCGGAGAGGAAGCGCGCGGAGTAGGTCTCGGTGACGCCCTCGTCGGTCTCGGCCGTCACGGTCCAGCGGCCGGTCTGCGACGACCAGTCGGCGCGCACGACGCGGCGCCCGAACCGGATCTTGTCCATCAGGCCGTTCTCGCGGGCGGTCTCCTCGACGTACCCACGGATCGACGCGCCGTCGGCCAGCACCTTGGTGCCGTGCCACGGCTTGAAGTCGTAGCCGAAGGTGTACATGTCGGAGTCGGAGCGCACGCCCGGGTACCGGAAGAGGTCCCAGGTGCCGCCGATCGCGTCGCGGCGCTCGAGGATGAGCAGCGACGTGCCGGCGTTGTCGCGGGCGAGGTGCGCCGCGACGCCGATGCCGGACAGGCCGGCACCCACGACGAGGACGTCGACCTCGGCGGTCGGCTTGGCGGAGGCGGCGCTCATGCGACACCTGCCTGCGGGTCGAGGGCGGCCTGGATGCCGCCGCTGCCCTCGAGCAGCACCTTCGCGACCATCTCCGGGTCCTCGGGCATGGGCACGTGGCCGACGTCCTTCATCATCAGGTGCTCCAGGTCCGGGTAGGCGGCCGCCGCCCGCTTCGCCTGGTACGGCGGCAGCACCCGGTCGCGCTCGGCCCAGGCGATGGTGACGGGGATGTGGTCGGGGATCGGGCGGTCGAAGACCGTGCCCTGGCGGATCATCGTGCGCAGGGCCGGACGGGCGCGGACCATCGCGCGGGCGTCGCCGATCATCAGCTCGGGGTCGACCCGCGTCGGGTGCGCGTGCAGCCAGCCGAGCATCGCGGCGCGGCCGTACTTGTGGTGGGCCAGCGTCGGGGCCAGCGGCTGCGCGATCCGGGCGAAGGTGATCACGGTCGCGAACAGCGCACGGGTGTAGGCGAAGTCCACGGAGTTCTTCCAGAAGCCCGCCGGCGAGAGCGCCGTGGCGCTGGCGACCAGGTCGTCGGCCGCGGCCTCGAGCGCGATCCGGCCGCCGAGCGAGTTGCCGCCGATGTGGGGACGGTCCAGGCCGAGCTGGTCGAAGAACCCGACGAGCTCGTCGTGGAGGACGTCGGTGACCGGACGGCCGTTGGTCACCAGGTCGTGCGACTGCCCGTGACCGGGCAGGTCGAACAGGATGACGGTGCGGTGCTCGGACAGCTGGTCCAGGACCGGGTACCACGCCTGGCGGCGGTGGCTGATGCCGTGCACCAGGACCAAGGGCGCGCCGGATCCGGCGATCTCGTACTTGAGCATGAGTGGAAACCTAGTCCGATCAGGCGGCCATGGGGGCGGGTTCGCTGCGGTAGCGCGCGGGGCGCCCGTCGATCCTCAGCGACTTCCACACCCGACGGGAGACGGGGTTCATCAGGCCGGAGTCCTCGGCCAGCGTGCGCACGTCGGCGAACAGGTCGCGCAGCATCTTGGAGCCGTCCTCGCTGTCCCAGTACAGGTCGTCGACGACGCTCTTCGGGACGTCGTACCGGCGACAGAACTCGGGGGTCGGCTTCATGATCGCGTCGCCGAGGACGCGCATGACGACGGGGAACAGCACCGAGAGCAGCGCCCGGCGCCAGCGCGGCAGCATCGGGACCGTGCGGTTGAGGTAGGCGTGCGCGAAGGAGATGTGGCGGGCCTCCTCGGCCACGTGGATCTGCATGATGCGCACCATCAGCGGGTGCATGGCGGCCGACTCGGCCCCGCGCAGCACCGCCTTCTGGGTGTGGTCGATCGGCTCCTCGCCGGCGAGCACGCCGGTGAAGAACAGCTCGGGAAGCCAGCCGCCGAAAAGCGCGGCGAGCGAGTTCAGGGCCTTGAGGCCCTTGCGCGCGCCCTTGACGTCCACGCCGATGCGGTTCACCAGCTCCTGGAACATCTGGGTGTGGTGGGTCTCCTCGGTGACCTCGTGCATGAGGTACCGGTACTCGGGGTCCTGGTTGTCCAGCTTGAAGACGTACTCCATGACGCCGCGGATCAGGACGCTCTCGAACTGCAGTCCGACCTTCGCCAGCTGCGCCTGGTAGGCCATGCCGATCTCGATCTGGCGCTCCCGCGGCAGGCCGACGTACCACTCGTGGCGACCGATCGGGAAGGACTTGGGGAGGATCCACCGGTCGTCGTCGGGTACGACGGCGTAGGCCGGGTCGTCCCAGGCGATGTCGACGAACGCCTCGAAGTTCTGCTTCACCGATCCCTCGGAGAGCGTCTTGAGCAGCTCGTGGTACTCAGCGGTGTCCCGCGACAGCGTCTGGTTCGACATGGGTTCTCGGACCTCCTTATCCGCGGCCGTTCGGCCGGAGGAAACTTCCTCGTAACACGGACCATACTCACGGTATGCCTGCTTGCACAAGAGCTAGCGCTACAGGGTGTCGCATCTGACACGTACCCGTTCAAACGCCGGTGATGCCTGAAGGTTAGGGCGTTTTTCACATTCCGATTCCTGCTAGCGCGACACTCTGTAGCAGGTACGGTGAGCCCATGCCCCACGTCGTGACCCAGTCCTGCTGCGCCGATGCCTCCTGCGTGCTCGCGTGCCCGGTGAACTGCATCCACCCCGCCCCCGGCGAGCCCGGGTTCGGCACCGCAGAGATGCTCTACATCGACGCCGCGGCCTGCGTCGACTGCGGCGCGTGCACCACGGCATGCCCGGTCGGCGCCATCGACCACGTCTCGCGCCTGACCCCGGACCAGCTGCCCTTCGTCGAGCTGAACAACGCCTACTTCGTCGGCGAGCCGCACGCGGACCGCACGCCCCTCGCGCTGGTCGAGAAGCGGTCCTACGACGTGGCGCCGATGCGCGTCGCCGTCGTCGGGGCCGGCCCGGCGGGCCTGTACGCCGCCGACGAGCTGCTCAAGGTGCCCGGCATGACCGTGCACGTCTACGACCGGCTGCTCACCCCGCACGGCCTGGTCCGCGCGGGCGTCGCGCCCGACCACACCCGCACCAAGCGCGCCCAGGACCTGTTCGCGCAGATCGAGCAGGAGCAGGGCTTCGACTACCGCCTCGGCGTCGAGGTCGGCGTCGACGTGACCCACGAGCAGCTGTCGGCGGCGTACGACGCGGTGCTGTACTCGGTCGGCGCTGCGACCGACCGGCGCCTGGGTGTCGAGGGCGAGGACCTGCCCGGCAGCGTGTCCGCCACCGAGCTCGTCGCCTGGTACAACGGCCACCCCGAGCGCGCCCACGACAGCTACGACCTCGCCACCCGGCGCGCCGTCGTCATCGGCAACGGCAACGTCGCCCTCGACGTCGCCCGGGTCCTCACCCTGCCGCCGGAGCACCTCGTGCACACCGACATCAGCGACGTCGCCCTCGCCGCGCTGCGCGACAGCCGGATCGAGGAGGTCGTGGTCCTCGGCCGCCGCGGACCCGAGCACGCCGCGTTCACGCTGCCCGAGATGATCGGCCTCTCCGGCGAGCACGACATCGACATCGTGGTCGAGGGCGAGATCCCGACGACCACTGCGAAGACACGGCAGCTGCGGCTGCTCGCCGGGCGCGCCCCGCTCGGCGGTGGCCGCCGGCGGATCGTGTTCCGGTTCCTGGCGGAGGCCGAGCGCATCCTCGGGACCGATCGGGCCACGGGGGTCGAGCTCAAGGGCACCGGGGAGGTCATCGAGGCGGGGCTGGTCATCCGCGCGGTCGGCTATCGGGCGCACGCCGTACCGGACCTGCCGTTCGACGAGGAGCGCGCCGTCGTCCCGAACGAGCGCGGACGCGTCACGCCGGGCACGTACGTCGCCGGGTGGATCAAGCGCGGCCCGAACGGGTTCATCGGCACCAACAAGACCGACGCGACCGAGACCGTGGGGGCGCTGCTGGAGGACGCGCGGGCCGGGCTGCTCGCCGCACCGACGACTCCCCCGCCGGCCCTGGACGCCATCGACCTGCGCGGCTGGCAGCGCATCGCCGCGGCCGAGCGCGCAGCGGGTGTCGCGGCGGACCGGCCACGGGTCAAGCTGCTGGACCGCGAGGCACTGGCGGCCGCCGCGGGACGTTAGTCCCGGGCGTAACGCGCCCGCAACCGTCCCTCGCCCGTCCTGCGGATAGGCTGCGCGCGTGACCGACGTGTTCCCGCCCCGCCGCGCTGCGCGCTGGGACGAGCACAACGCCAACCGCAAGGAGCTCATCGTCGACGCGGCGATCGAGGCCATCCAGGCGGCGCCCGAGGGCTCCGAGCCGAAGGTGCAGGAGATCGCGGAGCGGGCGGGTCTGGTGCGGACCGTCGTCTATCGCCACTTCAACGGCCGCGAGGAGCTCAACCGCACCGTGCAGCGGCGCCTCGTCGAGCAGATGTACGACGCCATCACCGCCGGGCTGAGCCTCGAGGGCACGATCCCGGAGATCATCACGCGCACCACGGCGGCGTACGTCAACTGGGTGGCGGACAACCCCAAGCTCTACCTGGCCGCGACCCGCGACCTCGGCGACGGAAAGCCCAGCGAGGCGGCCGAGGGCATCGACCAGCTGGCCGGCCGGGTGATGTCGGTGATCAGCTTCGCCGCGGGCATCATCTCCAGCGACATCGTCATCGACGCCAAGCTGCTGGAGCCGATGGTCTACGGGGTCATCGCCCAGGCGCGCGGCATGGTCGAGCACTGGACCCGGACGCCTGCAGGCGCCCTGAGCCAGGACATCGTGATCCTCACCCTGTCCCGCTCGATCTGGTTCCAGATCCAGGGCTTCGCCGGCGACCTGGGGATCCCGCTGACCCCCGACGTCGAGCTGCGCGAGCTCTTCGGTCCCCCGGACGCCTACCTGAACGGGCCGGGCGAGGCCTGAGCCGCTACGCCAGGACCTCGGCGACCTGGCGGACCTCCTCGGCGCTGCGGCAGCTGAGCAGGAGCGTCGTGACGCCGGTGGACTCCCACTCGGCGACCCGCTCCTTGACATAGGCCGCGTCACCGACGATGTGCATGTCCTCGACGAGCTCGTCGGGGATGAGCGCGGTCGCCTCGTCGCGCTTCTGGGCGAGGAAGAGCTCCTGCACCTGGTCGGTGATGGCGGCGTAGCCCATCCGCTCGAAGACGTTCTTGTGGAAGTTCTGGTCCTTGGCGCCCATGCCACCCATGTAGAGCGCGACGACGGGCTTCATGGCCTCGATGACCGCCCGGCGCTCCTCCTCGCTGGTGGTGATCTGGAGGTGGCAGGTGGCGGCGATCTCGAAGTCGGCGCGGGTACGCCGCGCGCCGGGCCGCGCGAACCCCTCGTCCAGCCAGGGCTGGTACATCCCCGCGCTCTGGGGCGTGTAGAAGATCGGGATCCAGCCATCGGCGATCTCGGCGGTCTGCGCCACGTTCTTCGGCCCCTCGGCACCCAGCCAGATCGGGATGTCAGCACGCAACGGGTGCACGATCGACTTCAGCGGCTTGCCGAGCCCCACCGCGCCCGGCCCCTGGTACGGCAGCGGATGGTGCGGGCCGTCGTTGGTGACCGGCGCCTCGCGGGCGAGCACCTGACGGATGATCGAGACGACCTCGCGGGTGCGGGCCAACGGCTTCTCGAAAGGTACGCCGTACCAGCCCTCCACCACCTGCGGACCGCTGACGCCCATGCCCAGGACCACCCGGCCGCCGCTGAGGTGGTCGAGGGTCAGGGCGTGCATCGCGATCGAGGCCGGCGTACGACCCGACATCTGCACGATCGACGTGCCGAGCCGCACGCGTGACGTTTCCCGGCCCCACCACGCCAGCGGGGTGAACGCGTCGCTCCCCCACGCCTCCGCGGTGAAGATCGCGTCCCAGCCCGCGTCCTCGGCGGCTGCGACGAGCTCGCCGGTGCCGGTGGGCGGCTGCGCGCCCCAGTAGCCGAGCTGCAATCCGAGCTTCATGCGAAACCTCCGGTGGTTGGTCGTTGAAACCGAATAATAGAACGTGTTCTACTTGGTGTCATGAGTCGCACCCTGTCGGCACCCGTGACGGTGTCATTCGACTACACCCGATCCGTCGGCCCGGTACTGGGCCGCTTCCTGACCGGCCTGCGCGAGCAGCGGATCGTCGGCGCCCGGCTCGACGACGGCCGGGTCGTGGTGCCGCCGCCGGAGTTCGACCCCACGTCGCACCGCGAGGTCGGCGACTTCGTCGACCTGCCCGACACCGGCGTCGTCACGTCGTGGACCTGGGTGAGCGAACCGGTCAAGGGCCAGCCCTTCGACCGACCGTTCGCCTTCGCGCTGATCACCATCGACGGCGCCGACTCGCCGTGGCTGCACGCGGTCGACGTGTCCTCCCCCGACGAGATCTCGACCGGGATGCGGGTGCGGGCGCGGTGGGCCGAGGAGCGGGCCGGTCTGATCACGGACCTCGTCTTCGAGCCGGAGGGCTCGGCGCCCAGCGGGGACCTGCGGCCGCCCGCGAACTACGGCGAGCCCGTGACCGGCATCGTCACGCCGGTCAGCCTCGACTACACCTACGCCGCCTCGCCCGAGGAGTCGGCGTTCTTCCGCGGCCTGGCCGAGGGCCGGATCCTGGGCCAGCGCTGCCCGGTCTGCCGCAAGGTCTACGTGCCGCCGCGGGCGGCCTGCCCTGTCGACGGCGTGCCCACCGAGGAGGAGATCGAGCTCTCCGACACCGGCACCGTGACGACGTTCTGCATCGTCAACGTCCCGTTCCTGGGGCAGAAGATCACGCCGCCGTACGTGTCGGCGTACATCCTGCTCGACGGTGCGGACATCGCCCTGCAGCACCTGATCCTCGACATCCCCGCGGAGGACATCCGGATGGGCCTGCGGGTGAAGGCGGTGTGGAAGCCGCGCGAGGAGTGGGGCACCACGATCGAGAACATCAGCCACTTCGCGCCGACCGGCGAGCCGGACGCGGACTACGACACCTACAAGCACCACCTCTGAATCTCGATACACCCGCCGCTCGTCCCTCGCGGCGGGCACTCGATCACCGAAAGGCTTCAGATGCGAGACGTTGCGGTCGTGGGCTTCGCCCAGCGACAGATGCAGGAGTACGACGGGTCGCCGAGCTGCGGCGAGCTGCTGGTGCCGATCTTCCAGGAGTGCTACGAGCAGACCGGCTGGACCCGCAAGGACATCGGCTTCTGGTGCTCGGGGTCCTCGGACTACCTGGCCGGGCGGTCGTTCTCGTTCGTCTCGGCCATCGACGCGATCGGCGTGATCCCGCCGGTCAACGAGTCGCACGTGGAGATGGACGCGGCCTGGGCGCTCTACGAGGCGTGGCTCAAGATCCAGACCGGCGAGGTCGACACCGCACTGGTCTTCGGCTTCGGCAAGGCCTCCGCGGGCGTGTTCCGCCGCACCCTCGCGCTGCAGCTCGACCCCTACACGCTGACGCCGCTGTGGCCCGACACCGTCTCCATCGCCGCGCTCCAGGCCCGCCTCGGCCTCGACGCCGGCCTGTGGGACGAGCGGGCGATGGCCGAGGTCGTCAACCGGTCGCTGACCGACGCGGAGAAGAACGAGTACGCCGTGCGGTCCGGCGGCTCCTCGGTGGAGGACCTCCTCAAGCGCCCGATGTACGCCGACCCGCTGCGCAAGCACGACGCCTCCCCCGTCACCGACGGCGCGGCCGCGATCGTGCTGGCCGCGGGCGACCGCGCCCGCGAGGTGCGCGACCGGCCGGCCTGGATCAGCGGGCTGGCCCACATCACCGACGGCCTGCACCTCGGCACCCGCGACCTGACCCGCTCGGCGTCGACGGAGCGGGCCGTCGCCGCGGCCGGCGGCGTCGACGGCGTCGACACGGCCGAGCTGCACGCGCCCTTCAGCCACCAGGAGCTCATCGTGCGCTCGGCGCTCGGGCTGGCCGACGACGTACGGATCAACCCGTCGGGCGGCCCGCTCGCGGGCAACCCGCTGTTCACCGGCGGCGCGATCCGGATCGGCGAGGCCGCTCGCCGGATCTGGGACGGGACGTCGGACAAGGCGCTCGCGACCGCGACCAGCGGTCCGGCGCTGCAGCAGAACCTGGTGTGCGTGATGGAGGGACGGAACTGATGGCGAAGACTCCTGCCGCGGTGATCGGCGTGGGCCAGACCCACCACCGCGCGAAGCGTGAGGACGTCTCGATGGCGGGCCTGTGCCGCGAGGCCATGGACCGCGCGCTGGCCGACGCCGGCATGACGCTCGACGAGATCGACGCGATCGTGGTCGGGAAGGCGCCGGACCTGTTCGAGGGCGTGATGATGCCCGAGCTCTACCTCGCCGAGGCGCTCGGCGCCGTCGGCAAGCCCCTGCTCCGCGTGCACACCGCCGGCTCCGTCGGTGGGTCGACGGCGATCGTGGCCTCGTCGCTGGTGCAGTCCGGCGTGCATCGCAAGGTGCTGACCGTGGCCTTCGAGAAGCAGTCGGAGTCGAACGCGATGTGGGCGCTGTCGGTGCCGATCCCGTTCGTGATGCCGGTGCACGCGGGCGCGGGCGGCTACTTCGCGCCGCACGTGCGGTCCTACATCCGCCGCTCCGGCGCGCCGAACCACATCGGCGCGATCGTCGCGGCCAAGGACCGCACCAACGCGCTGAAGAACCCCTACGCGCACCTGCACGAGGCCAAGACCGTCGAGCAGGTGCTGGCCTCGCAGATGCTGTGGGACCCGATCCACTACGACGAGACCTGCCCGTCCTCCGACGGCGCCTGCGCGCTGGTCATCGCCTCCGAGGACGTCGCGGCGGCCTCGCCGAACCCGGCCTGGATCCACGGCACGGCCATGCGGTCCGAGCCGACCTCCGCGGCCGAGCGCGACCAGGTCAACCCCCAGGCGGGTCGCGACGCATCGGCGTACCTCTGGAAGCAGGTGGGGATCACCGACCCGCTCGAGGAGATCGACGTCGCCGAGATCTACGTGCCGTTCGCGTGGTTCGAGCCGATGTGGATCGAGAACCTCGGCTTCACTCCCGAGGGCGAGGGCTGGAAGCTCACCGAGGCCGGCGAGACGAACCTCGGCGGCAAGCTGCCGATCAACGTCTCCGGCGGCGTGCTGTCCTCGAACCCGATCGGCGCCTCGGGCATGCTCCGCTTCGGCGAGGCGGCCCTGCAGGTGCGGGGGCTGGCGGGCGAGCACCAGGTCGACGGCGTACGACGGGCGCTGGGCCACGCCTACGGCGGCGGGTCGCAGTTCTTCTCGATGTGGGTGCTCGGCGCCGAGAAGCCCAGCAACTGATGGAGTTCGTGCTGGAGGAGCGGCACGGGTCCGACGGCGAGGTCGCGGTCGTGACCCTCAACCGCCCCGAGCGGAAGAACTCGATGGCGTTCGACGTCATGGTCCCGCTCCGGGAGCGGCTGGCCGCGCTCAGCGGCGACAACTCGGTGCGGGCGGTGGTGCTCACCGGGGCGGGCGACGCGTTCTGCTCGGGCGCCGACCAGAGCGGCGAGCGGGGGCGGATGCCGGGTGTCGCGGGCCTGACCGCGGTGTCGGTCGCGCTGCGGGCGATGGAGATCCTCGACGAGCTGATCCTGACCCTGCGCCGGATGCACCAGCCGGTGATCGCGGCCGTCAACGGACCGGCCATCGGCGGCGGGCTGTGCCTGGCGCTGGCCTGCGACGTGCGGGTCGCGGCGGCGTCGGCGTACTTCCGGGCGGCGGGGATCAACAACGGCCTCACCGCCTCCGAGCTGGGGCTCTCCTACCTGCTGCCGCGCGCGATCGGGCACTCGCGGGCCGCGGAGATCATGCTCACCGGTCGCGACGTCCCGGCCGGGGAGGCCGACCGGATCGGGCTCGTCTCCCGGGTGGTGCCGGACGGGGCGGCGGTGGACGCTGCCCTCGAGGTCGCCGCCTCCATCACCCGCTGGAGCCGGCCCGGCGTCGAGTTGACGAAGAAGACGCTGTGGGGATCGCTCGACGCCTCCAGCCTCGAGCAGCACATGCACGCCGAGGGCACCGGGCAGCTGCTGATCCGGCTGATGACCCAGAACTTCGAGGAGGCCGTGGCGGCCCGCAAGGACAAGCGCGAGCCCGTCTTCCGGGACTAGTCGAGCACCGCCTGCCACGAACCCCAGGAGTCCGCCGCGTGCTCGCCGTGCCCGGGGTCGATGCCGATGACGCGGCCACCCCGCAGCGCGACCGTGGTGTGTCGCAGCTCGTGGTCGAGGACCGCGTCCTCGACCGGGCTCCCCTGGCGGCCGGCACCGCCGGGCCAGCCGACGAGGCAGCTGTGCCCGTGGATCTGGCTGAACGGCAGGTCGTGCCCGCGCCAGCCGGCGACGACCTCGGTGTCCGCGGCCGCCCACAGCGGCCCCGCGGTCTCGTCCACCACGCCACCGTGGAACTGGCCGGTGCGCAGCAACCGGTCGTCACCGCGCCGCAGCATCTCGTTGAGCAGCGCGGCCGCGTCGGAGGCGTCGTCCGGCGCCCCGAGGTAGAGCCGCCAGTAGGACCGCGTCAGCCCGGCATGGGTCACCAGGAAGGTCTCGCCGCGCGCGTCGAACGCCACCGCCGCGCGGAGCAGGCCCTCCTGCCACCAGCCGCGCAGCGTCTTCGCGGCGGCGCGGTGCAGTCGCTCACCGAGCCGGAACTGGGGGCCGTAGACGTAGTAGGCCTCGTGGTTGCCGATCAGCTGCAGCCACCGGTCCGGGGTACGCCGCAGATGGGTGTCGACGAGCGCGACCACACCCGCCGAGTCCGGGCCGCGGTGCACCAGGTCGCCGACCTGCACCACCACGAGATCCTCGGGTATCTCCCCCGCACCCTGCTCCGGTACGCCGATCCGGGCGAGCTCGGCGCGCAGCGCGTCCAGGTGCCCGCCGACGTCGCCGATGACCGCGATCCGGCGGCTCATCGCTCGGGCGCCGTCCACGACTCGGGGTCGGCATAGGTCGAGACGTTCTCCATCCGGCGCTGCGCACCGGCGATCTCGTGCGCGGCACGCATGATGATGCTGCGGTTGATGGGGGTGAGCGCGTCCAGCCGAACGACGTCGGTCGGCGGTCGGCCCTGCGCCATCTCGCCGAGCTGGTAGCGCAGCCGCAGCCGCTGCAGGACCTCGAACACCTCGACCAGCGCCTGCGCCTGGGGCTGCGGCAGGATCGCCGTACCTCCTGCGGCGCGGAGGCGGTCGGTGGTCGGCAGCACCGAGGACCCCGCGCTGAGCGCGGACCAGCGGGCCAGGTTCACGATCGGGAGCAGCGCGTGCTCCTTGACGTCGAAGGACCCTCGCCGCCGGTTGAGCACGTCGCGAGCCGTACGTCGCCGCGCCCGCTTCGCCAGCGACTCCTGGAGGAGCAGGCGCATCGTCCCCGGATGGGTGCGCAGCTCGCCGAAGACCTTCGACACCTCCGGCAGCCCGGGGTCGCCGTGGATGGGGCGGGCGTCGACCAGGAGCGAGGTCATGATCGCCCCCTCGTCCCGCTCGGGGCTGGCCAGCCAGTGCTGCGCGGCCCTGCGCCACTCGTCGTTGGTGCGCGCGAACGCGCGCCGGGTGGGGGTCGCGCCGTGGGTGTCGATCGAGAGCCCGAGGCTGGCCAGCAGCTCGCCGACCTCCACGAACACGGCCCGGTAGCGGTCGATCTCGGCGGGCGTGACCGCGTTGTCGAACGCGACGGCCGCGTCCACGTCGGAGCTCGGCACGGCCTCGCGGCGGCCGTTGCTCCCGAGGGAGAGCCAGGTGAACGCGTCCGTGGACAGCTCGGTGTGGCGCGCGAACACCAGCCCGATGGCCCGCCGGATCATGGTGTCGATGATCGCGGAGTAGACGGTGATGACCCGGCCCGAGGCGAGGCCCTGCTCGAGGAGGTCGGCGAGCAGTGCCGCCGTACGGCCGCTGAGGGCGCGCAGCTCCTCGACCGACGCGGCCCGCCGCAGCTGCTCGTGCAGGGAGACACCGGAGGTCGTGCCGGACACGACGAGGTCGCGCGCGCCGACGACGCCGCGGAGCGCTCCGCCGGGGTCGGTGACGAGCAGGAAGTCGGCGTTGCGGTCCTGGAGCAGGATGAGCGCCTCGGCGGCCGAGGAGCCCAGCACGACGGCGGGCGGGTCGGGATCCATCAGCTCCGCCGCCCGCGTCCGGTCCGGGTCGACGGGCGCCGCGAGCACGCCGGCCCGCAGGTCGGCGTCGGTGACCAGGCCGGTGCCGCCGTCAGCGCACGAGACGGCGGCGTACCCGACCCCCGCCTCGGTCATCCGCTTCGCCGTCTCCCGCACGCTAGCGTCCGCACCGACCGTCAGCGGCGGGCCCGCCAGCAGCTCGTCCACGGTGCTGTAGCCGGCCCGCCCGGAGGCTAGCTCGACCTTGCGGCCGATCTGGGTGGCGAGGAACTCCGCCCCCGAGGGCGAGGTGAACACCACGGCGACCAGGTCGCGCGGGATCCGCGCCACCACCGCGGCGTCGGAGCCGGCCACCACCCGCGGCCCGATGGCCCGGCCGGTGAGCATCGACGAGAACCCGAACAGGCCGCCCGGGCCGAGCAGCTCGTCGGCGGCGCTGCTGAGTCCGTGGGCGTCGTTCCAGACGTCGACCCGCCCCTCGACGACGATCCAGATCTGGTCGTTGGGCTCGGTGAACGCGTCGAGGACGAGCTCCCCGCGGGCGTAGCGTCGTACCTCGGCCGCCTCGGCGGCCGCGCGCACCACCTCGGCGGGTGCCGAGGTGAACGGTGCGTGCGACCCGAGGAAGGCCTCCAGGCCGTCGGCACCGCCCGTCGCGGCCCCGCCCGTCGTGCGCGACACCGGTCAGTCGGTGCCGGGTGTCGGCGGCGCCGGCAGGCTGTAGCCGGAGGGACCCACGGTCTTCTCCAGCGCCTGCTTCCAGGCACCCGAGTCGATGTACTGGGTGAGCGCGGCGTTCACCTTGCCCACCAGGTCGGTGTCGCCCTTCTTCACGCCGACGCCGTAGAGCTCGTCGGTGAAGCCGTCGCCGACCACCTTGAGCGTCCCCTTGTACTGGTCGCTCGCCGCGTAGCCGGCCAGGATGACGTCGTCGGTGCTGACCGCGTCGACGTCGCCGTTCGCCAGCGCGGAGACGCAGTCGGAGAAGCGCGGGTACTCCCGCAGCGTGATGCTGCCCTTGTAGTGGTCCTCGATGTACTTGGCCGAGGTCGTGCCGATCACCGAGCACAGGGTCTTGCGGTGCAGGCTCGTGGGTCCGGTGATCGAGGTGTCGTCGAGCCGCACCAGCAGCGACTGGTGGGCCTCGAAGTAGGGCCCGGCGAAGTCCACGACCTGCTTGCGCGCGTCGGTGATGGAGTACGTCGAGAAGACCAGCTGCACCTTGCCGCTCTCGAGCAGCTTCTCCCGGTTGTCCGGGGTCGCCTCCACCCAGGTGATGCCCGACGGCTGTACGCCGAGGGCGCCGGCGACGTAGATCGCGGTCTCGTAGTCGAACCCGCTCAGCGTCCCGTCCGAGGACCGGTAGCCCAGGCCGGGCTGGTCCTCGTCGATGCCGATCGTCAGCTTCCCGCTCGCGATCGTGGCGCTGCTGATGACCGTCGGCGCCTTGACCTCGTGGGTGCCGCAGCCGGCCAGCAGGGTCATCCCCAGGGCGACGCCGGCCGCCGTCACGGCCGCGATGGTGCTCCGTGCGCTTCGCATCTCGCTCACACCTCCGGCAGATCGGTGATGTCGGTGTCGAACTCGTTCGCCCCGCCGTGGGCGTCGGCGTACCGCGGACCGGTATCGGTCCACAGCGACCCCATCTGCCCGTTGGTGTTGCGCTTCACGGCCGGCCGCACGGCGAGCCAGCCGATGCCCAGCAGCGCCGCCAGCACGGGGATGCCGATGATGACCACGATGAAGTCGGTCTTCTGCCAGAAGTAGGGGCTGGACTGCCAGCCCGAGATCGCCATGCCGACGATGACGAGGACCAGGAACGCCAGGCCGATGTAGCTGGTCCAGGGCGACCCGGGCGCCCGGAACGGGCTCGGTGGGACCACGCCGAGGTCGGAGAGCCGGCGCAGCCGCAGCTGGCACAGGAAGATCGTGGCCCAGGTGAACACGACGCCGATCGAGGCAGCCTCGAGGGCGATGTCGAAGGCCTCGCCCGGGGCGACCGCGTTCAGCACGATGCCCATGACGAAGACGACCGAGGTCATCAGGATCCCCGCCCACGGCACACCCGAGGAGCTCATCTTCAGTGTGAAGCGGGGCGCCTGCTTGGCCATGCCGAGGCTGCGCAGCACCCGGCCGGTGGAGTAGAGCCCGGAGTTGAGGCTGGACATCGCAGCGACGATGAGGACAGCCTGGATCACGTCACCCATCCAGTCCATGTGCATGCGCCCGAACACCGACACGAACGGGCTGATCCCCGCGACGTAGTTCGAGGTGGGCAGCATCGAGCACAGCAGCAGGATCGAGCCGACGTAGAAGACCGCGATCCGGAAGATCACCGCGTTCACGGCCTTGGGGACCTCGCGCTGGGGGTTCTCCATCTCACCGGCGGCGACGCCGACCATCTCGATGGCCGCATAGGCGAACACGACACCGGACATCACCAGGATCGGCCCGTACCAGTAGAAGCCGTCGCCGGTGGGCCAGAAGCCGCCCGGGTTGTTCCACAGGTTCTGGAAGCCCGCCTTGTGCCCGCCGACCTTGAGGCCGCCGATGACGACCACCAGGCCGACGGCGAGGAAGATGACGATGGCGCCGACCTTCAGCAGCGACGCCCAGAACTCGAACTCGCCGAAGGCGCGCGCCGACAGCAGGTTGATGCCGAGCACCACCACGAGTGCGACCATGACGCTGATCCACTGGTGCAGGTTCGGGAACCAGTGCTGCATGTACAGCCCGACCGCCGACAGCTCGGCGATGCCGGTCAGCGCCCAGTTGAGCCAGTACATCCAGCCGGTGACGTACGCCGCGCTCTCGCCGTAGAACTCGCGCATGTAGGAGACGAAAGCGCCCGACGTCGGCCGGTGCAGCACCAGCTCGCCGAGCGAGCGCATCAGGAAGTAGGCGATGACGCCCACGAACGCGTAGCTGATCAGCAGTGCCGGTCCCGTCGAGTGCAGCCGCGAGGCCGACCCGAGGAACAGGCCGGTGCCGATGGCACCGCCGATCGCGATCATCTGGACGTGGCGTCTGCCCAGGCTCTGCTTGTAGCCGACCTGCTCTGCGTGCAGCGAGCTGCCGATGGGGTTGTCGTTACGGGTGGCGGTCATGTCGGTCCCTCCGTGGTCACGAGCCCGAGGGTGCCCAGACCGGTCCGGTATGTGCAGCGCAACGGGTGTGGTGGCCCGCCGCACTGCGTGCCTCGTACGAGCATCCTTCACCTACGGCGACGCGAAGGACAAGCACCCGGGCGACACGCCCTAGGCTGGACCCCGTGATCGAGCTCCGCACCCCCGCCCAGATCGAGCAGATGCAACCCGCCGGACGCTTCGTCGCGTCCGTGATCAGCGCCCTCGCCGACAAGGCGGCCGTGGGGGTGAACCTGCTCGAGCTCGACGAGCTCGCCCACAAGATGATCAAGGACGCCGGTGCGGAGTCCTGCTACATCGACTACCACCCCTCGTTCGGCGCCAGCCCGTTCGGCAAGGTGCTCTGCACGAGCGTCAACGACGCGGTGCTGCACGGCCTCCCGCACGACTACGTGCTGCAGGACGGCGATCTGCTGTCCGTCGACTTCGCCGCGTCGGTCGACGGTTGGGTGGCGGACTCGGCGCTGTCGGTGATCGTCGGCACCCCGGACCCGAAGGACCAGGCGCTCATCGACGTCACGCAGCGTGCGCTCGACGCGGGCATCGCGGCCGCCCGCCCGGGCAACAAGCTCGGCGACATCTCCTTCGCGATCGGCAGCGTCGCGCACGAGGCCGGCCTGTCGGTCAACCTCCAGTTCGGCGGCCACGGCGTCGGCCGGACGATGCACGGTGAGCCGCACGTCCCGAACGACGGCCGCGCCGGACGCGGCCTGAAGCTCAAGCCGGGCCTGGTGATCGCGATCGAGCCGTGGTTCCTGCAGTCCACCGACGAGATCGTGTTCGACCCCGACGGCTGGACCATCCGGTCGGCCGACGGATCGCGCGGCGCGCACGTCGAGCACACCGTGGCCATCACCAGCGGCGACCCGCTCGTCCTCACCGCCCGGGGCTGACCATGGGCGAGGTCGTGGCCGTGCACCGGCACGCCTCGCACGAGTTCAGCAAGACGTCGTACGACGAGGTGCGACTGCTCGAGGGCCTCGGCGTCGAGGGCGACGCGCACCTCGGCGTGACCGTCCAGCACCGCTCCCGTGTCGCGCAGGACCCGTCGCAGCCGAACCTGCGCCAGGTGCACCTGATCCACGCCGAGCTGTTCGACCAGCTCGCCGCGGCGGGCTTCTCCGTCGCCCCCGGCCAGCTCGGCGAGAACATCACCACCCGCGGCCTGGACCTGCTCGGCCTCCCGGTCGGCACGCGGCTGCATCTCGGCGAGGCGGTCGTGACGGTGACCGGGCTGCGCAACCCGTGCGTGCAGATCGACGCGTTCTCCCCCGGGCTGCTCAAGCGGCTGGTCCGCCCCGGAGCGGACGGCACGGTCGAGCGGCTCGCCGGCGTGATGGGCGTCGTGAGCCGCAGTGGCACCGTCGGACCCGGGACGCCGGTCGAGGTGACGCTCCCGCCCGGCCCGCACCACCCGCTGATCCGGGTGTGAGCCTCAGGCGTAGCGGACCTGCAGGTCCTTGATCCCGTTGATCCACCCGTGCCGGAGGCGCTTGGGCCGCTCCAGCCTGCTGATGTCGGGCGCATGGTCGGCGAGGGCGTTGAAGATCATCCAGATCTCCTGGCGGGCGAGGTTGGCGCCCAGGCAGTAGTGCGCGCCGTGACCGCCGAAGCCGACGTGCGGATTCGGGTCGCGACGCACGTCGAAGCGGAACGGGTCCTCGAACACGTCCTCGTCGAAGTTCGCCGAGGCGTAGAACATCGCCACCCGCTCGCCCTGGGCGACGGCGACTCCCCCGACCTCGGTGTCGGCCATCGCGGTGCGTTGGAAGACGGTGACCGGGGTGGCCCAGCGGACGACCTCGTCGACCATCGCCTCGGGCCGCTCCCGCTTCCAGATCTCCCACTGCTCGGGGTTGTCGAGGAAGGCGTCCATGCCGTGGGTGATGGCGTTGCGGGTGGTCTCGTTGCCCGCGACGGCGAGCAGGATGACGAAGTAGCCGAACTCGTCGTCGGTCAGGCCGCGGCCGTCGTTGTCGGCGTTCAGCAGCTTGGTGACGAGGTCGTCGCGCGGCGCGTCCTTGCGCTCCGCGGCCATCGCCATCGCGTACATCAGCACCTCGGCGGCAGCGTCCTGGTTGTCACCGGCGAAGTCCGGGTCCTCGTTGGCGAGCATCGAGTTGGACCAGTGGAAGAGCTTCTTCCGGTCCTCCTGAGGTACGCCGATGAGGTCCGCGATCGCCTGCAGCGGCAGCTCGGCTGCCACGTCCTCGACGAAGTTCCCGCTCCCGGACGCCACCGCGTCCTGCACGATCCGCACCGCACGGTCCCGCATGGTCGACCGCATCTGCTCGATCCCGCGCGGCGTGAAGCCGCGGGAGACGATCCGGCGCATCGTCTCGTGCTGGGGCGGGTCCTGGTTGAGGATCATCACCCGCTGCAGCTCGATCATCTCGCGGGTCATCCCCTCCGCGAAGCGGATGATGGCGCCGTTCTCCTCGGAGGAGAACACACGGCTGTTGCGCGAGACGGCGGCGACGTCGGCGTGCCGGGTCACCGCCCAGTACCCGTTGCGGGACTCGGGCGCGAAGCCGTCGTACGCCCCCGGCCTCTGCTCGATCCAGCTCACCGGGGCGCTGCGCCGCAGGGCACGGAAGTGCTCGTGCGGCACGGCGTCCCAGTTGACGTCAGGATCGGTGAAGTCGAAGCCGGGGGGCAGTACGTCGGACATCGCTAGCCTCTGCTCACTTGTAGTCGACCTGGAGCTCCTTGATGGCGTTCAGCCAACCACTGCGCAGCCGGCGCGGCTCGCCGGCCAGCTTGATGTCGGGCGCCAGGTCGGCCAGCGCGTTGAAGATCAGGTTGATCTGCAGGCGGGCCAGGTTCGCGCCCAGGCAGTAGTGCGCGCCGTGGCCGCCGAAGGCCACGTGCGGGTTGCTCTCGCGCAGGATGTTGAAGGTGAACGGGTCCTCGAAGACGGTGTCGTCGAAGTTGGCCGAGGCGTAGAACAGGCCGACCCGGTCGCCCTTCCTGATCGGCTGTCCCGCCAGCTCGGTGTCCTGCTTGGCGGTGCGCTGGAAGACGGTGACCGGGGTGGCCCAGCGGACGATCTCGTCGATCGCCGTCTCGGGCCGCTCGCGCTTCCAGAGGTCCCACTGGTCGGGGTTCTCCAGGAACGCGTGCATGCCGTGCGTGGTCGCGTTGCGCGTCGTCTCGTTGCCCGCGACGGTGAGCAGGATGACGAAGAAGCCGAACTCGTCATTGGTCAGCGCGCCGTGGTCGTCGTCCTGGCCGGCACTGATCAGCCGGGTCACGATGTCGTCCTGCGGGTTCGCCCGGCGCTCGTTGGCGAGCTGGTCGAAGTAGCCCAGGATCTCCATCGAGGCGATCGCGGGGTCGGCGCCGATCTCCGGGTCGTCGTACCCCATCATCTGGTTGGACCACTCGAAGAGCTTCTTGCGGTCCTCCTGCGGTACGCCGAGGAAGTCCGCGATCGCCTGCAGCGGCAGCTCGGCCGCGATCTGCTCGACGAAGTCGCCGCTGCCGCCCTCGACGGCGCGCGCCACGATCTCGTGGGCCCGCTGCGCGAGGACGTCCTTCATCGAGGCGATCACGCGCGGGGTGAAGCCGCGGGAGACGATGCCGCGCATCTTGGTGTGGCTCGGCGGGTCGTGGTGGATCAGCATCGCGCGCTGGACCTCGACCTGGTCGCGGGTCATGTCCGGCGCGAACCGGATGATCACGCCGTTCTCCTCGGTCGACCAGTTCTCGTTGTCCTTGGAGACCTGGCGGACCTCCTCGTGGCGCGTGCACGCCCAGTAGCCGGTGTCGAGGAAGCCGGCGCGGGCCTCGGGCACCTGCTCGACCCAGTGGATCGGCGCGTGGGCGCGCATCGCCTTGAACTCCTCGTGCGGCAGGCCCACCGCGTTGATGTCGGGATCGGTGGGGTCCCATCCCTCGGGGAGGTCGAGTCCGGTCACGGGCGTCGCTGCTTGGGTCACTGCGTCGGTCGCTTTCGCTCGGGCAGGCGGTCTCGATGGACGCCACCTGCAACACGTTCTAGTCGCACGCTACAGCGTGTCCGAGAAATACGAAAGAGTTTCGTAACTGTGTCGCGGATCAAATGAGAACACGTTCTAGTTCGGTGCTAGATTGGGTCGCATGGGCAACCCCGTCATCGTCGAAGCAGTCCGCACCCCCCTCGGCAAGCGCAACGGCTGGCTCGCCGGCGTGCACCCCGCGAACCTGCTCGGATTCGTGCAGTCCGAGGTGCTGCGCCGGGCCGGCGTCGACTCCGAGCTGATCGAGCAGGTGATCGGCGGGATCGTCTCGCAGGCCGGCGAGCAGTCCAACGACACGGTGCGCCGGGCCTGGCTGCACGCGGGCCTCGCCCAGCACACGGGAGGCACGACCCTCGACGCCCAGTGCGGATCCGGCCAGCAGGCCGCGCACCTGATCAACGACCTCGTCCGCGCCGGCACCATCGAGGCCGGCGTGGCTTGCGGCGTGGAGTCGATGTCGCGCATCCCCCTCGGCGCCAACGTGCCGGCCGGCATGGGCGACCCGCGGCCCGAGGACTGGACCATCGACATGCCGAACCAGTTCGAGGGCGCCGACCGGATCGCCCGCCACCGCGGCATCTCGCGCGCCGACCTCGAGGCGTTCGGGGTCGCGTCACAGGCCAAGGCCCGCGTCGCGGTCGACGAGGGGCGGTTCAAGCGGGAGATCGCGGCGTACGGCGACGTGGACACCGACCAGGGCCTGCGGGACACGACCGCCGAGTCGCTGGCCGGCCTCAAGCCCGTGCTCGAGGGCGGCCTGCACACGGCCGGCACGTCCTCGCAGATCTCCGACGGCGCGGCCGCCGCGCTGATCATGGACGAGGACAAGGCACGTGCGCTCGGGCTGAAGCCGCGGGCGCGGATCACCTTCCATGCCCTCGTCGGCTCGGACCCCTACTTCCACCTCGACGGCCCCGTCGACGCGACCCAGCGCGTGCTCGACCGCACCGGCATGGCGATGAGCGACTTCGACATCTTCGAGGTCAACGAGGCGTTCGCCTCGGTCGTGCTGTCGTGGGCGCAGGTGCACGGGGTCGACATGGACCGGGTCAACGTCAACGGCGGCGCCATCGCGCTCGGGCACCCCGTGGGCGCCACCGGCGTACGCCTCATCACCACGGCCCTGCACGAGCTGGAGCGCCGCGACGCGTCGACGGCACTGATCTCGATGTGCGCGGGCGGCGCGATGGCGACGGCGACGGTCATCGAGCGGATGTGACCGCGACACGGGGTCCGGACCTGCAAGACTCGCCCCATGGGCTCCCGTCACCACGTCGTCGTCATCGGTTCCGGCTTCGGCGGACTCTTCGCCACCAAGGCCCTCAAGGGCGCGAACGTGGACGTCACGCTGATCTCGAAGACCACCCACCACCTGTTCCAGCCACTGCTCTACCAGGTCGCGACCGGCATCCTGGCGCAGGGCGAGATCGCCCCTCCGACGCGTGAGGTCCTGGCCCACCAGAAGAACGCCCGGGTCGTGCTCGGCGAGGTCAACGCCATCGACCTGAAGGCGCGCACGGTCACCTCCGACATCCAGGGCCGCGTGCACCAGCTCAGCTACGACTCGCTGATCATCGCCGCGGGCGCCGGCCAGTCGTACTTCGGCAACGACCACTTCGCCGACTTCGCTCCGGGCATGAAGACCATCGACGACGCCCTCGAGCTCCGCGGCCGGATCTTCGGCGCCTTCGAGCTGGCCGAGCTGGCCCAGGCCAAGGAGGAGCTCGAGCGCTACCTGACCTTCGTCGTCGTCGGCGCCGGACCGACCGGGGTGGAGATGGCGGGTCAGATCGCCGAGCTCGCCAACCACACGCTGCGCCACGACTTCCGCAGCTTCGACCCCCGGCAGGCGCGGGTGGTCATGGTCGACGCGGCGCCCCAGGTGCTGCCGCCGTTCGGGGCGAAGCTCGGCCAGGTCGCGCAGAAGGCGCTGGAGAAGCGGGGCGTCGAGGTCATGCTCGGCGGCATCGTCACCACCGTCGACGAGCGCGGCATCGAGCTGCAGTACAAGGACGGGACCAGCACCCGCATCGAGACCGCCACCAAGGTGTGGGCCGCCGGCGTCCAGGCATCCCCGCTCGGCAAGACGCTCGCCGAGCAGACCGGCGCGACGCTGGACCGGGCCGGGCGCATCGCGGTCAACCCCGACCTCACCCTCCCCGGTCACCCCGAGGTGTTCGTGATCGGCGACATGATGGCGCTGGACAACCTTCCCGGCGTTGCGCAGGTCGCCATCCAGGGTGGCAAGTACGCCGCCAAGACCATCTCGCGCCGCGTCGACGAGAAGGCGCCGCCGGAGGCGTTCAAGTACTTCGACAAGGGCTCGATGGCCACCATCTCGCGCTTCAACGCCGTCGCCCTGGTCGGCAAGCTGCACTTCACCGGCCTGATCGCGTGGTTCATGTGGCTGGCCGTGCACCTGCTCTATCTGACCGGCTTCAAGAACCGGGTCGCGGCGCTGCTGCACTGGCTGGTCACCTTCGTCACCAACGACCGGTCCGAGCGCACCGCCACGGCCCAGCAGATCTACGCCCGCCGCGCCATCGGCAAGCTCGAGGGCGGCACCGCCGCCGTCGCGGCCTCGTCGACGGAGTGGAACGAGATCCGCGCCCGTCTCGAGCAGCAGGCCGCCGAGGAGGCCCGCCTCACCGACAACCGCAAGCGCGGGTCCAAGGTCGACGCGGGCTGACGGTCACCCGCGCATGCTCGTCGTCGACCTGCTGGCGACCGGGGTGTTCGCGGTGTCGGGCGGACTGACCGCGGTCCGGGCCCGGATGGACGTCGTCGGGGTGATGGTCCTCGCGGCCGTCACAGGGATCGGCGGCGGCCTGATCCGCGACGTGCTGATCGGGGTCACTCCCCCGGTCACGCTGACCGACTGGCGCTACGTGGTGGTGCCGATCGCGGCCGGGCTCGCGACCTTCCTGTTCCACCCGCAGCTCGGTCGTCTCGGGCGATCGATCAACGTCTTCGACGCCTTCGGCCTCGGCCTGTTCAGCGTGACGGGCGCGCTCAAGGCGGCCGACCACGGGGTGACGCCGATCGGGGCGATCGCCCTGGGCGTGGTGACGGGCGTCGGCGGCGGGGTGCTGCGTGACGTGCTCACCGACCAGGTCCCGCTGGTCCTGCGCAAGAGCGAGCTCTACGCGATCCCGGCCGCGGTGGGCGCCGCGCTCGCGGTGCTCGGCGACCGCACCGGTCGGCCCGACAGCCTCGTCGTACCGGTCGCCGCGGCCGTCACCATCGGCTGGCGGCTGCTGGCGATCCGGCGGGGCTGGACCTCCCCCGACGCCGAGGACCCTGCGCGGTGGCGCCGGCGCTGGTGAGCCGGGCTCAGGCCTGCGTGCCGTAGACCGGCTCGGGGGCGGGAGCCTGGGCGAGCAGGTCCTGCAGTGCCGGTCCGACCTTCTCCGCCTCCCAACGGCCGCCGGCATCGGCGGACGGCCCGTGCGACCAGGCGTTCTCCACGGTCATCCGGGAGCCGTCGACCTCGATGACCCGGCCCGTCACCCCGCCGGACTCCTCCGACGCCAGCCACGCGACGATCGGCGAGTTGTCCTCGGGCAGCGCCATCGCGGAGGTGTCGAAGGCCCCCTCGGTCATCCGGGTCTTCGCCACCGGGGCGATCGCGTTGACGGTCACGCCGACCCGGCCGAGCTCGGCCGCGGCCACCAGGGTCATCGTCGCGATCCCGCCCTTGGCCGCCGAGTAGACGACCTGGCCGATCGAGCCCTGCAGCCCGGCGCCGGAGGTCGTGTTGATCACCCGCGCGACCCGCTGGCGGCCCTCCTTGGACTCCGCGCGCCAGTACGCCGCCGCGTGCCGCAGCGGCGCGAAGTGCCCCTTGAGGTGGACCCGCATGACGGCGTCGAACTCCTCCTCGGTGGCGTTGACCAGCATCCGATCGCGGACGAAGCCGGCGTTGTTGACGAGGATGTCGAGGGCGCCGTACGTGTCGATCGCCTGCTGCACCATCGCGGCGGCCTGCTCGAAGTCCGCCACGTCGGCACCGTTGACCACGGCCTCGCCGCCCATCGCCTCGATCTCGGCGACGACGCCGTGGGCCGGCGAGTCGGTCTTCTCGCCGTTGTTGGACACGCCGTAGTCGTTGACGACGACCTTGGCGCCGTGCCGGGCGAGCTCGAGCGCATGCGCGCGTCCGATGCCGCGACCGGCTCCGGTGACGATCGCGACGCGACCTTCCAACAACCTGCTCACGGGGTGGCTCCTTGCTCTTGCTGGGCGATGTGGAGGAAGACGGGCTGCTCGCCGCCGCCGTGGCAGGCGATGCGGGCGCCGGAGACGTACGACGCCAGGTCGCTGGCCAGGAAGGCCACCACCCGGCCGATCTCGGCGACGTCGGCCATCCGGCCAGCGGGGATGGTGGCCTCGATGGCGGCCACGGTCGCGTCGCCGCCGTAGTGGTCGGCGGTGTCGGCGGTGCGCACCAGGCCCACGTCGACCGCGTTGACGCGCACCCGCGGCCCCCACTCCATGGCGAGGCTGCCGGTGAGCGAGTCGAGACCGGCCTTGGCGGCGCCGTACGCGGCCGTGCCGGGGCTCGGGCGGGTGCCGGAGACCGAGGAGATGTTGACGATCGAGCCGCCGCCGGCCTGCTGCATGACGCGGTTGGCGGCCTGGGCGACGGTGAGGGCGGCGGTCAGGTTGAGGCCGAGGATCTTGTCGTGGAAACGCGGGCTCGCGGTCGCCGCGTCGGCGTACGGCGCTCCCCCGGCGTTGTTGACCACGATGTCGAGCCGCCCGTGGTCGGCGACGATGCCGTCCACGAGCGCGGCGACCGCCTCCGGATCCCGTACGTCGCACAGCCGGTGCTCCGCTCCCGCCGGCGGCGCGGCCTCGGTGCGGCCACAGGTGACCACGGTCGCGCCGGCCTCGAGCAGCACCTCGCTGATGCCGCGACCGATGCCGCGCGCACCACCGGTCACGAGGGCCATCCGGCCGGAGAGGTCGATCTCAAGACTCACGAGCCTCACCCTACCAAGCATTTGCTTGGTAGGGTGACCGCATGACATCAGGAAGCGTGAGCAGCGAGCTCCGCGACGACGGCATCCGGGTCATCACGATGGCCGCTCCTCCGGTCAACGCGCTGACCGTGCAGGGCTGGTTCGACGTGGCCGCCGCCCTCGACGAGGCCTCGGCCGACCCGAGCACCAAGGTCGTGGTCCTGCGTGCGGAGGGCAGAGGCTTCAACGCCGGCGTCGACATCAAGGAGATGCAGCACACCACCGGCTTCGACGCGCTGCTCGGCGCGAACAAGGGCTGCTACGCGGCCTTCAAGGCGGTCTACGAGTGCAGCGTGCCGGTGATCGCCGCCGTCAACGGCTTCTGCGTCGGCGGCGGCGTCGGCCTGGTCGGCAACGCGGACATCGTGGTCGCGAGCGAGGACGCCTACTTCGGCGTACCGGAGGTCAACCAGGGTGCCCTCGGCGCCGCGACCCACATGGCGCGGCTCGTGCCGCAGCACATGATGCGCACCCTGTACTTCACCGCCCGCACGATCCCCGCGAAGGACCTGGTCCAGTTCGGTTCCGTGCTCGAGGTCGTTCCGCGCGAGCGGCTGCTCGACGCCGCGCTGAAGGTCGCCGGCGAGATCGCCGCGAAGAACACCAAGGTGATCCGGGCCGCCAAGGAGGCACTCAACGGGATCGAGCGGATCAACGGGGTCGACGTCAACGCGTCGTACCGCTGGGAGCAGGGGTTCACCTTCGAGCTGAACCTGATGGGCGTCAGCGACGAGCTCCGCGACGACTTCGCGGGCACCGACAAGGGAGCGAAGAAGTGACCCGACCGCGCGACAAGCGGATGACGATCGACGAGGTCGTCGCCACGCTCGAGGACGGCATGACCATCGGCATCGGCGGCTGGGGCCCGCGGCGCAAGCCGATGGCGCTGGTCCGCGCGATCCTGCGGTCGGAGCTGAAGGACCTGACCATCGTCAGCTGGGGCGGCGCGGACGTCGGCCTGCTCGCGCGCGCCGGCAAGATCCGCCGGCTGGTCTACGCCTTCGTCTCGCTGGACTCGATCCCGCTCGAGCCCAACTTCCAGCGCGCCCGCCAGGCGGGCACCATCCCCGAGATCGTCGAGCTCGACGAGGGCATGTTCCAGACCGGCCTGTACGCCGCCGCGCAGCGACTCCCGTTTCTCCCGATGCGTGCAGGCCTGGGTTCCGACGTGCTCGTCAACAACCCGTGGATCAGGATGGTCACGAGCCCGTACGCCGACGCGGACGGCGCCTTCGAGGAGCTGACCGCCGTCCCCGCGCTCCATCTCGACGTCGCCCTGGTGCACCTCAACCGCGCCGACGCGCACGGCAATGCGACCTACCTCGGCCCGGACCCGTACTTCGACGACCTGTTCGTGCAGGCCGCCGACCGGGCGTACCTGTCCTGCGAGCAGATCGTCGACACCGCCGGGCTCACCGTCGACACCCCGGTGCAGCGACTGCTGATCAGCCGGATGGACGTCACCGGCGTCGTCGAGACCCCGAACGGCGCGCACTTCACCAACTGCGTGCCGGACTACGAGCGCGACGAGCGCTTCCAGAAGGCGTACGCCGCCGCGGCGGGTGGGTCCGACGAGGACTGGGCCGCCTTCGAGGAGCGCTTCCTCGCCGGCGACGAAGCCACCTATCAGGCCGCCGTGCGGGCGTTCACCGAGGAGCAGGCATGAGCAGCGCAACCAGGGCGGACGTCTGCGCGGCCGCCATCGCCGACGCGTTCGCGGACGACGGGGAGATCTTCGCCAGCCCGATGGGGATGCTGCCGATGCTGGGCGTCCGCCTGGCCAAGCTGACCTCCAACCCGGACCTGGTGATCTCCGACGGCGAGTCGCTGTTCCTCGGAGGAGTGCCGCCGCTGTTCGCCAAGGCCGACGTCGTCGAGGGCTGGATCCCGTTCCGTCGCGTCTTCGACGTGGTCGCCCACGGCAAGAGGCACGTGATGATGGGCGCCACCCAGGTCGATCGGCACGGCAACCAGAACATCTCCGCCATCGGTGACTTCGCCCAGCCGAAGCGGCAGCTGCTCGGCAGCCGGGGCGCGCCGGGCAACACGGTCAACAACCGGACGTCGTACTGGGTGCCCAAGCACGGCCCGCGGGTCTTCGTCGAGCAGGTCGACATCGTCTCCGGCGTCGGGCCGGCGCGCGCGAAGGCGGCCGGTCCGGGTGCCGCGAAGTACAACGACATCCACCGGATCGTCAGCAACCTCGGGGTGTTCGACGTCAAGGGCGCCGACGACACGGTGCGACTGCTGTCGATCCACCCGAGCGTCGCCCTCGACGAGGTCGTCGAGGGCACCGGCTTCACGCTGGAGATCCCGGCCGACGTACCGACCACGCGCGAGCCGAGCATCGCCGAGCTCACCCTCATCAACGAGGTGCTGGACCCGAGAGGCCTGCGCTTCCGGGAGGTCCCGAATGATTGAGCAGCTGCTCAAGACGCCCTTCACCGACCTCACCGGGGTGCGCCACCCCGTCGTGCAGACCGGGATGGGCTGGGTGTCCGGGCCGCGCCTGGTCTCCGGCACCGCGAACGCCGGCGGGCTGGGCATCCTGGCCTCGGCCACGATGACCTTCGCCGAGCTGGAGAAGGCGATCATCGAGGTCAAGAGCCGCACCGACCGGCCGTTCGGGGTGAACCTGCGTGCCGACGCCGGCGACGCCCAGGACCGCTGCCGGCTGCTCATCGACCACGGGGTCAAGGTCGCGTCCTTCGCCCTCGCGCCGAAGCCCGAGCTGATCGCGACGCTCAAGGAGCACGACATCGTCGTGATGCCCTCGATCGGCGCCGCCAAGCACGCCGTCAAGGTCGCCGCATGGGGCGCCGACGCGGTGATGGTCCAGGGTGGCGAGGGCGGCGGCCACACCGGCCCGGTGCCCACCACGCTCCTGCTCCCGACGGTCCTCGACGCGGTGGACATCCCGGTCATCGCCGCCGGCGGCTTCTTCGACGGCCGTGGCCTCGCGGCCGCGCTCTCCTACGGCGCCGCGGGCGTCGGCATGGGCACCCGCTTCCTGCTCACCCAGGACTCCGCCGTGCCCGACGCCGTCAAGCAGCTCTACCTCGCCCAGGGCCTCACCGACACCGTCGTGACCGCCAAGGTCGACGGGATGCCGCACCGGATGCTGCGTACCGACCTCGTGGCGGAGCTCGAGGAGACCAGCGCCGTACGCCGGATGGGGCCGACCCTGCGCCGCACGCTGGCCTTCAAGCGCGAGTCCGGGATGACCTGGACCCAGCTGGCCAAGGACGGACGGGAGATGAAGCGTCAGCAGGGCCGGACCCTCGCGCAGATGACGCTCGCCGCCAACACCCCGATGATGCTGAAGGCGGGCCTGGTCGAGGGCGACACCTCCGCGGGCGTGCTCGCCAGCGGGCAGGTCGTCGGTGTCATCGACGACCTGCCCACCTGCGAGGAGCTCATCGACCGGGTCGTGAGCCGGGCGGCCGAGGAGCTCGGCCGCGCCGCGGCGTACCGGATCTGAGCTCCCCGGCGGAATCGGTCAGTGCTTCTTGCCACCACCCGACGTGGTCGTGGCGGGGCACCCGGCCGGCTGGTGCAGCTGGATGTTGCCGGACGCGATCGGGTTGCCGTTGTAGCCGCCGGTGAACGACAGGTCGTCGTTCGTGCCGGGCTCGCCGTTGTCGGTGGCGTTCACGACCAGGGCACCGTTGTCGTAGGTGATCTGGCGCGAGGTCGGGCCGGTGATCGTGTAGGCGCTCACCGACGAGCCCTGGATGTGCTGGCCGGTGCCGTGGTCGACGGCGTTGAAGTGACCCATCAGGCCGGGGTTCTTCAGACCGCCCACGAACCCGAAGCTGACACCCGCGCCGGTGCTCGACACGAGCTGGCCGCCGCCGGTCACGAAGTCCTTGACCGGGCAGGAGCCACCGCCGGTGGTGCTGTTCGCGCAGCTGATCCCGGCCTCCGCGTGGGAGATCACGATGTCGGCCGTGGCCACGGTGCTGAGCAGGCTGAGCGCACCGTTGACCGAGATGTGCACGGCGTTGACGACGAGGCGTCCACCGCTCATGGTCTGCTCGTTGAGCACGATCCGCACCACGCCGTTGAGCAGGTCGATGGTCGTGTTCGGCGCGGGGTTCGCGGCGATCGCGACCGGCTGGCCGAGCAGGGTGATCGCGACGTTGGCCAGGTGGGCGTTGCCGGCGTACACCGGTCCGGTCGAGGTGCAGGTGGCCGTCGACTGGGCCTGGATCACGCCGGCGCTGATGTTGAGCAGGCCGTCCACGCCGCCGGTGAGGCCGACGGTCTCGGCGTTGGCGTCGGTCGTGAGGCCGGACCCGACGACCACGGCGTCGACGACGTCCGCGTCGAGGGACACTCCGGACAGCGCCACGTTCGCGGTCAGGAGGGACCGGTCGACCTCGCCGCCGGCGGCCGGCAGCTCGCCGGTGTCGGAGAGCACGACCGGGCCGACCTTGACCAGGTCGGCGAGGGCGGTGGCCGCCGCCGACAGGCCGTAGGCGTGGCCGGCGTAGGAGGTGGCGATGGGGGTCGTCGTCGTACCGCCGCCGGAGCCGCCGCTGGGCGGCTTCGCCATCGCGGTGGCGGGCAGCGCCAGTGCGCAGGCCACGACGAGGGAGAGCAGAGTGGGAATTCTGAGGATGGTTCTGTTGCGCGACATCGGGGAGCCTTTCGGGGAGTCGGTGCGCCCGAGTCGCCGGATTCCATTGAAGGCCCGCCGCGACGGGCGCGCCATGACCGGGCCCACTGGTACCGCCCACCCGTATAGACGTCTAGGCGGCTGCGTGCCGCCACCGGCGCCCGTTCCAGGCTCAGCGGATGCCGTTGGTTGGGGCCAGGACCCAAACGCCCGATATTCTGGGGACATGGACACGCAGACGACCTCGGGCCACTCCACGGCGCCGCGGCGTCGGCACCTGATGGATCCCAACGCGCCGCGCGTCAAGCGCGACCCCGAGGCGGTGAAGCGGCTGGAGACGGTCCAGCGGCGCGTGGTCTCGGTGCTCGCCATGACCACCATCGCCCACCTCACCGCGGGCATGATCCTGGCGGCCGTCCTGGACGCCGACCACGCCTCGGTCGGCGTGCAGATCGGCCTGGTCGTCATCGGCGTGCTCTTTTGGAACGTCGGTGTCGCCGCCGTGCTCGGCATCAACCGCCGCCCGATCGTCTCCTGGTGGCACCTGACGGCCGTCCTGCCGCTCGCCATCGGTCTCTGGCTCGTTCTGCGCTAAGACGCGCCCCCGGCCTGCCGATGGGTGGGTCATGCCCGCGTACGACGGACTCGACCAATTGCTGGATGTCCTCCAGCCCGTGACCGTGTCCGTGCACCGGACCAGCGGCGCGGTCGTCACGGCAGCGACCCGGGTCCTGGACTTCGAGCAGCGCGGTGACGCGGCTGTCGTGATCGTCGCGTGCCCGCCCGGGGTCGACGGCGCGGAGCACCACTTCGAGGCCGAGCTGTCCTGGACGCACCCGCTGGGGCGGGTGAGCTGCTCGGTGGCGACCCACCCCGGACGCCGGCCGTACGGCGCCGTGTGGGTGCTCGCGCCCCGAGGACCCGCCCGCCGGGTCCAGGAGCGGCGTCACTTCCGGGTGCGGATGAGCGTTCCGCTGCGCCTGGAGTGGGAGACCGACGACGCCACCGAGCACAGCGAGGCGTTCACCGTCGATGTCAGCGAGGGCGGGGTGCTCGCGCTGCTGCACGGCGAGCCGCCGGAGGTCGGGACCGTGCTGGACACCACGCTGGTGGTCGACGGAGCCGAGCTCAGCGGCCCCGCCAGCGTCGTACGGCACGTGCCGTACCCGGGCGGTGTCGGTATCGGGGTGATGTTCCCCGAGCCCAACGCGAACGCCGACCGGCTGCGGCGGGCCGCCTTCGATGCCGAGCGCCGGATGGTCCGCGGCGTCTGAGGGGTCTGAGGGACCTAGAGGCGCTCGATGATGGTCACGTTGGCCTGACCGCCGCCCTCGCACATGGTCTGCAGGCCGTAGCGGCCGCCGGTGCGCTCGAGCTCGGACAGCAGCGTCGTCATCAGCCGCGCCCCCGTGGCGCCGATCGGGTGACCCAGCGCGATGCCGCCGCCATTGACGTTGACCTTGTCGTGCGGTGCGCCGGTCTCCTTCATCCACGCGAGCACGACCGAGGCGAACGCCTCGTTGCACTCGAACAGGTCGATGTCGTCGATGGTCATGCCGGCCTTCGCCAGGGCGTGCTTGGTCGCCTCGATCGGACCGGTCAGCATCCAGACCGGGTCGTCGCCGCGCACCGAGAGGTGGTGGATCCGGGCACGCGGGGTGAGCCCGTGGTCCGCGACGGCCTGTGCGGACGCGACCAGCACGGCCGCCGAGCCGTCGCAGATCTGCGAGGCGACACCGGCGGTGATCCGTCCGCCGGGAGCGAGCGGCTGCAGGGCCGCCATCCGCTCCAGCGAGGTCTCGCGCGGGCACTGGTCGGTGTCGAATACGGTGCCGTCGGGCAGCGGGTACGCCGTGATCTGCTCGGCGAACCGGCCCTCCGCGACCGCCGTACGGGCACGCTCGTGGGAGGCGAGGGCGAACGCCTCCATCTCCTCGCGGCTGATGTCCCACTTCTCCGCGATCATCTCGGCTGAGCGGAACTGGCTGACCTCCTGGTCGCCGTACCTCTTCGCCCAGCCGGGCGACTCCGCGAACGGCGTGGTGAAGCCGTACTGCTGGCCGACGAGCATCGCGGCCGAGATCGGGATGGCGCTCATGTTCTGCACGCCGCCGGCGACGACGAGGTCCTGGGTGCCGGACATGACGCCCTGCGCGGCGAAGTGGACCGCCTGCTGGGAGGAGCCGCACTGGCGGTCGATGGTGACGCCCGGGACGTGATCGGGCAGGCCCGCCACGAGCCACGCGGTGCGCGCGATGTCACCGGCCTGGGAGCCGATGGTGTCGCAGCAGCCGAGGATGACGTCGTCGACGGCGCCGGGGTCGATGCCGGTGCGGTCGACGAGCGCGCCGAGCGCGTGGGCGGCGAGGTCGGCGGAGTGGATGCCGGCGAGGGCTCCCCCGCGCTTGCCGACCGCGGTGCGGACGGCGTCGATGATGTAGGCCTCAGGCATTGCTGATCCCGTCTAGGAGGATGCGGACGTACTGGTCGGCGACCTCGGTGTGGGTCAGGCCGCGGCCGGGTCGGTACCAGCGGACGGCGACCCACACGGTGTCGCGGATGAAGCGGTAGGTCAGGGTGATGTCGAGGTCCTGGCGGAGCACCCCCGACGCCACGCCCTCCTCCAGCAGCGAGACCCACACCTGGCGCGACTGCGCGTTGCGGTCGGCCAGGTAGCCGAAGCCCTCGAGCCGGCTCAGGTGGTCGGCGTCGTTCTGGAAGATCGCCACCTCGGCCGGGTGGTTCTCGATCGCCTCGAAGGAGACCCGGAAGGCCCGCTCGAGCTTGGTGCGGGCGTCGGCGTCGCTGGCCAGGATCTCGTCGTACTGACCGAAGAGCTCGTCCTGGAAGGTGCGCAGCAGCTCGTCGACCATCGACTCCTTGGAGGGGAAGTGGTGGTAGAGGCTGCCGGACAGGATGCCGGCGGCGTCCGCGATGTCGCGGACGGTCGTGAACTTGTACCCCTTGCTGGCGAACTGCTGGCCGGCGATGGCGAGCAGCTCCCCCCTACGCGTGCTGGCTGCTGACACTGAGCACCTCTCCGGTCAGGTACGACGAGTAGTCGCTCGCGAGGAACACCATGACGTTCGCGACCTCCCACGGGGCGGCGGCGCGGCCGAACGCCTCGCGCTGCTTGAGCTCGACGAGCAGCTCCGGCGAGGTCACCTTCTCCAGGAACGGGTGCATCGCCAGGCTCGGCGAGACCGCGTTGACCCGGATCCCGTGGGGGGCGAGGTCGAGGGCGGAGCAGCGGGTCAGGGCCATCACGCCGGCCTTCGCGGCGGCGTAGTGGGCCTGGCCCTCCTGGGCGCGCCAGCCGATGACCGAGGCGTTGTTGACGATGACGCCCTTCCTGCCGGCCGCCACGAACCGGTTGCCGGCCGCGCGGGTGCAGCGCATCGTGCCGGTCAGGGTGATGTCGATGACCCGGCTCCAGGTCTCGTCGGTGACCTCGAGGATGTCGTCGGTGCCACCGAGGCCGGCGTTGTTGATCATGATGTCGACGCCGCCGAACTCCTCGGCCGCGTCGAGGAGCGCCTGGACGTCGGCCTCCTGGGTCACGTCGCACACCAGCTGCCGCACCCGCTCGTCGCCGAACTCGGCCGCGAGCGCCTCCTCGGCCTCGGCGAGGCGGCGGGCGTGGGTGTCGGAGAAGACGACCGCCTTCGCGCCCTCCTCCAGCGCACGTCGTACGACGGCCGCACCGATCCCGGCGCCCGCGGCGGCCGTCACGACGACGACCTTGCCCCGGAGGAGGTCGTGGCCGGGGACGTAGTCGGGGGTGGGCTGCTCGGGTCGCGTGACCGTCATGCGCGGGCCTCTCGCGGTAGGCCGAGCACACGCTCGGCAAGGATGTTCTTCTGGACCTCGTCGCTGCCGCCGTAGATGGTGTCGGCGCGGGAGAAGAGGAAGAGCCGCTGGTGGGCGTCCAGGTCGTAGCCCGGCCCCGCGAGCAGGCCCTCGCGGCCGGCCACGTCCATCGCGACCTCGCCGAGGCGGCGGTGCCAGTTGGCCCAGGCCAGCTTGAAGATCGAGCCGGCTCCGCCGCCGGCGGCGGAGTCCTGGCCGCCCTCGACCAGCGCGAGGGCGCGCAGCGCGAAGGAGCGGATGGCGGTCAGCTCGGCCTTGAGACCCGCGAGCCGGTCGCGGACCACCGGGTCGTCGATGGCGCCGTTGTCGCGGGCGCGGGCGATCACCGACCCGAGCTCGCGGGCGAAGCCCACGGTCTGGCCCAGCGTCGAGACACCGCGCTCGAAGCCGAGCAGGCCCATCGCCACGCCCCATCCGGCGCCGGGCTCGCCGACGATGTTCTCGGCAGCCGTCCGAGCGCCGGTGAGGAAGACCTCGTTGAACTCCGAGCCGGACGTGAGCTGCTCGATCGGGCGGATCTCGACCCCGTCCTGGCGCAGCGGCACGAGCAGGAACGACAGCCCGTGGTGCCGGGTCGAGCCCGGCTCGCTGCGGGCCACGACGAAGCACCAGTCGGCCACGTGGGCCATCGAGGTCCACACCTTCTGGCCGTCGAGCACCCAGTCGCCGCTCGCCTCGTCGCGGCGGGCCCGGGTCTGCACGTTGGCCAGGTCGGAGCCGGCGTTCGGCTCGGAGTAGCCCTGCGCCCACAGCTCCTCGACCGCCACGATCGGCGGGAGGAAGCGCTGCTTCTGGGCGTCGGTGCCGAACGCGATGAGCGTCGGTCCGAGCAGCTGCTCCCCGAGGTGGTTGACGCCCGCGGGGGCGTCGGCGCGGGCGTACTCCTCGTGGAAGATCACCTGCTGCCACAGGCTCAGCCCGCGCCCGCCGTACTCCTCGGGCCAGCCGACGGCCGTCCAGCCGTGCTCGGCGAGGTGCCGGTTCCAGGCGAGCCGCTCGTCGTGGGCCTCGTGCTCGCGACCCGGGCCCCCGAGGCCCCGCAGCGCGCCCCACTCGCCGGCGAGGTGGTCGTTGAGCCAGGTGCGCACCTCCGCGCGGAAGGCGCGGTCAGCAGCGCTCTCGGTCAGGTCCACCCCGACACCCTACCAAGCATTTGCTTGGTTCGTCAGCGGCGCCGTCCCGTGACGACCACGTCGGTCTCCGCGACGTCGTGGCCCGCCTCGCAGCGCAGGGCGACGTGCACCGGCGCATCGCAGTCGGCATGGGTGAGGGCGAGACGGCTGCGGTCGTCCGGGAGGTAGGTCCGACCCCACTCCAGCAGCGCGATGAGCGTCGGGGCCAGGGCCGCGCCGGACTCGGTCAGGACGTACTCGTGCCGGGTGCGCTGGCCCGGCTCCTGGTACGGCCGCTTCTCCAGCACGCCGGCGGCAACCAGCTCGCGCAGGCGCTGGGACGCGACGGCCTCGGTCACGCCGACGCGCCGGACGAGCTGCTCGAACCGCGTTGCGCCGTAGAACGCCTCGCGCAGCAGCAGCATCGCCGTCCTGTTGCCCAGCACGCCCATCGCGCGATCGATCGGGCACGCCGGTCCGAGCGGAACGTCCCCGCGCTCGGCCAGCCGCCCCGCCATCCGCATGCTCATGGGAGCCATCCTACCGGCTGGGTTGCTTTTCCCATAGCCAGCCTTCTACCCTCTGGCTATGTCCGCCCCAAGCCAGACCCGGCGCCTCGGCCTCGTCACCGCACTCCTCACCGGCGCCACGTTCCTCGCGGGCCTCGACCTGTTCATCGTCAACGTCGCCTTCGACGACATCGGCCGCGACTTCGCCGCGCACGGCTCGGCGCCGACGCTGAGCCAGCTGAGCTGGGTCCTCAACGGGTACGCCGTCGTCTTCGCCGCCCTCCTCATCCCGATGGGCCGGCTCACCGACCGCTACGGCCGCAAGGCGGGCTTCGTGGCGGGTGTCGCCGTCTTCGCCACCGCCAGCCTGGCCTGCGGCTTCGCGGTGAACGTCTGGATGCTCGTCGCCTTCCGCGTGCTCCAGGCCGTCGGCGCCGCCGCGATGACGCCGGCGAGCCTCGGCCTGCTGCTCGGGGCCCTCCCCGCCGAGCGCCGTGCCGCCGGAGCCCGGCTGTGGGCGCTGGCCAGCGCGGTGGCGGCCGCACTCGGCCCGGCCGCCGGCGGCAGCCTGGTCCAGATCTCCTGGCACTGGGCGTTCTGGATCAACGTGCCGATCGGCGCCGCGCTCGCGCTCGCCGCAATCCGCTACGTCCCGGACGTGCGGCGCAACGACGGCGCACCCCGTCCCGACCTGGTCGGCGCCGCGCTGATCGCGGGCAGCATCGCCGCCCTCATCCTCGGCATCGTCCAGGGCAACGACTGGGGCTGGGGCTCCGCCGGCGTCCTGGGATCGTTCGCCGCGTCCATCGTCCTGCTCGCCGGCTTCGTGCTGATCAGCGCCCGCCACAGCGCCCCGGTCATCGATCCCGCGCTGCTGCGGGTCCGCCAGGTGCGGTGGGCGAACCTGGCGGCCCTGACCTTCAACACCGCGTTCGGCTCCTCCCTGCTGCTCGGCATCCTCTGGATGCAGCACGCGTGGGACTACTCGGCGCTGCGCACCGGCTTCGCCGTCGCCGCCGGGCCGCTGATGGTCCCGCCGTCCTCGATCCTCGCCGCACGACTGCTCCCCCGCGTCCGGCCGGGCCGGCTGATCGCAGCCGGCAGCCTGCTGCTCGGCGTCTCGGCGCTCTGGCAGGCGGCGGTCATCTCCGCGACCCCGGCGTACGCCTCGACGTACCTGCCCGCCTGGCTGCTCGGCGGCGTCGGCGTCGGCCTGGCGATGCCCAACCTGGTCGCCGCGGCCACCGCCGGCCTCCCGCCCGAGCAGGCCTCGACCGGCGGCGGGATCGCCAGCATGGCCCGTCAGGTCGGCATGGCGCTCGGCGTCAGCATCCTGATCGGGATCCTCGGCTCCGGCTCGGTCGGCCTGGACGACGTCCGTCACGGCTGGCTGTTCATCGCGATCGCCTCGGGCGTCTCGGTGCTGACCGCCCTCACCATCGACGGCGTGCGCAGCCCGGTCCGCGAGGAGGCGGTCCTCGAGCCCGTGGGATGACCCCGCGCCCAACCAAGCAAATGCTTGGTAGGGTGTCGGCATGGACACGATCCCCGCGCTCCTCCGGCATGCCGCGGCGACGTACGGCGACAAGCCGGCGTACGTCGAGGGCGACCGCACCGTCTCCTACCAGAACCTGCAGGGCCTGGTTGCGGCCACCGCGGCAGGCTTTCGCAGGCGTGGCTTGCAGCTCGGGGAGCGTGTCGCGCTCTGGGCCCCCAACAGCATCGACTGGGCGGTCGCCGCCCTGGCCGTGACCTACGCGGGCGGAGTGCTCGTCCCGCTCAACTCGCGCTACACGGCGACGGAGGCCGCCGACATCGTCGAACGGTCGGGGGCGACCCTCGTGATCGTCGCCGACGGCTTCCTCGGACGGACCCAGATCTCAGACCTGCGTGCAGCGAGCGCGCTGCCGCACGTGCGCGAGATCCTCGACATCGCCGAACTCGGATCCGTCCGCCCGGACGGGGGCGATGGAGGGGAGTCCGTCTCCCCCGACGACGTCGCCGACATCCTCTTCACCTCCGGCACGACCGGCAGGCCCAAGGGCGCGATGAGCGCGCACCGCCAGTCCATCGGCGTCGCCCGCGCCTGGGCCGAGCTCGGCGGCGTGAGCGCCGACGACCGCTACCTCGTCGTCAACCCGTTCTTCCACTCCTTCGGCTACAAGATCGGCATCCTGGTCGGGCTGCTGACCGGCGCGACCCTCTACCCGGTGGCCGCCTTCGATGTCGACGCCACGATGGAGCTCATCGAGCGCGAGCGGATCACGCTCCTGCCCGGCGCCCCGACGATCTACCAGTCGATCCTCGCCTCGCCGAACCGCCAGAGCCACGACCTGAGCTCGCTGCGGCTGGCCGTGACGGGGGCCGCGAGCGTGCCGGTCGTGCTGATCGAGCGGATGCGTGAGGAGCTGCGGATCGACCACGTCGTCACCGCGTTCGGGATGACCGAGGCCGTGGTGGTCACCATGTGCCGGGAGGACGACTCCGCGGAGACGGTGGCGACCACGAACGGCCGCGCGATCCCGGGCATGGAGATCCGGATCGCGGACGGCGGCGAGCTGCTGGTGCGCGGCGACTACGTGATGCTCGGCTACCTCGACGACCCGAGCGCGACGGCCGAGGCGATCGACGCCGACGGCTGGCTGCACACCGGCGACGTCGGCGTGATCGACGAGGCCGGCAACCTGCGGATCACCGACCGGCTCAAGGACATGTACATCTCCGGCGGCTTCAACGTCTACCCCGCCGAGGTCGAGCAGGCCCTGCTGCGGATGGACGGCGTCACCGACGTGGCCGTCGTCGGCGTACCGGACGAGCGGATGGGCGAGGTCGGCAAGGCGTACGTCGTCGGCCCGGCCGCTCCCGAGGACGTCATCGCCTTCGCCAGGGAGCGACTGGCCAACTTCAAGGTGCCGCGGTACGTCGAGCCGATCGACGCCCTCCCCCGCAACCTGTCCGGCAAGGTCCTGAAGAACGAACTGCGAGGCTGACGAATGGATCTGGACCTGAGCGAGTCGGAGCTCGCCTTCCGCGACGAGGTGCGCGCGTGGCTGGCCGCCAACGTGCCGGCCGAGCCGCTGCCCTCCCTGGACACTCCCGAGGGCTTCGAGCTGCACCGGGAGTGGGAGGCGAAGCTGTCGGCCGCCCGCTGGTCGGTCGTGTCGTGGCCCGAGGAGTACCACGGCCGTGGCGCGTCGCTGGTCGAGTGGGTCATCTTCGAGGAGGAGTACTACCGGGCCGACGCGCCGCTGCGGGTCGGCCAGAACGGCATCTTCCTGCTCTCCCCGATCATCTTCGAGCACGGGACCAAGGAGCAGCAGGACCGCTTCCTGCCCGCGATGGCCACCGGCGAGACGGTCTGGGCGCAGTGCTGGAGCGAGCCCGAGGCGGGCTCGGACCTGGCCTCGCTGAGGTCGACGGCCCGTCGTGACGACGAGCGCGGTGGCTGGGTGCTCAACGGCCAGAAGACGTGGTCCTCGCGGGCCGCCCTCGCACACTGGGGCTTCGGCCTGTTCCGCTCCGACCCGGAGGCCGAGCGCCACCGCGGCCTGACCTACTTCCTCTTCCCGCTCGACGCGTCCGGCGTGACCGTGCGACCGATCGCCCAGCTCGACGGCGAGGCGGGCTTCGCGGAGATCTTCTTCGACGACGTCTTCGTCCCCGACGCGGACGTGCTCGGCGCGCCGGGAGACGGCTGGCGGGTCGCCATGAGCACCGCCGGCAACGAGCGCGGCCTGTCGCTGCGCTCCCCCGGCCGCTTCACCGCCGCCGCCGACCGCCTCCTGGACCTGTACGCCGCCACGCCCGACGGTCCCGACAAGGACGAGGCCGCCCGCGGCGTGGTCGACGCGTGGACCCGTGCGGAGGCCTACCGGCTCTACACCTGGGGCACGGTCACCGCCCTGGCTGCCGGCGGCGACATCGGCGCTGCGGGATCGGTCAACAAGGTCTGGTGGTCCGAGCTCGACGTCGCGCTGCACGAGACCGCGCTCGGGCTGCTGGGCGAGGCGGCCACCGAGGAGTCCCGCTGGCTCGACGGCTACATCTTCAGCCTGTCCGGGCCGATCTATGCCGGCACCAACGAGATCCAGCGCAACATCATCGCCGAGCGGATCCTCGGCCTGCCGAGGGAGGCCAAGGGCCGATGAGGTTCATCCTGACCGAGGAGCAGGTCGCGCTGCGCGACGCGCTCGACGGCGTCATCTCCGGCAGCGAACCCGCCGTCGTCTGGTCCCGGCTCGACGACCTCGGCATCAACGAACTGGTCGCCGAGGCGACACCGGTCGAGGTGGTCGTCGCCTTCGAGACACTCGGCCGGCACTGCGTCGACGACGCCGTCGCCTCCGTCGCGGGCGTGGCCGACGACGCCGAGCTGGCGACGCTCGCGACCGCGGCGTACCTGCTCGGCGCCGGCGAGCGGGTGCTGGCCGACACGGTCGCCTACGCCCGGCAGCGCCGGCAGTTCGGCCGCGAGATCGGCTCCTACCAGGCGATCAAGCACCAGCTGGCCGACGTGCGGATCGCGCTCGACTTCGCCCGGCCGCTGGTCTTCGGCGCCGCCCTGGCGCCCGCGCCCCGGTCGGTGTCGGCGGCGAAGGTGCAGGCCGGCGAGGCGGCGTACCTCGCCTCCCGCACCGGCCTGCAGGTCCACGGCGCGATCGGCTACACCCGGGAGCTCGAGCTGAGCCGGTGGATCACCCGGATCCGCGAGCTGCAGTCGGCGCAGGGGACGGCGGCGTACCACCGCCGGCGCATCCTGGACTCGCTGCTGGCGGAGCGCGCGTAGTGGACTTCTCGCTCAGCCCAGAGCAGGCGGAGCTGGCCGCCACCGTCCGCAGCGTCCTCGGCAAGCAGGCCGACCCGGACCTCGCCTGGGCGACGCTCTGCGACCAGGTCGGTGTGCCCGCCCTCGCCATCCCCGAGGAGTACGACGGAGCCGGCGTGACCTTCTTCGAGACCGCGGTGGTCCTCGAGGAGCTCGGTCGCGCCCTCACCCCGACGCCGCTGCTCGCCACCGTCGTCGCCACGGAGGCGCTGCTCGCCGGCGGCACCGCCGAGGCGAAGGCCCGTCTCCTCCCGCGGATCGCCGCCGGGGAGATCGCGACCCTCGCGCTGGACGACGCGCCGGTGCTCGACGCCGACCGGGCGGGCGTGGTGCTGGCACTGGACGGGACCGATCTGGTCGAGCTGACCGGCGCCTCGGCGAGCTGGGCCGAGTCGATGGACCAGACCCTCCACCTGGCCCGCCTCGACCGTGGCTCCGCCTCGAGCACAGTCCTGGGCGATGGCGCCGCGGCCCGAGCGCGGGCCGAGCTCGTCGGCGCCGCGGCCTGCGCCGCCCTGGCGACCGGCCTGTGCCAGCGCGCCCTCGACATGACGGTGGCCTACAGCAAGGAGCGCGTGCAGTTCGGGCGGCCGATCGGCTCGTTCCAGGCACTCAAGCACCGGATGGCCGACATGCTGGCGCGGACCGAGCTGAGCCGCTCGGTGACCTGGTCGGCGGCGTACGCACTCGCCCAGGGGTCCGACGACGCGGCGGAGCAGGTGCACGCGGCCGCGTCGTACGCCCTCGACGGCGCCCAGCACCTGGCCGGGGAGTGCATCCAGCTGCACGGCGGTATCGCGATCACCTGGGAGCACGACGCGCACGTGGTGTTCAAGCGCGCCCACGCCCTGGGCCGGCTCTTCGGCCCCGCGCACCGTCACCGGGCCGCGCTCGTCCTCTGACCGGTCAAGTTTGTCAACGAATTTGCCAAGAAGGGTGTACGCGGCGGCACATTCGCCGATGATGGAGCGCATGCACGAAGAACACGCCGAGCTGCTGCGCGCCCTCGACCCCGCCACCTTGGGTGCCCGGGTGCGTGCGGCACGGGTGGCGCGGGGGCTCACCCAGGCCCAGCTCGGCGGCGACGGCATCTCGACCGGCTACGTCTCCCGCATCGAGAGCGGCGCGCGCCGGCCGACCCTCAGCGTGCTGGCGACCCTGGCGAGCCGCCTCGACACCTCGCTCGACCACCTGTTGCGCGGCATCTCCGGCGATGAGTACGACGAGATCCGGCTGACCCTGGACTACGCCGAGCTCGCCTTGGAGACCGGCGAGCTGAGCGACGCCGAGAGCCAGGCCCGGTCGGCGCTGGCCGACGCGCGGCGCACGCGCCAGGTGACTCAGCAGAACCGGGCCGCCTACCTGCTCGGGCGGGCCGTGGAGGCGCAGGGCCGACTCACCGAGGCTGTCGCGATCTTCGAGGAGCTGGAGCGCACGGCGGCCGGACTCACGCTGGCGGAGTGCGGCATCGCGCTCGTCCGCTGCTACAAGGACCTCGGCGACCTGACCCTGGCCATCGAGACCGGCGAACGGATCGAACGGCATCTTCGCGACTCCGGCCTGCCCGACTGCGACGAGTCGGTCAGGCTGGCCGTCACGATCGCGGGCGCGTTCGTGTTCCGCGGCGACCTGAATCGTGCCGCCGCCCTGTGCGCTGCGGCCCTCGAGGCGGCGGATCGGCTGGACTCGCCGATGGCGAAGGCCGGCGCCTACTGGAACGCGAGTCTCGCGCGAGCGCGTGCCGGCGCAACGGTGGAGGCCATCGAGATGGCGGAGCGTGCGCTGGCGCTGCTCGGCGAGGGCAGCGATGCGCGGAACGTCGCGCGACTGCGGACCGAGGTGGGCCGCATGCTCCTCTGCACCGCGGACGGTGATGTCGCCGTCGCGCTGGGGCACGCGCAACGGGCTCAACGCGAGCTGACGCAGACCTCCGCGAGCGCCCTCGAGATCGCCATGGCCGACTACGTCATCGCCCAGGCTCATCTCGTCGCTGGGGATCTCACCGCAGCGGTCGACGCCGCCGAGCGCGCACTGCTGGCCACCCCGGCGGACGCACCCCTGCAGCGAGCCGAGATCCTCGTCGTGCTCGGCCGGGCCATGGCGGGAACGACGGGCCACGACGAGGCGAACAGGCTCTTCCACGCCGCGGCCGACCTGCTTCGGGAGCTGCCGCCCACGGACGACACCGCACGAGCATGGACCGATCTCGCCGCGGAGTTCGAGGCTGTCGGCGAGGTGGGCGCCGCGCTCGACGCCTACCGGAGTGCGACCGACATCGCCGGTCTCACCAGCCTTCGCCCCGTCCTGCGAGTCGGGGAGCGCCGAACCGGTCGGGCGCCCGACTCAGCAGCAGCTGCCCTGCGACGCTGAGACGACCCCTGCGTCTCCGGGCGCCGCGACGACGGCGCTGGAGGTGGCGAGAACGGCGATGAGTGCGGCGACGGCGAGCTTGATCTGCTTCATGGTGAGGTCCCTTCCCCGAGAGCGGCTGGTTCCGCGTAGCAAGATCGTGTCACAAATTGTCGAATTCGGATGGCAAATTCCTGCTATGCTCGGCCATGTCGGGGTGGGGACAAGCAGTTCGACGTCCAGGTCTTCCGGGGAAACACCCCCAGTGCTCCGGAGGACGAGGGCAGCGGACTCACGAGTTCACTTCGACTCTCGGGCCACGGCCCGGGTCGTGGCCCCTCGCGAGTCGGCGCTCGCGAGGGGCCACAACTGCGTCCGGGGCTACTCGTCGCCGTCGACGACCACAGGCAGCAGCTCGGGCACCACGAGGCCCGACAGGGAGTCCTCCCCCTGCAGCGCGGCAGCGATCGACGGAGCCGCCAGCCGGACGACCTCGTCGACCGAGGCGGACGCCAGCGGCTCCACCTCCAGCACGTAGCGCACCATCGCGAGCCCGACCAGCTGCGAGGCCACCAGCTCGGCCTTCATGGCCGACATCGAGCGCATCCGCGCGGGCGCCGCCGGGTGCAGCACGACACGGTTGATCCAGCGGTACAGCCGCGGGCTGTCGTCCCCGTGCTTGGTCGCGTTGCGGATCATCCGCAGCATCCGCGCCCGCGTCCGGGGGTGCTCGCAGAGCCTGAGGAACCGCCGGACCAGGACGATCGCGAAGTCCTCGGTCGGCTCCAGGCTGCGCATCCGTGCATCGTCCCAGACGCCGGGCACCCGCGCGCCGTGATCGCGCGTGTGAGGTCGCTAACCCCCGGCGCGGTTGATCAGCGTGCGCAGGGAGATCGGCAGCGGCTGGGCCAGGATCAGGTGCGGGCCGCTGGTGGTGATCCGCGAGGTCACCGCGAAGATCGTGCCGACGTTGATCGTCCGGCGGCCGGGCAGCAGCCACGGGCCGCCGCTGGCGCCGCCGTTGAGCCCGCAGGTCATCGCGGCGTCACCCGGCGCCGCGACCGACGAGGCGCGGGTCGGGCCGTCACAGCGCCAGGCCGTCTCCCCGTCGTACGGCGAGCCGGCGGGCCAGCCCCAGATCCGGACGCCCTGGTGGTCGGTGCCCGCGCCGAGCGCGACCCGGTTCCCGCCGGTCACGTCGACCAGCTTGCGGCCGTTGAGTCGGGCGACGGTGAGGATCGCCTGGTCCTGCTGGAACCGCTCGTCGTCGATCCAGCCGCTCGCGACGTAGGCGTGGGTCGCGACCCACTTGCCCAGCGGCGCGTTGCCGTTGCTGTAGCGCGGGACGTAGACCCAGTCGGAGTAGTAGCGCGGCGCGCCCGCCAGCAGGCCGGTGCCGAGCAGCCCGCCCTCCGGGTGCGGGCCGGTGTGGGCGCAGTGCCCGGCGGTGAGGACCTGGTTGCGGCTCCGGGTCGCGATGGCGGCCGCCGAGCAGACGTAGTCGGAGCCGCCGTCGGAGAAGAACAGCTTGCCGACGGTCTTCGGGAAGATCACGCCGCCGGTGTTGTTCTGGACGGTGTTGCTGGTCAGCCCGGTCGTGCGGGCGCTGGTCCGGGGGCTCGTCCGCGCCGTCGCGGTGGTCGTCGCGGAGTCGACCGGGATCGCCGCGAGCATCCGCGCCCTGGTCCAGTAGGCCCGGACGCGCGCGATCCGGCCGAGCGGACGGGTGGCCCGGGCGTGGACGAGCTGGACGACGCCGTCGGCGTGGGCGGGCGTGGTCGGCGCGACGGCCAGCGACCCAGCGCCGAGCGCGAGCACGGCGGTGAGGCCGGCCAGGCTCCGGCGTACGGTGTGCGGCGCGGTGTTCTTGTGATCCCCCATAACGGGGGTTCAACGGGCGAGCACTCCGCGGGTGACGGGCGTCTCAGTCGGTGGTGCGGTAGCGGCCCTGGAAGTAGAGCAGCGGCTCGCCCGCGACGCCCTGCTCGAGGTGCTCGACCCGGCCGATGACGACGAAGTGGTCGCCGGCCTCGTGCACGGTGTGGATGGTGCAGTCGAGGTGGGCGAGCGTCCCGGCGATGACCGGCGAGCCGGTGACGCCGGCGGGCGTCCACTCGATGCCGGCGAACTTGTCGGCGCCCTTGGTCGCCATCTGCGCCGACACGTGCTCCTGCTCCGAGGACAGGACGTTGACACAGAAGCGGCCGGAGCGGTGGATCAGCGGCCAGGCGCGCGAGGTGCGCGCGGGGATGAACGTCACCAGCGGCGGCTCGAGCGAGACGCTGGAGAAGGACTGGCAGGTCATGCCCACGGGGCCGTCCGGGCTCATCGTGGTGATCACGGTGATGCCGGACGCGAAGCAGCCGAGGACGTCGCGGAAGGTCCGCGCCGCCTCCCGCGCCGCCGGGTCGTCGTGGACGACGACGTCCTCGCCGGGCCGGAACTCGAAGTCGACCTCGGCGTCGCCGAGGAAGTCACCGATCAGGGAGGGGTGCGGCCACGTCTCACGAGCGTCGTCACTCATGCCTTCGGGGAGCCCGTCGGTCTGTTCGGCCATGCTGGTCACGGTATCGACTCAGCCGTTCCCGCCGAAGTTGTGTCCCCAGTAGGAGACGGCGGTGGACTCGCGCGCCACCCAGCGGCCGTCGTCGACACGCAGGCCCTCGGTGCCGAACTCCACGTCGAACCCGCCCGGCGACCGCACGTAGAAGGACACCATCTCGTCGTTCATGTGCCGGCCGAGGGTGGCCGACAGCGGGGCCTTGTGCTTCTTGACCCGCTCCAGCGCGCGGCCCACGTCGTCGAGCTCCTCGACCTCGAGCATGATGTGCACGCACTTGCTCGGGTTGGGCATCGGCAGGAACGCCAGCGAGTGGTGGCGGGGGTTGACGCCGAGGAACCGCAGCCAGACCTTCGAGCCGGGCTCCTTACCGACGAACTCCCCCGGCATGCTCATCGAGTCGCGCAGCCGGAACCCGAGCACGTCGGTGTAGAACCGCAGCGCCTCCACGTCGTCCAGCACCGGCACCACGATGTGGCCCATGCCCTGGTCGCCGGTGACGAACCTGGCGGCGTACGGCGTCACGACGGGCCGCGACTCGTAGGTGATGCCGTGGAACAGCTCGAAGACGTTGTCCCACGGGTCGCTGAACCGGATGAGCTCCTGCACGCGGCGCTCGGCCAGCTCCTCGGCCGTGCCCTCCTCGAACGCGACGCCGGCCTTCTGCAGGTGCTCGCGGGCCTCCTGCAGGGCGCGGTGGTCGGCGAGCTCCCAGCCGGTCGCGGCGAGCTCGTCGCGGTCGGAGGGCACGACGACCAGGCGGGCGCTGACCTCGTCGATGCGCCAGTACTGGTGGTCGGGGTTCGGGCCGCGGCCGGCGGCCAGGCCGAGCACCTTGCCCGCGAAGGTCTCCCACGCCGACAGGTCGGTGCTGTTGACGCGGACGTAGCCCATGGACCTGATGTCGATCATGTGCGCTCCCGGTGGTCGGAGAGGAAGGTGGTGCAGACCTTCGCGAACTCCTCGGCCGCCTCGATCTGCGCCCAGTGGCCGCAGCTCGGGAAGACGTGCAGCTGCGCCTTGGGGATCTGCTTGAGGGCGACCAGCGCGCCGTCGAGCGGATTGACCCGGTCCTCGCGGCCCCAGGTCAGCAGGGTGTGCTTGCGGATCCGGTGGACCTCGCGCCAGAGCATGCCGTCCTCGGCCCACTCCGGGTTCCAGAACGAGGCGCCCATCGAGCGCATCGCCTCGAGCGATCCCGGCGCCGTGGCGTCCGCGAAGCGCTCCTCGACCAGCTCGTCGGTGACCAGGGCCTGGTTGACGACCATGCTCGAGATGAACGCGCGCAGCCGCTCCCGGGTGGGGTCCATCGAGAACTCCATCAACCGCTGCACGCCCTCGGTCGGGTCGGCGTGGAACAGGTTGAGGCTCAGGCCGCCCGGCCCCATCAGCACCAGCCGGCCGACCCGGTCGGGGTAGGACAGCGTGAACCGCGTGGCCGTCCCGCCGCCCAGGCTGTTGCCGAGCAGGTGGACCTTCTCGATCTGCAGCTCGTCGAGCAGCTTGAGCAGATAGTCGGCGGAGTGACGGAAGTAGTTGGCCGTCACCGGCGGCTTGTCGGAGGCGCCGAAGCCGGGCTGGTCCACGAGCAGGGTGCGGAAGCTCTGCGCGAAGCGCGGCAGGGCCGAGCCGAAGTTGCTCCACGCGGAGGCGCCCGGGCCGCCACCGTGCAGCATCAGCAGCGGCAGGCCGGCGCCGATGTCGGTCGGCTCCCCCGCCTCGTAGTAGTTCAGGGTGATGTCGCCGGCCTTCGCGGACCGGCGTACGTCCTCCTTGTCGATGGGGGCCAGGGACATCAGTACATCCCCGGGTCGACCTTGTGCCCGAACTGCTGGGCGCCGTACATCTGCAGGGCGCGCTCGGGGTCGTTGGCGGCGTGCACCCGTCCCGCGTGCGAGTCGCGCCAGGCGCGCTGCAGGTAGGTGCCCTCGGCCAGCGCCCGGCCGCCGGACGCCTCGAACAGCGCGTCGATCGCCTCGATGGCGCGCGCCGTGCCGAGCACCTGGTCGCGGCGGACCCGCAGCCGCAGCTCGAGCGGGACCGTCTCGCCCCTCGCGACGTGGGCCTGCTCCTCGCGGATGTTGCTCATCAGCAGCGCCCACGCGGCGTCGATCTCGGAGGACGCGCGCGCGATGCGGACGGCGGCGAACGGGTCCAGCGACGCCTTCTCGCCGAGGTACGCCGCCCGGACCCGCTTCTGCTGCATGTCCACGTGCTCGGCGTACGCGCCCTTGGCCATGCCCACGATCGGGGTGGCGATCGTGGTGGTGAAGATCGAGTGGAAGGGCAGCTTGTACAGGTCGCTGGTGTTCACGGCCTGGCCCGGGCCCTTGCACGCGCCGGTCTCGCCCATGGACAGGGTGAACGCCTCGGGGATGAAGGTCTCCTCGACGACGATGTCGTTGGAGCCGGTGCCGCGCAGGCCGACGACGTTCCAGACGTCGACGACCTGGTACTTCTCCCGCGGCACGAGGAAGGTGCGGAAGTCGACGACCTGGCCCTCCTCGTTGAAGACCAGGCCACCGAGCAGGACCCACGAGCAGTGGTCGCTGCCCGAGGAGAAGCTCCACTTGCCGGACAGCTTGAAGCCGCCCTCGGTGATGACGGCCTTGCCCGTCGGGGCGTAGCTGGAGCTGAGCCGGGTCTTGGTGTCCTCGCCCCAGACCGCCTGCTGCGCCTCGTCGGCGAAGAGCGCGACCTGCCAGGGGTGGACGCCGACCACGCTGGAGACCCAGCCGGTCGAGCCGTCGGCGCCGGCGATGTCGCGGACGGCGGAGTAGAAGGCGACCGGGTCGGCCTCGAGACCGTCGTACCGCTTCGGCTGCAGGAGCCGGAAGAACCCGGTCTCCTCCAACTCCTTGATCGAGGCGTCCGGCACGACGCGCAGGCGATCGCCCTCGTCGGCACGGTCCCGGAAGGTCGGCAGCAGATCCCTGACGCCGTCCAGGACGGCCTGTACCTCGGGAGCGAAATCAGTCATGGACCAATACTAGAACACGTTCTCGTTTTCTGCGAGAACGTGTTCTTCCGCGTCAGCGTGTCGCGGTAAAGCCGAAGGCGCCCGCGATGTGCAGCGGCTCCACGGCGACGTCGCGCAACCCGATCCGGGTCAGCTCGGCGCGGAGGTCGTCGGGGTCGATCATCCGCACCGTCGAGCGGGTGAGCTGGTGGATCGCGCGGCTGCGCCCGGAGTCGGCGAGGTCGTAGCCCACCAGCCGGCCGCCGGGCTTGAGCACCCGCGCCGCGTCGGCCAGGACCCGCTCCCAGGTGATGGTGTGGTGCAGCATCAGCCAGCTGGTGACGGTGTCGAAGCTGCCGTCGGCGAAGGGCAGGCCGGACGCGTCGACGACCTGGGTCTCCGCGCGATCGTCGCCCGCCAGCTCACGGCCGGCGAGCCGGACCATGGCCGGGTCGACGTCGGTCGCGACGTACCGGGTGATGCCGGGCCGGGCGCGCAGGACCTCGGCCGCCATCGCCCCGCTGCCGCAGCCGATCTCGAGGACCTCCGGCCCGATCTCGTCGGTGAGCACGCGAGGCACGACGAAGCGGCGGGCGAAGACCCGCCACAGCGGCGTACGGCAGAAGACGGACTCCAGGTCGGACATGCGGGCCACGGGCCGAGCCTATTCAGAAGTCCTGGGGCTGGGTGAAGAAGCCATGGGGGTCGTACGTCGCCCGCACCTGCGCGAGCCGCGGCGCGTTGTCGCCGAAGTACGCCGACCGGTAGTCAGGCAGCGACGCGTCGGCGTAGTTGACGTAGGCGTGGTCGCCCCAGTGCGGCTGCATCGCGCCGCGGAGCCGGTGGACGGCGCGATCGGCCTGTGCGGCCGTGCCGCTGGGGAAGGTCGCGGTGTACTGCACGGTCGCCAGCGCGGCCCGGTGCACGAAGGCGGTGTCGCCCGGGGCCGGCTCCCCCGCCACGCCGCCGAGGGCGTCGATCGAGGCGCCGGTCTCCTTCAGCCCGGCCCGACCCACCGCCTCGACGGCCGCCACGAGGTCGGCGATGCCGGTCCGGTCCAGCAGGTCGTAGGCGACGTGGGAGGTCGCCGCGAACGCCTCGCGCGGGGCGCCGGCGCCGCCGTAGGCAGCCATCGCGTCGGCGTACCCACGGACGTGGACCGTGCGGCCCGACGGCGGGGGCAGGGCGCTCAGCAGGCCGTCGAGCCGGGTGTCGAGCGCGGACGCCGCGCCGATCCAGGTGCCCGACACGAACACCGTCGGTCCGGACGGATGGGTCGCGCCGCCGAGCAGCTTGAGCGTCGACCAGAGACGGTGGTCCGCGGTCGGCGCCCATCGCTGCCAGGCGTCGACCACGTCAGCCGCGCTCGGCCAGGGCCAGGCCAGGTAGAAGCTGGTGATCGTGGGCGCGAGCGAGGTCGCGAGCTCGAACGACGTCACGACGCCGAGGTGCCCGCCTCCCCCGCCACGCAGCGCCCAGAACAGGTCGGGCTCCTGGTCGGCCGAGGCCGTGCGGACCCGGCCGTCGGCGGTGACGACCTGCATCGACCGGACCGCGTCGCAGGTGAGCCCGAGCGCCCGGGTCAGCACGCCGACGCCGCCACCGAGGGCCAGGCCGCCGATCCCGACCGTCGCGCACGACCCGCCCGGGATCGCGCGGCCGCGGGCGGCGATCCGGTCGTAGACCTGGGCCAACGCCGCACCCGCGCCGATCGTGGCGGTGGTGCCGGACCAGGTCACCGCCGACAAGGGGCGAACGTCGATGACCAGCGCCCTCGGGCGGCCGCCACCCGACCAGCCCGGATAGCCGTGACCGCCGGAGCGGATCGCGATCGGCAGCCCGTGGTCCTGCGCGAACGCCAGGCCGGTCGTGATGTCGCGCGGCGCCGCGGCCGAGAGGACGGCGAGCGGTCGCTCGGCGTCGTACCGCGGGTTCTGCAGCAGCCGGACGCGGTCGTACGCCGGATCGCCGGGCACCGCCAGGGATCCGGAGAGGTGGCGGCGCAGCCGGGACCAGCGGACCGGCGCGACCGGTGCCGTGCTCGCGCCCGGTCGGGGCTCCGGGCTGCCGCAACCGGCCAGGGCGCCGAGCCCGCCGGCAGCGAGGACCGCCCGGCGGCTCCAGCCGGTCACCGCCCGTCAGCCGTCGGTGGTGCGGACCTCGAGCTCGCCGTCGGCGTACTCCTTGCGCAGGACCTTCTTGTCGAACTTGCCCACCGAGGTGCGCGGGACCTGGTCGATGAACGCCCACGCCGAGGGCAGCTGCCACTTCGCGAAGTCCTTGGCGAGGAACGCGCGCAGGTCCTCAGGGCCGGCAGACGCGCCCTCCTTGAGCACGACCGAGGCCAGCGGCCGCTCCTGCCACTTCTCGTCCGGGATGGCGACGACCGCGGCCTCGATCACGTCGGGGTGCGCCATCAGCGCGTTCTCGAGGTCGACCGACGAGATCCACTCGCCACCGGACTTGATGACGTCCTTGGCACGGTCGGTCAGGGTCAGGTAGCCGAGCGGGTCGATCCGCCCGACGTCGCCGGTGCGCAGCCACCCGTCGTGGAACTTGCTGCCCACGTCGGGGTCGTCGGACTCGTAGTAGCTGCCCGTGATCCACGGCCCGCGCACCTCGACCTCGCCGACCGCCTCGTCGTCGTGGGGCAGGGCCTCGCCGTCGTCGGCGGTGATCCGGGCCTGGACGCCGCAGACGAAGCGCCCCTGACCGCCGCGGTAGCGCCACTCGTCCTCACCGCTCACCCCGAGAGGTACGCCGGCCGCGCTGGCCACCGGCGAGGTCTCGGTCATGCCCCAGGCCTGCCGGATCTCGAGGCCGTGCCGCTCCTTGAGCGCCTTCTGCAGGGCGATCGGGACGGCCGATCCGCCGCACAGGATGCGGCGGATCGTGTCGATGCGGATGTCGGGGTGGGCGTCGAGGTAGAGCAGCACGTCGTTCCAGATCGTCGGCACGGCGCCGCTGAGCGTCGGCTTCGACGCCTGGATGAACCGCACCAGCGGCTCGGCCTGCAGCCAGCGGTCGGGCATGCACAGCGACGCGCCGCTCATCAGCCCCGCGTAGGGCATCCCCCAGGCGTTCGCGTGGAACATCGGCACGATCGGCAGGATCCGGTCCGACCAGGTCAGCCCCGCGACGTTGCCCGTGCAGACGGCCTGGGAGTGCAGCCACGCCGAGCGGTGGCTGTAGACCACGCCCTTGGGGTTGCCGGTCGTGCCGCTGGTGTAGCACATCGCGGCAGCGTCCCGCTCGTCCACCTCGGGCCAGGAGAAGTCCTCGTCCTGCGCGGCCAGCACCTCGTCGTACAGGTGGATCTGCTTGCCGGAGGCGCGCAGGGAATCGAGGTCGGCGGAGGCGGCGTCGGGGCCGGCGACCAGGACGTGCTCGACCGTGGTCAGGTGCGGCAGCTGCGCGGCGAGCAGGCCGACGAGCGAGTCGTCGACGATGACGACCTTGTCCTCGGCGTGGTTGGCGACGTACACCAGCTGCTCGGGGAAGAGGCGGATGTTCAGGGTGTGCAGGACCGCACCCATGGACGGGATGGCGAGGTACGCCGCGAGGTGCTCGGTGTTGTTCCACTGGAAGGTGCCGACGCGCTGGTCGCCGGTGATGCCGAGGCTCCGCAGGCCGTTGGCGAGGCGGCCGACCTGGCCGTGGAGATCGGCGTACGACGTGCTCCGGGTGCCGTCGGCCGTCGCCGTCACGACCTCGGAGTCGCCGTGGAGCCGGGTGCCGTGCTCGAGGATCGAGCCGATGGTGAGCTGGACGTCCTGCATCGTGCTGCGCATGGGCAGATCCTCCCCCGTGACCGCCGTCACGTCGAGGGACTCGCCGCAACCTCATCCCCCGACCGCAGGATGCAGAACTCGTTGCCCTCCGGATCGGCCAGCACGACCCATCCGGTGCCCGGCCCGTACTTGCCGCGATGGTCCTCGACCTGCGTCGCGCCGTGCTCGATCACCCAGGCGACCTCCTCGTCCCGGCTGCGCTCGCGCGGCCGCAGGTCGAAGTGCACCCGGTTCTTGACCGACTTCGCCTCCGGCACCTCGATGAACAGCACCCGGGGCTCGATCCCCTCGGGGTCGACGATCATGCACTCGACGTGCCCGGGGAGGTTGGGGTCGTCCGGCAGGTCGACGTAGCCCAGCACCGGCTTCCACCACTCGGAGAGCTCGTAGGCGTTGCGGCAGTCGACGGTCGTGTGCGAGATGAGCGAGGCCATGGTCCTAGCCTGACCCCATGACCGGGATCCGGGTCGGCGGACCCGCCGACGCAGCACTGCTCGGCCGGATGCTCGCGGAGTTCAACGAGGAGTACGGCGAGACCGAGCCGACCGCCGATGTCATCGCCGGCCTGGCGACGGCGCAGCTGGCCTCGGGCGAGGTCGCGGTGCTGTTCGGGCCGGGCGACCCGCCGGCCGGCTTCGCGCAGCTGCGCTTCCGCGGGTCGCTCTACTCCCCCGGCCCCGACGCGTGCCTGGAGGAGCTCTGGGTCCGGCCCGCCGCTCGCGGGGCCGGCCTCGGCCGCGCACTCCTGGAGGCCGCCATGGGCCTGGCCCGGGAGCGGGGCGCCGACCGGATCGACCTGAACACCTCCGTCGAGGACGAGGCCGCCCGGTCGCTCTATGCCAGCGCCGGCTTCACGAACGCGGAGGGCGGCCCGGGCGGGCCGTCGATGCTCTACTACGAGCGCGATCTCTAGGCTGCCTGGCATGGTGCGCTTTCGCAGCCGGTCCCGCGGCGCCGCAGGCGGTCGGACCCCTCGCGAGGTGTGGGCCGACTGGCAGGCCGCCCCCGATGCCCGGACGGCCGAGACCCACGCGGCCGAGATGATGGCCATCGACGCCTCCTTCACCACCTGGTTCGAGGCCGGTCTCCTGGCCAAGGCGCAGCGGCGATGGCCCGACTGCGCCGCGCGGAACGCGCGCGCCGTCGAGCTGTTCGGCCCGGAGCACGCGGCCGAGTGCGACGGCGTCAACCCTGCCGCCTGGAACCTCGGCATCGCCGCGACCGCCCTCGCCGACTGGCCGCGGGCGAGGCGCGCCTGGGCGGCGTACGGCATCTCCGGCATGGACGCCGAGGACGGACCGATCGACATCGGCTTCGGGGTGGCGCCGATCCGGCTCAACCCCGATCGCCCCAGCCTGAGCCACCAGGACATGTTCCGGACCGGCGAGACGGAGGTCGTGTGGGCGTGGCGGCGCAGCCCCGCCCATGCGGTGATCGCCAGCGTGCCGTTGCCCGAGTCGGGCCACCGCTTCCGCGACGTCGTCCTGCACGACGGCGAGCCGAAGGGGTCCCGCCTCCTCGACGGCCGGGAGCACGCCGTGTTCGACGAGCTGGACCGGCTGCACGACTCCGGAATCCCCACCTGGCAGGCGATCGTCTCGGGCGCACGTGACGGCGATGTCGGCGACCTCGCGGACGACCTCGGGTCGCGCGGGCTCGGCCTCGACGAGTGGTCCGGGATCCGGATCTACTGCGCGAGCTGTTCCTACGGCCCGGCCGGCCCGGAGCACGACCACCCCCCGGCCGAACCGGACAGCACCCGCCTCGGGCTCGCCGGCTCCGAGGACGACCTGCGGACGGCGCTGGACCCGTGGCTCGCCGCACGTCCGCACCTCACCCTCGAGGACCTGACTCTCCTCTGGTGACACCCGGGTACGGCGCCGGCCTCAGGCCCCGGCAGTCTCCTGCTGGGCCTTGAGCATCAGCGCGATGTCGATGAGCTGGTCCTCCTGGCCGCCGATCAGCTTGCGCCGGCCGGCCTCGAGCAGGATCTCGGCGCCGGAGACGCCGAAGCGCTCGGCGGCGTTGCCGGCGTGCTTGAGGAACGACGAGTAGACCCCGGCGTACCCCATCATCAGGGTCATCCGGTCGAGCTGGCACTCCTCGGGCATGGCCGGCTTGATGACGTCCTCGGAGGCGTCGACGATCTTGAGGAAGTCGACGCCGGTGGTCCAGCCGAGCTTGTCGGCGACACCGACGAACGCCTCGAGCGGCGTGTTGCCGGCACCGGCGCCGAAGCGGCGGACCGAGCCGTCGATCTGGGTCGCACCGGCGCGCGCGGCGATGACGGTGTTGGCGACGCCGAGGCCGAGGTTCTCGTGGCCGTGGAAGCCGACGTCCGCGTCGCGGCCGATCTCGGCGACGACCGCGGAGACCCGGTCCGCGGTCTGCTCCATGATCAGCGCGCCGGCGGAGTCGACGACGTACACGCACTGACAGCCGGCGTCGACCATGATCCGGGCCTGCTTCGCCAGGACCTCGGGCGGCTGGGTGTGGCTCATCATCAGGAAGCCGACGGTCTCCAGGCCGAGCTCGCGGGCCAGGCCGAAGTGCTGGATCGAGACGTCGGCCTCGGTGCAGTGCGTGGCGACGCGGCAGATCTGGCCGCCGTTGTCCTGCGCGGCACGGATGTCGTCCTTGGTGCCGAGGCCGGGCAGCATCAGGAACGCGATCTTCGCGCGCTGTGCGGTCTTGGCCGCGATCGCGATGAGCTCCTGCTCGGGGGTGCGGGAGAAGCCGTAGTTGAAGCTGGAGCCGCCGAGGCCGTCGCCGTGGGTGACCTCGATGACCGGTACGCCGGACTCGTCGAGCGCGCGCACGATGTCCTCGACCTCCTGGGCCGTGAACTGGTGGCGCTTGTGGTGCGAGCCGTCGCGCAGGCAGGTGTCGGTCAGGCGAAGGTCCAGCTTCCCGAACGGCTCGTCGCCGTGGATCCCGCTCCAGGTGCGGTCGAGTGCGTTGATGTCGCTCACAGCATGCTCCTTGCGATGTTCTGGCCGACCTGGGTCGCGGCGGCCGTCATGATGTCGAGGTTGCCGGCGTACGGCGGCAGGAAGTCGCCCGCACCCTCGACCTCCACGAAGATCGACACCCGGCGCATGCCGCGGGTGAAGTCCGACGGGCCGTCGAACTGCGGCTCCTGGAGCAGCCGGTAGCCCGGGACGTACTCCTGGACGGCCTTCTCCATCCGGTGCACGGACTCGGCGATCGCGTCGGTGTCGGCGTCCGGGTCGACGGCGCAGAAGATCGTGTCGCGCATGATCATCGGCGGCTCGGCCGGGTTGAGGATGATGATGGCCTTGCCCTTCTGGGCCCCGCCGATCGACTCCACGCCGGCCGAGGTGGTGCGCGTGAACTCGTCGATGTTGGCGCGCGTGCCCGGGCCGGCGGAGGCCGACGAGACCGAGGCGACGATCTCGGCGTACGACACCGGGGTGACGCGGGAGACGGCGTTGACCATCGGGATCGTGGCCTGGCCGCCGCAGGTGATCATGTTGACGTTCATCGCACCCCCGACACCACAGTGCTCCTGGCCGTTGACCGGCGGGATCACCGCCGGGCCGACCGCGGCCGGGGTCAGGTCGATGGCGCGGATGCCGGCCTCGGCGTACCGCGGGGCGTACTCGCGGTGGACGTAGGCCGACGTGGCCTCGAAGAGCAGGTCGGGCAGCTCGTCCTGCTTGAGCAGCCAGTCGACGCCCTCGTGCGTGGCCACCAGGCCCTTGTCCGCGGCGATCCGCAGACCCTCGGAGGCCGGGTCGACGCCGATCATCCAGCGCGGCTCGATCACCTCGGAGCGGAGCAGCTTGTAGAGCAGGTCGGTCCCGATGTTGCCGGGCCCGACGATCGCGGCGGTGAGCTTCTTGCCCATCTTCACTCCTCGAAGGTGACGGTCAGGGGCGCGAACCCGCTGATGGATGCCGTGACGCGGTCGCCCGCGGCGAACGGCACGAACGGGCCCAGGGCCCCGGACAGGATCAGGTGGCCGGCCCGCAGCGGGTCGCCGAACCGGTGGGCCTGCACGGCCAGCCAGCGCAGCGCCTCGAGCGGGTCGCCCAGGCAGGCGGCACCGTTGCCGCTGGAGCGCACCTCGTCGTTGATGGTGAGCGTCATGTCGACGTCGCGAGGCTCCAGCTCCGCGAGGCTCTTCCCGTCCCGGCCGATCACGAACAGCCCGCTGGAGGCGTTGTCGGCGACGGTGTCGGTGAAGCCGATGTCCCATCCCCCGATCCGGGAGTCGACGATCTCCAGCGCGGGCAGCGCGACGTCCACCGCCGCGCGCACCAGGTCCAGGGTGATCTCCTCCTCGGTTGCCGGGGCGATGTCGGCGGCGAGCCGGAAGGCCACCTCCGCCTCGACGCGGGGCTGGAGCAGGGTGCGCATGGAGATCGGGCTGCCGTCGACGCCGGCGCTGACGTCCATGTCGTCGAGCAGGTAGCCGAAGTCGGGCTGGTCCACGCCGAGCTGGTCCTGCACGGCCTTCGACGTCGCGCCGATCTTGCGGCCCACCACGACCGCTCCCCCGGCGATCCGGCTCCGCACCAGACCCTGCTGGACGGCGTACGCCGCCGGGAGGTCGTCGGTGCCGATCAGGTCCCGCACGGCGGCACACGGCGTACCGCTCGCCTGGGCGGTCGCGAGGCGCTCGACGGCGGCCGAGATCACGTCTGGAGAGGTCACGCCACCCATACTAGAACCTGTTACAGTTTTTCGCATGAAGGACTCCTACGACGTCGTGGTCGTCGGCGCCGGCGGTGCCGGCATGTCGGCCGCCCTCGCCGCCTCCCGCAAGGGTCTCGACACCGTGCTGATCGAGAAGAGCGCCTACTTCGGCGGCTCCACCGCGCGCTCGGGCGGCGGGGTGTGGATCCCCGGCAACTACGCCCTGGAGGCTGCGGGCCAGGTCGATCCCGGCGACCGGGAGGCCGCGAAGACCTATCTCGACGCGATCGTGGGCGACACCGTCCCGAAGGTCCGGCGCGACACCTACCTCGACCGGGGCCCCGAGGTGCTGGAGTTCCTCCGCGACAACACGCCGGTCACCTTCACCTGGGTGCCGGAGTACGCCGACTACCTGCCCGAGCGGCCCGGCGGCCGTCCCCGCGGCCGCAGCGTCGAGCCGGTCCCGCTGGACGCACGCTTCCTCGGCGACGAGCTCGAGCGGCTGCACCCGCCGTACACGAAGGCTCCGGCGAACCTGATCGTCACCCAGGCCGACTTCCGCAAGCTCAGCCTCGGGCTGCGCACGCTCCGCGGTCCGCTCACGATGATCAAGGTGATGCTCAAGCGGCTGCTCGCCATGGCGACCGGCAAGAGGATGTTCGCGATGGGCAATGCGATCGCGATCGGCCTGCGCCAGGGGCTGATCGACGCCGGCGTGCCAGTCGAGTACGACACCGCCCTCGCCGACCTGCTGGTCGAGGACGGCCGCGTCGTCGGCGTCGTGGTCGAGCGCAGCGGCGAGCGTCGCGAGATCCGGGCGACCCGCGGCGTGATCCTCGGCTCCGGCGGGTTCGAGCACAGCCAGGAGCTGCGCGAGAAGTTCCTGCCGCAGCCGACGTCGGCCGCATGGTCGACCGGAGCACCGTCCAACACCGGCGGCGGCCTCCTCGCGGGCACCGCCGCGGGCGCGGCCACCGATCTCCTCGACGACGCCTGGTGGGGTCCCACCATCCCGCTGCCGGGGCGCGCGTGGTTCTGCCTGGCCGAGCGCAACCTGCCCGGCTCGATCATCGTGAACTCGGCCGGCCGGCGCTACATGAACGAGGCGCTGCCCTACGTCGAGGCCACGCACGAGATCTACAAGGGCGAGGCCACCGGGGTCGGCCACGTGCCGTCGTACATGGTCTTCGACCAGACCTACCGCAACCGCTACCTGTTCGCAGGCGTCCCGGGCCGACAGCCGTTCCCGGGCCGTTGGTACAAGGAGGGCGTGGTCACCCGCGCCGACACCCTGGAGCAGCTGGCCGAGAAGGTCGGCGTGCCGGCCGAGAGCCTCACGGCGACCGTCGAGCGCTTCAACGGCTTCGCGCGTTCGGGCGTGGATGAGGACTTCCACCGCGGCGAGAGCGCCTACGACAAGTACTACTCCGACCCCACGGTCAAGCCGAACTGCTCGCTCGCACCGATCGAGAAGGGCCCGTTCTACGCGGTCAGGATCGTGCCGGGCGACCTCGGGACGAAGGGTGGCCTGGTCACCGACGAGCGCGCCCGCGTCCTGCGCGAGGACGGCACCGTCATCCCGGGCCTGTACGCCGCCGGCAACGTCTCGTCGGCCGTCATGGGCCACACCTACCCCGGGCCCGGCGGCACCATCGGCCCGGCCCTCGTGTTCGGCTACCTCGCGGCGGAGGACCTCGCAGATGCCCATTGATCCCTCGATCGCGATCGGCGCCGACCTCGGCGCCCGCACCTTCACCTGGTCGGAGAGCGACGTGCTGCTCTACCACCTGGCGATCGGCGCCACGGACCTCTCGTACACCCTCGAGAGCGCTGGCCTGCAGGTGCTGCCGTCCTTCGGCGTCGTCGCCCCAACCTTCCACGAGACCGACCCGCCGCCGCTGGACCTGCCCGGCTGCGACATCAACCTCGCCCAGGTCGTCCACGGCTCGCAGTCGATCGCGGTGGCCGGCTCGCTCCCCACCAGCGGGTCCGCCACCGTCACCACCACCCTCACCGACGTGTGGGACAAGGGCAGGGCCGCCGTCATCTGGCAGGAGGGCGTCGCGACCTCGGACGCCACCGGCGAGGAGCTGTGGCGGGTGCGCTCCTCGATCTTCGTCAAGGGCGAGGGCGGCTGGGGCGGCGACCGGGGCGCCAGCACCGCGGTCGAGATCCCCGACCGGCCGGCCGACTTCACCGCGTCGTACGCCGTGACGCCGCAGCAGGCGCTGCTCTACCGGCTCTGCGGGGACCGCAACCCGCTGCATGCCGACCCGGACTTCGCCAAGGCGGCCGGCTTCCCGGCGCCGATCCTGCACGGCCTGTGCACCTGGGGCATCGTGCTCCGCGAGCTCACCGACGGAGTACTGGGCGGCGACGCGACCCGGGTCGCGAGCTACGGCGCCCGCTTCGCCGGCGTGGTCTTCCCCGGCGAGACGCTCACCGTGAACGCATGGGACACCGACGCCGGCATCGTCGCGACCGCCACGGTCGGCGACGATGCGCGGCCGGCCCTCGCGGACTGCCTCCTCACGCTCTGACGGCACGGGCCGCCGCGCGACATGTGTCGCGCGACGGCCCGGTGCCGGCTGGGATCAGCCTCCGTAGATGTGGTTCCAGTAGTTGGTCCAGTAGTTCGTCCAGTACTGGGCCCAGTAGTCCGCCCAGTACTGCGCCCAGTACTTGGTCCAGTACTCCTTCCAGACCGCCGTCCAGTACGCGGTCGCGGCCGGGTCGTTCACCGTGACGCTCACCTTCGCGGTGGCGTCGGCCTTGCCGTCGGAGACGGTGTAGCTGAACTCGTCGGAGCCGGTGAACCCGTCGGCCGGGGTGTACGTCGCCTGGTCGCCGTCGACGGTGACCGTGCCGTGGGCGGCGTCGCCCGCGGTGTAGGTCAGCGCGTCACCGTCGGCGTCAGCACCCTTGAGGGTCACGGTCACGGCCTTGCCGGCGTCGGTGGTGGCGGTGACCGGGTCGGCGGTCGGCGGGGTGTTCGCCGGCGTCACCTGGTTCACGGTGACGCTCACCTTCGAGGTGGCGTCGGCCTTGCCGTCGGAGACGGTGTAGCTGAACTCGTCGGAGCCGGTGAACCCGTCCGCGGGCGTGTACGTCGCCTGGTCGCCCGCGATGGAGACCGTGCCGTGGGCGGCGTCGCCCGCGGTGTAGGTCAGCGCGTCACCGTCGGCGTCAGCACCCTTCAGGGTCACGGTCACGGCCGTGCCCGCGTCGGTGGTGGCGGCGACCGGGTCGGCGGTCGGCGGGGTGTTCACCTTGTTCACGGTCACGCTCACCTTCGAGGTGGCGTCGGCCTTGCCGTCGGAGACGGTGTAGCTGAACTCGTCGGAGCCGGTGAACCCGTCGGCCGGGGTGTACGTCGCCTTGTCGCCCGCGATGGAGACCGTGCCATGCGCGGCGTCGCCCGCCGTGTAGGTCAGCGCGTCACCGTCGGCATCAGCACCCTTGAGGGTCACGGTCACGGCCCTGCCGGCGTCCGTGCTCGCGGTGACCGGGTCCGCGGTCGGCGGGGTGTTCGCCGGTACCGGCGGCGTCACCGTGAAGGTGGTGAGGCGCAGCGACTGACCCGCGTCCGGGGTGCAGGGGGCGTTGAAGGAGCCGTCCGGGTTCGCGCCCGGCAGGATGATCGGCGTACCGCTGGAGTTCCGGGCGATGATCACCAGGTCCAGGTTGCCGACGTCGATGGTGCCCGCACCCGCGGTCGGGAAGGTGATCGACGGCGTCTGGCCGGTCGCGACGACATCGAAGCCGCCGGAGGTCGGCACCGCCGTCTTCGCGACGCTGACCGGGACACCGAGGTTCGGCAGGCTGACGTCCGGCGCCTGCAGGGCGGCGTGGGCGGTCGCGGAGCCCTCGATCGTCTTCGCGCCGATCAGCGACAGGCCCGAGGTGGTGTTGGCGTTGAGACTCGCGATCGCCTTGATGTCGAACGGCGCCGAGGCGGTGCCGGCCGGGATCGTCGCGGGCACGGCGACGTCCATGTTGACGGCCACCGACTGCTGGTTGATCAGCGGGAAGGTGCACGTGTAGTTCAGGTTCAGCGTGGCCGCGTCCGCGGAGCCCATGCCCGCCGTCGCCATGAGGCCGGCGCCGAGGCCACCCGCCACGAGGACCGAAAGCCCCCGTCGAGACGCCTGTGCGATTCTCATACTGCTCTCCTTGTGTGGTTCAGCCGGTCCCGAGACAGGGGGTGTCGGGTCGACAGGCGAAGCCATCGGGTCGAGCCGACGAGGCATACCGTCGATCCGGCCGCCGATCCGCAGCAACGGATCCCGGCACCGCCACCCGGTCGTTACCCTTCCGAGACCGGGGGTTGCCAGCAGCGTGAGTGCGGCGGCGTACGACGCGCTCGGGGTTGTCACCGCCGTCGCGTAGCGTGGGCGCATCCCCTCCCGAAAGGCACGCCCATGCCCACTCGTACCGCACGCACCGCCTGGAACGGCGGACTCCAGGACGGCTCCGGTCAGGTCGAGCTGACCTCGTCGGGGGCCGGCACCTTCGACGTCGACTTCCCCAAGCGCGCCTCGGACGACGCACAGGGCGCGACCAGCCCGGAGGAGCTCATCGCGGCGGCCCACTCGGCCTGCTACGCGATGTCGCTGTCCAACGAGATCGCGAAGGCGGGCGGCACGCCCCAGGCGCTCGACGTCTCCGCCGACGTCACCCTGGGCCAGGTCGACGGGGCGCCGACGATCACCACCATCACCATCACCGTCCGCGGCGAGGTCGACGGCCTGGACGCGGACGGGTTCGCGGCCGCCGCGGCCGCCGCCAAGGCCGGCTGCCCGGTCAGCCGCGCGCTCGCCGGCGTCGCCGAGATCAAGCTCGACGCCGCGCTCGAGACGGCCTAGTCGGCCCTCTCCCGCTCGGCGACCAGGCGCTCGGGCGCCATCGCGAGCCAGCCGTCGGTGAGGACCTCGGTCAGCTCCTGCTCGGTGACGGCGGCGAGCTCGACCAGCACGGCGGCGTACCCCTCGAAGTGCTCGATGGTGAACACCGCCGGCGAGCTGGTGGCGAGCAGCGCCTCCTTCTCGTTCAGCCCTGCGGTGCGTACGCCGACCAGCGGCTCGGCGGGATACGCCTGATCGCCGAACCGCTTGATGTCGGCCTTGGTGTAGGGCCGCTCCCACGCGAAGACCTTGCCCGCGACCGCCCAGGTCGCCGTTCCACGCCGCTCCCCCTCCTCGACCTCCGGGAGGGTCAGGGCGATCCGGGACACGTCGTCGATATCCATGTGCCGACGGTAGGCCGCGGCGACTAGCGTTGTCCTCCATGAGCGCCACCCTGCAGGTCCACGAGCTCACCTGCGGGTACGGCGCCAAGGCCCTCTTCGACGGGCTCGACCTCGTCGTCGCGCCCGGCGACGTCATCGGCCTGGTCGGCCCCAACGGCGCCGGCAAGTCCACGCTGCTGCGCACGCTGGCCGGCGAGCTCGCGCCCGAGTCGGGGACCGTGGCGGTGAGCCCGCCGAGCGCGTCGATCGGCTACCTGCCCCAGGAGCCCGAGCGCCGGAGCGGAGAGACGGTGCGTGACTTCCTCGCACGGCGTACCGGTGTCGCGGCGGCCCAGGTGCGCTACGACGCCGCCACCGCGGCGTACGACGACGACCCGGACGAGTACGCCGAGGCCCTCGAGCACTGGCTGGCCCACGGCGCCGCCGACCTCGACGAGCGGGCCGAGGCGGTGCTCGCCGACCTCGGGCTGACCGTCGGCCAGGACGCGCTGATGACCAGCCTCTCCGGTGGTCAGGCCGCGCGCGCCAACCTGGCCTCGCTGCTGCTCAGCCGCTACGACGTCTTCCTGCTCGACGAGCCCACCAACGACCTCGACCTCGACGGTCTGGACCGCCTGGAGCGCTTCGTCTCCTCGCTGCGGGCGGGCGTGGTGCTGGTCAGCCACGACCGCGAGTTCCTCGCGCGCACCGTCGACCGGGTGCTCGAGCTCGACCTGCACCAGCATCGGGTCAACCTCTTCGGCGGCGGCTACGACGCCTACCTGCGCGAGCGCGAGGTCGCACGTCAGCACGCGCGCGAGGCCTACGAGGAGTACGCCGGCAAGATCGGCGACCTCACCGGCCGGATGCAGACCCAGCGGGCCTGGGCGAACCAGGGCGTGCGCAACGCGCGCCGCTCGATCAACAACGAGCCCGACAAGTCCGTACGCCGCTTCCGCGCCGAGTCGTCCGAGAAGCAGGCCGCGAAGGTCCGCCAGTCGGAGAAGGCGATCGAGCACCTCGAGCGCAATGCCGTCGAGGAGCCCCGCAAGGAGTGGGAGCTGCGGATGGAGATCGCGGCCGCGCCCCGATCGGGTGCGGTGACGGCGGCGCTGCGCGGTGCCGTCGTACGCCGCGGCGACTTCCGCCTCGGCCCGGTTGACCTCGAGGTCGGGTGGGCCGAGAAGGTCGCGATCACCGGGCCCAACGGGTCGGGCAAGTCCACCCTGCTCGCGGCGCTGCTCGGCCGGCTCGAGCTCGCCGAGGGCAGCGCCTACCTCGGTCCCGGTGTCGTCGTCGGCGAGGTCGACCAGGCCCGGCGGCTGTTCGAGGGCGACGTGGTGCTCGTGGACGCGTTCCAGGCGCACGTGCCCGACCAGGCGCCCGAGGAGATCCGCACCCTGCTCGCGAAGTACGGATTGAAGTCCGACCACGTGACCCGCCCTGCCGCCAGCCTGAGCCCCGGCGAGCGGACGCGGGCGGGCCTGGCCCTGCTGCAGGCGCGGGGCGTGAACCTGCTGGTGCTCGACGAGCCCACGAACCACCTGGACCTGCCGGCGATCGAGCAGCTGGAGACCGCGCTGGACGAGTACCCGGGCACCCTGCTGCTGGTCACCCACGACCGGCGGATGCTGTCGGCGGTGCACACCACCCGCACGCTCGAGGTGGTCGACGGCTCGGTCACCGAGCGATGAGGATGGGGGCGTGAGCGGACCGCGGATCGTCGCCGTCGAGGGTGACATCACCACCCTCGCCGTCGACGCGATCGTCAACGCGGCCAACTCGCGCGTGCGGGGAGGTGGCGGGGTCGACGGCGCCATCCATGCGGCCGGCGGGCCGAGGATCCTCGAGGACTGTCGCCGTCTCTTCAAGCAGGGGCTCGCGACCGGCGACGCGGGCGCCACCACGGCCGGCGACCTGCCCAGCCGCTGGGTGATCCACGCGGTCGGCCCGAACCGGCACCGCGGCCAGGACGACCCGGCCCTGCTCGTCTCGGCGTACCGGCGCAGCTTCGAGGTCGCCGAGGAGATCGGCGCCCGCACCGTCGCCTGCTCGCTGATCGGGGCCGGGGTCTACGGCTGGACCAGGGCCGAGTCCGTGGACGCCGCCCTCACCGCGCTGGGGTCCGCCGGCCACGGCTTGGACGAGGTCCAGCTGGTCTGCTTCGGGAGGGCGGCGTACGACGAGGTCGCCCGGATCCTCGACCACCGCTAAGCGCGCAAGCGGAACTCGTTGCCGTCGGGGTCAGCCAGGACGACCCCGGGGCCTCTGCTGTCGCTGACTCGCGTCGCACCGATCGCGACGAGTCTCTCGATCTCGGCTCCGGGATCGTCGTCGATCAGCAGCTCGAACCACTGACGGGGCGGCACCTCGAGCGGAGCCACGGGCGGACCGCCCCAAGCGACCTTGGTGCCGCCGAACGGCGACTGGACGCACAGCTCGTTCCCCTCGGGGTCTGCGAGCACGACGTGCATCTCGTCGGGAAGCTGGTCGACGTCGAGGTGCGTTGCCTCCAGACCCACCGCCTTCGCCACGACGGTCTCCAAGTCAGATGCGTCACTCGTGAGGTGGAGGTGCACCCGGTTGGGCGCACGCTTCTCGGCGCGGGTCGGGGAGAAACGCAGTGCGACCTGGGCACGATCGCCCGGGAGCAACACTCCGTCGTCGTCCGCGAGGACCTCCCGGCCGAGCAGGGTCGCCCAGAACCGCGCAACACAATCAGCGTCTCGGGCGGCAAACGTCACCGCCGACAGTCCCAGGGTCACGATCACAGGATGATCCACACCGCGACGTTCTGCTGGTCGACGTCTATGTCCGTCGGTGGAACCGGTAGTCGCCGGTGGCGAGCTTGGTCATGTCGTAGCGGGTGTCGTGGGCCCGATGATGGTGGTGGGAGCAGAGGAGTACGCCGTCGGCGAGGTCGGTGCGGCCGCCTTGGGACCAGGGCTTCAGGTGGTGTGCCTCGCACCAGGCTGCGGGGATCGTGCAGCCCTCGGCGCGACACCGCTTGTCCCTCAGGCGCATGGCTTTGCGTTGGGGTGGTTGGAACAGGCGTCGTGCTCGGCCGAGGTCGAGGGGTTCGGACGTGCCGCCGAGGACGACGGGGATGATCTTCGCCGTGCACGCCAACCGGCGGGCCTCGCTGGCGGAGATGACGGTGTCGCCGAGCATCGCGGATCCGAGCTCGTTGAGGAGTCCCTCGAAGGGGATGGTGACCATGATGGTGGTGGCGTCGCCTCCGTGGTCGGGGAGCCTCTTGGGGTCGAGTAGTTCGAGGAGGCGGCAGAACGCCTCGCCTCGGTTCCTGGCTCGGGTTTGGGTGAACCTCGGGGAGTCTTGGGCTTCGAGGTAGGTGAGGGCTCGTTCGGAGACGGCGTCGGGGAGGTCGCAGATCCAGCGGGTGATCCCGTTGCCGCGTTTCCGGATCCGGATGGCGACCTCGTCCCCCGCGGCCTGCTCCTCGCGCTCCAACGCCTTGCCGAGCTCTGCTTCGGCGATGTCGGGCGCGACGACCTCGAGGATCTTGGTGCCCAGGACCTGGAGGTCTTTGGGGTCGTAGATCGCGGCGAGCTCGATCAGGTGCGCCTCGGCCTGGAGACGGACCGATTGGTCGACGGCCTCGGAGAGCCTGTCGACCGAGCGGATGATGACCCGCGCTTGCGCCTCGTTCACCGCGCCTTCGCGCATCGCAGTTGCCGTGAGCGGGTGGGCCTCGAGCGCCTCGGCCAGCCGCAACGCAGCTCGGCCGGCGGAGGCGGTGATGCGGGTGGTGTGGGCGAGCCAGCAGCCGGCGTCGCGGGACCCGTGCTCGTCGGCAACGTCGGAGGAGGCGGCGAGGACGCGGAGCTTCAGCTCAGCGAGCTGGCCCTCCACGCGGGCGAGGTCGGTGAGGAGGTCGGCTTTGTCGCGGGTGCGGAGGTAGTCGGCCGGCATGTCCGCGACTGCCGCGAGGTCGTTCTGAAGAGACCGCGCGCAGGCGAGGAGCGGGTGCAGTGACACCGTTCCTGCGACCATGACATGCTCCCCGAGACGGACTGATCAACTGCCTTCCATGATACATCTGTTCGAACATTTTCACCACCCCGGAATTGGACAAATCCCCAGGTCAGGACAGGTTTTGTGGGCGGCCGCGTAGCGGCGGCGCGGGCGAAGCCCGTGCCGACTCCGCGCCGTCTCGCCGCCCGGTCGGGACCCCGGGTCAAGGACCGCGAAGCGGCCGCGCAGCGGCGCCGAAGGCGTCCTTGACGCGGGGTGCCGGGCGGCTAAGGTGCGGCCGCTAGAGACCAGCCCGAAGATGGCGAGCCGCGCACCAGCAGTCACCTCATGCAACACGTGGACCGGGCGGCTCGACCCCGACCTCGTCCCCGACACTCACCGTGCCGCCCTCGAGCACCCGGAACACCGTCCCGGCCCGCCGCCGGAGCGCCTCCTGCGCGCCGCGGCCGAGGGTGTCGTCGAGCAGCTTGCAGGGGGCGGCGACACGGACCGCCTCGAGCAGCACGTCCCCGATCCGCAGCCGGGCTCCGGGATCACGCGGCACCTCGGCTCCGGAGATCGTCAGGTTGCGCCGGGTCAGCCCGCTCGGCACGTCCGCGCCGAACACGGCGGCGGCCTCGTCCAGGCTCTCCCGGCTCTGCACGGTGACGTGCCGGTGGCGGGTGCCGTGGTAGCGGTCGCCGACGATGCCCTTGCCGGCCTCGACCTCCACGGAGGTCTTCTCCTGCATCGGCAGCCGGCTGGCCTTGGCGATGTGGATCGACTCGACGCGGGCGCTCACCCGCCCAGGCTACGAGGCAGCGAGGATGAGACCCGAGGTCGGCACACCCGTGCCGGCCGTGACGAGCACGTGCTCGGGCGAGGGCACCTGGTTGACCGACGTACCGCGGATCTGGCGAACGCCCTCGGCGATGCCGTTCATGCCGTGGATGTAGGCCTCGCCGAGCTGGCCGCCGTGGGTGTTGATGGGCAGCCGGCCGCCGATCTCGATGGCGCCGTCCTTGATGAAGTCCGGCGCCTCGCCGCGGCCGCAGAAGCCGAGCTCCTCCAGCTGCATGAGGACGTACGGCGTGAAGTGGTCGTAGAGCACGGCCATCGGGATGTCGTCGGGGGTCAGCCCGGACTGGCGCCAGAGGTCCCGGCCCACCACGCCCATCTCCGGGATGCCGATGTCGTCGCGGTAGTACGACGTCATCACGAACTGGTCGCGACCGCTCCCCTGCGCCGCCGCCGAGATGTACGCCGGCGCCTGCGCCAGGTCGCGCGCCCGCTCCGCGCTGACGACGACGATCGCGACCGCCCCATCGGACTCCTGGCAGCAGTCGAGCAGGTGCAGCGGGTCGGCGACCATCCGCGAGGCCTGGTGCTCCTCGAGCGTGATCGGCTTGCCGTAGAAGAAGGCGCTGGGGTTGGTGGCGGCGTGCCGGCGGTCGGCGACGGCGACGCGACCGAAGTCGGCCGAGGTGGCGCCGTACTCGTGCAGGTAGCGGCGCGCCTGCATCGCGACCGTCGCGGCCGGGGTCGAGAGCCCCAGCGGATAGGTCCAGGCGTTGTCGAGGCCGTTGGTGTTGACCTGCTGCGCTGCCCACTTCGAGACCTGGCCGAAGCGGTCGCCGGAGCGCTCGTTGAAGCCGCGGTAGGCGACGACGACGTCCGCGACGCCGGTGGCGACGGCCATCGCGGCCTGCTGCACCGTGGCGCAGGCGGCACCGCCGCCGAAGTTGATCCGGCTGAAGAAGCGCAGCTCCGGGATGCCGAGCTCGCGCGCGACCGCGATCTCCGAGGAGCTGTCCATGGTGAACGTGGTCAACCCGTCGACGTCGGCCGGTGTGAGGCCGCAGTCGGCGAGCGCGTGCCGCACCGCCTCGACGCTGAGCTGCAGCTCCGAGCGCCCCGACTCCTTGGAGAACTCGGTCGCACCGATGCCGACGATCGCGGCCTTGCCGCTGAGCGAGCGCGTCATGCCGCGACCCTGACGGTGCCGATGACGTGGTCGCCGAGGCTCACCGCGCCGACCACCTTGATCGTCGCCACCCCGTCCTCGATCTCGGTCACCTCGCCGGTGAAGGTGAATGTGTCGTAGGGGTACGCCGGCGCACCCAGCCGGATCGCGATGCCCTGGATCTGCACGTCGGGGCCCGCCCAGTCGGTGACGTAGCGCTCGCACAGCGCGGTCGAGGTCAGGATGTTGACGAAGATGTCCTTCGACCCGGCCGCCTGCGCGACGTCCCGGTCGTGGTGCACGTCCTGGAAGTCACGGGTCGCGATCGCGGTGGACACCACCAGGGTCGGGGTGATGGGGAGGCTCCACTCGGGGAGCTTGTCGCCGACGTTCACTTCGTCTCCTCGATCCGGCTCCAGAGCGGGAGCGTGAGCTCGTCGTCGATGCGGTTCCACCCGACCCGCACCCGGTCCCCGATCTCGACGGGACCGGTCATCTCGGCCACCATCCGCACGCCCTCGTCCAGGTCGACCAGCGCGATCACGAGCGGCAGCTCCTTGCCCGGCACCTGCGGGGCGTGGTGGACGACGTAGGAGAACACCGTGCCGGTGCCGGCCGCGACCACATGGCCCCGGTCGAACGCACCGCACGAAGGACAGGCCGGGCCGGGTGGGTGGCGCAGCTCGCCGCAGGCGTTGCAGGTCTGGATGCGGAGCTCGCCGATCGCCGTACCGTCGAAGAAGTAGGCGTTGTCCCGGTTGATCACCGGGCGCACGCTGCCGCTCATAGCGCCCCCCTGGGGATGAACTTGAGCACCCGGAACAGCATCGTCGCGACGCGCTCGTCGCCCACGTACCAGGTGTTGCGGGAGGTGACGAAGTAGCCGACGCCCATGCCCGTGGTCTTCGGGCCGACCACGGAGTCGAGCGCGGTGGTGACCCGCACCCGCTCCCCCACCCGCAGGTAGCGGTCGTAGGACTGCTCGCAGTTCGTGCCGAGGACCGCGGTGAAGCCCGCGTCGGTCAGCACCCGCATCATCGAGTGCAGCGGGTCGTCCTCCGACGGCTTCCCGCCCAGGCCGTACATCGTCCACACCTGCGCCATCGACGGCGGCGCCTCGCCCGCCCGGAACCGCGGGTTGTCCAGGCCCATCGCCTCGAGCCAGTTGTTGATGGTCGGCTGGTTGACCTCGTCGCGCGCGATGCGCTCGGCGGCCTCGCCCCAGGCCTTGATCCGCTCGGCCTCGGCCATCACGTGGTCGTGGACGTCGGGTGCGACCGCGGTCATCGCGGCACCCGCGGCAGCCCGAGCCCGAACATCGCGATCAGCTCGCGCTGGACCTCCTGCACGCCGCCGCCGAAGGTCAGCACCAGGTTCCGCTTGGCCTGCGCGTCGAGGTAGTCGACCAGCTCGCGCGTGGCCGGGTCGGAGGTGTCGGCGTACCGGTGGACGAGCGAGATCAGGTCGGCGAGCAGGTGCTGCACCTGGTCGGAGGCGAAGACCTTCGACGACGACGCGTCGGCGACCTTGATCTCGCCGGTGGCCGCGGCGCGCGCGACCTCCCAGTTGAGCAGCTCGTTGATCCGGAAGACCGCCGTGGCGCGGCCGAGGACGTCGCGCACGTCCGGGAGGTCCCGTACGCCGGCGGTCTCGGCCCAGCGCAGCACGCGGTCGCGCAGCCCCTCGATCCGCCCGGCCGGGCCGAGCATGACCCGCTCGTGGTTGAGCTGGGTCGTGATCAGCCGCCAGCCCTGGTTCTCCTCGCCCACGAGCATGTCGACGGGCACCCGGACGTCGTTGAAGTAGGTGGCGTTGACGTGGTGCGAGCCGTCGGCGGTGATGATCGGCGTCCAGCTGTAGCCGGGGTCCTTGGTGTCGACGATCAGGATCGAGATGCCCTTGTGCTTGGGCGCGTCCGGGTCGGTGCGGACCGCCAGCCAGAGATAGTCGGCCTGGTGGCCGCCGGTGGTCCACATCTTCTGGCCGTTGACGACGTAGTGATCACCATCGCGGCGGGCCGTCGTGCGCAGCGAGGCCAGGTCGGTGCCGGCGTCCGGCTCGCTGTAGCCGATCGCGAAGTGCACGTGGCCCTTGAGGATCCGCTCGAGGAACATCTCCTTCTGCTTCGGCGTGCCGTAGCGGATCAGGGTCGGCCCGACGGTCTGCAGCGTGACCGACGGCAGGTGCACGTCGGCGTACTGCGCCTCGTTGGCGAAGATCGTCTGCTCGACCTCGCCGAGCCCGTGGCCGCCGTACTCCTCCGGCCAGCCGACGCCCATCCAGCCGTCCTCGCCGAGGCGCCGGATCAGTCGCTCGTACGTCGGACCGTGCCGGTTCCAGGCGCCCTCGACCGGGTCGGGGTCCTGCAGGCCGTGGAACTCCTCGGCGACGCCGCCGAAGTAGCCGCGCAGCCGTGCCTTGAGGGCGCGCTGGTCCTCGGTGAGCTCGAGGTTCTTGGCGGCGGGGTCCTCGACCGGCACCTCGGCGGCGTTCGTGTCGAGGGCGTGCGCGAGGTCGGTGCCCCAGGTCGTGAAGCCGACCAGCGGGTAGGTGATGTCCACGCCCATCCCACCGTGCAGGTGGTGGCAGGTGCGCAGTGCGTACGGCGCCACCCGGCTCGCCCAGTAGGCCGCGACCGCGAGGTCGTCGGCCGCGGGAAGCCCCTCGGCCACCCGCCAGACCGCGTTGTCCGCGGCCAGGTCGAGGGTGCGCGAGGTGACGTAGACGTCGGCCATCTGCAGCGAGACCGCCTGGAACTCCGCGAGCGCGCGGCCGAACTGCTGCCGCTCCTTGACGTAGGACGCGGTCAGGTCGCGGGCCCCGGCGAGGACACCGGCGGCGGTCACGGCGAGACCGGCGGCGGCCAGCTCCTGCAGGCGAGCTCCCGAGCCCTCGCCGAGCGCCTCAGCGGGCGCCCCGTCGAGGACCACGGTGTGCTGCGGCTCGGCGCTGCTGGCCGACGACTCGACCAGCGTCACACCGGGGCCGGTGGCGTCGACGAGCACGGCGAGGTCACCGGCCCGCACGAGCAGCCGGCCGGCGATGGCCGCGCCGGTCACACCGACCTTGCGTCCGGTGACGGTCGCGCCGTCGAAGGTCGCGGTGGTGCCGTGCGCGTCGCGGAGCGCGGGGGCGATGAGCAGGGAGCCGTCGGCGATGGCGGGGAGCAGGTCCTTGCGCTGGGCGTCGGTGCCGAGGTCGGCCAGCGTCAGCGCCGCGCAGCACAGCGTCTCCCACGCCGGCACCCGTACGCCGCGCTCGGCGGCCGCCCGCAGCATGACCGCCACGGCGGGCAGGCCGAGCCCGGCCCCGCCGTACTCCTCGGGCAGGGGTGCGGCGGTCAGTCCCGCGGCCGCCCAGGCCGCCCACGAGGCGGCGTCGGCCTCACGGTCGAGCACCTCGGCCACGACGCTCCGGACCGCACTGATCGCCTCGTCATCCACGAGACAGAACTATAACGTGTTCTAGTTCTGTGCGCGACCGGGTCGTAAGCGTGACCTGTGGGTCGCCCTCACACTCACAGCTCGACGGCCGCCTTCAGCCGGGCCAGCTGCTCCGGGAAGTGCCGGATGAGCGCGTCGGCGTCGGGCATCGACTCCCGGCAGGCGATGACGCCCACGTGCACCTGGCCGGCGTTCGACATCACGGTGATGTTGAGGCCGGCGCCGTGGAACACCGGACCGAGCGGGTAGAGCGCCTCGATCCGGGCGCCGACGAAGTAGAGCGGCATCGGCGGCCCGGGCACGTTGGAGATGACCAGGTTGTGCACGACCGGGTGCCGCTCGGCGAGGCGCAGGTTGGCGTAGGCGCGCACGGCCAGCCCGAAGGTCCGCGGAGCCGCGAACTCGGCCCAGTCCTGCAGCGCGTCGGCCGGGATGGCGTTGTGGTGCTCCTTGGCGTGCCGGTTGCGCTCCGCCATCATCTCCAGCCGCTCCAGCGGGTCCTCGACGTCGGTGCCGAGCTTGGTGAACAGGGCCGAGACCTTGTTCGCACCCTGGGCACGCCTCGAGGACGCACGCACGCTGACCGGCACGGTCGCGAGCAGGGAGGCGGCCGGAAGCTCGCCGCGCTCCTGCAGGTAGGCGCGCAGGGCACCGCCGGACACCGCGAGCACCACGTCGTTGACCGTGGTGCCGGTGGCCTTCTTGACCTGCTTGATGTCGTCGAGGTCCATGTCGGTCACCGCGATCGAGCGGTGACCGGTGATGGTGCCGTTGAACGAGGTCCGCGGGGCCGAGAAGGGCGCCGCCATCGCGGTGCCCTGGCGCGCCCGGCCGATCGTCCGCGTCACCAGGGCCGCCGACGGCTTGAGCACCTTGACCAGGGTGACCGGGCGGGTCGCCGTGCCGATCACGGCACGGCCGAGCAGCTCGCGGCGTCCAGGATCGCGCAGCGACGACAGGCCCTCGGGGGCGAGCGGCGCCGCGTCGGGCTCGAGGGAGCACAGGTAGGAGATCAGGCTGGCGCCGGAGACGCCGTCGACGGTCGCGTGGTGCATCTTGGTGAAGACGACGACCTTCTCCTCGCCGGGCTCGCCGTCCTCGCCGAGCGGCCGGTAGCCCTCGATGACCCACATCTGCCACAGCGGCCGCGAGCGGTCCAGCGGCAGCGAGGCGAGGTGGGCGCAGAGGTCCATCAGCTCGGCGTACCCACCGGGCGTGGGGAGCGCGAGGCGGTGCACGTGCCGCTCGATGTCGAAGCTGCGGTCCTCCACCCAGACCGGGTGGTCCAGGCCCAGCGGGACGGTCCTGACCTTGCGCCGGAAGGCCGGTACGTCGCGCACCCGCGCGTCGAGCTCGGCGAGCATCTCGTCGTACTTGTACGCCGTCGGCATGGTGCCCGGGTCGAGCACCATCACCGCACACACGTGCATCAGCTGTGCGGGCGTCTCGAGGTAGAGGAAGCTGGCATCGAGCCCCGACAACCGTTCCATCACGCAATCCCCCGCCACTAGAACCTGTTCCAACTCTGGTCCCACCCTACGGCTACGCTCGCCGTCATGGGATTCACCCGTCGCCAGCTGGTCAACGCAGCCCTGGTCGCCAACGCGATCCGGCCCCTCCCCGGCTACCGCGGGGGCGCGGCCGGGTTCTTCCCCGGCTGGCTCACCAGTGAGCTCGCTCCGCACGTCCTGGCGGGCATCGCGGTCGACACCGCGGTCCAGGTCGGTCGCGGCCGTGCCAGCCGCACCGGCCTCGGGCTCGCGGCCGCCTCCGCGCTCGGCCTCGGCTACCTGATCCGGCAGAGCACCGGCGCCGGTGCGATCGTCACCACCGCGCTCGAGGACAGCCTGTCCAGCGGGTTCGACGTCGACGTACCGCCCACCGACCTGGTCGGCGCGACCTCGTGGCGTCGGCTGCTCAACCCGTTCCGGTTCGCCGCCGAGGGCCGCCGCGCCGGGGTCGAGGTGCACAAGAACATCCCCTACGCGCCGTACGGGCGACGCGGCCTGCTCGACGTCTACACCTCCGACGTGACGCCCTCCTCCGGAGCGCCGGTGCTGCTCCAGATCCACGGCGGCGGCTGGACGATCGGCAACAAGGACCAGCAGGGCATCCCGCTGATGCAGCACCTCACGGCCAAGGGCTGGGTGTGCGTCGCGCCGAACTACCGGCTCTCCCCGCGCAACGACTGGCCCGCGCACGTCGTCGACGTCAAGGCCGCGATCGCGTGGATCAAGGAGCACATCGCCGAGTACGGCGGCGACCCCGACTACATCGCGATCACAGGCGGCTCCGCGGGTGGCCACCTCACCGCGCTGGCCGCCCTGACCCCGAACGACCCCGCCTTCCAGCCCGGGTTCGAGTCGGCGGACACCACCGTCCAGGCCGCCGTGCCGCACTACGGCGTCTACGACTTCGCCGGCGCCACCGGTCTGCGCAGCGCGGTGATCATGCGCGACACGTTCCTGGCGCCGAAGGTCCTCAAGCAGAGGTACGCCGACGCGCCGGAGCTCTTCGCCGCCGCCTCCCCGCTGCTGCGGATCACCGAGGACGCGCCGGACTTCTTCGTCATCCACGGCAGCAACGACACCCTGGTCGACGTGCGCCAGGCGCGCGCGTTCGTGGACAAGCTCAAGCGCATCTCGAAGCGCTCGGTCACCTACGCCGAGCTGCCCGGCACCCAGCACGCCTTCGACGTGTTCCCCTCGATCCGCTCCCAGGCGGTCATCCGCGCGATCGACCGCTACCTGAGCTGGCACCACGCCGCCTGGGCCAAGGAGCGCAGCACCGCCTCGTGACCCTCCGGCACACCGGATATTGATTGGTGAATTCCACCATTCCGCGGGAAGATCTGCGGCATGGGATTCGTGACGTACGCCGATGTGCTGCGGATCCCCCTCGTCCGGCGGATCCTGCTGCTGGGGATGATCGTCCGGGTGCCGCTGTGGGCCGGCAGCATCGCCCTCACCCTGCACGTGGTCACCCACCTGCACGGCTCGTACGCCGACGCCGGCTTCGTCGCCGCCGTGCAGGCAGCCGCCCTCGGCATCAGCGGTCCCTGGCGCGGCCGGCTGCTGGACCGGCTCGGCGTCCGCCGCGCCATCACGCCCTCGCTGGTCGTGCTCGCGCTCACCTGGTCGATCGCGCCGTGGGTCGGCTACTGGCCGCTGCTGGGGCTGGCGAGCCTGGCCGGGCTGTTCACGGTCCCGAGCTTCTCGATCGTGCGCGCCGTGCTGATCGGCGCCGTACCGGAGCACCAGCGGACCACCGCGCTCTCGATCGACTCCATCGCCACCGAGTTGACCTTCATGGTCGGCCCGGTCCTCGGCGTGCTCGCCGCCACGACGCTGCCGACCCCGACCGCGCTGTTCGCCTGCGAGATGGCCTCGCTCGCCGGGTCGGCGCTGATCTGGTGGGCGAATCCGTCCCTGCAGGGCGCGCACGACGCCGTCGAGCCGGCCGGGGCCGAGCGCCGGCGGCTGCGGATGACCCTGCCGATCCTCACCGTCCTGGCCATGTCGATGGCGGCCGTCATCATCCTCACCGGCGAGGACCTCGGCACCGTCGCGACGCTGCGCGAGTGGGACATGCCCGGCTCCATCGGCTGGATGCTGGCGCTGTGGGGCCTCGGCTCGGCGGTCGGCGGTCTGCTCTACGGCGCCCTGCACACCCGCCCGTCCGCGACCGTGCTGCTCCTGCTGCTCGGGCTGTCGACGGTCGCCGTCCCGCTCGCGCAGGAGACGGTCGGCTTCACCGTGATCCTGTTCCTCAGCGGCGCCTTCTGCGCGCCGACGATGACCGCCATGACCACGCTGCTCTCGCACCTGGTCCCGCCCGCCAACCGCGGCGAGGCCATGGGCTGGCACGGGTCGGCGATGATGCTCGGCTCCGCCGCCGCCGGTCCGCTGATCGGCGTGGCCCTGGACGGCGGCGGCTGGCGCTGGGGCTTCCTCACCGCCGGCCTGATCGGGCTGGGGATCGGACTCGTGGGGCTGGTGGTGACCTCCCGCGCGACGCAGGTCGCCGAGCCGGTCCTCGAGACGGTCTAGCGGGGCAGTCCCAGGATCCGCTCTGCGGCCACGTTCCGCAGGATCTGGGTGGTGCCTCCGGCGATCGACAGGCAGCGGGTGTTGAGCTGCTCCCAGACGTCCGCGGCCAACCCGCCCGCCGTCTTGTCGACGGAGCCGAGGACGGCGAGCGCGTCGCCCTGGAGGCGTACGACGAGCTCGGACGCCTCCTGCCGTGACCGTACGCCGAGCAGCTTGGCCACGCTCGACTCCGCACCCGGTCCGTGGCCGCCCAGCGCGCGGAGCGTCGTACGGACCCCGAGCAGGCCGCAGACGGTGGCGAGCGCGACGGCCCGGCCGACCTCGACCCGCTCCACCGGACCCAGCTCGCGGGTCGCCGCCAGCTCGACCGCGCGCTCGACGCTCGTGGACAGCCGGGCGCTCGCCATGGCGACCCGCTCGTTGGCCAGCGTCGTGCGGGCGAGGCGCCAGCCGTCGCCCGGCTCAGCGACCAGGCACTCGTCGGGCACGAAGACCTCGTCGAGGAACACCTCGTTGAACAGCGCCTCGCCGGTGATCTCGCGCAGCGGCCGGACCTCGATGCCGGGCGACCGCATGTCCACCAGGAAGTAGCTGATCCCCTTGTGCTGCGGCACGTCCGGGTCGGTGCGGGCCAGGCAGATCGCCCAGTCGGCCCGCTCGGCGACGGACGTCCAGACCTTCTGGCCGGTGATCGACCAGCCGCCCTCGACCCGCACCGCCCGGGTGCGCAGCGAGGCCAGGTCGGAGCCGGAGCCCGGCTCGGAGAAGAGCTGGCACCAGACCAGGTCGCCGAGCAGCGAGGGCCGCACGAAGCGCTCGCGCTGCGCGTCGCTGCCGTGGGCCAGGATCGTCGGCACGGCCCAGCCGGCGATGACCAGGTCGGGCCGCGTCACGCCTGCCGCCGCCAGCTCCTGGTCGATGACGACCTGCTGCACCGCGTCGGCGCCGAGTCCGTACGGCGCCGGCCAGTGCGGGGTCAGGTAGCCCGACTCGGCCAGCGCCGCGCGGCGCTCCCCCGCCGGGCGGGACGCGATGTCCGCGACCGTGGCCCGGACCTGGTCCCGGATCGGGACGTCGCGCCCGTCGAGGTCGACGTCCACGGCCCGGCGTACGCCCGAGGCGGCGGTGGCAGTCAGCCGCTCGGCGGCCGCGCCGGACGAGCCGGCCAGCGCGCGCAGCGAGAGCGCGCGGCGCAGGTAGAGGTGGGCGTCGTGCTCGTAGGTGAACCCGATGCCGCCGAGCACCTGGATGCAGGCCTTGGCCACGTCCACAGCGCCGTCGAAGCAGGTGGCGAGGGCGACGTCGACGGCGAAGTCCCACTGCCGCTCGTCACCGGCGTCGCCCGCCGAGGCGGCGTCCCAGGCGGCGGCGGTGATCGCCTCGGCGGTCTCCAGCATCTCCGCGCAGAGGTGCTTGATCGCCTGGAACGACCCGATCGGCCGCCCGAACTGCTCGCGCACGTTGGCGTACTCCACGGCCGTGTCCAGGCACCAGCGGGCGACGCCGGACGCCTCCGCGGCCGCGAGGCTGACGGCCACCCGGCGGGTCCGCGCGTCGCCGCCTCCGTCCGCGGGCGGGGCGTGCCGGGCGCTCAGGTCCAGCCCGGCCGAGCCGCCTCCGTCCCAGACCACGCCGCCGGCGTACACCTGGACGCCGTGGCGCCCGGGCTCACCGGTGAGCACGCCACCGGCGGCAGCGCCGAGCAGGCCTCCGGGCACCAGCGCGTAGGCACACGCCTCCAGGGCGACCGCCTGGTCCAGCAGCGTCCCGCCGCCACCCCCGGCCGCCTCCGGTACGGCGATCGCGTGCACGCCCATGTCCTCGACCGCCGCCCACACCTCGGCGAAGGCGGCCGCCGGGTCGCCCTCGGCCGCGCGGATCGCCTCGATCGCCCCCAGGCTGCCGGCCCACTTGCGCAGGCTGGCCGCCAACTCGACCTGGTCGTCGGTGATCGCGATCGACATGTGCACCCTCCGGGCGGAAACTAGAACAGGTTCTAAGTCTACTAGAGTCGGGCGGGTGACGTCCGAGATGCCCGCCGACCTGCTCCCGCACGCCCTCGCGGCCAAGGGGTTCATGCCCGAGGACGAGGGTGCCGCGCTCCACCGGATCGCCCGCGAGCGGCTCCCCCACGGCCCCGTCCTCGAGGTCGGGACCTACTGCGGCAAGTCGGCGATCTACCTCGGAGCGGCGGCCCGCGAGATCGGCGGAACCGTCTTCACCGTCGACCACCACCGCGGCTCGGAGGAGAACCAGGCCGGCTGGGAGCACCACGACGCCTCGGTCGTCGACCCCGAGCTCGGGCTGATGGACACGCTGGGCCAGTTCCGCAAGAACATCGCCCGCGCCGGGCTCGAGGACCACGTCGTCGCGATCGTCGGCGCGTCCACGACGGTCAGCGCGCACTGGAACACGCCGCTGAGCCTGCTGTTCATCGACGGCGGGCACGGCGAGCAGCCCGCCATCGACGACTACGAGGGCTGGGCCCACCACGTCATGTCGGGCGGCTACCTCGCCATCCACGACGTCTTCCCCGACCCCGCGGACGGCGGGCGGCCGCCGTACGAGCGCATCTACCTGCCGGCGCTCGAGAGCGGCCGCTTCGAGGAGATCGAGGCGGTCGGGTCCCTGCGGGTCCTGCGCCGGGTGTAGCTAGCGGCGCGCGGACTCGTCCGCCCCGCACTCGCACTCCAGCGCGATCTCGTCGAAGTGCGCGGCCAGCGAGGTGCCGCGCATGATCCCGGAGCCCGGGGTCGAGTGCCCGTAGGTCTCCCCCAGCGCGTCGATCGCGAGCAGCACGGCGGCGGCGGTGTACGTCGTCTGCTCGTGCGGCCAGTACACGTTGCGCGGCTCGCCCTCGGGGGCCGGGTGGGTGGCGTCGTCGTACACCCAGCCGGTCCAGTAGCGGCCGTCGTCCTCGCGCAGGTGCTGCATCTCGGCGACCAGCTTCCGCGCGCGGGCCGGCTCGCCCAGGGCGTCCAGCGCCATCGCCAGCTCGCAGGTCTCGGCACCGGTCACCCACGGGTTGGTGTCGACGCAGCGGATGCCGAGGCCCGCCACCACGAAGTCGTCCCACCGCTCGGCGATCCGCTCGCGCGCGGCGTCGCCACGGACGGCGCCGCCGAGGACCGGGTAGTACCAGTCCATCGAGAACGTCGACTTGTCCGCGAACAGGTCGCGGTGGCGCCGTACGGCGTGACCGAGCCGACCGCCCGCGAGCTCCCACTCCGGCTGCGGGTCGTCCATCAGGTCCGCGAGCGCAACACCGGCGCGCAGCGAGTGGTAGATCGAGGAGCTGCCGGTGAGCAGGCAGAAGTCGTCGACGGGCGTCCAGCGGATGCCGCCCCACGGCTCCTGCAGCGAGGTGACGAAGTCCAGGCCGGACCGGATCGCGGGCCAGAACCGCTCCACGAAGCGGATGTCGCGGCGGATCAGCCAGTGATGCCACACCCCGACGGCGAGGTACGCCGACATGTTGCTCTCGCCGCGCGCGTCCTCGACCTCGCCGCCGACGATCTTCATCGGCCACGAGCCGTCCGGGCGCTGCATCGTGAGCACCCAGTCGTAGGCGCGCTCGGCGGCGCTGACCTGGCCGCCGACGAGCATCGCCATGGCGGACTCGACGTGGTTCCAGATGTCGGTGTGCTCGCCGACCGTCCACGGCACCGAGCCGCACGGCTCCTGCATCGCGGCGATCGCCCGCGCGGTGTCGGCCACCTGCTCGGCGGAGAGCAGCCCGTCGACGTACGGGAGGCGCGAGAGGGGGACCTCGGCGCTCACGCGGCCTCCGGCGCCTCGGGCTTGCGGAAGTACAGGACCATCGACTTGCCGATGAGCGGGTCGAGCACCTTCCCGGCGTACTGCAGGGTCTTGGGCTGCTTCATGATCTCCCAGACCAGCAGCTGGTGGTACGCCTTGGCGAGCGGGTGGGTGTCGTTGTCGACGCCGACCGCGCACTTGATCCACCAGTACGGCGCGTGCAGGCCGTGGGTATAGCTCTTGCCCTCGAAGATCATCGCGTCGCCCGGCGTGCCGTCGTTGAACCGGCCGCCCTTGGTGACCTTGTCGATCAGCTCGTGGTCGGTGTAGATGCGGATGTGGCCGCCCTCGGCGTTGTGGTAGTCGGCCGACAGCCGCCAGTTGATGACCTCCGGCAGCCAGCGCGGCACCGTGACGGCCATCGTGCCGCCGGGACGCAGCACCCGGATCAGCTCGCGGATCGCGGCGACGTCCTCGTGGATGTGCTCGAGCACCTCCGAGCAGACGATGCGGTCGAACTCGCCGTCGGCGAACGGCAGCGAGAGGGCGTCGCCCTGCTTGACGTCGGCCTCGGCGCCCTCGGGCACCTCGCCGGCCTCCTTCATCGCGACGAACAGGTCGCGGACGCCCTCGAGCTCCTCGGCGTCGAGGTCGAACGCGATCACGTCGGCGCCCCGGCGGTACATCTCGAAGCTGTGCCGGCCGGCACCCGCACCCATGTCGAGCACGCGCTCCCCCGGCTTGAGGCCGAGTCGGTCGAAGTCAACGGTCAGCATCAGCGCTGCTCCTTCTGGTAGTCCACGATCACGTCTTCGAGCACGTCGGCGGTCTTCGCCGCGACGGCCGACCAGCTGAACAGCTCCTTGACCCGCAGTCGGCCGGCCGCGCCCAGCCGGGCCCGGCGCTCGGGGTCGTCGAGCAGCGCCGCCACGGCCGCCACCAGGGCGCCCACGTCGCCGGGCTCGACGACCTCGGCGCACAGGCCGTCGGGGCCGACGACCTCCGGGATGGCACCGGCGCGCGAGACGACCAGCGGGGTCTCGCAGGCCATCAGCTCGGCGGTGGGCAGGGAGAAGCCCTCGTAGAGGGACGGCACGCAGGCGACCTCGGCCGAGCCCATCAGCGCCACCAGCTCGTCGTCGGTCAGGCCGTTGGCGAAGGTGACGTGCTCGGCGATGCCGAGCTTGTCGATGAGCTTCTCGGTGACCCCGCCCTCCTTGGGCTTGGTCACCAGGACCAGCTCGAGCTCGCGCTCGGTGCGCAGCTTGGCGAAGGCCTCGAGCAGGATGTGGATGCCCTTGAGCGGCGCGTCGGCGCTGGCCATCGCCAGGATCCGGCCCGCCACGCGCGGCTCGGTGGGCGGACGGAAGCGGTCGTCGACGCCCAGCAGGATGGTGTCGATCCGGTCGGCGTCGACCCCGAACTCACGCACCACGTCGCGCTTGGAGGACTCCGAGGGCACGATCACGCGGCGGATGCGCGGCGCGGTCAGCTTCTGCTGGCGCAGGAAGGAGTACCAGCGCCACACGCCGACCTTCGGCAGCTCCACCTTCACGCGGCTGTCCGCCTTGCGGCGTACCCACGGCGCGGTGCTGAGCTCGATCGCCCGGTCCATCGTGATCGGGTGATGGATGGCCGCCGCCAGGGGCAGGCCGTCCTCCTCGATCTGCAGCAGCGGCAGCGCGAGGGTCTGGTTGTCGAAGACCACGTCGAAGTCGTCGCGGCGCGCCTTCAGCAGCTTCACGACCCGCTTGCTGAAGGTGAGCGGCTCGGGGAACGCGCCGCTGCGCATGGTCAGCCACTCCTCGACGTCGATGAGGTCGCGGAACTCGCGCGGGCGCGGGTTGCGGAACTCGTCACCGGGTCGGTAGAGGTCCAGGCTGGGGACCTTCGTGAGCGTGACGCCCTCGTCGAGATCGGGGTACGGCTGGCCGGAGAACACCTCGACGGTGTGCCCGAGGGCGACCAGCTCGCGGCTCAGCCGCCTGATGTAGATACCCTGGCCGCCGACGTGCGGCTTGCTGCGGTAGGAAAGCATCGCGATCCGCATGACCGAATCTCCTCCTTGGTGACTGCGTGTGGCGCCGGCTCAACCCTCGAGTCACGGCGCCAGGCTCACCAGGAGCAGGGCCGGAACGAAACTGGAACGTGTTTCTATTATGCGCTACCTGTTAGTAGCCTAGTCGCTACGGCCCACCCGCCGAGCACCGAGGAGTTGCCGTGACCACCCACTCGCTGACGTCCGACGCCACTGGCGACAACGACGACCGGGGCGGGTCCGCCGCACAGCGCGACCGTCGCAAGCGGATCCTGGACGCCACCTACGAGCTCGCCGCCAACGGTGGGTTCGAGGCCGTGCAGATGCGCGCCGTCGCCGAGCAGGCCGACGTGGCCCTCGGCACGCTGTACCGCTACTTCCCCTCCAAGATCCACCTCCTGGTCTCGGGTCTGGACCGGCAGTTCGAGGAGGCGTCCAAGCGCCTGCACGAGCGCCAGATCCCCGGCGACACCCAGGCCGACCGGGTCCTGTGGGTGCTCAAGCGGCTGACCCGCGGCATGCAGGGCGACCCCAAGCTCACCGAGGCGCTCACCCGCGCCTTCATGTTCGCCGACTCCTCGGTCAAGAACGAGATCCACTCGGTCGGCATGTCGATGACCGCCATCGTCACCCACGCCATGCACGGCCAGGACGCCGACGACGCCGAGATCACCGACCAGGACATCGCCGTCGCCCGGGTGATCGGCGACATCTGGCTCTCCGCCCTCGTCGGCTGGGTCACCGGTCGCACGACGGCCGCCGAGACAGCCGCCCACATGGAGACCGCCGTCCGGCTCGTCCTCCGCGACTGACCCCGGCGCGAGTTCTGGCTTCGGGTCAGCCGAATCCCGGGTTTCGGCTGACCCGAAGTCAGAACTCGCGGTCGCGGTCGCCCCTCTCGAGCATGCGCCGGTTGGAGTACGACGGACGCACGGCCAGCCTCAGCTCCGTGATCCACCTGTCGAGGCGAGCGCCCGTGAAGTCACCGCTGCGGACCACGATCACCGTCCACCCGCGGGCGCGCAACCACGCCCTGCGCGCCTCATCGTCCTCGACCTGATCCTCCGTCCGCAGGTGGCCGTCTTCGCCGTCGTACTCGACCGCGACCTTGCACCGACGGTAGGCAAGATCCAATCGGTATCTCGGCACACCGTCGTCGATCACCCATACCTGCAGGTCGGGCGCCGGAAGGCCTGCATCGATGATCGTGATCCGGACCCAGGACTCCCGCATCGACTCCGCGCGCGGATCGCAGTGCTCGACCAAGTTGCGGGCTTGCACGACACCGCGGCGCCCCGTGAACCTGCACCGCAATGCTCCAGAGAGCTCGGCCCGGGAGAGCCCGTAGCAGCGGCAGAATGCGTCCAGTGCCGCCATGGCATCGCGACGTTCCAACACACACGCGAGGTCGAGCGCGGTGCGCAGCGGAGTGGTGACTGCGACGCCATGCACCTCGGTGACCTCTTCCGCGAGCAGGTGCCTCCTGTGGCCACCGATGCCCGAGCCGATCGGCGCGCCCCGTCCGGGGCCACGCACATCTCGACGACAGGAACCACGTCGTGGTCGGCGTACGGATAGAGATCCAGCCCGTAGAGCCATGCTGCCGTGCGGTCGCAGGCCACGTGTCCCTCACCGAGCAGCAGCGCGACGGCGCTTGCCCGGACTGCAACATCATCCCCCAGGTCCGCGGCGACATACACGCCGCGCACGACACGCCGCAGCGCCGCTTGGGCCACCAGCCGCCGCAGCGCGGCACGAGTGAGCCCGACACGAGCCAAATCGCTTGAGGTGAACGGCCGGGAGAGGTCAGGTTCGGGCATCCACCGATGGTCGCCGCGCGCCTACGACCACGACGCCAACCACTCGGGCACCTGTGGACGACGCGGCCGGCGCCCGGCCTGTGGATGAAATTCTGGCCCGCCATGGTGCGCGAGTTGCCACTTGTGGTCGACCGAAACCCTGGATTCGGTCGACCACAAGCCTGAACTCGCGAGTCAGGCGCCGAAGGCGTGGGTCGAGGTGACCCCGCCGTCGACGGCGATCTCGGCCCCGTTGATGTACGACGACTCGTCGCTGGCGAGGAAGACGTAGACAGGGGCGATGTCGGAGGGGGTGCCGACCCGGCGCAGGGGCACCTTGCTGGCGCCGTACTCCATCGCGGCGTCGCCGCCGTGGACCCGCGTCATCGGGGTGTCGATCATGCCGGGGTGCACGGAGTTGACCCGGATGCCCTTGGGCCCGAGCTCCATCGCCGCGCACTTGGTCATGCCGCGGATGGCCCACTTGGTGGCGGCGTACGCCGTGCACGACGGCATCCCCGCGAGGCCCTCGACCGAGGACGCGTTGATGATCGAGCCGCCGCCGTTCTTGCGCATGGTGCGCGTGACGGCCTGCATGCCCAGGAAGCAGCCGAGCTGGTTGATCCGCCACAGCAGCTCGACCTCTTCGGCGGGCATCCGCTCGATGTCGCCGAAGCGCAGGATGCCGGCATTGTTGGCGAGCACGCTCACCGGCCCGAAGCGGGTGTTGGTGTCCTCGACCAGCGCGTCCCAGGACGCCGCGTCACTCACGTCATGAGCCATGAAATGAGCAGCCGGACCCAGCTCGTCGGCGAGCGCCTGCCCCTGCTCCTTGGCGACGTCGGCGATGACGACCTTGGCCCCCTCGGCCACGAAGGCGCGGGAGATCTCGGCCCCCTGGCCCATCGCGCCACCGGTGACGATGGCGACCTTGTTCTCCAGACGCATGAGGATCCCTGTCAGACGGTGAGCTGCATGATCGAGTCGGCGGCGAAGCCCACCGACGGGTCGCGGTCGGCGAAGAAGCCGCCGAGCTGCTTGTCGAGGTCGTCGGCCGACCAGAGGTCGCCGGAGGCGTCGAAGCGCTGCTCGACGACCGGCGCTGCCACGAGGGCCACCATGCCGCCGTACACGACGAAGACCTGGCCGGTGATCCGCTCGGCGGCCGGCGAGGCGAGGTAGGCGACGAGCGGGGCGACGTGGTCGGCGGAGTACGGGTCGACCGCCCTGCCCGACCGGTCGTCGCCGAAGACCGCCGCTGTCATCGCGGTGCGCGCGCGGGGGCAGATCGCATTGGCACGTACGCCGATCCGCGACAGCCCACGCGCGGTGGACAGCGTCAGCGCGGCGATCCCGGCCTTCGCCGCGGCGTAGTTGGCCTGCCCGGGCGACCCGCCCAGGAACGCCTCGGACGCCGTGTTCACGATGCTGCCGTCGACCCTGCCGGACTCGGCGGCCTTCGCCTGCTCGCGCCAGTACGCCGCCGCATTGCGCGACAGCAGGAAGTGGCCGCGCAGGTGCACCGCGATGACGGCGTCCCACTCCTCGTCGGACATGTTGAACAGCATCTTGTCGCGGGTCATGCCGGCGTTGTTGACCACGATGTCGAGCCGGCCGAAGCCCTCGACGGCGGCGGCCATCATCGCGTCGGCCGTCGCGCGCTCGGACACGTCGCCGCCCACGGCGACCGCGTCGCCGCCGGCCGCACGGATCTCCTCGACCGTGCCGTCCGCACCACCCGGCAGGTCGGCCACGACGACGCGGGCACCAGCGGCAGCCAGCGCGAGCGCCTCGGCCCGGCCGAGGCCCGCCCCGGCGCCGGTGACGATCGCGACCCGGCCGTCCAGGTCGGTACCTGCCACGCTCACTCCTCGACCAGCGAGATCGCGTTGCGCGGGCAGGCGGCGGCGGCCTGCCGCACGCGCTGCTCGTTCTCGCTGTTCACCTCGTCGGTGGTGAGCTGGAGGAAGTCGTCGTCGTCCAGCTCGAAGACGTCGGGCGCCAGGGCCTCGCACATCGCGTTGGACTCGCACAGGTCGAAGTCGACCTTGATCTTGAGGGTCATCGAACTCGCTTCCTCAGGTCATCTTGCGGTGGTCCCAGGAGGCCACCTGCTCGGGATGGATGATCACGGCGACCCGCTTGGTCGCCTGCTTCTCGACGGTCTCTCGGCCGAAGTCGCCCAGCGCCTCGAACGACTCGGCGTTGAGCATCCGGGTCGCGACCCGGGAGCCGATCTCGAAGATCCGGTCGTGGTCGGTGATGATCTCGGCGCGGCCCTGGATCGACACCCCGCGCAGCTCGAAGTAGTCGGTGCCGTCCTCGACCAGCGCGGTGACCCGCGGGTCCCGCTCGAGGTTGCGGATCTTCTGGCTGCGGCCGTAGGTCCAGAACGCGATCCTCCCGTCCTCCACGACGTAGAACAGCGTGGTCAGGTGAGGGAAGCCGTCGTGGCCGTTGGCGGCCACCTGGACCTTGAGGTTCTCCTCGAGCAGGCCCTGGACCTCCTCGTCGGTCAGCTTGACCGCGTCGCGACCGGATGCCATCTCAGCTCCCTTCCGAGGAGTGGCCGGGGAAGACGTGCGCGCTGGGGTCGATGACCACGGCGGCGTTGTTGACCGCGGTCGCGGCCTCGCCGAAGCCGACCGCGATCAGCCGCACCTTGCCGGGGTACTCGGTGATGTCGCCGGCGGCGAAGACCCGCTCCAGGTTGGTGCGCATCGAGGGGTCCACGACGAGGTGGCGCTTCTCGGTGACGATCCCCCACTGCTGCAGCGGCCCCAGGTCCGCGATGAACCCGAGCGCCGCCACGACGGCCTGCGCGGGGCGCGTCTGCGCCTCCCCGTCGACGGTGACCTCGACCTGCTCGACGGTCTCCCCGCCGATGATCTTGGTGACCTCGGCCTTGGTCAGGATCTCCACGCTGCTGGCCCGGACCTGGTCGACGGTGCGCTGGTGGGCGCGGAAGGCGTCGCGGCGGTGGACCAGCGTGATGGAGCGCGCGATCGGCTCCAGGTTCACGGCCCAGTCGAAGGCGCTGTCGCCGCCGCCGACGATCACCACGTCCTTGTCGGCGTACGGCTCGAAGCTGGGGACGAAGAACTCCATCCCCCGGCCCAGCCAGTCGTCGCCGACGGGCAGCGGTCGCGGGCTGAACTTACCGATGCCGGCGGTGATCAGCATCGCCTTCGCGCGCACCTCGGTGCCGTCGTCGAGGGTCAGGGTGAGCCCGTCGTCGTCGGTGACCAGCGTGGTCGCCGTACGGCCGAGGAGGTACGGCGCTCCCGCGGTGTCGGCCTGCGCGACGAGGCCGGCCACGAGGTCGCGACCCTTGACCGTCGGGAAGCCGGCGACGTCCAGGATCTGCTTCTCGGGGTACATCGCGGTGATCTGCCCGCCCAGCTCCGGCAGCGAGTCGACGACCGCGACCCGCATGCCGCGGAAGCCGGCGTAGTACGTCGCGAAGAGCCCGGTCGGTCCGGCCCCCACGATCACCAGGTCGCAGTCCACAGCAGAACTGTAACGTGTTCTAGTTTCTTCTGTCTGCACCTGGCACCGATCTTCCTACTGAGTGTCCATCCCGTCGACCAGCCAACCGGTATTGGTGTGCACCATCGTCATCAACACGCGGAAGGACGTCAGAACGAGTCGGCGATCCTTGCCCACGCCGCGCGTCGCCCACTGGTTGACGAACAGCAGCGCCTGCAGCCGGGTCGTGTTCGCCTTGACGACGCCCTCGCCGATCACCTTCGCGGAGAGCTCGACCTGCTTCTTGACGTAGTCGTCCTTCAGGTCCGCGGTCGTCCGCTGGTACTCGGGAGCGAAGCGCGAGGTCGTCAGGTCGACAGCCTTCGCCACGTCCTCGTCGAAGGTCTTGTAGTGCAGGCTCATCAACGTCACGACGTCCTTGGCCGCCTGGTCGACGCCCTGGTCGATGTCGCTCTGGTTCATCTGCACCGGCGTGTCGGCAGGTACGTCGATCGTGCCCTGGGCCTGCTGCGCCGAGCCGTGGTGGTCGTCGCCCTTCACGCCGAACCAGATCCCCTGCGCGACGACGACGAGTGCGAGCACCGCGAGCGCGATCATCAGGACCCGGGTGAGCGGGCGCCCGGCGAACAGGCCGAGCCGGTCGGTCAGGGGACGCGGCGGGGCGGCCGGCTTACTGGGCTTCGCCTGCTTCGCCGGCGCTGTGGGCGCGCCGGGCGCCCTCGGAGCGCTGGCATTGCTGGGCGCGGTCGCCTCGGCGGGCCGCACGCTCCTCTGCGGGGCCGGAGCCTCCACGGTCGCACTGTCGGCGGGGTCGCTCTCGACCCGGCCCGCGATCTTGCGCGGACGCGAGGTGGACGTCCGCGAGCTCGCGGGACGCTTGGGCTTCTGAGTGCTCATGAGGCCTGCACGAACGTGATGTTGTTGGCCAGCCAGCGGCCGCCGACCAGCTGCAGGTCGACCCGGATCCGGTCGTAGCGCGCGACGGTGCGGGACTTGCCGTCCGCCGAGTCGCCGGTGTTCGTGCCCTTGCTGGCGAGCAGCACGGTGGCGGAGTCGGCGTCCCCGGAGGAGTAGCCGGCCCAGATCACGGTCGCGGTCTCGACCGAGTGCAGCCGGGTCGCCAGCTTGCGCAGCGACGGCACGGACTTGTCGAACTGCTTGCGGAACGGGCCGGTGGCCAGCGACTTCACCGCGGCGAAGGTCGAGTCCATGGTCCGGTAGTCGACGTTCATGAAGGTGTTGACGAAGACCGTGCTCGCCTTCAGCACGGCCGCGATCCGCTGCTGTTCGGCTGCGGGTGCGGCAGGTACCGCGCTCACGATCCCGCTGCCGACGGAGTCACCGACGCCGGGGCTGGCGTCGTGGTTGCTCCACATCTTCGCGCCGAGCACGATGACGGCCGTGCCGGTGAGCAGGACGAGCAGCCACAGGGCCAGGTTCAGCCTGATCCGCGCTGCCGCCGCCATGCCCTCGTCGGGGCCTTCGGGTGCGAGCTTCAACTCCGCGCCACCGGACCCAGCAGCAGCCACTTCCACGCGTCTCCTCCCAATACCGAGAGGTCCGGCTGCGTCTCGTAGTGGACGGCCCGGCCTCTCGCATCGACAACTCCTGGCAGCACTCCCGACTGCAGGCTCGACCCACTGTAGTCACGCGACGGCGACGCGTTCGCGCCGTGCCGGGCGGTGTACTTCAGAGCTTCGTTCGAGCCGCGCCGCTCGTAGGGCAGCGGCGACTTGCACTTGGCCGGGTAGATCGGGCCGTCGGTGAGGTCCTGGGTCGAGCGCCACTCGCTCGGCGGCTTGTAGCCGTCGGTGCACGGCGGGACGCTGTAGTCGAACTGGACGTTGACGTGGCCCCAGCCGTCGCGCGTGGAGCCCGTCGGGCCCGCGGCGATCAGCGGCGGGTAGGTCACCAGCAGCTGCTCGACCCCGGCCAGGTTCTTGTCGAAGACCTGCCCGACCGTGACCAGGTCGCCGAGCAGCACGGGCAGGTGCGGCTCGAGGTCCTCCATTAGCGCCTGGACCTCGCGCGCGGCCGCGGGGGTGTCGGTGATGACCCCGCGCAGGTCGCCGTCGCTCTTGGCCAGCGCGGTCGTCAGCGTGTTCAGGTCGTGGGCGAAGCTGCGGATGTTCTCCTGCTCGCCGCTCTGGGTGCGCAGCACCTTCAGGCCGCTGTCGAGCAGGGTGATGGTGTCCTTGGTGTGCTTCGAGGCCTCGTGGATGAACGTCGAGCCGCTGTCGAGGAGCCGCTGCAGGTCCGGGCCGGTGCCGCGGAACATCGTCCCCAGCTCCTTGACCGTGCTCTGCAGGTCCTTCTTGTCCACCGAGTCGACGAAGTCGCTGAGCGTGACCAGCAGATCGCCCTCGTCCTCGGGCAGCGAGGCCGCGGACCCGTGGAAGACGCTGCCGTCGGCGGCGTACGGGCCGCTGTCGTTGGGCGGCTCGAAGTCGAGGTACTGCTCCCCCACGGCCGACAGGTTGTGCACGAACATCGGCGAGTCGGTCGGCAGCTTGGTGTCCTGCTGGAGCTGCAGCGTGACGTCGATGCCCGTGGGAGTGGGTACGACGTCCGACACGCGACCGATCTTCACGCCGCGGTAGGTCACCTCGCTGCCGACGTACAGGCCTCCGGAGTTCGGCAGGGTGGCGGTGACCGTCAACTCCCGGCCGGTGACCTTGTCGACGACGCCGAGGTAGGAGGCGGTGATGTAGAACAGGCCGACCGCGCTGAGGACCACGAAGGCCGCCAGCCGGATGCGTACGCCGCGGCTCATACGTCGCCTCCGAGCAGTCGCTGGTTGCTGCCGGGCACGTCACCCGTGCTGACCATGCCCCGGGAGAGCCCCGTGGCTCCGGTGTAGTTGCTGCCGAGGATGCCCGGCGCGCCGAGCAGGTCGCCCAGGTCGAGGTTGCCCGCGGTGTTCAGCGTGGTGCAGACCGGGTTCGTCGTGTTGCCGTGGCACAGGCTCCGCAGGCTGTCGGTCATCGACGGGCTGGACAGGACCGCGGAGCAGTTCGTGCTCAGGATCCGCCCGCTCTTCGCGCACTGCCGGATCGCAGCCTTGCCGGTCGCGGCCGAGCCGAGCTGGATGTTGGGCAGCTTGAGGGCGGTGTAGAGGTTGTCGAAGTCGATCGAGACCCGCGCGATGGTGTTGGCGTAGTCGCCCTTCACGATCGCGTTCGCGGCCTTCGGGAACGGGAAGCTGGCCAGGAGGTTGATGCCGGGGGCGAGCTTGTTGCCGGCGTCGGCGATCTTGTTGAGCACCGGACCCAGCTGGCGCAGGATCTTGATGATGTTGCCCTTGCTGGCGTTGATGACGTGGGTGCCGACCGCGCCGAGCCGCTTGAGCGAGGACAGCATCCGGATCATCTCGGTGTGCTGGCTGTCGAGCACCTTGATCGCGGGGCCGGTCGCGTCCAGGGCGTCGGCGATCGTGGTCTTCTCGCTGTTGAGCGTGCGGGCGAGGCCGTTGAGCGAGCTGAGCGCCCGGATGATCTGGGTCTTCTGCCCGTCGATGGTGCGCACGACCGCCGAGAGGTTCGACAGCACGCCGCGCAACCGGCCGGTGCGACCCGACATGATGTTGTTGGCCTCGCGGGTGATGGTGCCGAGCTGGTTCACCCCACCGCCGCTGAGCAGGAAGGACAGGGCGCCGAGCACCTCCTCGACCTCCGGGTTGCGGCCGGTGGAGGACATCGGGATGTTGTCGCCGTCGGCGAGCCGGCCCTCGGGCGCGACGCCGGTGGGCGGTAGCAGGGCGACGTACTTCTCGCCGAGCAGGGAGACCTGCCGGATGTCGGCGACGGCGTTGTCGGGGAGGTCGACCCCGTTCTTGACCCGCATGGTCACCCGGGCGTGCCAGCCGACCCGCTCGACGTCGGTGACCTCGCCGACGACGACGTCGTCGACCATCACCGTCGACCGCGGCACCACGTTGAGCACGTCCTGGAAGTCCGCGGTCACGACGAAGGAGTCGGACTTGGACACCGGGTGGCCGGGCAACGGCAGGTCGTAGGCGCCGTCGAACTTGCAGCCGCCCAGCAGCAGCACGCCGACCAGCAGCCCGACCAGGGTGACGACGACCCGACGCATCACGACCCACCCCCGAACAGCGCACTCATCGACGGCTCGGTCACCTTGGCGTTGTAGACCGGAGTCACCTGCGGGTTGATCGCTCCCTTGCGACCCGAGGTCGGCGTGAACTGGCTGTAGTTGGGCGGCAGGTACGGCACCTTGGTGAGGATCGGCTCCATCAGCTGGCTGATCAGGTCGCAGGCGGTCTTCTTCAGCGACGCCGGCATGCCCTGCTTCTGCATGATGATCGCGCAGATGAACCCGTCGGCGTCCCAGGCGTAGCCGGCGATGGTGATCCGGGAGTTCTGGGAGCCGCTGGCATGGTCGAAGCCGGCCTGCAGGTTGCCCATCGCGACCGGCGCGATCCGCAGCACCGTGTCCAGGTTCGTCCGCTCGGAGGCGATCGTGTGCATGACCACCTTCAGGTTCGCGATCTGGTGGACCAGCGCGTCGCGGTTGTCGTGCACGAAGCCCTTGACGCTGCCCACGGCCTGCGCGACGGCGGCGATGGTCTTCTGCAGGCTGCCGCTCTCCCCCGCCAGCGTCCGCGAGATCCCCGCGAGGTCCTTCATGAAGGCACGCACGAGCTTGTCGTTGTTGCCCAGGGTCTGGGTGAACCGGGCGAGCTGGGACACGGTCTGGAACAGCGGCCCCGCGTTGTCCCCGAAGACCTGGGCGGCCTTGGAGAGCTCCTGGATCATCCGGCGGCCCGAGGCGCCCTCGCCGCCGAGCGAGCTGTGCGCCGCCTTGAGCAGGTGGTTGAGGGTGCCGTCCTTGTTGACGCCGTTCGGGCCGAGCGCCTCGGTCAGCGTCTTGAGGCTGCCGTAGATGCGGTCGAGCTCGACCGGCACCAGGGTCTTCGCCAGCGGGATGTCGGCCCCGTCGGCCATCACCGCGCCCTTGACGTAGACCGGCGTGAGCTGGACGAACCGGTCGGCCACCAGGGTCGGGGTGACGATGGCCGCCTTCGCGTCGGCGGGCACCCGGTACTTCGCGTCGTACTCCATCTCGACGCGGACCGAGTCGCCCTGCGGGATCACCGCGGTGACCTTGCCGACGTTGACCCCGAGGATCCGCACGTCGGTGCCCGGGTAGACGCTCACGGCACGCGAGAAGTGCGCGGTCAGCGTGTTCATCCGGGCCGGGGACAGCGCGACGTTGAGCACGCCCGCCAGTGCGATGAGCAGCACCGCGAGCACCACGACGCGGCGGTCGATGCGCTTCCAGAGACTCGTCACCATGTCAGTTCCCACTCACGTCGGGGAAGCCCGGGACGAACTCGCCGGTGGTCACCGCGGCGAGGTTCGAGGCGTAGGCGTCGAACCACGGCCCGGTGCCGATGATGTTGGACAGGATGGAGACGTAGGGCCCGAGGTCGTGCAGGACCGCCTTGAGCTGCTTCTTGCGTCGTACCAGCGTGCCGAGCAGGCCCTGGACCTGCTGCAGGGCGGGCTTGATCTGGCTCGCGTTGTCCTTCGCGACCCCCCGCAGCTCCTTGGCCATCAGCCGCGCGTTGATGAGCAGCTGGTGGATCGCCGCCTTGCGCCGCTGGAGCTCCTTGAACACCAGGTCGCTGTTCTTCATCAGCTCCACGATGTCCTGGCTGCGCGCCGCCAGGACCTTGCTCACCTGCTGGGAGCTGTTGACCAGCGTCGTCAGTTTGTCGTCGCGCGTCGCGATCGACCGCGACAGCCGGGCGATGCCCTCGAAGGAGGCATGCACCTCGGGGGCGGCGTCGTCCAGCGTCGAGGAGACGACGTCGAGGGCCTTGGACAGGTTGTCGGTGTTGATCGCCTCGGTGGTCTTGGTGAGGTCGCCGAACACCCCCACGATGTCGTACGCCGAGGAGGTGTTCTCCAACGGGATCGTCCCCCCGCTGCGGAGGTCCGCGCCCTCGGACGGCTGCACGTTGAGGAACTTCTCACCGAGCAGGTTGTAGACCTCGATGGAGGCGTGCGGGTCGCTGCCCAGGTCGATGCCGCCGTCGAGCTCGAAGGTCACCACGACGTGCGACCCGTCCAGGGTGACGTCCTTGATCCGGCCCGAGCGGATGCCGCCGACCTCGACGATGTTGCCCTTGTGGATGCCGCTGGCGTCGGCGAACTGGGCGTAGTAGGTCGTCCCGCGGAAGCCCGGGAACTTGTTCAGGTTGAACGTCGCCGCCACGACGATCGCCATCACGACCAGCGTGATGACGCCGAGGCGGAGGACGCGGGCGTCGCTGGGGGGCCTCATTGGTTGCACCTCGGCGCCGTGGAGTGGAAGTCGACGTTGGTGATGTACTTCTCGATCTCGGAGACGATCGGCAGGTTGGCGATGAGCGGGAGCTTGATCTGGGCCGAGACGCCGCAGATGTAGTACTGGTACCAGGACCCGTAGGTGCCGGTCCGGGTCTGGTCGGTCATGACCTCGGGCATCCGGTTGAGCAGGTCGACCAGGTCGGCCTTCTGGCCCGGCTTGTTGAGCAGCGTCGCGAGCCGGCGCAGCGCGGCGATGTCCGACTTCAGCAGCGGCCGGCCCTGGTGCAGCAGCCCGGCGACGGCGACGGTCAGCTTCGAGATGTTGCCGAGCGAGCCGCCGATCGTCTTGCGGCTGTGCGCCAGGTGCGTCATCCAGTCCTTGAGCTCCACCACGAGGGTGGTCAGCTGCTGGTGGTGCTGGTTGACGGTGTTGAGCGTCTCGCTGAGGTTGGTCACGACCTGGCCGATGAGCGCGTCGCGGTTGGCGAGGGTGTTCGTCAGCGACGCGGTGTGCTCCAGCAGGCTGCGGACCGTGCCGCCCTCGCCCTGCAGCACCTGGACCAGGTTCATGCTCAGGTCGTTGACCTGGTGCGGGGTCAGCGCCTGGAACAGCGGCTTGAACCCGTCGAAGAGCACGGTCAGGTCGAGCGCGGGCTTGGTCTGGCCGACCGGGATCGTGGCGCCGGGGCTGAGGGTCGGTGCGCCCGTGGCGTCCTTGCCCTCGCCGAGTGCCAGGTAGCGGTCCCCGACCAGGTCGAGGTAGTGGATCTCGGCGGTCGAGGCGGTGGTCAGCGGCACGCCGTCGTACACGCTGAAGGTCACCTTGGCCATGCTGCGGTCGTAGTGCTCGACGCCCTTGACGGCCCCGACGCTCACGCCCGCGACGCGGACGTCGTCGCCCTTCTTCAGCATGCTCGCGCTGGTGAAGATCGCCTCGTACTGGTGGGAGGAGCCGATGCCGAGGTGACCCATGATCACGGTGAGCGTCCCGGTGACGAACAGCGAGACGACGGTGAAGATGCCGAGCTTGATGCCCGCGGAGACGGTGGCGGCGTTGCGACGGTTCACGAGTCGGTCGCCTTCCTGCCGACGCGGACCACGGGACCGTAGAGCAGCGACCCGAGCGAGCCGTACGACGAGGCGGCGTGACCCGACTTCTGGGAGAGCATCGCGCTGAGGATCTGGTTCTCGCCTTCGGTTCCGGCCGGGCTGCTCAGGTTCGCGCTGGGGATCCACGGGCTGAACGGGGTGATGTCGGTGGGCGGGTTCTGCGCCTGCTGGATGCCCTGGTGCAGGTGGTGCGGGGTCGCCGGCACGTCGAAGTGCGGCAGGCCCACGCACCACGGGCCGTGCCCGAGCTCGCCGAACCTGATCGCGTCGGACTTGCGGAAGACGTGGTACTGCGGGTTGAAGAACTCGATGTACTGCTTGACCCAGCCGCCCTCGAAGGTCCGCGACAGGATCGGCGCGTAGTTCGCCGCACCCTCGATCAGGCACGGGAACTCCGGCGAGTAGCGGGCCAGGAGGCGGGTCATCGGCTCGGTGACCTGACCCATCCGGATCAGGTTCTGCGCGTTGGCCTGCAGGACCCGCGTGGTCGTGTCGGACAGGCCGGTCAGGTCGGAGAAGAACACGTCGAGGTCACGGCGCTTCTGCACGATCGTGCGGCTCGTGACGGTCAGGTTCGCGAGCGTCTTGAGCAGGTCGGGGGCGGCGGCGTCGTAGTCGTCGGAGACCTTCGCCAGCTGGATCAGGTCGGCCTTGAGCGTGGGCAGGTGGCCGTCGATGGCGCTCAGGTAGGTGCCGAGCTCGTCCATCGTGCGGCCGATCTGCTCGCCCCGGCCCTGCAGCGCGTGCGCGATGGCGCTCAGTGTCGCGTTCAGGTCGGCGGGGCGGACCGCGCGCAGCAGCGGGAAGAGGTCGGCGAGCACCTTGCTCAGCTCGACGTTCGTCGTGACCCGGGACGCCGGGATGATGTCGCCGTTGCGCAGCGGGGTGGGCGATGCGTCGGCCGGGCGCTCGAGCTCGATGAACTTCTGGCCGAACAGGGTCGTCGGCAGGATCCGGACCGAGACGTTGCTGGGGATCTCCTTCGCGGCGGCGGGGTCCAGCGCGATCTTGATGACCGCGTGGTCGCCCTCCTGGCCGATGTCGCGCACCTGGCCCACCAGCGCCCCGTTGATCCGGACGTCGCCGAACTTCGCCAGCTGCAGACCGGCCCGGTCCGCGTCGATCGTCACCCAGGTGACGTGGTCGAACTTCTTGTTGTAGATCGCGATCGAGAGCCAGACGAGCATCGCGATGCTGAGCAGGAACGCGATGCCGGCGACCAGGAGCCGGTTGTGCTCCTTGCGGCTGTCGTGGTGGATGTTGACCAACATCAGCCGGTGATCCTGACCGTGGTCGTGGATCCCCAGATCGCGAAGCTGAGGAAGAAGTCGGCCACCACGATGGTGACGATGCTGGTGCGGATGGCCTGGCCGACGGCGCGCCCTACGCCCGCCGGACCGCCGGAGGCGGTGTAGCCGTAGTAGCAGTGGATCAGGATCACCGCGACGGCGAGGAAGAGCAGCTTGAGGAACGACCAGAGCATGTCGATCGGTGGCAGGAACTCCAGGAAGTAGTGGTCGTAGGTGCCGGGCGACTGACCGTAGATGAGGGTCACGATCAGCCGCGGCGAGAGGTACGACGCGCACAGGGCCACGATGTAGAGCGGGATCACCGCCACGAACGCCGCGATCATCCGCGAGGTCACCAGGAACTGCAGCGACGGGATGCCCATGACCTCGAGCGCGTCGATCTCCTCCGAGATCCGCATGGCCCCCAGCCGCGCGGTGTAGCCACAGCCGACCGTCGCCGCGAGCGCGATCGACGAGACCAGGGGCGCGACCTCTCGGGTGTTGAAGTACGCCGAGATGAAGGCGCTGAACTTCGCGACGCCGATCTGGCTCAGCGAGGCGTACCCCTGCATGCCGACCTCGGTGCCGGCGAAGAAGGCCATGAAGGCGATGACGCCGGCCGAGCCCGCGATCAGGGTCAGACCGCCGGCGCCGAAGGCGACCTCGGCGAGGGTGTTGAAGACCTCGCGCGGGTACTTGCGGAGCGTGGTCGGGACCGCGAGCAGCGCCTTGATGTAGAAGAGCAGCTGGTCGCCGTACTCCTCCAGGTTGCGGCGCCGGGCCTTGAGGACGTCGCCGGCGAACGAGGTGATCGTGGCCATCAGATGCCCGCCGGGGGTGCGACCTGGAAGTAGATCGCGGTGATGACGGCGTTGAGGAAGAACAGCGCCATGAACGCGATGATGACCGACTCGTTGACCGCCCGCCCGACGCCGGAGGGGCCGCCGCCGGCGTTGAGTCCCTTGTACGCGCCGATCACCGCAGCGAGCAGGCCGAAGATCGCGGCCTTGATCATGGCGATGTAGAGGTCCGGCAGCGACGCGAGCGCGGTGAAGGAGGAGAGGAACGCGCCCGCGGACCCGCCCTGGACGATCACGGTGAAGAAGTAGCCGCCCCCGATGCCGGTGCCGATGACGATGCCGTTGATCATCACCGCCACGAACATCGTCGCGACGACGCGGGGGGCCACCAGGCGTTCGAGCGGATCGATGCCGAGCACCTCCATGGCGTCGATCTCCTCGCGGATCTTGCGCGCCCCCATGTCCGAGCAGATCGCCGAGCCCGCCGCACCGGCGATGATCATCGCGGCCGCCATCGGGGCCGCCTCGCGGACGGTGGCGAGCACCGCCGTGGCGCCGGCGAAGGACTGCGCGCCGAGCTGCCCGGTCAGGTTGCCGACCTGCAGCGAGATGACCGCGCCGAACGGGATCGAGACCAGGATCGTGGGCATCAGCGTCACGCTCGTGACGAACCAGGCCTGCTCCAGGAACTCCCGGAACTGGAAGGGCCGGGTGAAGATCCGTTTGGTCACCTCGACGACCATGATGGCGATCTCGCCGGGTCCTCGAACCACGGCTGCGGCGCTGAGCGCCATCCGATCACCTCATCCGTCCAAGTCGAAGCCCGGGCAATAGTAGAACGTGTTCTCGTTCTTGCATAGCGACACCCTGTGGCCGCCGCCACAAACACTTAACTCGACGGAGATGGTCACGTCACGCGAATCACCCAACCTGCGCCGCCAAGAGGAGCGCACGGTTCGGCTAAGTCGACTTACGCCGTTGCCGCGCCCTACTGGGTCGCAGACATCATCTGGCGCAGCTCCTTCTTCAGGTCGCCGATCTCGTCGCGCAGCCGCGCCGCCAGCTCGAACTGGAGCTCGGCGGCCGCGGCCTTCATCTGGTCGGTGAGGTCCTGGATCAGGGCGGCCAGCTCCCCGCTCGGCAGGCCGGCAAGCTCGCGTGCGTGACCGCCGATGTCGGTGCTGCGCAGTGCAGGGGTCGGGCTCTTGCCGCGACCGGCCGGCAGCGACTGCAGCAGCTCCTGGGTCGACTCCTCCTCGCGCGCCAGCATCTCGGTGATGTCGGCGATCTTCTTGCGCAGCGGCTGGGGGTCGATGCCGTGGGCCTCGTTGTAGGCGACCTGCTTGGCGCGGCGCCGGTTGGTCTCGTCGATGGCCGACTCCATCGACGGGGTGATCCGGTCGGCGTACATGTGCACCTGGCCGGAGACGTTGCGCGCCGCGCGCCCGATCGTCTGGATCAGCGACTTGTCCGAGCGCAGGAAGCCCTCCTTGTCGGCGTCCAGGATCGCGACCAGGGACACCTCGGGCAGGTCGAGGCCCTCGCGGAGCAGGTTGATGCCGACGAGCACGTCGTAGGCGCCCAGCCGCAGGTCGCGCAGCAGCTCGATCCGCTTCAGCGTGTCGACCTCGCTGTGCAGGTAGCGGGTGCGGATCCCGGCGTCGAGCAGGTAGTCGGTGAGGTCCTCGGACATCTTCTTGGTCAGCGTCGTGACCAGGACCCGCTCGTTCTTCTCGGTGCGCTCCTTGATCTCGTGGATCAGGTCGTCGATCTGGCCCTTGGTCGGCTTGATGACGACCTCGGGGTCGATCAGGCCGGTCGGGCGGATGATCTGCTCGACCACGTCGCCCTGGACCTTGTCCAGCTCGTAGTCGCCCGGGGTCGCCGAGAGGTAGATCGTCTGTCCGATCCGGTCCAGGAACTCCTCCCAGCGCAGCGGCCGGTTGTCCATGGCGCTGGGGAGCCGGAAGCCGTGCTCGACCAGGTTGCGCTTGCGGGACATGTCGCCCTCGTACATCCCGCCGATCTGGGGGACGGCGACGTGCGACTCGTCGACGACGAGCAGGAAGTCCTCGGGGAAGTAGTCGAGCAGGCAGTTGGGGGCGCTGCCGGGCAGACGGCCGTCGATGTGCATCGAGTAGTTCTCGATCCCCGCGCAGCTGCCGACCTGGCGCATCATCTCGACGTCGTACGTCGTCCGCATCCGCAGCCGTTGGGCCTCGAGCATCTTGCCCTGGCGCTCGAAGGTGGCCAGCTGCTCGGCGAGCTCGGTCTCGATGCCCCGGATCGCGCGCTCCATCCGCTCCGGGCCGGCGACGTAGTGGGTCGCCGGGAAGACGTGGAGCTCCTGGTCCTCGGTGATCACCTCGCCGGTGATCGGGTGCAGCGTCATCAGCCGCTCGATCTCGTCGCCGAAGAACTCGATCCGGACCGCCAGCTCCTCATAGACCGGGAAGATCTCCAGGGTGTCGCCGCGGACCCGGAAGGTGCCGCGGGTGAAGGCGAGGTCGTTGCGGGTGTACTGGATGTCGACCAGCCGGCGCAGCACCGCGTCCCGGTCGTGCTCCTCGCCGACGCGCAGCTTGAGCATGCGGTCGACGTACTCCTGGGGGGTGCCGAGGCCGTAGATGCAGGAGACCGTCGACACGACGATCACGTCGCGACGGGTCAGCAGGCTGTTGGTGGCGCTGTGCCGCAGCCGCTCGACCTCCTCGTTGATCGAGGAGTCCTTCTCGATGTAGGTGTCGGTCTGGGGGACGTAGGCCTCGGGCTGGTAGTAGTCGTAGTAGGAGACGAAGTACTCGACGGCGTTCTTGGGGAAGAGCTGGCGCAGCTCGTTGGCGAACTGGGCGGCGAGGGTCTTGTTGGGCTGGAGCACCAGCAGCGGCCGCTGCACCTGCTCGGCCACCCAGGCCACCGTCGCCGTCTTGCCGGTGCCGGTCGCGCCCAGCAGCACGACGTCCTGGACGCCGTCGTTGATCCGCCGGGTGATCTCCTTGATCGCCGCCGGCTGGTCGCCGGAGGGCTGGTAGTCGGACTCCACGTGGAACGGGGCGACGCGACGCTCGAGATCGGTGACCGGACGCATGCCTCCAGCCTACGGACCGGTACCGACAGCCTGATCCAGGTCGAGCTCTCCCCCGGCCGAGGCCACCGTCGCCGCGATGACGGCGCAGGCCGCGTCGGTGAGGAAGCGGGACAGGTTGCGGGCCGAGCTGCGCTTGGCGGGGTCGGCGAGGAGCCAGCGGTTGACGGTGCTGTCGACCAGGCCGACCAGCCCGTAGGCGAGGTTCTCGGTGAGGCCGCGCGACGGCCGGCTCCCGAGGGCCAGGGGCAGCATCGCGTCGGCGACCGCGCGGACGTCGTGCGCGAAGGCGGTCTTGCCGCCGACCACGACCTTGGAGCCCTGGTCGTGACGATCGGCGGATCCGGTGCCGAGGAACCGATGCAGGTTGCCATGCGCACCGACCCACCGGACGTAGGTGTCGACGGAGCGCCGCACGATGTCGCGGACCGAGCCGTCGAAGACCAGCGTCGGTGCCAGCGCCTCGTTCATCTGGTCGACGATGCGCGCCCGGATCTGGTCGTCGAGGTCGTCGCGGTCCTTGAAGAGCTTGTAGACCACCGAGCGCGGGATGTCGGCCGCGGCCGCGATCGTCGGCACGCTGACCCCGACGCCCTCGCTGTCGATCAGCGCGACGGCGGTATCGAGGATCCGCTCGCGCCGGGCGCGGCGGTGATCGGCCCAGCGGGCGTCACGGCCGTCGACCGGCTCGGACGAGGTGGCGGGCTGACTCACCCGAGAAATCCTAGAGCAGGTGCTTGACCGGACATGCTGTCCAACATAGTTTTAACGCCGACAGCCTGTCCAGGGTAAGCGTCGGACGACGCCGGCCCGTGATCGAAAGGCCTCATCGGTGGGCAAGAACAAGGTGTACGTCGTCGGCGTCGGCATGACGAAGTTCGAGAAGCCTGGCTCCAAGGAGTGGGACTACCCCGACATGGCCCGCGAGGCCGGCACGAAGGCGCTCGAGGACGCCGGCATCGGCTACGACCTCGTCGAGCAGGTCAACGTCGGCTACGTCTACGGCGACTCGACCTGCGGCCAGCGCGCGGTCTACGAGCTCGGCATGACCGGCGTGCCGATCACCAACGTCAACAACAACTGCTCGACCGGCTCGACGGCCCTCTGGCTGTCCGCCCAGGGCATCCGCGGCGGTCTCTACGACTGCACGCTCGCGCTCGGCTTCGAGAAGATGCAGCCCGGCTCGCTGATGTCGGTCTTCGACGACCGCACCAACCCGATGATGGACCACCTGATGGCCCTCGCCGAGCTGCAGGAGTTCGCGATGCCGCCGGCGCCGTACATGTTCGGTGCGGCGGGGCGCGAGCACATGGAGAAGTACGGCACCACGCCGGAGCAGTTCGCCAAGATCGGCTACAAGAACCACAAGCACTCGGTGAACAACCCCTACGCACAGTTCCAGAAGGAGTACACCCTCCAGGAGATCCTGGACGCGCCCACGATCTACGCACCGCTGACCAAGCTGCAGTGCTCCCCCACCTCCGACGGCTCCGGCGCGGCGATCCTGGCCAGCGAGGCCTTCGTCGACAAGCACGGCCTCGGCGACCAGGCGGTCGAGATCATCGGCCAGTCGATGGTCACCGACATGCGCAGCACCTTCGAGGACAAGTCGGCCCAGTCGCTGGTCGGCAAGGAGATGAGCCGCCGCGCCGCCCGCGAGGTCTACGAGCAGGCCGGCGTCGGGGCCGACGACGTCTCGGTCATCGAGCTGCACGACTGCTTCTCCGCCAACGAGCTGCTCACCTACGAGGCGCTCGGCCTGTGCGCCGACGGCGAGGCCGGCAAGCTCGTCGACAACGACGACACCACCTACGGCGGCCGGTGGGTCGTCAACCCCTCCGGCGGCCTCATCTCCAAGGGCCACCCGCTCGGCGCCACGGGCCTCGCCCAGTGCTCCGAGCTCACCTGGCAGCTGCGCGGCACCGCCGACAAGCGCCAGGTCGAGCGCGCCGCCCAGCCCGGCGGCGTCGCCCTCCAGCACAACATCGGCCTCGGCGGCGCGGTCGTCGTCACGGCGTACCGCAAGGCGAACTGACCCTCTCGGGTCGCGACGAGCTCGACCACCAACAACAACTCAGGAGAACAACACTCATGGCAAGCGTTTCCGTCACCCAGGCCCTTCCCGTCGACGCGCAGACCGCGTGGGACAACCTCCTCGACCTCGCCGGTTGGGAGAAGTGGCTGACCATCCACCAGGGATGGAAGTCCGACCTCCCGACCGACGTCACCGTCGGCACCCGCATCACCGAGGTCGTCTCCGTCATGGGCATGGCCAACAAGATCGAGTGGGAGGTCACCTCGGTCGACGCGCCCACCTCCGTCGCGATCGAGGGCACCGGCATGGCCGGCGTGAAGGTCAAGTTCGGCATGGTCATCGCGCCGGCCGACGCCGGCTCCACCATCACCATGGACGCCGACTTCAACGGCACCATGATCGTGGGCCCGATCGGCAAGGCGGTCGCCAAGAACGCCCAGGCCGACCTCGAGGCGTCGCTCGCGAAGTTCGCCGACCTCGTCAACGCCTGATCGGGGACGAGCAGATGACGCAGGCAGTGACCTTCGAGGACAGCGGCCTTGGCCAGTGGGGTGAGGAAGACGTCGTCTTCGAGGTCACTGCCGAGCGCATCGCCGAGTACGCCGCGGCCACCAACGACCCGATCCCGGCGCACCTCGCCGGCGAGGTCGCGTCGCCGGTCTTCGCCGTGGTGCCCACCTTCTTCTCGATGGCCCCCGCGGCCCTCGAGGTGGCGCCGATCGAGCTCCTCATGAAGCTCGTCCACGGTGAGCAGGACTTCCACTTCCACCGTCCGATCCGGCCGGGCGACGTGCTGACCTGCCGCTCGAAGGCGACCGGCTACGCCAACCTCTCCACCGGCTCCACCGTGGTGGTCTACGCGGAGACGCGCGACGCCGACGGCGAGCTGGTCAACGAGCAGTGGATCACCGCGTTCTTCCGCGGCGTCGACGCCGGCAAGACCATCGGCGAGCTGGCGCCGGGCCACGCGCTCGACCCGGCCGCCACCACCGGGGCGCCGGACGCCGTGGTGACCCAGCACGTCGACGAGGACCAGACGTTCCGCTACTCCCCCGCGTCGGGTGACCCGATGCCGATCCACCTCGACGAGGAGATCGCCAAGATGTCCGGCCTGCCCGGGATCATCAACCACGGTCTCTGCACGATGGCGTTCACCTCGTGGGCGGCGCTGCAGGAGTTCGCCGACGGCGACGTCGCCCGGCTCAAGCGCTTCGCGGTGCGCTTCGCCAAGCCGGTCCTGCCCGGCCAGGACATGACCACCAGCTTCTGGAAGCTCGACGACGCCACCATCGACACCGGTACGACGGCGTACGGCTTCCGCACCGAGGTCGACTCCGCCCTCGTGCTCACCGACGGCCTGGCCGTCTTCACCGACTGAATCTCGATACACCGCCGCTCGTCCCTCACGGCGGCACTCGATCACCGACCCCGATAGGACACACACGACTCATGGGAACCCTCGACGGACGCGTCGCCATCGTCACCGGAGCGGGCCGCGGCATCGGCCGCGAGCACGCGCTGCTGCTGGCCAGGGAGGGCGCCAAGGTCCTCGTCAACGACATCGGCGGCGCCAACGACGGCACCGGGACCGACACCACGCCGGCGCAGAGCGTCGTCGACGAGATCGTCGCCGCCGGCGGCGCGGGCGCGGCCAACTACGACAACGTCGCGACCTGGGACGGCGCGGAGCGGATGGTCAAGCAGGCCATCGACGAGCTCGGCGGCCTGGACATCCTGGTCAACAACGCCGGCATCCTGCGCGACGCGTTCATCCCGAACCTGACCGAGGACCAGTGGGACGCCGTCGTGGGGGTCGTCCTCAAGGGCACGGCCGGCCCGATGCACCATGCGGCGGCGTACTGGAAGGAGCAGACGAAGGCGGGCGTCGAGGTCAACGCCTCGGTCATCAACACCGCCTCCGCATCGGGCACCTTCATGCCGAACGCCGGCCAGGCCAACTACGGCGCCGCCAAGGCCGCCGTCGCCGCGCTGACGCTGGTCGCCGCCGACGAGCTCGACCGCTACGGCGTCCGCAGCAACGTCATCGCGCCGATCGCCCGTACCCGCCTCACCCTGGCCACCCCGGGCATGGGCGCGATCTTCGCCGAGGAGGTCGAGGAGGGCGAGTTCGACGCCTGGCACCCCTCGAACATCTCCCCCCTCGTCGCCCGCCTCGCGGCGCCCGACTGCAAGCTGAACGGCAAGTTCTTCGCCGTGCAGGGCGGCGTGATCCAAGAGATGCAGGGCTGGCACGAGGTGGCCGCCATCGAGTCCGAGGGCCCCTGGGACCTCGACGATCTCGCCAACCGGCTCGGCTGAGGAGTCCCGATGATCGCGTGGTCCGACATGGACGAGGCCGTGCGCGAGAGCGTGCGGGACTGGATCGACAAGAACGTCCGCCCCAACATCGACGCCATCGAGACCGGGGAGCTCCTGCCGTTCGACCTGGTGCGCAGCTTCTTCGCCGCGTTCGGCCTGGACGCCATGGCGTCCGAGGCGGTGGAGAAGATGCTCGGCGCCGAGCGCAGGCGCGCGGAGCGCACCCCCGAGGAGGTCGCCGCGGCCAAGGCCGCGAAGGCGGAGCGGAAGTCCGGCCCGGCGAACCCGTTGCAGGGCTTCGAATCCATCCCGTCGATGGGTGCCGTCATCCTCAGCGAGCTCGCGGGAGTCTCGCTCGGCACGATCGCCTCGATGGGGGTCTCGATCGGCCTCGGCGCCGGCACGATCGCCGCCAAGGGAACGCTCGAGCAGAAGGAGCGCTGGCTCCCGAAGATCATCTCCGCCGAGCACATCGCCTCCTGGGCGATCACCGAGCCCGACTCGGGCTCGGACGCCTTCGGCGGCATGAAGACCACCGTCCGCCGCGACGGGGACGAGTTCGTCCTCAAGGGCAACAAGACCTTCATCACCAACGGCCCGATCGCCGACGTGCTGGTCGTCTACGCCAAGCTCGACGAGGGCGACGGTACGCCGATCCGCGACCGCCAGGTGCTCACCTTCGTCCTGGAGAAGGGCGACCCGGGCCTGGTCCAGGGCAAGGCGTTCAAGAAGATGGGCATGATGTCCTCGCCGACCGGGGAGCTCTTCTTCGACGACGTGCGGCTCGGCATGGACCGGCTCCTCGGCGGTGCGGCGGCGCTGGACCGGACCAGCAAGGCCGCGGACGGGCGCGACAGCGCCCGGTCCAGCTTCGTGATGGAGCGGGTCGGCTGCGCGGTCCTCTCCCTCGGCATCATCAACGAGTGCCACCGGCTGTCGGTCGACTACGCCAAGAAGCGCGAGCTGTGGGGCAAGCCGATCTCGGAGTTCCAGCTGATCCAGCTCAAGCTCGCCAAGATGGAGGTCGCCCGGCTCAACGTGCAGAACATGGTGTTCTCCGCGCTCGAGCACATCCAGGCCGGCAAGGTCCCGACGCTCGCCGAGGCGTCGGCGATGAAGCTCTACTCCACCGAGGCCGCCACCGACGTCGCCATGGACGCCGTCCAGCTCTTCGGCGGCAACGGCTACATGGCCGAGTACCGCGTGGAGCAGCTCGCCCGCGACGCCAAGTCGCTGATGATCTACGCCGGCTCCAACGAGATCCAGGTGACCCACGTCGCGAAGGGACTTCTCAGCGCATGACCCGCCAGCCCTACGAGCTCGGCCTCGGCATCACCGAGGAGCACATCGACCTCGCCAACGCCGTCGCCGACCTCGCGGAGAGCGTCCTCTCGACCGACGCCATCCGCTCCATCGTCGACGCCAGGACGCCGGAGAGGTTCCCGCCGTTCTGGAAGGCACTGGTGGACTACGAGCTCCTGGGCCTGCACGTCTCCGAGGACCTCGGCGGCTCGGGCGGCGGCCTGACCACTCTGGCGGTCGCCCTGGAGGCGCTGGGCCGCCACGCCGTCCCGGGCGCCTTCACGCCGACCGTGCACGCCTCGGCGCTGATCCAGGCCGCGGGCGGCGCGGCGACGGCGTACCTCCCCGGCCTCGTCGACGGTACGGCGACCGGCGCGGTCGCCCCCGAGACGAGCACCCTCCCCGCGGCGACCGCCACCGACGACGGCCTCGCCCTCAGCGGGTCGTGGGACGGGCTCGCCGCGGGCGACGTCGCCGACCTGTTCGTCCTGCCGGTCGCCCTCGACGGTCGGATCCGATGGGTCATCGCGCTCGCGGACGAGCTCACGGTCACCGCCCAGGACAGCGCCGACGTGCTCCGCGGAGCAGCCCGCGTGACGGCGACCGACCTGACGATCCCCGGCGACCGCGTCCTGGACGGCCTCACCCCCGAGCAGGCGCGGGCGATCACCGCGGTCGTCCTCGGCGCCGAGGCCACGGGCGTCATCGCCTGGTGTGTCGCCGCCGCGTCGGAGTACGCGAAGATCCGCGTGCAGTTCGGCCGCCCGATCGGGCAGTTCCAGGGCATCAAGCACAAGTGCGCATGGATGGGCATCGCCCTCGAGCAGGCGCGGGCCGCCGTCTGGGACGCCGCGACGGCCCTCGACAAGGGCGACGACACCGCCGGCTTCGCGGGCGACGTCGCCGCCGTCGTCGTACCCGACCTCGCCGTGAAGGTCGCCCAGGACTGCATCCAGGCCCACGGCGGCATCGGCTTCACCTGGGAGCACGACGCCCACCTCTACTACCGCCGCGCCCTCACGCTCCGCGCCGCCCTCGGCACCCGGGAGACCCGCGCGCTGCGCGTCGCCGAGACAGCCCTGGCCGGCCACCTGCGCGCCCTCGACATCGAGCTCCCGCCCGAGGCCGAGGAGATCCGTGCGGAGGTCCGTGCCGCGCTCGAGGCGATCAAGGCGATCGAGGACGAGGACGAGCGACTGGCCGCCCTCGGCGACGGCGGCTGGGTGCTGCCGTACTTCCCGAAGCCCTACGGTCGCGCCGCGGGCCCGCTGGAGCAGGTCGTCATCGCCCAGGAGCTCAAGGCGACCGGCGTCGATGTCCCGAGCCTGCTCATGGGCATCTGGGCGCTCGCGTCGATCGTCGGCTACGGCTCCGAGGAGCTCAAGGAGGAGTTCGGGCTGCCCACGCTGCGTGGCGACGTGATGTGGTGCCAGCTGTTCTCCGAGCCGGGCTCCGGCTCCGACCTCGCCTCCCTGCAGACCAGGGCCACCAGGGTCGAGGGCGGCTGGCGGATCAACGGGCAGAAGATCTGGACCTCGATGGCGCAGTTCTCCGACTGGGGCATCCTGATCGCGCGCACCGACCCGACCGCTCCCAAGCACGAGGGCATCACCTACTTCCTGCTCGACATGAGCAAGGAGGGCGTCGACGTACGCCCCCTGAAGGAGATGACCGGGTCGGCCCTGTTCAACGAGGTCTTCTTCGACGACGTCTTCATCGAGGACAAGTACGTCGTCGGCGAGGTGAACGACGGATGGAGGGTCACCCGCACCGCGCTGGCCAGCGAGCGGGTCGCGCTCTCGGGGAAGATGGCGGCGTACGCCAACGACGGCGACCTGCTGCGCTTCGCGAAGGGCCACGACCTCTCGACGGTCGCCCGCTTCCAGCTCGGTGAGCTGCTCGCGGAGTCCCAGGCGATCGACGTGATGAGCAACCGGATCGTGCTCAAGCAGCTGCTCGGCGCCGACAGCGGCACCACCGCGAGCGTCAACAAGCTGCTCGCGATGAGCATCAGCCAGAAGATCGCCGAGTTCATCACCGCCGAGCTCGGCGTCGCCGGCGCCTTCTCGGTGCCCGGCGAGCGGACCGACCACGCCCTCGAGCAGCTGCTCGGCGGTCGTGCGACCACGATCTACGGCGGCACCACCGAGGTGCAGCTCAACCTGATCGGCGAGCGGATGCTCGGTCTGCCGCGTGATGCCGAGCCGAGGGGCTGATCCGATGCCCGGACCTCTCGAGGGACTGAAGGTCGTCCAGGTCGCCAGCATGGCGCCCGCGCCGTTCGCGTGCATGGTGCTCGCCGACCTCGGTGCGGACGTGCTGCGTGTGGAGCGCTCGGGTGGCGGGGACGCGCTGTCGGTGCCGTCGGGCTACCTCGACCGCGGCCAGCGCTCGATGGCCCTGGACCTGAAGACCCAAGAGGGCGCCGAGGTCCTCCTCGCGCTGCTCGACGACGCCGACGTGCTGGTCGAGGGCTTCCGCCCAGGAGTGATGGAGCGGCTCGGCCTCGGCCCCGAGGAGTGCCTGCGCCGCAACCCGGAGCTGGTCTACGGGCGGCTCACCGGCTTCGGCCAGGAGGGTCCGCTCGCGAGCGCGGCCGGCCACGACATCGACTACATCGCGCTCGCCGGGGCGCTGGAGCCGATGGGCCGGGCCGGGGAGCGCCCCTACGCGCCGCTCAACCTGGTCGCCGACTTCGCCGGGGGCGGGTTCCTGCTGGTCATCGGGATCCTGGCGGCGCTGCACGAGCGCCGCTGGTCGGGCCAGGGCCAGGTCGTCGACGCCGCGATGGTCGACGGTGCCGCACTGCTCACGACCTTCGTGCACGGGATGGAGGCCGCCGGCCTCTGGTCGCACGAGCGGGGCACCAACTTCCTCGACGGTGGCGCCGCGTTCTACGACACCTACGCGTGCGCGGACGGCCGGTATGTCGCGGTGGGAGCCGTCGAGCCGCAGTTCTACAGCCAGCTGCTGGCCGGCCTGGGCCTGAAGGAGTCCGACCTCCCCCACCCGTTCGACACCGACCGTGCCGACGAGCTGCGGTCCGCGATCGCGGAGGCCTTCCTCACCCGCAGCCGCGCCGAGTGGGAGGAGATCTTCGACGGGGTCGACGCCTGTGTCGCGCCCGTGCTCTCCCCGTGGGAGGCACACGAGCACCCGCACAACGCCGCCCGCGGCACCTTCACCACGGTCGCGGGCCGCCTGCAGCCGTCGCCCGCTCCGCGGTTCAGCCGTACGCCGGCCCCGGCCCCGGCCCCGCCGTCCCCCTTCGCTGCCGACACCGATGCCGTGCTCGCAGGCCTCGGCTTCGATGCCGAGGCCGTCGCCGACCTGCGACGCCGCGGGGTGGCCGGGTGAGCGTTCCGGACCACTACGACGTCCTCGTCATCGGGTCGGGGTTCGGAGGGTCGGTGAGCGCGCTCCGGCTGACGGAGAAGGGCTACCGCGTCGGCGTCCTGGAGGCGGGCGCGCGGTTCGCCGACGCCGACTTCGCCGCGACCTCGTGGGACGTCAAGCGCTACCTGTTCGCGCCGTGGGCCGGCTGCTACGGCATCCTGCGCATCGAGGCGCTGCGTGACTGCCTGATCGTGGCCGGCGCCGGGGTCGGGGGCGGCTCGCTCGGCTACGCGAACACGCTCTACGAGCCACTCGACCCGTTCTACCGGGACCCCGCCTGGGCCGGCATCACCGACTGGAAGTCGGAGCTGGCGCCGTACTACGACCAGGCGAAGCGGATGCTCGGCGTCACGACGTACCCCGGGTTCACCCCGGCGGACGCGGTCATGCGGGGCGTCGCCGAGCAGCTGGGGGTGTCCGACACCTTCCACCCGACGCCGGTGGGCGTGCTCTTCGGCGACCCGGAGCAGCCGGGCGGCACGGCCGTCGCGGACCCGTTCTTCGGAGGCGAGGGGCCGCAGCGCACGACGTGCACGCAGTGCGGCGAGTGCATGACGGGCTGCCGCCACGACGCGAAGAACACCCTGGTCAAGAACTACCTGCACCTCGCGGAGCGCAACGGCGCGGTCGTGCATCCGCTCACCACGGTCACGCGGGTTCGCCCGCGCGCCGGGGGCGGCTACGAGATCGAGGCGCGGTGGACCAAGGCCAAGCTCTCCCGGCGTACGGCGGTCAAGCGGTTCACCGCGGACCAGGTGGTGTTCGCCGGGGCCGCTCTCGGCACCCAGAAGCTGCTCCACGCGCTCAAGGCCGACGGCGACCTCCCGCACGTCTCCGACCGGCTCGGCCACCTCACCCGCACCAACTCCGAGGCGATCCTCGGCGCGATGGCCGCCGGGGACGAGATCGACTACTCGCACGGCGTCGCCATCACGTCCTCCTTCCACCCGGACGCGGTGACCCACATCGAGCCGGTGAGGTACGGCCACGGCAGCAACTTCATCTCGCTGCTGCAGACCGCGCTGGTGCCCGGGGGACCCGGCGTCCGGCGTCGGTGGGCCAAGGAGTACGCCAAGCTGCTGCCCCGGGCGCGCCGGCTCTACGACGTGAGGCACTGGTCCGAGCGCTCGATCATCGCCCTCGTCATGCAGGCCAGCGACAACTCGATCACCACCTTCGTCAAGCGGACCCCGTGGGGCTGGCGTCTCTCTTCCCGGCAGGGCCACGGCTCCCCCAACCCGACCTGGATCCCGCAGGGCCACGACGTCGTGCACCGGATGGCCGACCTCATGGGCCCGGGCGCGCTCGCGGGCGGGAGCATCGGTGAGCCGTTCGGGATGCCGGCAACCGCCCACTTCATCGGCGGCTGCACGATCGGCGACTCCCCCGAGACCGGCGTCATCGACCCCTACCAGCGCCTCTACGGGTACGACGGCCTGCACGTCATGGACGGCTCGGCGATCTCGGCGAACCTCGGCGTGAACCCGTCGCTGACCATCACCGCCCAGGCCGAGCGCGCGCTGGCGTACTGGCCCAACAAGGGCGAGCCCGATCCGCGGCCACCGCTCGGATCGGCGTATGCCGCCATCCCGGCCGTCCACCCGCGCAGGCCCGCCGTACCTCCGACCGCGCCGGCAGCGCTCCGCCTGCCGATCGTCGACATCGTCCACGAGAGGGACTGACATGCTCGCGCACGAGATCCACGGCTCCGGTGAGCCGCTGGTCCTGGTCCACGGCCTCACCCACCGCCGCCAGGCGTGGTACCCGCTGCTGGACCACCTGACCGGCCACCGCACCGTCGTCCTGTTCGACCTGCCCGGCCACGGCGAGTCGCCCGATCTCGTCGTCCGCGACGGGGACGTGCAGGCGACGCTGCGGACCGAGCTCACCGCTGCGATGGACGCCCTCGGCCTGGACCGGCCGCACATCGCCGGCAACTCCCTCGGCGGCCGGATCGCGCTCGAGGCCGCCGCCGACGGCCTGGTGTGCAGCGCGACGACGCTCTCCCCCGCCGCGTTCTGGTACGGCGCCGCCGACTTCGCCTACATCCGCGCACTGTTCACCTGGCTGACCGCGAGCGCGCAGCTGCTCGCCCCCGTGGCACCCACGCTCGCGCGGTCCGACACCGCACGCCGGGTGATGGGTGCGGTCGTCTCCGCCCATCCCGAGCGCATCCCGGCCGGGGAGTTCGTGGACGACCTGAACGGCATGCGCCGGGCGATCCCCGCGATGAAGCAGATCTTCCCCGCGGCCGAGGTGTTCGACCGCGTCATCCCCGCCGGCATCCCGGTCACCATCGCCTGGGGCGCCCGTGACCTGATCCTGCTGCCCTACCAGGCCCGCCTGGCGCAGCGGCGGATGCCGAACGCGACCCACGTCCGGCTGCGCGGCTGCGGCCACGTGCCGATGGCGGATGATCCTGCCCACGTCGCGCGTGTTCTGCTGGACGGGAGTGCTCCCGCGGTTCAGGCTGAGGCCTCGTGACCCGAAAGCTCCTGCACCGCGCGTCCCTCGAGGCCCGGTCGCTGGCCGTGATGGCCCGCGCCGGCGTACTCCCCCTGCGCGCGCCGCACACCCTCCCGTCGGTCGTCCTCGCCATGCAGAAGTTCGGGCCGTTCGGCGGCGCCGTACGCGCGGCGGCCGCCCACCACGGACCGCACCCCGCGATCGCCGACGAGCGGGGCGAGATCACCTACGCCGAGCTCGAGGAGCAGGTCTGCCGCCTCAGCAACGCGCTGCGGGCGTCGTACCGCCCGGGTCAGACCGTCGGCATGCTCTGCCGCAACCACCGCGGCCCGCTGATCGCGGCGTTCGCCGCCTCCCGCGCGGGACTCAACACGGTCTGGCTCAACACGGCGTTCTCCGCCAAGCAGGCCGCCGAGGTGATCGGGCGCGAGGGCATCGACCTGCTCGTGTGCGACGTCGACCTCGGAGCGGCCGCCGACGGTCTCGACCTGCCCGTGCTGTGGACCGATATCACCGCCGCCGAGGACGACCTCACCCGGCTGGCCGCCTCCGGGGACCCGCAGACGCCGCCGGCGCCCGTCAAGCCGGGACGCATCGTGCTGCTCACCAGCGGCACCACCGGTACGCCGAAGGGTGCGCCGCGCACCGAGCCGAAGGGCTACACGCTGGCCGGCGCGCTGCTGGACCGGATGCCGCTGCGCGCCCGCGGGGCGACCGTCATCGGCCCGCCGCTGTTCCACGGCACCGGGCTGATCATGACGATGCTGACCTTCGGGCTGGGCTCCAAGGTCGTGCTGCGCCGCTCGTTCGATCCCGAGACCTTCCTGGCCGACATCGAGCGGCACCGCGCCACCGCGGTCTGCGTCGTGCCGGTGCTGCTGCAGCGGGTGATCGCGCTGCCTCCCGAGGTCACCGCGCGCTACGACACCTCCTCGCTGCGCGCGGCCTTCTGCAGCGGCTCGGCCCTGCCCGCCGCGGTCTCGCAGGAGTTCCAGGACCGCTTCGGCGACGTCATCTTCAACCTCTACGGCTCCACCGAGGTCTCGCTGGCGACCATGGCCGACCCCGACGTGGTGCGCTCCCACCCCACCTCGGTCGGTACGCCGATGCTCGGCTCGCGCGTCGCGCTGCTCGACGACCGCGACCGCCCGGTCGCACCCGGCGAGCGCGGCCGCGTCTTCGTCGGCACGGTGACGCCGTTCGAGGGCTACACCGGCGGCGGCCACAAGCAGATCGTCGACGGCATGCTCGCCACCGGCGACGTGGGCCACTTCGACGGTGGGCTGCTCTACATCGACGGGCGCGACGACGACATGATCGTCTCCGGCGGCGAGAACGTCTTCCCGGCCGAGGTCGAGGAGCTGCTGATCGGGCATCCCGCCGTGCAGGAGGCAGCCGTGGTCGGCGTACCGGACGAGGAGTTCGGGGCGCGCCTGCGGGCCTTCGTCGCACTGCGCGAGGGCGGGTCGCTGACCGCCGACGAGGTGCGCGACCTGGTGCGCGAGCACCTCGCGCGCTACAAGGTGCCGCGTGACGTCATCTTCCTGCCCGAGCTCCCCCGGAACCCCACCGGCAAGGTGCTCAAGCGCGAGCTGGTCGGCTGGGAGCCGTCGTGAGCCTCGCCCCGCTGATCGACGCCGCCCGCACCGCGTGGGCGATCTCGCCCCTCGGCCCGGGCCTCGAGCCCGAGGACGCCACCCCCACCTCGCTGCTGTACGACGCTCCGCACGCGCGCGTCGAGCGGATCGCCCCCGCGGACGACCAGCGCGGCAACCCGGTGCTGCTGGTGACCCCGCTGGCCGTGCCGGTCTCCTGCTGGGACCTGCGACCCGGGCAGAGCCTCTCCGCGCACCTCGCCGGGCACGGCCGCGGTGACGGGCATGCCGGCCGGCCGACGTACACCATCGACTACGGGCGGATGACCTTCGCGGACCGGGCGATGGGCTTCGAGCACTGGATCGACGACCTGCTTCCGGCGGCTGTGGAGCGCATCGCCGCCGAGCACGACCGGCCGGTCCACCTGGTCGGCTGGTCCCACGGCGGGACGCTGTCGCTGTTGCTGGGCGCGCACCGTCCGGACCTGCCGATCGCCTCGATCACCGCGCTGGGCACGCCCACCGACTACCACCTCAACCCGGCCTACGCGCCGCTCGTGGCGCTGCACCGCAGCATCGGCCTGGGGCCGGTCTTCGCCGGGACGCGCCTGGTCGGCGGCACGACCGGCCCGCTGACCCGGCTGGGCTACCGGTGGATGGCGCCGGTGCGCGAGCTCACCAAGCCGCTCGCGCTCGCCCGCAACCTGCACCGACCCGAGGTGCTGGCGCGGATCACCGCCGTCGACGCCTTCATCGCCGGCATGCCCGCCTACCCGGCCCGGTTCTTCAACCAGGCGATCGCCCGGCTGGTGTGCGGGCGCGAGCTGGCCGAGGGCACCGTGCACCTGACCGACGACCTCGCCGTCGACATGCACCGGCTGGACCGCCCGACCCTGCTGGTCGCCAGCCACGGTGACGTCCTCGCGAACCCCGCCTCGGTCGAGGCCGGCACTCGCGCCTATCCCAGCGCCAAGGTCGAGTTCCTCGAGGTCGAGGGGCTCAGCCACCTCGGGCTGATCGGCTCGCCACGGGCCCGCGACCTGACCTGGCCGGCGGTCGACCGCCACCTGGCCGCCAACGACACGGTCCCCACAGGCGACCAGGACGGCGGTCAGGCCGCGGCCCGGTCGTAGTCGGCCTCGACCGCCACGGGCACGTCGTCCGGCTCGGCCGCGGTCTCGGGGAACACCCAGCGCCGGTAGGACCAGTAGCGGAACAGCGTGCCCAGGACCAGGCCGACGCCGTTGGCGGAGATGTTCTGGTCCAGCGTCGAGCGCAGCCCGAGCAGGTAGTAGCTGGTCGCCAGGCAGGCCAAGGCGATCAGCATCCCGACGGCGTTGAGCACGAAGAACAGGGCGTACTCCCCCGCCACCCCGATCCGCTCGCGGCTCGATCCGCGATGCGCGAAGGTCCAGGCCCGGTTGGCGACGTACGCGAACGTCGTGGCCACGGCCACGGCGACCACCTTGGAGGTCAGCGGGCCGAGGTGGACGACCAGGCGGGCCAGGTTGAACGCGCCCAGGTCGACCAGGAAGGCGGAGCCGCCGACGACGGCGAACCGTCCGGTCTCGCTGCGCAGCAGTCCGATCAGGCCGGTCAGGGTGCTCATGCCGCCACCCCCTGAGCGCAGCCGCCGAGCCGGCGCGTGGTCAGCATCAGCCGCCCCAGCACCTCCCAGGCGTCGCCGTAGTACGTCGGGAACTCGCGCGCCACCCCACCTGCCGCATCCAACGCGTGCGCGGCGGCAACGGGTCGCCCGGTCGCACGCAGCGCGGCAGCCCGGGAGACCCAGGCCAGCGAGGTCGCATAGTCGACCAGCGGCAGCCCCGCCAGGTCCGTGATCCCGTACGCCGACGGGTAGCGGGTCAGCAGCGGCTGCTGGCCCGCGGCGATCGCACGGTCGGCCGCCGTGCAGGACTCGGCGAGCCGCACCACGGCCCGCGCGGCGTCGAAGCCGAACACGACCGGCTCGCCGCTCGGCCCCAGGGCCGGGCGGGCCGTCCCGTCGGCGGCGACCGTGGCCCAGTCCGGCACCAGTCGCCGTGGCGTCGCCAGCCGGCGCAGCACCGCCCGGCCGCCGGCCGCCAGCTGCCGCCAACGCGGGTCGCGGCTGGCGCCGTACAGGACGCGGGCGGAGACGGGCGAGAAGTAGCTCGGGTCGACCAGGTACGGCGGCCGGTGATCCGCCCAGGAGCCGGGCAGCAGGAGCCGGCCGACCGGCGTGGACACCGTCTCCTCGCGCAGGATCGCGGTGCCCAGCGCCGTCCCGGACCGGACCAGCCCGGAGCGGCCGAACGCGCGGCCCGCGAGCACGAGGGCCCGTGCGGTGTCCAGGTCGGCGTCGGCCGCCGACTGCTGGTCGGTGACCGAGCCGTCCGCCCAGTGCCAGGCGAGCAGCCCGTCGGGACGGCGCAGGTTGGTCCGGGTCCACTGCCACACGCGGTCGAAGGTGCCCTGCGCCCGCACACCGACCGCGATCAGCATCGCGTAGGCCTGGCCCTCGCTCACGGTGTCGCCGCCCTGGTCCAGGCGCACGACCCGGCCGGTGGCGTCGACGTACCGCTGCAGGAAGGCGTGGGCGCGGTCCTGGAGGACGGTGGGCGCCGAGCGCGGCGTGCCGGCGATGGTCGGGTCGCTCGCGTGCGCCCGCAGCGCGGCCCGGTCGAGGCCGACCCCGAGCACGGCGCCCACGAGCAGCGCTCCGCCGGTGATGAGGATCCTGCGGGTCATCGCTCCGCCCCTCCGGTCGTGGCCACCACCCGTCGTACCTGCACCTCGTTCTGGCCGTGCCCGTACGACGCCACCACGGTGCTGTGCCGCACCGCGTTGGCCAGGACGGGGTACTGCCCGCCGGCCGTCGCCATGCCCTCGGTCTGCAGCGAGCGCCGCATCGACTCGGTCACCAGCACGTAGCGGTAGTCGCGCCACCCGTGCGGGGTCAGGCGCATGACGTCGGGGTCGGTGTCGGCCTTGTAGTACCAGACGACGTGGGAGCGCGGCAGGCCCGAGCGCACCAGGTCCACCCACACCGCGTCGTCGACGAGGAGCCGGTCGCGCGGACCGGCGTGCTGCTGCAGCCAGGTCTCGGCGGCGACCATGGGGTGGTCGGTGTCGCGGGTCATCAGCGCGCCGACGCCCCGCGCCCACGAGGGGACGGCGAAGCCCAGCGTGACCACGGCGCCGACCGCGGCCACCCCCACCGCGACGGTCCGCAGACCACGGCGACGGCGATGCCGTACGGCGAGGTCGACCGCCGCCGCGACCGACAGCGCCGCGAAGGGCAGCATCGCGATCACGTACGGCACCGGCAGGTAGCCCGGGCGCAGCAGCAGGACGACCTGCAGGAGGAAGGCCGCCGCGATCGGCCGGTGGCGCGGGGAGAGCAGCAGCGCCAGCGCCGCGACGGTCGCCGCGGCCGGCAGGAACACGTCGTAGTGCAGCCAGATGGCGACGGTCGCCCACGCCTGGCTGGTGCGGTCGAGGACGAAGCCGCTCGGCGTACGGCTGAACAGCTGGAAGCGGACGCCGTCGACCAGGCTCACGTGGTTCGCGCCCGGCAGCAGCTCGCCGCGCAGCAGCGCGAAGGCCAGGTAGCCGCTGCACAGCAGCACGAACAGGCTGCCGGCGACGGTGAAGGTGTAGCGGCGGGTCGAGGGGGCCGCGTGCCGCCAGGCCCACCACAGCAGCACCGGCGCCAGCAGCACCACGGTCTCCTTGGTCAGGACCGCGATCGCGAAGCAGCCGGCGGCCCCGACGAGGCCCAGCAGCTCGTGGCGGCGCGGCGCGGCGAGCAGGAAGGCAGCCAGCAGCCACGGCGCCGCGACGTTGTCGAGGTAGACCATCCGGTGGAAGGCGAGGGCGAGCGGCGAGAGCGCGAAGAGCACCACCGCCAGGGCCGCGGCCGCGCGGGTGAGGTGCATCCGGCGCGCCAGCGCCCAGATCAGCACGGTCGCCACCAGCTGAGCGACGAGCATGGACTCGCGGCCCGCGCTCACCGCCGAGGAGTAGCGGTCGAAGGCGTCGGTGAGCGTGGTCCAGCCCGCGATCTGCAGCCAGCCCAGGGGCGGATGGTCGTACCAGTAGGTGTAGTGGGCGAGCCGGCCGAGGTGCTCCACGGCGTACGCCTGGGCGGTGTAGGTGCCCTCGTCGTCGACGGCCTCGGGCGCGCGGCCCATGCCCCAGGCCTGCACCACGCCGGCCAGGAGCAGCAGCGGGGTGAGGACCAGGAGGGACGCGCGGTGGCGTGCGGTCCACGCCGACAACCGGGACCGGACCGTACGCCGCCGGTGTGCCGGTACGACGCCGAGCGCGCGATCGTCCTCGGCGGGCCGCGGCGGGGCCTGCGGGGTGGCGAGCGCGCTCATCAGGCGGCCTCCTCGTCGGCCAGGACCACCGGGGCGGCGGCGGTCAGGTGGGTGCCGGCGTGCTCGGTCTTCTCCCACCCGGTCGCGCCGCGCCACTCGCGCACCACCGCGCGCACGGCGGCGACGGTGAGCAGCAGCTGGTACGGGATGGCGCCGATCACGATCCGCAGGTGGTCGCGCAGCCGAGCCCGCTCATGGAAGCAGCGGGCGAAGTCGCCGACGGCCGCGACCTGCACGGCGACCGTGACGGCGGTGGGGATCAGCGGCAGGAGCGCCACGAGCGCCACCAGCACGGGCACCTTGAGCGCGAACATGAGGACGGCCGAGACCGGCACGAGCGCCCCGGTCGCGGCCTGGAGGAACGGCATGGCCAGGGTGTAGCGGGCCAGCATCCGCTGGCGGCGCGACGGCAGCCGCCGCCACTCCCCCTTGCGGAACACCTGCAGGAACCCCTGGTTCCACCGGGTGCGCTGGCGGACCAGGCTGCCGATGGTGCCGGGGGTCTCCTCACGGGTGACCAGCTCGGGGTCGTAGCTGACCGCGACCCGCGAGCCGGTCGAGGAGAGCCGGACGCCGAGCTCGCAGTCCTCCGCGAGGCACTCGCCGTCCCAGCCGCCGGCGCGCTCGAGGACCGACGTACGGATGAAGACGGTGTTGCCACCCAGCGGGATGAAGCGCTGGTCGGCGTGGAAGTGCAGCCGGCTGCGGAACCAGAACCAGTACTCCAGGCAGTTGTGCACCGCCCACCAGCTCGTGTGCAGGTTCATCAGCTGCACGCCGCCCTGCACGACGTCCGCCCGCGACTGCGCGAAGGTGGCGTCCACACTGCGCAGCAGGCGCGGGTGCACGTCGTCCTCGGCGTCGAAGACGCCGACGATCTCGCCGCGGCAGTGCGGCAGCGCGGTGTTCATCGCCTTGGGCTTGCTCTTCACGGGGTGCTCGTCGACGACGACCGAGATCAGGTCCGGGTGGCGCTCCTGCGCCTCACGGGCCACGGCGGTCGTGCCCGGGTCGTCGTCGCCGACGATCGCGATCACCTCGAAGGACGGGTGGTCCATCTCGGCGAGCCGGTCGAGGGTGTGCCCGAGCACCTGCTCCTCGTGCCGGGCCGGGACGAGCAGCGAGAACGACCGTGGCTCGCTGCTGCGTGGTGGCGCGAAGCCGGTCGAGCGGAGCGCGGCGGCCCCGCGCCAGGCGTGCAGCATCCACCACAGCGTGGTGGAGGCGACGGCCGTGAGGCCGAGCGAGACGATGACGACAGCGGTGCACAGCAGCACGAAAGCCATGAGAATCCCCCCGGAGAATGGCGTTGTGTCGGACGCGGCCGGCGGATCCACGGTGCTTTCCGGACCCACGTTGCGCGGCGCCGCTTCGGGCGACGCGCGGCCGGAACATCCCCATCCACGTTAACGACGTGTCGCGGTAACCGAAGGGGGTGGGACTCGGATCACATTCGATGCATCGGGTGAACAGTATTCACGGTCGGCGGGGTGCGTCGGGCTGCACACGGAACGCCTTGAGCACCGTCGCGAGCATCGCGTAGTGGCCCACCAGGAGCACCACCTCGATCCGCTCCTGGGTGTCGAACAACCGGCCGAGCTCGGCCCAGAGCGCATCGGAGAGATCCTGCTCGGCGACCAGCTCGTCGGCCGCCCGGAGCAGCAGCCGCTCGCGCTCGCTGAGGCCGTCGGGCGCCGCGTCGGGCACCCGCTCGGCGGCCGCCACCTCCGCCGCGCTGAGACCGGCCCGCCGGCCCAGCCGGCGGTGCTGGGTGAGCTCGTACTCCGAGCCGAGCAGCGAGGCCACTCGCAGGATCACCAGCTCCGCCTCGCGGCGTGCCAACCGTCCGCCGGGCATCAGCCGGCCGGCGAAGTGCAGCCAGCCCCAGAACAGCCGTCGGTGCCGGCCCAGGGTGAGGAAGACCGCCGGCGGGCGGGTGCCGGTGACCCGGCCGGCGATCTTCGCGAAGGCCGCGATGACCGGGCCCACCTCACGCCAGGTGCCGGGCTCGACCCGCGGCCCGATCGGCCCGGTCGGCTCGAGCGACCCGCTCATGCCTGCCTCCGGGCCCGCTCGACGGCCGGCAGCACCCGGTTCGCCCCGTAGTTGAACACCCGCATCGCCACCGCGTACGCCGGCGGGCAGTAGCGCTGCAGCAGGTGGATCAGCCGGATGTCGGCCGAGGTGTAGACCCAGTAGCGGTTGCGCAGCGCGCCCCGCCAGATCGCCTCGGCCGCTCTCTCCGGCGACACGGCACGCTTCTGGAAGCCGCGGCGGGCCCGCACGAAGGCCTTGCTCTGCTGGTCGATCCCGGCGATCCGGATCGTCTCGACCAGGCCGGTGTCGACGCCGCCGGGGCACACCAGGCTGACCCCGATCCGGTGCTTGCGCAGGTCGTAGCGCAGCACCTCGGAGACGCCGCGCAGCCCGAACTTCGAGGCGCTGTAGGCCGCGTGCCACGGCATCGCGATGATGCCCGCGGCCGACGACACGTTGACCAGCTGGCCGCCGCGGCCGCCGTCGACCATCGGCGGCACGAACTCCTCGATGACGTGGATCGGGCCCATCAGGTTCACGTCGACGAGCCGCTGCCAGTGCTCGGGCTCGAGGCTGCGGACCGTGCCCCATACCGCGATCCCGGCGACGTTGAGCACGACGTCCATCGGACCGCTGCGCTGCGTGATCGACTCCGCCAGCCGGCGTACCTGGGCGTGGTCGGAGACATCGGCGGGCTCCGCGGTCAGCACCTCTCCCCCGGCGGCGCGGATCTCCTCGGCCACCGTGGCCAGCAGCTCGCCCTGCAGGTCGGTCAGGTGCAGCAGGGCGCCCCGGGCGGCCGCCTGCTCGGCCACCGCCCGCCCGATGCCGCTCGCGGCGCCGGTGACCAGGACGTGCTTGCCGCGCAGATCCCTGACCGGCCTCATCGCGACGCGCTCACAGCAGGGGCCTCAGCGGCGAGAGCACCAGCTCGGTGAACCGGCGGTGCAGGTCGCGTGCCTCCCACTCACCCATGGTGAGCTCCAGGCAGTTGGACTGGTCCACCTCGAAGACCTCCTCGAGCTCGGCCGCCAGGCGGCCGTCGATGACCTCGATGTTGATCTCGTAGTTGCCCTGCAGGCTGAGCCGGTCGATGTTCGCCGTACCGACGGTGCACCAGTTGCCGTCCACGGTGGCGGTCTTGGCGTGGATCATCGCGTCCTTGTAGCGCAGGATCCGCACCCCGGCGGCCAGCAGCTGGCCGTAGTAGCCGCGGGAGATCCAGTCGGCCACCACGTGGTTGGACTTCAGCGGCACCAGCAGGCGTACGTCGACGCCGCGGCCCGCGGCGGCCTTGAGCGCGTCGACGAAGTCCTGGTCGGGCAGGAAGTACGCCGTCGTCAGCCAGATGTTCTTGCTGGCCCGGTTGATCGCCTCCAGGTACATCCCGCGGATGGGGAACATCCACAGCCGCGGCACGTTGCGCTGGAAGCGCACCCGCGGCTCCCAGGTGGACGCCGTCTCCAGCAGCAGCGGCCGCTCGGAGGCGCGCAGCCGGCGGCGGCGGTTGAGGTTCCAGAAGTCGGCGAAGGCCCGCTTGAGGTCCCAGACCGCCGGCCCGGTGACCCGCATGTGGGTGTCGCGCCACTCCGTCTCGTACGCCGCCCCGATGTTGTAGCCGCCGATGAACCCGACCTCCTCGTCAACGACGAGCATCTTGCGGTGGTCGCGGCCGTAGCGGCGCAGGTCGAAGAAGCGCCACCCGGCGGCGTACACGGGGTAGCGCAGCACCTTCACGTGCGAGGGGAAGCGGTGGAAGTGCGGCGGGACCACCAGGTTCGCGAACGCGTCGTAGATCAGGTAGACGTCGACGCCGCGGTCGGCCGCGGCGATCAGCGCGCGGCGGAACCGCTCGCCGGTCTCGTCGCCCTTCCAGATGTAGGTCTCGAAGAGGATCTGCCGCTCGGCGGCGTCGATGGCCGCGATCATGTCGTCGTACAGGTCCTTGCCGAAGGTGTACGTCGTGACCGACCCGTCACCCACCGCGACGGTGCCCGGCCGGCGGGTCGGGAACGGCTTGGGCCGCTTGCCGCGGCGGCGGTAGGAGTCGACGAGCGACATCGCGATCGCCACGACGAACGGCACCCCGACCAACGTCAGCAGCACCCGCCGCAGCGCCGTCCTCACTCGCACGCGGTCAATCTAGCGTGACGTCGGATGAGGAGATTCCAGAGGAGGCTCAGGACGCGTTGCCGCTGCCGAGGAGGTCCAGCCGGGAGATCTTCCAGACCCCGCCGACCAGCGACATCGTCATCGTGACCCGCTGCTGCTGCAGGCTCACGCCCTTGTCCAGGTTGGACCGCAGCACCTGGTCGACGAACGCCAGCACCTCGACCTGGCTGTCGCTGACGACGCGCGACATCGCGTCGACCACGGTGCCCTTGGCGACCGTGTGCGATCCCTTGATCACCTTGGCCAGCGACTGCTGGTTCTTGGCGAACGGCTGAGCGACCTGGGGGTCGCTGAAGTCGGCCAGCCAACCCTTGTCCTGGTCGACGGTCTTGTAGTCGTAGGTCGTGATGTCGATGAGGTCCGCGCGGGCCGCGTCGAGCGCCGCCTGACCGGCCGCCGCGTCCTTCTTCGCCGCGTGTGCCTCGTGGTACCAGCCGTGCGGCCGGCACGCGAGGACGCCCAGGACCACCACCGCCACGAGGAGGACGGCGCAGGCGGCCGCCAGGATCGCAGGGATCCGGGCGGCCGCGCCGCGGCCGCTGTCGTCGTTGCTCACGCTCCGAGAACCTACCGAACCGGCCCCGGGGCGTGGGCCGCCCCGCGCTGGAGGTGGGTGAACGACGCCGGGCAGCTGCCGTTCATCTGGAACGGCTGCCGGGAGCCGCGCGGGTCGTGGATCGTGGTGGCGTAGCGGCACCGCGAGTCCTTGTCCGCGATCAGCGAGAGGTACAGCTTCTTGTTGTGGACCTTGCCGAGCAGCGAACCGATGCCCGGCTGGTACGCCGCCAGCAGCGCCCGCAGGTGCGGGTTGTAGGACTCGAAGATGTCGGTGAAGCTGACGCCGGTGCTCAGGAAGCCCGGCAGGACGTCGTTGGCGTCGTTGATCAGCTTGACCAGCTGCTGCATCTGCGCGGGAGCCGTCTTCAAGGTGTTGACCAGCTCCGGGTCGTAGTTCTTCAGGAACGCGGCCAGCGTCTTCGAGGTGTGCGCGAGCTGCTGCAGCGAGCCGCTGTTGTCGTTGATGATCGACAGCACCGGGCCGGCGTTGGTGATCAGCCGGTTGGTCTGCGGCCACACCTTGACCAGCGTGTTGAGCAGCGCGGTGCCCTGGTCGAGCACCTGGCCGATGTCGTCACCGGTGCCGGCGAGACCGGTGCTGAGCTCGCCCAGCACGATCCGCAGCTTCTTGTCGTCGATCTGCTCGAGGACCTTGTTGATCGCGATGACCGTGGAGGTCAGGCTCTTCGGGATGTCGGTCGAGGAGGCCGCGATGGTCGACCCGTCGTGCAGGTACGGACCGCTGTCGCTCGTCGGCTGGAAGTCCAGGTACTGCTCGCCGACCGGCGACAGGCTGCGGACCTTGGCGATCGTGCTGGCGGGGATCTTCGTGCTGGAGGTCAGCTTGATCGTCGCCACCACGCCGGTCGCCGTGGGCATGATCTTGGAGACCTGCCCGACCCGGACGCCGCGGTAGGTCACCTGCGATCCGGCGAACAGGCCGCCGGTCTGCCGCAGCTCGACGTTGACCGTGTCGGGTCGCGACGTCAGCGGCTGGGAGAGCACCGCGGAGAAGATGTACGCCACGGCGAAGATGAAGACGAGGATGACGCCCACCAGGCTCAACCAGAGCTTGTCGGTCAGGATCTTGCGCACCATCTCAGAGTCCTCCACCCAGCAGGTTGCCCAGCAGTCCACCGAGTCCGGAGGTGCCCGAGGTACCACCCGACCCGCCCGATCCCTTGCCCGATCCCGAGGCGGTGTGCGATGCCGTCACTCCGCCGAGCAGACCGCCCAGCAGACCGGTGCCGGTGCTGTTGAGCAGCCCGCCCAGACCGAGCGTGTTCAGCAGGCCCGCGACGCCCGACAGCAGGCCGGTGGTACCGGTGATGCCGTCCAGGTGCAGGTTGAGGTGGATGTTCGCGTAGTCGTTCGGCACGATCTTGTCCAGCGCCTTCGCCGCGGTCACGAGCGAGGTCAGGGACGAGCGCCACCGGCCCTTGTTCTTGGCGAACTCGGCGAGCACCGGCTGCAGCTCCCGCAGCATCCGCAGCAGCTGGCCACGGGTCGCGTTCACCGTCTTGTTGGCCGCGCCCGAGAACCGGTTGAGGGACTGGAGCAGTTTGGTGAACGCGGGGGTCTGCTCGCGCAGCACGTGCGCGGCCGGACGGATCTCGCGGACCGCCCGGTTGATGGTGCCCTTGCGCGCGTTCAGCGTCTTGGACAGCGAGTTCAGCGAGGTCAGCACCTTGGTGACGCTGCCGGTCGTGGAGTTCGCCTGGGTCAGGAACAGGCGTGCCTTCTGCAGCAGCGCCCGGTAGTCGCCCTCGTGGCCGCCGAGCGCGGTGTTGAGCTCCTCGGTCACCGTCTGCAGCTGACCGAGCCCACCACCGTTGATCAGCAGCGACGCCTCGGACAGCGCGTCCTCCACGGTCGGAGCGGTCTCGGTGTCGTGGAGCGTCAGCTTCGCACCATCGGCCAGCAGGGCGCCGTTGGTGGGATTCTTGACGTCCACGAAGAGCTCACCGAGCGGCGTGGTGTAGCGCAGCCGCGCGGTCGCGCCCTGGCGGATCTGCGCGTCCTTGCGGATCGTCAGCGTCACCTCGGCGGTGAAGTTCTTCTCGGTGATGTCGTCGACCTTGCCGGCGTCGACACCGTTGACCTTCACCGGCGCGCCGTGCGCGAGGTTGAGGGCGTCACGGAAGTCGGCCTGGACCTTCATGGTGTCCCCCGACACCCCGGTGCCCGGGATGGGGAGGTCGCCCATGGTCAGGCCACAGCCACTGAGCATCACGCCCAGCACCAGTGCCAGGACACCGGCGACAGCGGTTCGGATGTTCGTCGTCATGATCAGCCCCCCAGCTGCGAGCCGTCGAGGATGCTGCACAGGTTGCCCGGCAGCTGGCCACAGATGTTCTGCAGCACCCCGCCCAGCGGGTCGAGGATCAGCGGGTCGATCCGGACCGGAACCCGGTTGCCCTTGAGCCGGGCCAGGTTCTGCAGCGCCAGCGGCATGACCCGGAGGACCTCCGCGAGCTGCTTCTGCCGCGACAGCACGGTCTTCATCAGCGTCGAGGAGCCACCGAGCAGCTTGACCAGCTGGGCCCGGTTGTCGACGGCGAACTTCGCCACCGTCCTCACGGCCTGGGTGAGGCTGCGCAGCGCCGAGCGGAAGTTGACCCGCTCGTTGGCCAGCAGGGTGCTGGCCGCGGAGACCTGGCGGATGAACTGCTTGGCGGTGCCCTGGTTGGCGGCGATGGTGCCGACCAGGTGGTCCAGCGAGGTCAGCGTCGCGGAGACGTTGCCCTTCTGGGCGGCCAGCCCGTTGATGCCGTTGGCCAGCGAGTGGATCGTCTGGTTCAGCAGCGGGCCACGGCCGTTGAGCGCGCTGGTGCCGGCGTTGAGGAACTTGCGGATCGCGGCGGTCGTGGACTTCGAGCCGCCGATGCCCGTCGCGAAGGTGTTCAGCGCCGCCAGCACCTCGTCGAAGTCGACCGGCGTCTGGGTGCGGTTCGCCAGGATCTGGCCGCCGTCGGCCATCTTCGGCTCCCCTGCCTTGTAGACGGGGGCCAGCTCGACGTACCGGTCGGTGGCGACCGAGCGGGAGACGACGAGGGCCGAGGCGTCGGCCGGGATCGGCTGGGACGAGTCGACCTCCATGGTCACCTCGACCTGCTCGCCCTTCGGCTCGATCGCGGTGACCTTGCCGACCGGGACGCCCAGCACACCGACGTCGTTGCCGACGAACAGGCCCGCGGAGTCATAGAGGTAGGCGTGGATCGTGATGGTCTTGCTGCCCAGCCCGCAGCCCGACGAGGCGAGGAGCAGGCCTGCGGCCAGCACGGCGGCGCACAACATGCGCATGATCTTCTGATTCACCGGATCACCTCATGTTGTCGGCGGGGAGCGCCGGCGGCTTGACGTACAGATCGACGTACGGACCGTTGCCCGTCGCGTTCGCGACGTAGCGGACCGCGGGGGCCATCACCGTGAGGACCTGCTGCAGCTGCGACTTGTCCTGGTTCAGACCGCTGATGACGTCGTTGATGTCCACCAGCGCCGGCCGCAGCTTGCCGTTCGTGGCCTGCACGATCGCGGTGAGCGACTGGGACAGCCCGGTCACCTCGACGAGCAGCCGGTGGATCGCGACCTTGCGGGCGGTCACCTCGGCGACGACCAGGTTGGTCTGCTTCATCAGCCCGATGATGTCCTGGCTGCTCTCGGACAGCTGGGCACTCACGTTGCGGGCCGAGGTGAGCAGCCGGCCGAGCTGGCCGGAGCGGTTCGCGACCGCCTCGGACAGCCGCGCCACGCCCTGCAGGGCGGGACCGATCGAGTTCTGGCTGGCACCCAGGGTGTTGGCCATCTGGGTCAGCGCCTTGGCGAGCACCGGGGCGTTCAGCTTCTCCAGGGAGTGCGACCCCTTCTGGATCACGTCCTGCAGGTTGTACGGCACCGAGGTGCGCTCCACGGGGATCGAGTCCCCCGCCAGCGTGCCCGAGCCCTGCGGCAGCACCTGCAGGTAGTGGGTGCCGAGCAGCGTGGCCACCTTGACCGAGGCGGTCGTGAGCGACCCGAGGGTGATGTCCTTGGACAGCGCGAACTTCACCTCGACGTGGTCACCCTTGATCTGGATGCCGGTGACCTTGCCCTCGTGCACGCCGTGCACCTCGACGTCCTCGCCCTTGCGCAGGCCGCCGGTGTTGGCCAGCTCCGCGGTGTAGGTCTTGGTGCCGAAGTTGACCGTGCTGATGACCACGATCCCGAGGGCGAGCAGGAGACCTGCCGCGATCCCGACCAGGCCGACCCGGAACGGGTTGCGCTCGTTCATGGGCTTCATGAGCACACCGCCGAGTAGTTGTTGCCGCCGAGCGGCACCGTGGCGCCGCCGACCGAGATCGCGATCGAGCAGACGTAGATGTTGAGCGCGTTCTCGTACGATCCGGCCCGGCCCAGCGAGGCGAACAGCGTCGTGAAGGCGGGGATCGCCTGCAGCAGCTGGGTCTTCGACTTGTCGAGCATCGACGCGACGGTGACGAACTGGTTCGTCGCCCCGACCAGCGGGACCTTCACGTCACGCAGCAGCGAGCTGGTGCTCCCGACCAGCTGGCTGACGCCGTCGATGGACGCGCCGATGGACTTGCGGTCCTTGGCGAGGCCGGTCATGAGCGCCTCCAGCTCCTTGATCGTGGACTTGAGCTCGCCGCCGTGGCCGGCGAGGTTGTCGAGCACCGGCTGGAGGTTGGTCATCACAGCGCCGACCACCTTGTCGCGGTCCGCGAGGTAGTTGGTGAGCTGCCCGGTCTGCCCCAGCAGGGACTCGACGGCCGGACCCTCGCCCTGCAGCACCTTGATCAGCGAGGTCGCCAACCGGTTGACGTCCGCGGGCTGCAGGATGTTGAACAGCGGCCGGAAGCCGTTGAGCAGCTCGGTCAGGTCGAAGCCCGGGTCGGTACGCGACGCGGGGATCGTCGATCCGCCCGGCAGCTCCTGTCCCGGCTTGCCGTTCTGCACCAGCGAGAGGTACCGCTGGCCCAGCAGGTTCTGGTAGCGCATCTTCAACTGGGTGTTGTCGTAGATCGGCTGCTGCTTGAGCACCTCGATCTTGACCACGGCGCCGCTGGCGGTGGCGTCGATCGAGCTCACCTTGCCGACCCGGACACCGGCCGCCTTCACGTCGTCGCCGACCCGCAGGCCGTTGACGTCGGTGAAGTTCGCCGTGAAGTCCTGCTTGTCCCCGCTGACGCCGTTGAGCATCGTGTTGATGAGGAGCACGGCCAGGAAGCCGCTCACCACTGCGAACGCGGCGAACTTGATCGCGATCGTCCTCAGGCCGGTCATCGGGCTCCTCCCAGGAGTTCGTTCATGCCGGCGCCGCTGCTGGTCGTGCGGTACGACGGACGCTGTCCCGACGAGTAGTACGGCGGCGGGCTCAGGTCGAGGGTGCCGTCGGTGTCCGCGTAGCCGCGGACCACGACGCTCTGCAGCACGTGGCCGGCCGCACCGTTGACCGCGATCGAGCCGGAGATGCCCTTCACCCGGTTGTCGTAGAGCGCGTCGAGCAGGTCGGAGGACTGCCTGATGAAGGTCACCAGGTGGGCCTCGTTCTTGTTCAGGAAGCCGGTGGCCGTGTCCGCGAGGGTCGTGCCTCCCGACAGCAGCGCTGCGAGTGCCGACTGGTTCTTCACCAGCGTGCCGGCGACCACGAGCGCGTCGTCGGTGGCGTCGAGCAGGTCCGGCGCGATCTTGTTCACCACCGACGTGGCGGAGGCCAGCTGCTCCAGGTCGCTGCGGACCGCGGGCATCCGCGGGTTCAGCTCGTCGAGGTAGTTGTTGAACGTCTTGACCGTCGACGCGATCTGCGCGCCGCGTCCGTCGAGGGCCTGGGCCGCCGAGCCGATCGCGGAGGCGAGCTCGGCCGGGCCGAGCGCCTTCACCAGCTTGTCGATGTCGTCGAGCGCGTTCTGCAGCTCCAGGGTGCCCTGCGTCCCGTCGGCATGCACCGTGTCGCCCGCCTTGAGGTGGTCGGACGCGGCCGTGCCGTGGACGACCAGGTCGACGAAGGTCTTGCCGAACACGGTCGCGGGAAGGATCCGCGCGACCACGTTGGACGGGACCTGGCCGAGGTCGTCCTTCTGCATGTTCATGTCGATCTTGACCTGGCCGCTGGAGTCGCGGGCGATCGAGGCGACCTTGCCGATGATCAGGCCGTTCATCTTGACGTCGGACCCCTTGACCAGGGCGCCGCCGGCGTTGTCGACCAACGCGGTCACGTGCGGCGTCGTACCGAACGTGCCGTTGCTGCGCAGCGTGATCAGCGCACCGATCACGGCCAGCGCGACCAGGCCGATGAGCCCGCGCCGAGCGAGCTGACTACGAGTGACTTCGCGTGCCATCGTCACATCACCCCGCGATCCGGAAGCCGGGGTCGCCGCCCCAGAAGATGAGGGTCATGACCATGTCGAGCAGGACGATCGACACGATGCTCGCGCGGATCGCCGTACCCGTCGCCTCGCCGACCGCCTGCGGACCGCCACCGACCTTCATGCCGTACCACGAGTGGATCAGCGCGACGTCGAGGGCGAAGATCAGGATCTTGATGACCGAGAACAGGATGTCGCGTCCCTGGATCAGTGCCGAGAAGTAGTGCTCGTACTGACCCGGTGACTGACCGAACAGGATCACGACCGACCACTGCGAGGCGATGTAGCTGCCGATCAGGCCGATCAGGTAGAGCGGGAGGATCGCGATCATGGCCGCGACGACGCGGGTCGCGACGACGTACCGCATCGCGCTGACCGCCATGACCTCGAGCGCGTCGATCTCCTCGTAGATCTTCATCGAGCCGATCTGCGCGGTGAACCGGCAGCCGACCTGCGCGCCCAGTGCGAGGGCGGCGATCAAGGGGGCGAGCTCGCGGGTGTTCGCGCTCGCCGAGATGAAGCCGGTGAGCGGGGCCAGGCCGACGATCTCGAGGCCGTTGAAGCCCTCGATGCCCAGCGAGGTGCCGGCCGCGATCGAGAGCAGCACCATGACACCGACGGTGCCACCGCCGACGAGCAGGGCGCCCGAGCCCCAGGCGATGTCCTTGAGCTGGCGCAGCATCTCGCGGGGGTACAGCGCCATGGCGGCGGGGATGTTGCGGAACACATCCCAGGAGAAGGTGAGGAAGTGACCGAACAGCGCGAGGTTCTTCATCACGCCGTCGGTCAATCCGACCAGTGCGTCGGAGAAGCGGTCGCCGACGCCGCGACCGAGCCGGACCTCAGACATCAGGCGCCTCCGGGGAACAGCATCACGTAGGCCTGGGTGAGGCCGACGTTGATGCAGGCGAGCAGGATGACCGAGAGGACGACGGCCTGGTTCACCGCGTCCGCGACGGCCTTGGGGCCGCCGCGCGCGTTCAGGCCCTTCTGCGCGGCGACGATCACCGCGACGAACCCGAAGATGAACGCCTTCACCTCGGCCACGACGAAGTCGAGCGGCTGGCTCAAGCCGACGAACGAGTCGATGTAGGTGCCGGCCGAGATCTGGCCGCCGCCGACCACCACGACGAACGCGGTGATCATGGCCGCCATCGTGACGATGACGGTGAGCAGCACCGAGACGAGCAGGGCGGCGAGGATGCGCGGCGCCACGAGGCGCTGGATGGGCGAGATGCCCATGACCATCAGCGCGTCGGTCTCCTCACGCACCGTCCGCGCGCCCAGGTCGGCGCAGATCGCCGATCCGACCGCGCCGGCGATCATCAGCGAGGTGACCAGCGGTGCGCCCTGGCGCAGCACGCCGATGCCGTTGACCGCACCGATGAACGAGTTGGCGCCGATCTGGTTGGCCGCGCCGCCGATCTGGACCGAGGTGATGACCCCGAACGGGATCGCCACCAGGATCGTCGGCAGCAGCGACACCCGCGTCATGAACCATGCCTGGAGCAGGAACTCGCTCCACGAGAAGCGCCGGGCGAGGATGTCCGAGAAGCCCCACTGGAGCGACTCGACCGCGAGCTTCACGAGCTCGCCCGTGGTGATGACGCCCGCCTTGAAGCGACCCGTCATGTTGTCCACGATCGAGCGCCCGGATGCGACGACCGCAGTCATCGGCGTACCTCCGTCGTACGTCTCGCGAGTCCCATCAGACACCCCTGTCTCTTGCAGGCGCGACCGGATCGAACCGGTTCGTCGTGGAGCCACACGACTGCCTGTTTCTCGATGTAACAGATATCACGCAATTTGGTCACGCATCGGAAAATGGCGCCGTGGCGCCATTCGTGGACCTCGTCGGGGTCGGTGCAAGCCGGCCGAACCGATGAGGAAGGGCACCCGTCCGCGCTGGGGTCTCCATGCCTCCAAGTACGACGCGAGGCGTTCGTCGTCGAACTCCTCGCCCTCCAGCACCCACCCCACGTCCCGAGCCACGTGGTAGTCACCGAAGGACACCGCGTCCGGGTCACCGAAAGCCCGTTGACGCACCTCGGCACTGGTCCACACCCCGATGCCGGGAACGGAGCGTAGCGGACCGTCGGCCTCCCCCGGACCCGCATCGGTCAACTTCTCCCAGGCCTGCTCGTGCTGCGCGATCCGCAGGATCGCGCGCGAGCGTGCCGGGTCGATGTGCAGACGGAGCCACTCCCACGAGGGGATCGCCCGCAGGGTCGCCGCGGTCGGCTGGAGCATCAGCCCCAGGGTCTCCCCCGGACCCGGCGCCGGGTCCCCGTGCCGGCGAACCAGGGCGCGGAAGCCGGCGAAGGCCTCCTGGCCGGTGACCTTCTGCTCGATGATCGCGGGCACCAGCGCCTCGAGGACCCTGCCGCTGCGGCCCATCCGAAGGTCCGGCGAGCGGCGCAGGATCTCGGCGAGCAGGGGGTGGCGCGGCTCGAAGCCGGTCCAGTCGTCGGAGTCGCCAAGCAGGTCGGGCAGCTGCTCCAGCGCCCAGTCCGCGCCCGGCCCCCACGCCTGCGCGCGGACGTCGCCGGCGGCGTCCTGGGGTCGGATGCACAGCGTGACCGGGCCTTCCGGCGTACGACTCGCGCGCCAGTGGCGGCCAGCCTCGTCGCGCCGGTGCGTCGGGTCTCCGCCACCGTGCCGGTGCGGGGCGAGCAGTGCCCCGACCGCGACCGAGCGCCCCGGACGCCAGACACGCTCCCCTTCGGCAGGCTGCACGCCAGCGACTCTAGGGCGTTCGCAGCGCGTGCGTAACGTTCTGTGCCGGTTCTTTGTGACTTCCCGGCGGCGACGGGCACTGGCACTAGGGTGGCGCGAACAGGCGCCCATCAGGACAGGAGGCCCGCGTGAGCATCGACAGTGCCGGCAGCCGGCGCGCCCGCCTCGACCAGGAGGCGGTGCTGCAGGCGGCCGAGTCGCTCGTGGACCGCGACGGGTACGACGCGCTGACGATGACGTCGCTCGCTGCCGAGCTCGACACCCGGGTGTCCTCGCTCTACAACCACGTCGCCAACCTCGAGGACCTGCGCGCGCACATCCAGGTCCGGGCCATGCGGCTGCTCGGCGAGCACGTGCGCACCGCCGCGATGGGGCACGCGGGCGCCGACGGGCTCCGCGCGCTGAGCCATGAGCTGCGGGCGTTCGCGCGCAAGCACCCGCAGCGGTACGCCGCCCTCACCCGGCCGCCCATCGACCGCGACGAGTTCTTCGCGGCCGCCCTGACCGCCATCGAGGCGCTCTCGGTCATGGTGCGCTCCGCCGGCCTGCCCGAGGAGCGGATGCTCTCGACCGGCACCGCCGTCTTCGCGGCGCTGCACGGGTTCGTCAGCCTCGAGGTCGCCGGCTACTTCGGCGACCTGACGGCGACCGGGCAGCCCTTCGATCTCGACGAGGTCTTCGAGCTGGTCATCCGCGGCGCCGTCACGGCGGCGGTCCTCGAGGCCACCCACTGACGCGATGCTGCTGCAGCGGCTGGTCGACGTCTCCGGCGCGGTGGCCGCGACCCGGTCCCGCAAGGAGAAGACGCGGCTGATCGCCGAGCTGCTGCTCGCGGCCGAGCCGGGCGAGCGGTCGCTGGTCGCGCACCACCTCAGCGGACGACTGCGCCAGCGGCGTACCGGCCTGGGGTGGCGCAGCCTGCAGGCCCTGCCCACGCCCGCCGACGCGCCCACGCTCGAGGTCGGGGCCGTGGACGCCGCCTTCGAGCGGATGTCGGAGCTGTCGGGCCCCGGCTCGGCGGGCGCGCGCGCCGCTGCGGTGGCCGAGCTGTTCGGCGCGGCGACCGCGGCCGAGCAGGCGTGGCTGCGGGCCGTCGCCGTGGGCGAGGTGCGCCAGGGTGCGCTCGAGGCCGTCGTCACGGAGGCGGTGGCGTCGGCCGCCGGGGTGCCGGTGGCTGCGGTACGCCGCGCCGCGATGCTGGCCGGTGGGGCGACGTACGTCGTCGACGCGGCCTTCGGCGGGGCGACGGCGCTGGAGGCGGTGGGCCTGACGGTCGGGCGGCCCATTCTGCCGATGCTCGCCTCGTCGGCGCCCGACGTCGCCGCGGCGATGATGAAGGCTGCCCGCGGTGTCGTCGGCATCGACGCCAAGCTCGACGGGATCCGCATCCAGGTGCACCGCGACGGCGATGACGTCCTCGTCGCGACCCGCAGCCTGGACGACATCACCCACCGGCTGCCCGAGGTCGTCGCCATCGCGCGGTCGCTGCCCGCGGAGCGGTTCGTGCTCGACGGCGAGGCGCTGGCCCTGGCCGACGACGGACGGCCGCGGCCGTTCCAGGAGACGGCCTCGCGCACGGCCAGCGTCGTGGGCGAGGGCGCCGCCGTCGTGACGCCGTACTTCTTCGATCTGCTGCACCTCGACGGCACGGACCTGATCGACCTCCCCGCACGCGACCGCTGGGCCGAGCTCGACGCGCTCGTCCCCGAGCAGCACCGGGTCCAGCGCTGGATCGGCAGCGATGTGGAGGAGGCGACCGCCTTCACCTCCTCGGTGCTCGCCGCCGGCCAGGAGGGCGTCGTGGTGAAGTCCGTCGATGCGACGTACGACGCCGGACGCCGCGGCGCCGCCTGGGTCAAGGTGAAGCCGGTGCACACGCTCGACCTCGTGGTGCTGGCCGTCGAGCACGGCTCGGGGCGGCGGCGCGGCTGGCTGTCGAACATCCACCTCGGCGCGGTCGACCGCGACTCCCCCACCGGCTTCACCATGCTCGGCAAGACCTTCAAGGGGATGACCGACGCGATGCTGGCGTGGCAGACCGAGCGCTTCCGCGAGCTGGAGGTCTCCGACGACGGCTGGGTCGTCACGGTCCGCCCCGAGCAGGTGGTGGAGATCGCCTTCGACGGCCTGCAACGCTCGACGCGCTATCCCGGCGGACTGGCGCTGCGCTTCGCGCGGGTCGTCCGCTACCGCGACGACAAGGGCCCGGGCGACGCGGACACCATCGACACGGTGCGGTCGCTGCTCGCCTGAGGCGCCTCGCGGTCCCTTCGTCACGCATGTTGCAACACCGAGTTGCACATCGCGTACACTTTCCCCATGGCGAGCACCGCACCGCCCTCCGACGGGCGCCGCACCGCGGCGGCCGCGCGTCGGCGCGCCCGGCAGGCAGAGATCATCGCCGCCACCCGGCGGATCTTCGACTCCAAGGGTGTCCGCGACGTCCAGATCGAGGAGATCGCGAGCGCGGTCGGGATCAACCGCGCGATCGTCTACCGGCACTTCTCCGGCAAGGAGGAGCTGTTCGCCTTGACCCTGGTCGGCTACCTCGAGGAGCTGCAGGGCCTGATGACCGAGGCCGCGCGGAGCTCCGAGGTGCCGGGCGACCAGCTGGCGGCCATCGTCGGGGCGTTCGTCGACTACGGCGTCGCCCATCCGGCCTTCGTCGACTGCGCGCAGGCGCTGATGGTGCGGCCCGGGGACGAGCTGCTCGAGGAGGTCACCGAGGGCGCGCTGTTCCGCCTCGGCCGCGGCATCACCGGCTGCATGTCGGTGCTGTCGGGCGCGCTGGTCGCCGGGGTCGAGAAGGGCGCCTTCCGCCTCGCCGAGGACCCCGTCCTGCTCGCCAACGCGCTCTACGCCAGCGGCCTCGGCGCGCTCCAGCTGGCGCGCCTCGGCATCCTGGTCAGCGAGATCGCGCCCGGCGTACCGACCGTCGGGCAGATCTCCCCCGAGCAGGTCCGGTCGTACATGGTGCGCTCGGCGCTCGCCCTGGTCGCCGCCTGAGGTCTCGTCGTACCTGACCAACGCGTTGGGTTTCGGCGTCGAAGCCAACGCGTTGGTCAGGTACGACGCGACAGCGGCCCGCCCCGAAGGGCGAGCCGCTGCCGGGTCAGACCTGGGGATCAGGCCTCGAGGATCGCGACGACGCCCTGGCCGCCCGCGGCGCAGACCGAGATCAGCGCGCGGCCGCCGCCGTTGGCCTTGAGCAGCTTCGCCGCGTTGGCGACGATGCGGCCGCCGGTCGCGGCGAACGGGTGACCCGCGGCGAGCGAGGAGCCCTTCACGTTGAGCTTCGTGCGGTCGATGGAGCCGAGCGGCGCGTCGAGGCCGAGGCGCTCCTTGCAGAACACCGGGCTCTCCCAGGCCGCGAGGGTGGACAGCACCTGCGAGGCGAAGGCCTCGTGGATCTCGTAGAAGTCGAAGTCCTGCAGGGTCAGGCCGTTGCGCTCCAGCATCCGCGGAACGGCGTACGCCGGGGCCATCAGCAGGCCCTCCTTGCCGTTCACGAAGTCGACGGCGGCGACCTCGGAGTCGACGAAGTAGGCCAGCGGCTCCAGGCCGTGGGCCTCCGCCCACTCCTCCGACGCCAGCAGCACCGCGGACGCGCCGTCGGTCAGCGGGGTCGAGTTGGCGGCGGTCATGGTGGCCGCCTCGCCCTTGCCGAAGACCGGCTTGAGCTTGGCGAGCTTCTCCAGCGAGGAGTCGGCACGCAGGTTGTTGTCGCGCTCCAGGCCGCGGAACGGGGTGATCAGGTCGTCCTGCCAGCCCTCGTCGTACGACGCGGCGAGGTTGTGGTGCGAGGTGACGGCCAGCTCGTCCTGCGCCTCACGGGCGATCTGCCACTCGAGCGCGGTCAGGGCCTGGTGGTCGCCCATCGACAGCTTGGTGCGCGGCTCGCCGTTGGACGGGATCGCGAGGCCGATGTCGCCGGGGCGGATCGTGGCCAGGACGGCGAGCCGGTCCTTGGTGGAGCGGGCGTTGTTGAGCTGGATCAGCTTCTTGCGCAGCTTCTCCGAGATCGCGATCGGCGCGTCGGACGTGGTGTCCACGCCGCCGCCGATGCCGGAGTCGAGCTGGCCGAGCTTGATCTTGTTGGCGATGTAGTTGATCGCCTGCAGGCCGGTGCCGCAGGCCTGCTGCAGGTCGACGGCGGCGGTCTCGGGGGCGAGCCGGGTGCTGAGCACCGACTCGCGGACCAGGTTGAAGTCGCGGGCGTGCTTGAGGACGGCACCACCGGCGACCTCGCCGATCCGCTCGCCCTCCAGGCCGAACCGCTCGACCAGACCGTCGAGGGCGGCGGTCAGCATCTCCTGGTTGGACGCGGTGGCGTAGGCGCCGTTGGAGCGCGCGAACGGGATGCGGTTACCGCCGATGACAGCGGCCCGACGTACAGAGTTAGCCATGGTTCCTATCCTCGTGTGTGCTGACCTGGTAGCAAACCCTTTGGGAGCCAAGTCACGAAATGTGGACACAGAGTTACACATCTAGTTACATAAGTCTCGCAGCGGGCTCGACCCGTGGACGAACCACCACCCACCAGACTTCGGAGGCACTTCGCCCATGAGCGACAAGTACCAGGGCTTCGTGAGCTCGCCGATCGGCAAGATCCTCGTCAAGAACCTCGGCCTGCCGAGCCCGGTCAAGCTGGACCGCTACACCGCCGGCGACCCGCTGGTGCAGGGCACCGTGCTGGTCGGCGGCCGCGGCCGCCTCGCCGAGTCGCTGCCCGGCCTGCTCGACGGACTCGGCATCGCCAGCGCGACCGCGCAGGCCGAGGGCGAGAAGTACAAGGGCCTCGTCTTCGACGCCACCGGCATCACCTCCACCGCCGACCTGGTCGCGCTGCAGGAGTTCTTCACCCCCGTCATGCGCAGCCTGAAGACCTGCGCCCGCGTGGTCGTCATCGGTACGCCGCCGGAGCTGGTCGAGGGCGGCGAGCGGGTCGCGCAGCGCGCGCTCGAGGGCTTCACCCGCAGCGTGGGCAAGGAGATCGGCAAGGGCGGCACCGTCCAGCTGGTCTACGTGGCCGAGGGCTACGAGGCCTCCGCCACCTCGACGCTGGCGTTCCTGCTCAGCCCGAAGTCGGCGTACGTCTCGGGCCAGGTGGTCCGGATCGGCGCGCACAAGGAGAAGAAGGCCACCGACGTGGCCGACTGGACCCAGCCGCTGGCCGGCAAGATCGCCTTCGTGACCGGCGCCAGCCGCGGCATCGGCGAGGAGATCGCCCGCGTGCTGCACCGCGACGGCGCGAAGATCGTCGGTCTCGACGTGCCGCAGGCCGCCGACGACCTGGTCAAGGTCATGAACGAGCTGGACGGCGACTGGCTGACCCTCGACATCACCGCGGCCGACGCCCCGCAGCGCATCGCGGCGCACCTCAAGGACAAGCACGGCGGCGTCGACATCGTCGTGCACAACGCGGGCGTCACGATGGACAAGAAGCTCGCCAACCAGACCCCCGAGCGCTTCGGCAAGGTCCTGCAGATCAACCTCGAGGCGCCGGAGCGGATCACCGCCGAGCTGCTCGCCCAGGGCATCATCAACGAGAACGGCCGGATCATCGGCGTCGCGTCGATCGCCGGTATCGCGGGCAACCTCGGCCAGACGTCGTACGCCGCCTCCAAGGCCGGCGTGATCGGCTTCGTCGACTCGCTGACCGGCGGGGTCAAGGACGGCATCACGATCAACGCCGTCGCGCCGGGCTTCATCATCACCCAGATGACCGCCGCGGTGCCGTTCGCGACCCGCGAGGTCGGCCAGCGGCTCAACGCCATGGCGCAGGGCGGCCTGCCGGTCGACGTCGCCGAGACCATCGCCTGGTACGCCTCCCCCGCGTCCACCGCCGTCAACGGCAACGTGGTCCGGGTCTGCGGCCAGATGATGCTGGGTGCCTGACATGGCGCTGCCCGTAATGGTGAAGGCGGCGCTGCCGATGGTGCCGGGCGTCAACCAGCTGCCCGGCATCAAGAAGAGCGGCGGCGAGCTGCCCGACGTGGTGCTGCAGCGCGACTCGGTCGTCGAGCGCTCCGCGGTCGAGCGGTACGACGAGGTGTGCGGCTTCCGCATCCGCGACGTGGCCCCGATCCCCTACCTGCACATGCTGGCGTTCCCGCTGCACATGGAGCTGATGACCGACAGCCGGTTCCCCTTCCCGGCCATCGGCACGGTGCACCTGGAGAACTCCATGACCCAGCACCGCCCGGTCGCCATCGGCGAGTCGGTGTCGCTGGCGCTGCAGGCGGCCAACCTGCGGGCCAGCACCAAGGGCCGGGCCTGGGACATGAACGTCACGGCCACGGTCGGCGACGAGGTCGTGTGGGAGTCGACCTCGACGTACCTGCGCATCGGGAAGGGCGACAAGGAGAACGGCGACCCCGGCATGAGCCTGGACCCGGTCGACGTCAAGGGCCCGGTCTGGAGCCTGCCCGACAACCTGGGCCGCCGGTACGGCGCGGTCTCGGGCGACCGGAACCCGATCCACCTGTACCCGCTGACGGCCAAGGCCCTCGGCTTCCCCCGCCACATCGCCCACGGCATGTGGAGCAAGGCGCGCTGCATCGCGGCCCTGGAGAACCGGCTCCCCGACCAGGTGCGCGTCGACGTCGCCTTCAAGAAGCCGATCTTCCTGCCCGGCAAGGCGCAGTTCGGTGCCGAGGAGACGGCCACGGGCTGGAGCTTCGCGCTGGTCAACCCGAAGACGGGTGCCCCGCACCTGCTCGGCCGCACCACCGCCCTGTAGCGCGAAACCCGCCTTCTGGTTGCGCGAGACCCGGGTCCTGTCAGCAGGACCCGGGTCTCGGCGTACCAGGACCCGGGTCTCGGCGCGCCAGGACCCGGGTCTCGGCGCGCCAGGACCCGGGTCTCGCGGTCAGAACTTGTTGGGGCGGATCAGGCCCTCCTGGGCCACCGTCGCCACGAGCTTGCCGTCCTGGGTGAAGACCCGGCCGATGGCCAGGCCGCGGCCACCGCTGGCCGAGGGCGACCACTGGTCGTAGAGCCACCACTCGTCGGCACGGAACGGCCGGTGGAACCAGATGGTGTGGTCCAGGGAGGCCATCTGGACGTTGAGCGGATCGCTGCCGCGGTGCGCCGACAGGGTGGCGCCGAGCAGGGAGACGTCGCTGGCGTAGGTGAACAGGGCGGTGTGCTCGAGCGGCTCGTCGGACAGCGTGCCGTCGATCCTGATCCACACCTGGGTCCGCGACGGGTGCATCTCGTCGGGCTCCAGGCCGTGCTGGGAGCTGCCGATCCAGCGGACGTCGAGCGCGGCCCACTCCTTGCTCAACCCGTCGTCGGTGCCGCGCCGCTTCATCAGCTCGAACATGTCGAGGCCCTCGTCGGGTCCCTTCACCGCCGGCATCACGTCCTGGTGGGTGAAGCCCTCCTCGTGCCGCTGGAAGCTGACCGACTGGTAGTAGATCGGCCGGCCGTGCTGGCGTGCCACGACGCGGCGGGTCGCGAACGACTTGCCGTCCCGCATCGGCTCGACGTCGTAGATGATCGGGATCGAGTAGTCGCCCGGCAGCAGGAAGTAGGAGTGCAGCGAGTGCGCGTGCAGCTCCGGGTCGACCGTCCGCGTCGCGGCGATGAACGCCTGCGCGGCCACCTGTCCGCCGTACACGCGCTGGCGGGTGGTCTCGGGCTGCAGGCCGCGGAACAGGTTCGTGTCGAGCTTCTCCAGGTCGAGCAGCTCGACCAGCTTCTTCGTGGCCTCGGGTCCACCGCTCATGACGTGGGCTCTCCTTCGTCGGGGCCGTCGAGACCGGCCAGGAACTGCTCGAACTGCCGGCCCAGGTCCTCGCCGGTGGGCAGCGGCTCGTCCTGCGCGAGCAGGCTGCTGCCCTCCGCCTCGGCGCGGGCGAAGGTGTCGTACTGCGCCTCGAGCGCCTCGACGACCTCGCGCACCTCCTCGTTGGCGGCCAGGTGGCGGGCGATCTCCTCGAGCCGGTCGGCCGTGGCGGTGTGCAGGTCGGACAGGTCGATGGTGAGCCGGGCCGCGCGCTCGATGTGCTCGAGCAGCCCGACGGCCGCGCCCGGGAAGTCCAGCTGCGCCAGGTAGTGCGGCACGTGCGCGACGAAGCCCTGCGCGTCGTGGTCCCACTCCCCCAGCCGTAGCTCCAGCAGCGCCTGCGCGCTGCTGGGGATGCGCAGCTCGCCGCGCCACGGGCTGGTCCCCGTGAGCAGCTCGGGGCGGTTGGCGTGGTGGGTGATCGCGATCGGGCGGGTGTGCGGCACGGCCATGGGCACGGCGCCCATGCCGACGACGAGGTCGACCCCGAACCGCTCGACGACCTCGCGGACCGCGCGGCAGAAGCCCTCCCAGCGGGTGTCGGGCTCGGGCCCGTGCAGCAGCAGGTACGGCGTACCGCCGGTGTCGTGGAGGAGGCGGACGACCAGCCGCGGGGCGTCGTAGGCCTCGTAGTGGTCGCGGACGAAGGACATCGCCGGGCGCCGGGCACGGTAGTCGTGCAGCTGATCGACGTCGAAGGTCGCGACCACGAGGCCGCCGCCGGGGGCACCGGTGTTGACCAGGTGCGCGCAGGCCAGGGCACCGGCGTTGCCGGCGTCGAGGAACCCGTCCAGCGCGACGAGCATCCGCAGGCCCTCGATGCCCTCCAGCTCCGGCACGTCGTCGACGATGTGCACCAGCTTCGGCTGGCCGGAGGGGACGGTCACGGGACCAGCCTATTGCCCCGCTCCGCGCTCACCCGTAGGTGGCCGACATCAGCGCCACCCCGCGGCGGACCAGGACGTCGGGGGTGATCTGCAGCAGGCTCTGCACGACCTGCTCCTGGTCGGCCCCGCCGGACAGCCGGTCGAGCAGGGTCCACAGGGTGCGGGCGCCGTAGGTGTTGGCGATGTACTCGCAGACCCACCAGGACACGGCGTACCAACCGCCGGCGTCCGCGCCGCCGAAGTCCGCGCTGGTGGGCAGCGTCCGGGCGTTCATGCCGACCGTCATCGCCGAGGCGGGCAGTCGCCGCTGACTGCGCGCCATCGGACGCACCGACACCCACTCCGCGATGCCCTCGGTGAGCCACAGCGGCGCGCCGCGGCCGTGCGCGCCGAGGGTCGCGTGGGTCATCTCGTGGCGGACCAGCCGGCCCAGGACCGTGCCCGGCTGGGACACCACCCGCGGGTTGATCGAGATCCGGTACGACGCCGTGCCCTTCGCGGGGTCGTCGACGTCGGCGGGCAGCGCCATCGTCAGCCCGTCGGCGCGGTCCGGGTCGCCGACCGTCTCGCCGCTGAGGCCGTTGATGATCGTCTGGTCGCTCAGCACGTAGACCACGGTCCCCCAGCCGGTCGACGGCTGCTCGTACTCCGGGATCGTCAGCGAGACGTCGTCCTTGCCCTCGGAGAACGTCCGCATCAGGCGGTCGGCCTGCGCGGCCGTGCGCGAGTCGAAGATGCCCAGCACGCTGCCGTACTCGTCGACGTAGACGTGCTCGACCTCCCACGGCTGGGTGGCCGTGTCGTGGCTGTTCTCCCAGCCCGCGTCGGTCGTCGAGACGAGCAGGTAGCGCTGGCCGTCCGACGTCGACCGGAACAGCCAGTGGTCGTAGCTGGCGATGGGCTTGTCGTCGTACCCCTGCAGCTCGGTGGTGGTCCGGATCACCGCCCAGTAGCTGCCGGCGCTGGGACCGGGCACCAGGGAGCCCGGGACGATCGTGTAGCTGAGCGTCTCGATCGGCAGGTTCTGGATGTTGCCGAAGTAGGTGTGCTGCTGGCGGCGGATCGCGCCGCCGCCGACGGTCCGCTGGAAGGCGCGCAGGTCGTCCTCGTCGAGCGCGCGGGTACGCCGGTGCAGGTTCTGGTTGATCGAGGCCGCGACGTCGTCGAGCGTGCCGTAGTAGGCGCCGGGATCGGCGTGGGAGCAGGCGGCCAGCGGCAGCAGACTCAGCAGCAGCGCGGCCCTGAGCCCCTTCAGCGGGGACCGTCCGCGTCGATCAGCGCCGCCGTCGGGTCCGTGGAGCTCGCACTGATCGCGTGCACGATGTCGAGCGCGATGGCCTGCGCGTTCAGGCCCACGCGGTCCAGGATGACCGCGCGCTTGGCGTGGTCGAGGAACTCCTGCGGGATGCCGTGGACCTGCATCGGCCGCTGGACGCCCGCGTCGCTCAGCGTCTGGAGGAGTACGCCGCCGACACCGCCGACGCGGCCGTTGTCCTCGATCGTGACGACCCGGTCGTGCACCCGGGCGAGGTCCACCAGGGCGGCGTTGACCGGCTTCACCCAGCGCGGGTCGACCACGGTGACGCCGATGCCCTGCGCGCGCAGCCGCTGGGCCACGTCGACGGCGGTGGTCGCCATCGCGCCGACGCTGACCACGAGCACCTCCTGGTCGCCCTCGCGGAACAGGACGTCCATCCGGTCCGCTCCGGCACCGATGGTGTCGATCGCGGGGACGTCCTCGGGCGGCGGGCCCTTCGGGAAGCGCACCACGGTCGGAGCGTCGTCGACCTCGACCGCCTCGTCGAGCAGCTCGTGCATGCGGGTGATGTCGCGGGGCGCGGCGAGCCGGAGGCCGGGCACCAGCTGCAGCAGGGACATGTCCCACATCCCGTTGTGGCTGGCACCGTCGTCGCCGGTCACGCCCGAGCGGTCGAGCACGAAGGTGACGCCGCAGCCGTGCAGGGCGCAGTCCATCAGCACCTGGTCGAAGGCCCGGTTGAGGAAGGTCGCATAGACCGCGAAGACCGGGTGCAGGCCGCCCATCGCGAGACCGGCCGCCGAGGTCGTGGCGTGCTGCTCGGCGATGCCGACGTCGAAGGTGCGCTCGGGGAAGTGCTCCTGGAACTTGTCCAGCCCGACCGGGTGCATCATCGCGGCGGTGATCGCCACGACGTCGGGGCGCCGGCCGCCGAGCTCGACCATGTGCTCGGCGAAGTGGTCGGTCCAGATCTTGCCCTTGGGCTTCTCCAGCCCGGTCTGCACGTCGAACGGGCCGGGCGCGTGGAACTGGTCGGCCTCGTGCCGCTCGGCCGGGTCGTAGCCCATCCCCTTGCGGGTGATGGCGTGGACGATGACGGGACCGCCGTACCGCTTGGCCTGGGTGAGGGCCTGCTCCATGGCGTGCTGGTCGTGGCCGTCGATCGGGCCGACGTACTTCAGGCCCAGGTCCTCGAACAGGCCCTGCGGGGCGAGCGCGTCCTTGAGGCCCTTCTTGACCGCGTGCAGGGCGTCGTACGCCGCCGGGCCGATCCCGGGCACCGCGGTGAGCCGCTTCTTGACCAGGTCGAGGGCCTGCTCGTAGCGCGGGTTGGTGCGCAGGCCGGCCAGCGCGGTCGCGAGACCGCCGATGGTCGGGGTGTAGGAGCGGCCGTTGTCGTTGACCACGATCACCAGGCGCGAGTCCTTGGCGATGGCGATGTTGTTGAGGGCCTCCCAGGCCATGCCGCCGGTCAGCGCGCCGTCGCCGATCACCGCGACGACGTGGCGGTCCTCGCCACGGACGTGGAAGGCCTTGGCCAGGCCGTCGGCGTAGGACAGGGCTGTGGAGGCGTGCGAGTTCTCGACCAGGTCGTGCTCGGACTCGGCGCGGCTCGGGTAGCCGCTCAGCCCGCCCTCGCGGCGCAGCGTGCCGAAGTCCTTCGCCCGGCCGGTCACGAGCTTGTGCACGTAGGACTGGTGGCCGGTGTCGAACACGACCTTGTCGTTCGGCGAGTCGAAGACGCGGTGGATCGCGAGGGTCAGCTCGACCACGCCGAGGTTGGGGCCGAGGTGCCCGGTGTTCGTCGCGACCGTGCGGATCAGCAGGTCGCGGATCTCCGCGGCGAGCTCGCTCAGCTGGTCCCCGGACAGGTCCCGAAGGTCGCGCGGACCGGTGATCGAGTCGAGGAGAGCCATGCGGGTCAGTCTAGGTGCTGGTCAGAGCCCGTACGACGCAACCGCGGGCTCCCTCACGGAGCCAGCTCCTGGTAGAGCGCGGAGTCGAGGAACGCGGGCAGGGCCAGCGCCGCCGAGTCGGTCAGGTCCAGGGCCCGCGCCCGGTCGGGGTCGACGAAGAGGATCTGGCGGCCCTCCCCGACCACGATGTCCGCGTCGCCGAGCGGCGTGGCGGCGGCGTACACCGCCAGCGTGTCGAGCGAGTCGGTCTCGGGGTGGAAGACCTCGAAGGTGTCGAAGTAGCGGATCGCGCCGGGGAGCAGGCGGATCGAGGTCTCCTCCTCGAGCTCGCGTACGGCGCCGTCGACCGCGAGCTCGCCGTGCTCGAGGTGTCCCCCGCACAGGCCCCACTTCTCCGGGGCGATCTTCGCGTGCTCGTCGCGCTCCTGCAGCAGGATCCGGCCCTCGTCGTCGACCAGGATCACGCATGCGAAGCGGGTCGTCATGGACCAACCCTATGCAGTCCGCTCAGTCGGCCGGCCGGAGCGGGTCGCGGACGGCGGCCACGCTGTAGAACGGCGCCTGCCGGGACGGTACGTCGAACGCGAGGCCGTCCACGTGCCGGCGACTGATGATCGTCGCGGCCCCGACCCGGCGCAGCGTCGCGCGGATGTCGATGTCCATCTGGATCGGGAAGCCGGCGTGGGCCATGGCCTGGGCCTCCGCCGTCGAGGGCGGCGCCCCGAAGGGGTAGACCAGCACGTCGGTCGGCCCGAGGACCGGGTCCGCGATCGCGTGCCACTTCGCGAGGTCCTCGCGGATCGCGGCCGGCGGGGTCGTGGTCAGGTCGATGTGGCCGTAGGTGTGGCTCGCGAAGGTCCAGCCGTCGGCCTTCAGGGCCGCGACGAGCGGCGCCAGGCGGGCCCTCCCCGAGGGCGTCGCCGCGTCCCGCTCCCCCAGCAGCCCCTCGAACGCCGTCTCCGCGAGCAGGCCCTTCGCCCCGTCGGCGGAGAACTCCGGGTGGGCGGCGACCTCCGCGTCGACGATCGGTACGACGTCCTGGTCGGTCAGGCTCCCGTCGTCCAGCTCGGCACGGATCCGGCCCTGCGGGTCGAGCGTGAGCCGGCGGGCCAGGCCGCGGCCCTCGAAGTAGCGGTAGTAGTTCGCGTCGTCCTCGATCAGGATCAGCGGCTTGCGGCCCCGCGGCACCCGGACCGTCCCGGCCGCCGCGTCGCGGACGTCGACCAGGGTCCAGCCGTTGCTCCACAGCTGGTCGAGCAGCACCCCGAACTCACGGGCCGTGACGAAGAAGTCCTCGAAGCCCTTGCCCAGCGTGTCGGGCCGGAACGCGAGCTGCGGCTGCAGGACCAGCGGGTGCACGAAGATCCCCTCGACCGGGCCGTGCCAGGCGACGAGGTGCTGCGCGGGCCGGTCGGGCCGCGTGGCGCTCGGGGCGCTCGGGGTCGCGGCGACCGGTGCCACCGTCACCTCGGGTGCCGCCGTGCGGGCGGCCGGGGCGCAGGCCGCCAGGAGCGCGAGCGACGTGGTGAGGGCGAGTGCCGCGAGGACGCGGCGTACGGCTGGCTCCATGGCAACCTCCACACGTTCTGACGCACGGAGGCGCGGGGTGGTTGCGGGGTGGTTGCGGGGTGTCAGCGAGCCGTCACGAGAAGGTGGCGTACTTGTGCGGGGTCAGGAAGAAGCCCGCCCGGGTCCGGGTGTTCACGCACGTGACGCCGATCTTCTCCACCGCGCACTCCAGGCTCCCGCTGGTGACCACGGCGGGCGCGGACACGACCGGGGCGCCGGGCTCGCGGATGGTGTCGGAGTTGCACTCCGGCACGGCTCCGTCGTCACCGAGCTGGATCCGCCCGACCGCCTCGGTCATCGACTGGCCGCAGACCGACGGGTCGTCGATCGCGCCGGTGCGCAGCTCGCACGAGGTCGGGATGGTCGAGCTGCGCAGCACGCAGTAGACGACGTCGCCGGTGGTGCTGAAGCGGTCCAGCGAGCGGTGCGGAGCGCTGCGGAGCGCGGCCAGGCGCGAGGACGCGGCGGCGTACGTCGTCGGCACGCCGGCCGTCGAGCCGGTGCCCGCGTTGGCGGTGTTGGTGGCGACGGCGGTCACCGTCGGCGTACCGGACGGGCGGGTGGGTGCCGTGGTAGGCGGCACCGTCGCCGTGGAGGCACGGTGCGTCGGCTGCGCGGACGAGCTCGTCGGCACGGGCAGCGTCACGGCCGGCGAACTGGCGGGCACGTTGCTGGCGTCGAGGTGGGCGGCGTCGCAGCCAGCGACGGCGATCGATCCGAGCAGGAGGGCGGCAGCGGCTACGAGGAAACGCACTGCCCCATCCTGACGCGTCCCGGGGTCCGCACGTCGGAGGCACGTCGGGCACGCGCACGTCGATATGCTTAGGTATGCCTTACCTAAGTACGACGATCGAACGGACATCCCCATGAGCCAGCTCCTCACCTCTGCCACGACGACCCTCGCCGCGCTGCCACCGGTGTGGCGCTGGACCAGCAAGGCCGGCTACTTCGCCGCCCTGTGCGCCACGGCCGGCACGCTGCTGACCTACTGGCTCGTGCTGCGGCCCGCCGTGCGCGGCGAGGCGTCCCGGGTCGCGACGACCGCGGCGGCCCTGACCGGGCGGGTGGCCGGGATCGGCGCGATCCTGCTGCTCCCGCTCCTGGTGCTGCAGACGGCCTCGCGGATCGCCCGCCGCGGCGACGGCGACTTCGCGGCGGCGCTGACTCCCCCTGCCCTGTGGGGACACATCACGACGCCGCGCGAGGCGGGCGAGTGGATCGGCGCGGGGTGGATCACGCTGGCCCAGCTGGTGCTCGTCGTCGCGGCGATCGCCGTCCTCGCTCCGCTGCTGCGACGGCGGGCGCCCCTGCGGGCGGGCCGGCTGCTCGGTGCAGGTGCCGCGCTGAGCGTCGGTGTCGGCCTGGTCGAGGCGGTCCCACGCAGCAGGGAGGACCTGGAGGCCGAGTCGCTTCTCGGCACGCTGTTCGACCAGCTCCACGTGATCGGCGCCGAGGCCTGGCTCGGAGGCCTGCTGATCCTGGCCGTCGTGACGGCGCGACACCGTGACCTGGCCGGGGCGACGGTGGCGTTCTGGACCCGTGCCTGGCAGCGCTTCAGCCTGGTCGCCACCGCGAGCGTCGCGGCGCTCGCCGTCTCCGGGGTGTGGCTCGCGTGGCGGCACATGGGCTCGCTCGGCGAGTTCGTGACGACGACGTACGGCGTCGTGCTGCTGATCAAGCTGGTGGTCGTCGCCGCGCTGCTCGGGCTTGGCGCATGGAACCAGGTGGCGGTCCTCCCCCAGCTCCTCCGGCTGCGGCGTGCGGGCCACGACGAGCCCGTGCTCACGCTCGCGGTGCGGCACCTGGGCCGGGTCGTCCAGGTCGAGGTGGCCCTGGGGGTCGCGGTGCTGGTGACCGTCGGGTTCCTCGGCGGCTCGGCGCGCGCCGAGGCGGGCGACCCGGACGCCGCCCTGACCGCTCAGGTGTGGGGCTGGGGCATCGGGTTCGTGGTCGCGATGGGCGGGCTGCTGTGGCTGACCGGCCGGGTAGCCGGCTTCCTCGCCGCCCGGCCGCTGCCGGAGTCGGCGCCGGCGTGACGCACCGTGCCCGGGCTCAGCGCGGCGACAGCTCCTGGTCCCCGTCGAGCCCGGGCACGATCGATCGCAGCCGGGCGAGGGCGTCGCGCGTCTGCGACTTCACCGTTCCGACGGCGATGCCCAGCACCTCAGCCGTCTCGCGCTCGGTGAGGTCCTCGAAGTAGCGCAGCACCACGACGGCACGCTGCCGCGGCGCGAGCCTGTCCAGGGCATCACGCAGTGCCAGGCGCTCATCGACCGGATCGTCGATCGGTGGCTCGGGGACGCGGGCCGTGTGCACCTCGCGCCAGCGCCTCCGGCGCCACCTGCTGATGCTCTCGCGGACGAGGACCCGCCGTACGTAGGCGTCGGGGTCGTCGGCGATCCGCCGCCAGTGGGGCACCACCTTGATCAGCGCGACCTGGACGAGGTCCTCGGCGTCGGCGTGGCTGCCGGTGAGGAGGTACGCCGAGCGCAGCAACGCGCCTCGGCGTACGGCGACGTACTCCTCGAACGAGTCACGACCCGGCACGACGCCTCCGCCACCACAGGCCAGCGGGTCCGATCGCCACGATCGCCGTCCCGCCGACGATCCACCAGGGCAGCCGGGGATCGTGCGCACGCGCCGGCCGCCGTCCCGGGACGAGGGGGTTCGCCCACAGGTCGGCGGCGTAGGACGGCAGCATCATCTGTCGCCCCTCGAGATCGACGGCCACGCGGGTCGCGACGCCCGTGCGCAGGTCGACCTCGACGACCTCACCCGACGGCAGCTGCCGGACGACCACGTGGTGGGCGTCGCTCCAGCCGATCAGCTGGTCGGCGTCGATGGGCAGCCGGGCGCGACGCAGGTGCTCGGCCGACGGTCCGACGTACAGGCGCCACTGAGCGGCCTTCCTCGCCCCGAAGGCGATCGCGGCGAAGGCCCGGCCGTCGGGTCCGTACGACGCCTCGACGACGTCGAACGGAGTCCGCACCCGGCTGGTGCGCCGGGTGACCGGGTCGAAGGTGAACGTGCGCGGGCCCCGGGACCAGACGATCCCGTCGGGGCCGGAGCCCAGGTTCGGCAGCCAGTAGTGGCCCGCGGGCTCGGCGACGACGGGAGCGCCGGAGGACACGTCCCACACGACGAGGGCGTGCCTCCATCGAGCCGCTGACCTGCTGTCGACCATCGTCGTCTCGAGGTAGCGGGAGTCGGTGCTGAAGCGGAGGTCGGTGGCATCCAGGGCGTTCCCGGCCCGCCATCGAGGGTCGGACAGGAGGGTCGTCGTGGCGGTCGTCGAGTCATAGACGGCAAGACCGGCGGCGCGACCGTTCGGGCCGTAGCGGGCGTAGCCCACCTTGGTCCCGTCGGGCGACAGCGCCAGTCCACCCAGGTGGGATCGATCCCTTCCTCCCAGGTCCAGGAAGAAGGCAGATCCGTCGGTCGCCGAGATCGCGTAGGGAGCCAGCTCCTGCCAGACGCCCCGCAGGCCGTGCGCCCGGTCCCGCTCGGTCATCCCGACAGCGGCCAGGACTCCCGGCGCGGCGCTGGCGGCCCTCGCCCACGGGCTCGGCGGGTAGAGCGCGAGGGGCAGGTGAAGGGCTGACCGCGGCGGCTCGGTCACCGGCTCGGGGCTCGGCCCGATGCCGAGATGGCCGAAGGTCGCCGCCCCCGCGATGATCGCGACCAGGACTGCTGTCGCGAGGGTCGCTGCGGCGCGACGCCGCCTGGCCCGGCGTACCCCGGCCTGCCACACCCCCGGGGCCGGACCCCCGCGGGGCGCCTCGTCGGCCAGGTCGGCCAGGCGGTCGTGCAACGTGGTCATCGGTCCTCCAGGGTGATCTCACCACCATCCACGCCACGACGGCGCCGTTCGGAGGGGTCGGGTCCGAGGAATTCGATCCTCAGGCCGGGACGTCCTGCGCCAGGGCGATCGCCTCGTCCTGGCGCAGCGCCCTGCCCGAGGTCCATGCCTCGGCCCACACGGTGGCGTCGGCGTGCTGCCGCGCGGCACCGAGCACGGACTCGCTGACCCGGCGCTCCACCGGGAGGGCACGTCCGCCGAAGGACTCCCAGATCCGCTCTGCCGCTCCGCCGAGCCGCGCGGCGCGGGCCGGATCACCCCGCAGCGCGGCGGCATCGGCGAGACCCGTGAGGGCCTCGGCGATCCCCTTCGGCTCGCCCAGTCCGTCGAACACGGCGAGGCTCTGGACATAGAGCGCCTCGGCCCGAGCGGGATCGACGTCGACCAGCGCCGCGAGGCCCAGGTAGCCGAGGGAGCGGGCACGGAAGCGCTCGTCGCCGAGCTCGGCGTACTCGCGGAGCGCCTCACCCAGCACCTCGCGCGCCCGCGCGGTCTCACCGGCGCCGATGCTCGCGATCCCGACGTTGAGCAGCGAGGTCGCGAGCAGCCACGGCTGGTCCAGGTGCCGGGCCAGGTCCAGCGCCTGGTCCAGGCTCGCCGACGCCGCGGCGATCTCGGCGCGGGCCAGCGCGACCATCCCGCGCACGGTCGCGGCGTTGCGTCGTACGGCGCCGTCCTGGACCTCGTCGGCGAGCGCGTCGAGCTCGGCGGCACACCGCGCCGCCCGTGCGTCGTCGCCCTGCTGGAGCGACAGCCACGCCAGGCCCCACCAGGCATCGGTGCGGGTCGCCGGGCTCGCGGGAGGTACGCCGGCGAGGCCCCTCTCCAGCCACGCCCGACCGCCCGCGAGGTCCCCGCGGGCCTGCCAGTAGCGCCACAGGCCCACGCACAGGCGCAGGAAGACCTCGGTGTCGCCCGCCTCCTCCGCCCACCGCAGGGCGACGGCGAGATTGGGGCCGTCGGCGTCGAGGACGGCGTACCACTGCTCCTCGCTGCCGACGTGATCCGCGAGCGCCGACACCCGGTCGACGTGCCAGGCGACGAAGCGGCGGCGGAACTCCGCGTCCAGCTCACGGCGTACGTCGTTCGCCCGGCCGCGGGCCATCTCCACGAACTCCGCCAGGTCGCCCGAGGCCAGGCCGAGCGCCGCCCCGAGACGCTCGGCGGTGTCGCGGTAGAGCCGCCGGCGCAGGCCGCGCTCGATGTCACTGACGGTCCGGGCGCTCAGCCCGGCCCGTTCGGCGAGCTCCTCCTGGGTGAGCGCGGCGTCGTCGCGCAGCGAGCGGAGGACACCGGCGAGGTGGCCCATGAGCGCACAGTAGCGGCGCGGCGAAGTCGGTGGGTGACTTTTCCTGGCTCCCGTCGCGCAGCGGGAGCACGGTGGACCGACCACCCACCGAAGGAGAGCACCATGGGAAAGCAGACCGCACTGCGGCTCTACGACCTGCTGAACGCCGGCCGCGTCGAGGAGGTCGGCTCGCTGGTGACGCCGACGTACGTCGAGCACGACCCGCTGCCCGGGCAGGGCATCGGTCGCGAGGGCGTCGTGGACCGGTTCTCGATGATCGTCGGCGGCCTCGCGCCGCGGTTCACCGTCGAGGACGTGATCTGCGAGGGCGACCGCGTCGTGGTCCGCTGGACCAACGCGGGCACCCACGTCGGGGAGTTCGCGGGCATCCCGGCGACCGGCGCGACGTTCACGATCAGCGGCATCGACATCTACCGAACCGAGGGCGACCTGCTCGCCGAGCACTGGCACGTCATCGACCAGCTCGCGATGCTCGGCCAGCTGGGCCTGCTGCCGCAGCCCGCCTAGGGACGGCAGAACGCCCCCGCCCGCAGCAGCGGGCAGGGGCGTTCGGGCGCGGATCAGGCCTTGCGGAGGTTCCGCAGGACGTACTGCATGATGCCGCCGTTGCGGTAGTAGTTCGCCTCGCCGGGGGTGTCGATCCGGACGACGGCGTCGAACTCCACGTCGCCGGCCTTCACCTTGACGGTCTTCGGCGTGGTGCCGTCGTTGAGCGCGGTGATGCCGGTGATGGAGAAGGTCTCCTCGCCGGTCAGGCCCAGGCTCTCGGCGGTCTGGCCCGCGGGGAACTGCAGCGGGATGACGCCCATGCCGATCAGGTTCGAGCGGTGGATGCGCTCGTAGCTCTCGGCGATGACGGCCTTGACGCCCAGCAGCGAGGTGCCCTTGGCCGCCCAGTCGCGCGACGAGCCCGAGCCGTACTCCTTGCCGGCCAGCACGACCAGCGGGATGCCGGCCTTCTGGTAGTTCACCGAGGCGTCGTACACGAACGACACCGGACCCTCGTCCTGGGTGAAGTCGCGCGTGAAGCCGCCCTCGGTGCCGGGCGCGATCTGGTTGCGCAGCCGGATGTTGGCGAACGTGCCGCGGATCATGACCTCGTGGTTGCCGCGGCGCGAGCCGTAGGAGTTGAAGTCACGCTGCTCGACGCCGTGCTCGGTGAGGTACTGGCCCGCGGGCGAGTCCTTCTTGATGGCGCCGGCCGGGCTGATGTGGTCGGTCGTGACCGAGTCGCCCAGCTTGAGCAGGACCCGCGCACCCTCGATGTCGGTGACCGGGTTCGGGGTGTCGGGCATGCCCTCGAAGTACGGGGGCTTGCGGACGTACGTCGACTGCTCGTCCCACTCGAAGGTGTTGCCCTCCGGGGTGGGCAGCGAGCGCCAGCGGTCGTCGCCGGCGAAGACGTCGGCGTAGTCCTTGGTGAACATCTCCGAGCTGATCGCCTGGGCGATCGTCTCCTCGATCTCCTGCGGCGTGGGCCAGATGTCCTTGAGGAAGACGTCGTTGCCGTCGGCGTCCTGGCCGAGCGCGTCGTTGAACAGGTCGACGTTCATGTTGCCGGCCAGGGCGTAGGCGATGACCAGCGGCGGGGACGCCAGGTAGTTCATCTTGATGTCGGGGTTGATCCGGCCCTCGAAGTTGCGGTTGCCGGACAGGACCGACACCACGGCCATGTCGTGCTCGTTCACCGCGGCGGAGACCTCGGGGATGATCGGGCCCGAGTTGCCGATGCAGGTGACGCAGCCGTAGCCGACGAGGTTGAAGCCGAGCTTGTCGAGGTACGGCGTCAGGCCGGCCTTCTCGTAGTAGTCGCTGACGACCTTGGAGCCGGGCGCGAGCGTCGACTTGACCCACGGCTTGCGCTGCAGGCCCTTCTCGACGGCCTTCTTGGCCAGCAGGGCCGCACCGATCATCACGCTCGGGTTCGAGGTGTTGGTGCAGGAGGTGATCGACGCGATCGTGACCGCGCCGTTCTCCAGCTCGAAGGACTGGCCGTCCTCCAGGGTGACCGGCACCTTGATGCCCGGCTCCTGGGAGTACGTCGGCAGCGCGGCCGCGAAGGCCTCGGCCGCCGCGGTGACCTCGATGCGGTCCTGGGGACGCTTCGGGCCGGCGATGCTCGGGACGACCGAGCCGAGGTCCAGCTCGAGCTTCTCGGAGTAGCGCGGCTCGGCGGCCGGGTCGAGCCAGAGGCCCTGCTCCTTGGCGTACGCCTCGACGAGCGCGATCTGCTCCTCGGAGCGGCCGGTGAGCCGGAGGTACTCGGTGGTCTGGCCGTCGATCGGGAAGATCGCGCAGGTCGAGCCGAACTCGGGGCTCATGTTGCCGATCGTGGCGCGGTTGGCCAGCGGCAGCGCGGAGACGCCCTCGCCGTAGAACTCGACGAACTTGCCGACCACGCCGTGCTGGCGCAGCATCTCGGTGATGGTGAGGACCAGGTCGGTCGCGGTCGAGCCCTCGTGCAGCTCGCCGGTCAGCTTGAAGCCGACGACGCGCGGGATGAGCATGGAGACCGGCTGGCCGAGCATCGCGGCCTCGGCCTCGATGCCGCCCACGCCCCAGCCCAGCACGCCGATGCCGTTGACCATCGTGGTGTGGGAGTCGGTCCCGACGCAGGTGTCGGGGTAGGCCAGCAACTCACCGTCGACCTCGCGGGTGAAGGTGACCCGCGCGAGGTGCTCGATGTTGACCTGGTGGACGATGCCGGTGCCCGGCGGGACGACCTTGAAGTCGTCGAAGGCGCCCTGGCCCCAGCGCAGGAACTGGTAGCGCTCGCGGTTGCGCTCGTACTCGATCTCGACGTTGCGCTCGAACGCCTCCGGCGTGCCGAAGACGTCGGCGATGACGGAGTGGTCGATGACCATCTCGGCCGGCGCGAGCGGGTTGATCTTGGTGGCGTCGCCACCGAGGTCGGCCATCGCCTCGCGCATGGTGGCCAGGTCGACGACACACGGGACGCCGGTGAAGTCCTGCATGATCACGCGGGCCGGCGTGAACTGGATCTCCTTGTCGGGCTCCGCGTCCTGGTCCCAGCCCGCGAGCGCCTTGATGTCGTCGGCGGTGATGTCCGCGCCGTCCTCGGTGCGGAGCAGGTTCTCCAGCAGCACCTTCAGCGAGTAGGGCAGGCTCGCGACGTCGAGACCGTCACCGGTCACGGCGTCGAGCCGGAAGATGCCGTAGGAGTTTCCCCCCACGTCCAAGGTGCCCTTGGCACCGAAGCTGTTCACGCTGGCCATCCGCGTCTCCGTCCTCGTCGACTTTGTGGTCGGGATAGGTCTGGGCGCCCATCCTGCCGCCGCTCAGGGCGGGCTGGGAAGTGAGGCCAACCTAAACGCCCGATCCCGATTTATCTTGATATCAAGATATCACGAAGGGGTGACCTCCGTCGTCCCCGGATCGCCGGAGACCGACGTCACCTGCAGGTCGCCCTCCCCCTGGTCCGCGTAGACCGCCAGCATCCGCAGGTTCAGGCCGGCGACGGTCATCGTGTCGCCGACGCCGAGCCAGTGCTGGACGGCGTCGTTGCCCGGCGCGGAGGTCCCCCCGGGGTTCGGGATGGCGCTGACGTTGAGCTGGAAGCTGCCGCCGATCCGGCGTACGCCGTGGGTGAAGACGTAGAGCCCGACCCCGTCCACCGTGACGTTGGCCGGGAAGTTCACCTCGCCGTGGCCCGCCGGGATCGGGGAGATCCGGACCTTGCCGGGACCGGGCACGAAGTGCGGTGGTCCCCCGCATCCGGCCAACCCGAGCAGGAGCACGACACCGACCAGGCAGACCACACGACGCAGCACGATCCCCGATCCTCCCAGGCGGCCGGTCACTAAGCGGAACGGGCCTCTCCGGGTGTAGACCTCGTGTGCACACCTCGATGCCCACCTCGACGCGCGGAGGCCGCATGGACGCGACGGTGGACCCACCCGACGGGTTCGCCGCCTGGGCGCGCCCGCACGTCCCCGCCATGCACCGGTACGCCGCCCGGCTGGTCGGCGTGGGCGATGCCGACGACGTCGTACAGGAGGCCCTGACCCGCGCGTGGAACCGCCGCTCGACGTACGACGCCGGCCGGGGTGAGCCGCTCCCCTGGCTGCTGGCGATCGTCGGGGACCGCGCCCGGCGGCTGCGGCGGGGCCGCCGGCCGCAGCTCGCCCTGCTGGACGCCGACCGGCCGGTCGAGGCCGAGCTGCCGGACGTCGACCTGGAGCGGGCGGTCCGGTCGCTCGCGGCCCGGCAGCGCGAGGTCGTCGACCTCTACTACTTCGTGGACCTCGACGTGACGACGATCGCGGCCGTGCTCGGCTGTGCGCCCGGCACCGTCCGCGCCACCCTGCACCAGGCCCGGGCCGCGCTGCGGCGGGCCCTGGGGAACCCCGATGGAGACGACGATGAGTGACCCCGACCCGATGGACGACGCGATGGACGACCGGCTCACCCGGGCCGGCCAGGCCTGGCGGGCGGATCTGCCGGCTCCGGCCGAGCCGGTGCTCGCCGCGTCGAGCGCTGTCCGGCGCCGCCGGTGGCTGGTGCCCGCGACCGCCGCCGCGATGGTGCTGGTGGTCGCCGGCGTCGCGGCGGTCATCGGCCGGGGTGCCGACAAGACGCCGGCCGCCGGGCCCGATCCGGCCGTGGTGCCGTGGGCCGACCTGCCCGCCACCCACCCGCGGATGCCGGTGCGGGTCGTCGGTGGCGTCTCGCCGGCACAGCTCGCGGCTGCGCCGGTGTGCGGCGCCGGCGACCTGCGTCCGGGCGCCGTGCAGCACGACGGCGCCATGGGAACCGAGTACCTCGACGTAGCACTGCACCTGAGCGCCGGCCATCAGCCGTGCCGCATCGACGCGCGCTACCCCGACGTCGTGCTGACGACCTCGGGAGGCGGCACCGTGCCGGTCGGCCGCTCCCCGGTCGGACTGTCGGGCAACCGGCCGCGCTCGGTCCTGGTGACTCCGGCCGCGCCGGCGGAGGTCGTCGTGGCCTGGTCGGCCACCCACGACTGTCGCAACGTCGACAACACCGGCGCGCAGTGGCGCCTCGGCACGGTCGCCTTCCAGACCACCGGCTTCGGCCGGACCAGCTGCAACCCGGGCGAGGGTCCGCAACAGCCCTACGCGCTGCCGGTCACGCCCGGCTACTCCGCCCACCGCGTCTCGCCGTACGACGGCCTCGACGTCTCCGGGCATCTGGTGCTCACCGCGCAGCCGGGCCGGGCGGTCGACTTCACCGTCACCCTGACCAGCCGGCACGACCTGAGCCTGGACCCGTGTCCGGACTACCGGATCGCTGCCTACACCGGAGTGAAGGGGGCCGACGTCGTCACCGATCACGCGCTCAACTGCGCCGCGGTGCCCTACCGGACCCCGAGCGGAACGCCGTACCTGCCCGCCGGGGTGCCGGTCACCTTCGCGATGCGGATGCAGGCTCCCCGTGTCGACGCGCCGAAGCTGGTCTGGGAGCTCATCGCTCCGCCGTCGCACCCCGCCCGTGGAGGCTCGATCAGCGTCGGGCCGCCCGCGAGCCCCGGCACCCTCACCGGTCGCGTCACGATGGACGGGATGACCAGCATCACGGTGCGCTCCGGCACCGTGACCCTGGTCGGTGACGACGGGAGCCGGACCGTCGCCCGGATCGCTTCCGACGGGACGTACCGCGCGAGCGTCCCGGCCGGCGCCTACACGCTCGTCGTGAGCACGCGCCAGTGGAACGGCGGCGCGCCGTTCAAGGACCGCGCCGGAGTGACCGGCGGGACCACCAACACCGCCGACATCAGCCTGCCGATGAAGTAGGCCCCGCGAGGGCCGCGCAGACCGCCGCGAGGTCGCCCAGCTGCTGTCCGGTCTCCTGGACGACCTGCACGTCGCCGTCTGCATCGAAGACCAGGACCAGCCGTCCGACGTTGCCCAGCACGGCGCCCGCACCGGGCACCGTGAACATCGACTCGCTGCCCATGAAGGCGACGCTGAAGGACCCGTCGGGCCGGGCGGTCGTCACGATCGGCTGGCTCGTGCGCCCGACGAGGACACGACCGTTGGCGCTGAAGCTCTGGACCAGGTGGTTCTGGTCGATCTCCTTGGAGAAGGTCCCGCTCCGGTCCACGAAGTCGGTGGTGGTCACGGTTCCCTCGAGATGGGCGGTGACGGGGAAGCCGCACTCCTGGGTGAGGATCGCCGCCGGCACCGTCACGTCGACGCTCGCGGACACCCGACCGGGCTCGACCGCGACGGCGGATGCTGATGCCAGCACCGGGCAGGCGAAGGCGATGAGCACCGCAGAGATCCACCGGATCCTCCGGAGCACGAGCAGGTCCTGTGGTCTCACGAGATCAGCCTCCGATCGTCGGACGTCCGGTACGCCTTTCGTTCTAGGCCCTGCTCACGACACCGACAAGCCTCGGAAAATCGGACGTCCGGGCTCGCGCCCGCGACGTCAGGCGGGGAGGGCGGACTCGGCGAACTGCGTCCGGTAGAGCTCGCTGTAGCGGCCTCCCGCACCGACCAGGTCCTCGTGCGTCCCGCGCTCGACGATCCGGCCGTCCTCGACCACGAGGATCACGTCGGCGGCGCGGATCGTGGAGAGCCGGTGCGCGATGACCAGCGCCGTGCGGCCCGCGAGCGCCTCGTTCAGCGCGGCCTGGACCGCCGCCTCCGACGTCGAGTCGAGCGAGGCCGTGGCCTCGTCGAGGATGACGACGCGGGGCTGCTTGAGCAGCAGCCGCGCGATCGTCAGGCGCTGGCGCTCGCCGCCGGAGAGCCGGTAGCCCCGTTCACCGACGACCGTCTCCAGCCCGTCGGGGAGGCTGCCCACCATGTCGGCGAGCCGGGCGCGGGTCAGCGCGTCCCACAGGTCGTCCTCGGTCGCCTCGGGCCGGGCCAGCAGCAGGTTGCCGCGGATGGAGTCGTGGAAGAGGTGGCCGTCCTGGGTCACCATGCCGACGGTCGCGCGGATCGAGTCCGCCGTGAGGTCGCGCACGTCGACACCCGCGAGCCGTACGGCGCCCGCGTCGACGTCGTACAGACGGGACACGAGCTGGGCGATGGTCGACTTGCCGGCGCCCGAGGAGCCGACGAGCGCGACCACCTGGCCGGGCTCGGCACGCAACGAGACACCGTGCAGCACCTCCACCCCACCGCGGGTGTCGAGGGTCGCGACCGCCTCCAGCGAGGCGAGCGAGACCTTGTCGGCACTCGGGTAGGCGAAGTGCACGTCGTCGAGCTCGACGGCGACCGGTCCGGCCGGCACCTCGCCCGCGTCCGGGCGGTCGACGATCAGCGGCTCGAGGTCGAGCACCTCGAAGACCCGCTCGAAGCTGACCAGGGCGCTCATGACGTCGACCCGCGCGCTCGCCAGCGCCGTCAATGGCGCGTAGAGCTGGGTCAGCAGCAGGGAGAGCGCGACCACGTCGCCCGCGTCGAGCGAGCCGCCGAGGGCCAGGGAGCCGCCGACGCCGTACACGACCGCCACCGCGATCGCGGAGACCAGCGTGAGCGCGGTGACGAAGGTGGTCTGCACCATCGCGGTCCGCACCCCGATCTCGGCGACCCGCTCGGCGCGGGCCGCGAACTCGACCGACTCCTGCTGCGGCCGGCCGAAGAGCTTGACCAGGGTGGCGCCCGGCGCGGAGAACCGCTCGGTCATCTGGTCGCCCATCGCGGCGTTGTGGCCGGCGGCCTCCCGCTGGATGCCCGCGAGACGGCGGCCCATCCGGCGCGCGGGGACCACGAACACCGGCAGCAGGACCAGCGCCAGGAGGGTGACCTGCCAGGAGATGCCGAGCATCACCACGAGCGTGAGGACGAGCGAGACCAGGTTGGCGACCACGCCGGACAGCGTCGAGCTGAACGCGCGCTGGGCGCCGATGACGTCGTTGTTGAGCCGGCTGACGAGCGCACCGGTCCGGGTGCGGTTGAAGAACGCGATCGGCATCCGCTGGACGTGGTCGAAGACGCTGGTGCGCAGGTCCAGGATCAGGCCCTCGCCGATGCGGGCCGACAGCAGCCGGGACACCAGTCCCATCGCGGCGTTCGCCACGGCCAGCGCGGCGATCACCAGGGCCAGGATCACGACGGTACGCCGGCTGTCGCCCGCGACGATCGCGTTGACCACCTTCCCGGCGAGCACCGGCGTCGCCACGGCCAGGCCGGCCGTCAGCACGCTGAGCACCAGGAACCCGATCAGCTTGCGCCGGTGGGGCCGCGCGAAGCGCAGGATCCGCGCCGCGGTGGCGCGGTTGAACGCGCGCTGCTCGTCCGGGCCGTGCATGCTCCGGTAGACCTGGTTCCAGGCGATCTGCTCCATGCTCACGTCAGCACAACCCGCTCAGCTCGAAAGGATTCCCGCACCATCGGTGCGTGCCGGAAGAATCCCATCCCCGCGGCCGTCAGAGGTAGTCGAGCTCGTCGGGCCACGGCTCCGCCGGGTCGAACCCCTGTGTCCGGAGCTCGTCGGCGGTGACCGTCCGGTCCCCCGGAAGCCCGTGCAGCGAGGCGAGCACGCCGGCCAGGAGGTCCTCCAGCGAGCGCCTGGCCCCGTCGAGGCTCTCGTTGATGGGCCGGGCGTGCACGACGTACAGGTCGATGATGCAGCTCGGCGCCTCGAGGTAGCTCGCGAACGGCGAGTGCAGCCCGACGAGGGTCGTGACGGTCGACTCCGCCAGCCCCTCCAGGCAGTCGCGGTCGAAGGGGTCGAGCTTGCCCGCAGCACCGGCGGCGAAGGCCGCCGAGAGCGCCCGCAGCCGGCCGGTGTGGAAGGACGCGAGGTCGGGGTGCTTGTCGGCGAACCGCGCCGCGTCGACGTGGGCGAGGGCGAGGTCGCGGATGCCGTAGTCCTGGTCCATGCCCCGAAGGTAGGGCCACCGTCCGACGCATCCCGTCGGGTCCCGTCGGGCTCAGTCGGCGAGGTACCAGCCCGGCAGCTCGTCCGGGGCGAGGTCGGTCGCGTCGCCCGGGCGGGTCAGGGTGAGCACGGCGCGCTCGATCTCGCGGCGGGCCTCCAGCGCGTCGGCGATGGTGGCCAGACGCGCCGCCACGGCCGACTCCGGGGCGTCGCCCGTGAGGTCGACCGCGGCGACCAGGTAGATGCGGTCGGCACCGAGCCACTCCATCCGCAGGAAGCTGACCCGCTCGACGTCCGGGTGGGCCCGCAGGGCCTCCAGTGCACGGTTGCGCGCGAGCGGAGTCACCGACTCGCCGGTGAGGAAGTCGATGTTGCGCCGGATCAGGAACAGCGCCACCACGCCCAGCAGGATGCCGACGACGATCGAGCCCACCGCGTCCCACGCGGCCTCCCCCGTCGCCTGGTGCAGCCCGATGCAGGCCGCGGCGATCGCGATGCCGACCAGCGCCGAGAGGTCCTCGAGGAACACCGCGCGCAGCATCGGGTTCGAGGTGATCCGCACGTAGCGCAGCGGGTGCAGCCGACGCGCGACGGCTCCCGCCCGGGTCTGGCGCAGCGCCTGCAGGAAGGAGGTGCCCTCGAGAGCGGCGGAGACGGCGAGGACGACGTACGCCGTCAGGTACGACGCCCCCTCGTCGGGCGCACGCAGTGCCTGGATGCCGTGCCAGATGGAGACCGCGGCACCGACCGTGAACAGGCCGAAGGCGGCGAACATCGACCAGATGTAGCCGACCCGCGCGTAGCCCAGCGGGTGCCGGGCGTCCGGGGGCTGCGCGGCCCTGCGCTCGCCGATCAGCAGGAACACCTCGTTGCCGGTGTCGGCCCACGAGTGCGCGGCCTCCGCGGTCATCGACGGCGAGCCGGTGATCACCGCCGCGACGGTCTTGGCGATCGCGACGAGGGCGTTCGCCGTGAGGGCGAGCACGACCGTGAACAGGCTCTCCCCGCCGGCCGGCTCGGCCGCGGCCGCGGTCACTCGCCGAGTCCGTCCAGGAAGTCGGTGGTCGGCACGAAGTAGAGGCTTCCCGTGACGGCGGTGGAGAAGTCGAGGATCCGGTCGGTCGTCCCGGCGGGCTCGCCGACGAACATCCGGCGCAGCATCTCCTCGGTGACGCCCGGGTCGGCGGCGTACCCGATGAAGTAGGTGCCGAACTCGGCCGCGCCGACCCTGCCGAACGGCATGTTGGCGCGCAGGATCTGGCGCTGGACGCCGTCCTCCTCGATCACGGTCAGCCGGGTGTGGGCGTCGGCCGCCTTGACGTCGTCGGCGAGCTCCACGTCGTTGAGCTTGGTGCGGCCGATGGCCGCCTCCTGCTGCTCGACGGTGAGCGCCTGCCAGGCCGCCATGTCGTGCAGGTACTTCTGCGTGATGACATAGCTGCCGCCGGCGTACGCCGGATCCTCGTCGCCGATCAGGACGGCCGCGCTCGCGGCGGAGCCCTCGGGGTTCTCCGTGCCGTCGACGAAGCCGAGCAGGTCGCGCTCGTCCCAGGACCGGAAGCCGTGCACCTCGTCGACCACGCGCGCGGCGCCGTCCAGCCGCTGCACCACGAGCTGGGCGAGCTCGAAGCACATGTCGATGCGGCTCGCGCGCAGGTGCAGCAGCAGATCGCCCGGCGTGGAGGGCGCCTGGTGCTTCGGCCCCTCCACGGCCGCGAACGGGTGCAGGTGGATCGGTCGCGGGGCCTCCAGCATCCGGTCCCACAGGTCCGACCCGATGCCGGCGACGCAGCTCAGCGTCGCCTCGGGGACGCGGAAGCCGACCGACCGGCGCAGCCCGCTCAGTTCGCCGAGGAGCTCACGGACCGTGGTCTCGCCGCCCGGGTCGACCGTGAGGGTCAGGAAGATCGCCGCGTCGCTGAGGGGCGCGAGAACGGCCTGGGTCTGGGGCTCTGTCTTCACAGCGGGATCCTCGTCTCACATGAAGTTGCGGGTGTGCAGTGCGGACAGCTCGGCCGCCTCGTCGTCGGGGAAGCCGATCGCGGCGAGCCGTCGACGGCGCCCCTGGTCCATCCTGGCCTGCAGGTCCTGCACGGCCAGCCAGCCACGCCTGATCGCGGCCGGCTCCCACGATCCCGCGGCGAGCAGCACCAGGGCGTCGTACACCGTCTCGTTGAGGCCGCTGGTCTCGCGGAGCGCGTCGTGCCGTCGCTCGATGGCGCCCCGCAGGCGCCCGAGGAAGGCCGGGTCGCTGCGCGTCAGGTGGGTGGTGTGCGCGACCCCGAACACCACGTGGCGGGCCTCGTCGCGCGCCGCGAGGCGGGTGACGTCGGCCGTGATCCGGTCCGGGGCGTGGGTGTGGAGGAACTGCAGCAGGTCCACGAAGGTGCCCTCCCCCAGCACCGAGAGCAGGAACGACGCCAGGGTGAAGTCCGGCTCGTCGAGGAGGGTCTGCAGCGACTCCCGACCGGCCACGCTCGACGTACCCATCCGGTCGCGGCGGGTGAGCGCGCGCCGGGTGAAGATCTCGACGTGGCGAGCCTCGTCGGCGACCTGGGACGCGAGCAGCTGCATCACCTCGCGGTAGTGCGGGTGCAGCGAGGCGAGCATGCGGGCCGGGATCATCAGCGCCGCCTGCTCGTTCTCGACCAGGTAGGTCATGACCTGGACGACGGCGTCCTCGATGTCCTCGGGCACCACCTCGGGGGTCCAGTCGATGACGGTCGCCGGGTCCCACTGCGACGCGGCGGCGCGCGCGTAGAGCGTGGGGGCGATGTCGGCCCAGACGTGGTCGCGCTCGACCCAGGCGACATCGAGCGGCGGTCCGCCCTCCTCGACCAGCGCTCCCCGCGCCGCGAGGCCCCACCGGCGGTCAGCGACCGCGGCAGGTACGTCGGCGCTGCCCGCGCGCGTCGCGCCCGCCCAGCGCCGGTCGTCGGCATCGCCCTTGTGCACCGTCACGCGCTGCACGCCTCCCTCGGGCTCGGCCCAGGGCTCGACCCGGTGCCCCCTCGCCCGGCACCAGGCGCCGAGCATCAGCGGGAGCGCCGGGTCGTAGCCCCGCACCTCCAGGCTCTCGCCGCCCCCCAGGTCGGCGAGAGCCCGAGCCACGAGCAGGTGCCCGCCCTCGTCGAGGGCGAGGTGCTCAAGGTCGATAGCCGGCGGCATCGACGGTCCCCTCCGCGGAGTAGAAGCCGGTCTCGTCGACCGCGCGCTCGAGCTGGGCGAAGCCCCCGGTCCTGCCGGGGAGCCAGGCCGTGAGGCCCTCGAGGTCCAGCAGCCGGCGTACCTGCGGGTCGGCGTACGACATCGCCAGGAAGACCTCGGTCAGCCGCTCCACCTCCGCCGGGTCCGCGGCCGGACCGGCCGTCATCATGCAGTGGTCGAAGAGGTCGGTGTGCCCGAGGACGCGCAGGGAGCCGGACGGCGCGGTGCCCTCCCTGCTGAACAGCAGCAGGTTGGCATCGAGCACGCAGGCCGCGTCCACGTCACCGGTCATGAGCGCGGTCACGGCGTCCCGCTCGCCGCCCACGTGGTCGCCGTGCAGGCCGACCCCGACGTCGTACCGGACCACGTCGAGGTCGTCACCGAGCTCGGCACGCAGGTACGACAGCGGGATCAGCGTCGCCTGCGGCGAGTCGATCGCGCCCACTCCGATCCGCCTGCCCTTCAGCTCGGGCAGGGTCTCGATCCCGCTGTCGGCACGCGTGATGACGGCCGAGCGGAGGTCGCGGTCGGTGTCGCGCATGAAGATCGGCGAGACCGTCACTCCCCGCGCATGCGCCAGCCTGCGGGCGCGGACCCACGCGAGGGGCGAGTTCCACGCCAGGTCGATCCGGCCGGCGACCAGGTCCTCGACCTGGCGCTCGTAGTGGGAGTAGAGGACGTAGTCGGTCTCGACCCCCTGGGTGCGCAAGTACGCACGGAAGCCGTCCCAGATCGTGACGACCTTCGGGTCGTAGGCCACCGAGCCGATGAGCAGCGCCATCACGCCTCCCCGAGCAGAGGCAGACCGGTCAGCGCCCGGCCGATGATGTCGAGCAGCGCATCGGTGGTGGGCGCCATCACCCGCGCGGCACGGGCGTCGCGGAAGCGGCGCTCCACGGCCAGCTCCTTGCGGAAGGCGGCGCCCCCGCACGCCGTCATGGCCAGATCGGAGACGAGCGCGACGCTCCGGTCCGCAGCGGCCTTGGTCTGGAGCACGAGCAGCGGTGCGGTCTCGAGGCCGGCGCTCGCCGCCGCGATCGCGTCGGCGATCTGGGCCCGGGTGCGGTCGGTCTCGATGCTCATCTCGGCCAGGCGGGTGCGGCCCGGCAGCTGTTGGGCCAGCGACTGGCCCAGGTGCTCCAGGGAGGTGCCGGTCAGGTGCGCGGCCGTGGCGGCCGTGAGGGCCTGCATCGCGCCGAGCCCGGCGGAGGCGTTGAGCACGAGGAACACCGGCAGCACGTGGCCGAGCGCGAGATCGAGCCCCGCGCCGTCCTCGCCCAGCATGGCCCCGCGCGGGATCCGTACGCCGTCGGCGACCACCGGGCAGGAGTCGTTGCCGCGCAGGCCGAGTCCGTCGAACGCGTCCGGCGACGAGAGGCCGGCGACGCTGCTGTCGACGTACCACAGGGTCATCGCGCCGTCGGCCGCCAGCGGCCGCGAGGACCACACGTAGCTGTCGGCGTGGTGGGCCGAGGTGACCCAGGACTTGAAGGCGTCCAGCACGACCTGGTCCCCGTCGGCGGTGGCGGTGCTCATCGGCGCCCAGAAGTGGCTGCGGGACCCGCGCTCGGAGAACGCGAGGGTGCTCAGGTGGCGGCCCGCGGCGATCGCCTCGAGTGACGCGGTGTGACCGGCGGTGACCAGCATCGCCGTGGCGGCGTAGTGCATCGTCACGACCATCGCGGTCGAGCTGCAGGCCGTTGCCAGCCGGCGTACGAGGTCCGCGGCGGCGTCGAGGCCGAGGCCCTCGCCGCCGAGCTCGGTGGGGACGGTCAGGGCGAGCAGGCCGGCCTCGGCCAGGGCCTCGACGGCGGCCTTCGGGAAGGCGCCGTCGGCGTCGACCGCGGCGGCCTGGGGCGCGACGATCTCCTCGACGATCTGGTCCAGGCGGGCGTCGAGGGCGGGAGGAAGGGTTCCGGGCATGGCTGTGTCTCCGAATCTGTGGGGTGTGCGGAGCCGCCCGACCGGGCGGCGAGGAAGGGCGCGGGTCAACGACGGGGCAGCACGACGACCTCCTCCCGGTCCACAGGTCCCGACGGCTCAGGACGGCGCGACATGGGCACAGCCATGGGGGCGGGCGGTCTTCCACTCGACGGGCTCGCCGGACGGGCGCAGCACCAGCACACGGTTGCCGTCGAGCAGGACGTGGTCGGCCTCGACCCCGAGGAGCCGGGCGACGACGTACGCCGAGCTCAGCCGGGTCACGTCGCGGGTCTCGCCGAGCGGGATCAGCGACGCGGTCTCGCTGATCAGCTCGTGCTCGCCGGCACGCACGACGATCCGCGTGCCCGGGGCGACGCCTCGGGCCGACACGGCGACCGAGATGTTGTCCAGGTCCGCCGAGCCGACCGCGGCCAGCGCGACGGCGTACCTGATCCGGACCCGCTCGAGGACCGCGCGGTCCACGCCGTTCCCGATCACGACCGGGATCCCGAGGTTGCGGGCCACGGCGACCCAGCGGGCATCCCCGTCGCGCTCCACCCCCACGACGGGGATGCCGAGCGTCTGCAGGTGGCGGCACAGCCGCAGGCCCACCTGGCCCAGCCCGATCACGACCACGTGGCCGGATCGGGGCAGCGCCCGCGACCCGAACAGTCCGATCAGCCGCGGGCCCAGCAGCATGTCGACCAGGCCGGCGGTGAACATGCCGGTGAACAGCACCGACAGCAGCATGGCCAGGCCCGCGAACACGCCGTACGCCTCGCCGTGGTGGCCCTCGGGGCCGACGGTCGCGGCGACCTGGGCGGCCTCCTGGAAGGCCTCGGGCCACGGCGTACCGATGCTGACCAGCCAGGTCCAGTCGCACAGCAGCGCCAGGGTGGCTCCGCCCAGGCCGAGGTAGAGGATGCGGCTCCCGGCGTCGTGCGGACGCAGTTGGCCGGAGACCCGGCCGCGCAGTGCCCGCATCCGGTCGGAGTAGGAGCGGTGCCAGGGCCGCACGACGACTCCACCCGGCGCGACCCCGACCGCCTCGGCCCGCGCCTTGCCGGTCGGGAACACGGCCGCACCCTCGTCGAGGCAGGCCGCGACCAGCACGGGCGCCGCGAGCTCGGCCGGCGAGGTGACGAGGCACCCGGGCAGCAGCCGGCGCAGCTCCTCGGACATCGTCGCGTCGAAGATCGCCGCGATGAGCGGTACGCCGGGGGCGAAGTGGGCCGCGGCCAGCGCGTAGCGCAGCCCCACGTCGTCCTGGTGCAGCAGGATCGCCACCCCGGACACCGATCGCCGCAGCGAGGACCGCAACTCGGCGTCGTCGGGCGCCGGCAGGTGGTGGACGGTGTGGCCGCGGTCGGCCAGCGCCGCGCAGACACGGCGTGCGAGCGTCGTCGCGCCGATGACCAGGAAGCGCTCCCCCGCCACCGTCACGGCCGCCGCTTCAGCCATCGCGCCGCGATCGCGAGCACGACCGCCGCGGCGGCGACGACGCTCAGGGGCACGGAGTCCGGACCCGTGCCGCGCGGCACCGGCATGCCCGCGACGGCGGGACGCGGCAGAGCCGGTACGCCGCCGGGTACGCCGACCGGCGCGTGTCCGTCGCGCGACCACGTCTCGGACTGGGTGAGCCGGAACAGGTAGACCAGCGACGGGAGCACGATCACGCCGGCGAGGCCGACGACCAGGAGCAGCGCCCACAACGTGGCGGAGGCCCCGGCAGCATCGACGATCGGGACCTGGTCCACCAGCAGCCACGGGAACTGGGCCACACCCCAGCCGGCCAGCACGCACACGACCGCCGCCACGGCGCCGATGCGGGCGGCGGCGTACCGGCGCGTCCAGAGCAGGAGCAGGGTGGCGCCGCCGGACAGCGCCGACAGCACGATCAGCGGAGAGGCCGGCCCGATCAGTCCGTGGCTCAGGGTCCTGGCGTCACGGAACAGCGGCACGAGCGCGCCGAAGACGATCACTCCCGTGCCGACGCCGACGACCAGCGCGCGCCGGCGCAGCTCCTCGGCCAGCTCGTCGTGCCCGCTGCGCTCGGCGTCCGCGGTGAGGAAGGCGCCCGCGAGGAACGCACAGGTGCCGACCGCGATCAGGCCGCCGAAGATCGAGGTCGGGTTGAGCCAGGAGCTCCACACGTCGCCGTACCCCTGGGCCGGGACACGACCCGAGGCGATCGCACCGGCCGCGGCGCCGAGGAAGAACGGGGTGATGAACGACGACGACGCGAAGACGACCCCGAACAGGCGCGCCTGGTCGAGCGTCGCGGCGAACTTGCGGAACGCGAAGCTCGCGCCGCGCAGGACGATCCCGAGCAGGGCCAGCAGGATGGGGATGATCAGCGTCGTCATCGCGGCCGCGAAGGACACCGGGAAGCCGGTCCACCAGACCACCAGGACGTAGATCAGCCAGACGTGGTTGGCCTCCCAGACCGGGCCGATGCTGTGGTCGACGAGGGTGCGCAGCTCGGAGCCGCGCCGGGCGTCGCCCGCGGTCAGGTCGTAGAAGCCGGAGCCGAAGTCGGCGCCCGCGAAGATCGCGTAGGCGACGACCCCGGCGAACAGGGCCGCGCAGACGGCGTAGGCGAGGAAGGTCATCGCCGCTCGACCGCCAGCGCCGGCCCGTACGGGCTGGGCAGGTCGACCATGCCCGCGCGCCAGCGACGGGACATGGAGCGCAGTACGACGACCGCTCCGGCGGTCATCGCCGAGTAGACGACCACCGTGCTGCCGAACAGCCACCACAGGCCCGCGTGCGTGCTCGCCGCATCGATCGTCTTCAGGTAGCCGTAGACGACCCAGGGCTGGCGGCCGACCTCGGTCGCCGTCCACCCGCACTCCAGGGCCAGGACGGCGGCCGGGCCGGCGAGTGCGCACGCGCGGAGGAACCACTTGCTGCGCAACAGGTCCCGGCGGCGCCACCGGGCGAACCAGAACAGCGAGACACCGAGCGCCAGCGTGCTGCCGAGGCCGATCATCGACTGGAAGGCCCAGTGGGCGGTGTTGATCTCGGCGTCGACCGGGCGGTCGGCCGGGGGGACGGTGTCCATGCCGGTGACCGGCTTGGTGAGGGAGTTCTCGGCGACCAGCGATCCGACACGCGGTATGTCGAGCGTCCAGCGGACCTTGCCGTCGAGGTAGATACCGCCGATGCGGAGCGGCGAGGGACCGTCGGTCGTGGTCTCGGCGTACTCGAACGCGGCGAGCTTCGAGGGCTGGTGGCTGTCCATGCCGAACCCGAGCACGTGGCCGATCACGGGCTGCACCAGCGCCGCCACGCTCGCGAACACGAACGGCACGAGGAACCCGAGCCGGTGGTGCTCGTCGCGGCGGCCGCGGAGCATGCCGACGGCGTACACGCCCGCCATGGTGAAGCCGACGACCATGAACGCGCCGACCCACATGTGCGCGAACTCCAGCCAGACCCGCGCGTTGAACATCGCCCGCCACGGGTTGACGTCGGTGACCCGGCCGTCGACGATCCGGAACCCCGTGGGCCAGTTCATCCAGGCGTTCACCGCGAGCACGCAGAAGGTGCCGGCCACCCCGGCGCTGATCATCGGCAGCAGCGCCAGCAGGTGGACGCGCGGCTTCATCCGCCCCCACCCGTAGAGGTACACGCCGAGGAAGATCGCCTCGACGAAGAACGACAGCCCCTCGAAGGCGAACGGCAGGCCCAGTACGTCGCCGAAGCGGCTCATCAGCCCCGGCCAGAGCACCCCGAACTCGAAGCTGAGCACCGTGCCGGACACCGCCCCGATCGCGAACAGCACCGCGGCCACCTTCGACCAGCGCCGGGCGAGCTCGAGCGCGACCGGATCGTCGCGACGGATGCCGCGCCGGTGCATCGCGAAGATCATCGCGGGGAAGGCCACCCCGAAGCAGGACATGACGATGTGCCAGCCCAGGGACAGGGCCATCTGCTCGCGGGCCGGCAGCAGCCCGGGCGGATCGACGACGAGGGCGATCATGGGGGTCCTCCTTGCGCGTGCGTGAGCGGGACCGCTCCGATCAGGTGGTGGAGTCCGCGAGCTCGGCGACGGTCCTGCCGTAGATCGCCCAGTAGGCGCCCGCGACGAAGACCGCGGCGCCGACCAGGTTCCCGACGAAGGCGAGGAGGAGGTTCACGAGCGTGTTGCCGAGCGTCACGTCCGGGACACCGGCGAACAGGGCGAGCGGGAGGAAGAACATGTTGGCGACCACGTGGTCGAAGCCGAGGGCGACGAACGCGGTGATCGGGAAGACGATGCCGAGGATCTTGCCGCCGACGTCCTTGGCCGCGAGCGCCAGCCAGACGCCGAGGCAGACCAGCCAGTTGCAGCCGATGGCGCGCAGGAGGACCTGGAGGTGCGACTCGATGTGCGCCTTGCCGGTCGCGATCGCCGCGAGGCGCTCGTAGGCGGCGTCGGAGGAGGTCGGGGTCGCTCCGGATCCGAGGTGGGCGAGGTCGGTGGCGTGGCTCCCGACGACACCGGTCTGGTAGGCGATGAAGTACGCCACGACGAGCGCACCGACCAGGTTCATCACCGTGACGACCGCCCAGTTGAGGGCGAGGCGCTTCGGGGTGATCCGGCGTGCCATGGCCGCGAGGGGCAGCAGCATGAAGTTGCCGGTGAGCAGGTCCGAGCCCGCGATGACGACGAGGATCAGGCCGAGGCTGAACACCACGCCGGTGATCAGGCTGGTGGCACCGCCCCAGTGGGCGGCCGGTCCCGAGCTGGACACGATGGCGAGCAGGCCGCCGAAGGCGATGTAGGCGCCGCCGAGGAAGCCGCTGACGACCATCGTCGACACGCGCTGGTTGGCCTTGGCCTCACCCGACGCGACGGCCGCGACGACCGTCTCCGGAGGCGTGTTGTATCCACTCATCCTGGCCGTCCTCTCCCGAGCACCGTGCCGTCACGGTGCGCGATGACACCGCCCGACGTTCCCGCAGGGCGCCGCGACCGGCAAGACCCACCGCGCCGATCGGAGCAAGATTGGTCGGACCCGACAAAGGTGGTTGGTCTACCGGACCACCTGGCGCAGGACACCGTCCAGCCGCTGGGTCCAGCCGCGCCGGTCGAGGTGCTCGAGCAGCGGGATGACGACCCGCCGGGTCGTGTCCAGAGCGCGCCGGGCATCACTGGTCGTGAACGGCTGCTGGAGGCCGGCCAGGACCCGCATCGCTCGCGCCGGAGCGTCGGGCAGCAGCACCACGCCGTCGCCGAGCCGCAGCAGGCGACCGGCCCGCTCGGCGGCGCCGAGCTCGCGGGCACCGAGTCCGGCGGCGGCCAGGTCGTCCGCCTCCGGCGCCCGGAAGGGGTGCTCCGCGAGCCGCGCCTCGAGAGCGGCGATCGCGGGCTCGGCAGCGCCGAGACCGTCGTGGCCGGGCTCGTGGAGGTAGCCGTCGCGACTGGCCACGCCGGCCGCGGCGGCGACGCGGTCCAGGAGCGCGTCGGTCGGCAGCCCGAGCAGGTCGCCGGCCGCCGACCGGCTCAGCCCCGGGGACAGCGGCTGGGTGCGGTGGACCTCGGCCACGAGCTCGCGGAGGCGTGCGGACCACGCCTCGACGGCCCCGGGGTCGACCAGCCACCCCCCTTCGTCCAGCACCTGGTCCGGTACGTCGCCGGTGATGCCGAGGCGGCGCAGCAGCTCCCGCTCCACCGCGCCGCGCCGGGTGACCTCGGCGGCGAGCCGCGACTCCGGGGTGAGCGCCGCCAGTTGCGCACCGCGCCGCGCGGCATCGCCGCGGCGGCGCAGCGCGGGCGGGTCGACGTCGAGCACCAGCGCGCCGCCGAGGATGCGCTCCCCGGGCTGGCGCAGCACCAGCCGGTCCCCCACACCGACCGGCACCGCTCGGTCGAAGGTGAGCCGGGCGTGGTCCGCCGAGAAGGGCCGCAGGCGCGCCGCGAGGGCGAGCGTGCCGAGGTGGGCGGTCACGTGCTCGGGCACCCGGTCGAACCCGTCGCCGCTCCCGACCCGCCGCACGTCCACGACGGCGCTGGTCCACCAGGCGCCCGGGGTGACCAGCGCGTCGCCGCGCTGCACGTCGTCGGCGGCGATCTCGCGCAGGTTGACCGCGACCCGGCTGACCGGCGCCAACGCCGGCGCGGGCCGGCCCTCGCTCTGCAGGCCGCGCACGGTGACGGTCCGGTCGCCCTGTGCGCCGACGAGCCGGAGGCGCTCGTCCACCCGGACCGTGCCCGAGGACAGCGTGCCGGTGACCACCGTGCCCGCTCCGGTGATGCTGAAGGCGCGGTCGACCCAGATGCGCACCCGGCCGTCGACGCGCGGCTCCGGGAGCCGGGCGAGCACCCCGTCGAGCGCCCGGTCGAGGTCGGCCAGGCCGGTGCCGTTGACCGCCGACACCGTCACCGCAGGCGCGTCGGCGAGACCGGTGGTGGCCAGCTCCCGGCGTACCTCGGCCAGGACGTCGTCGGTCGACCCCCGTGCCCGGTCCGCGCGGGTCAAGACGATCACGCCGTGCTCGATGCCGAGCGCCGCGACCGCGTCCCGGTGGTCGCCGGACTGTGCCCGCCAGCCCTCGTCGGCCGCGACGACGAAGAGCACGACCGGGGTGGGGCCCAGACCCGCCAGCATGTTGCCGAGGAAGCGCTCGTGGCCGGGGACGTCCACGAAGGCCACGTCGCGACCCGAGGCCAGCGTGGTCCAGGCGAAGCCGAGGTCGATGGTCAGGCCGCGCCGCCGCTCCTCGGCCCAGCGGTCCGGCTCCATCCCGGTCATCGCGCGCAGCAGCGTGCTCTTGCCGTGGTCGACGTGACCCGCGGTCGCGACGACGTGCACGTCAGGCGTCCCCCAGCCGGGCGAGCACCTCGGCGACGACCTTCGCGACGACGGTGTCCTGGCGCTCCGGGACGCACCTGAGGTCGACCAGGCACATCCCGCCCCGGGTGTGGGCGAGGACCGCCGGGTCCGCTGCCCGGAGCAGTGCGGCGGCGGCCTCGGGAAGCGCCAGCGCCCAGCCGTGCAGCGGGTGTCCCGGCGCCCCACCCCCTCCGACCCGACCGTCGTGCGGGACCACGTCCACGCCGAGCTCTGCCGCCAGCTCAGCGGTACGCCGCCGCAGCAGCTCCGCGTCGGCATGGATCGCGAGCTCCACCGGCACGCTCGCCCCGTTGAGCGTGGCCTCCAGCGCCGCCAGGGTCAGCTTGTCGACGCGTACGGCGCGCGCGAGCGGATGCCGTGCCAGTCGCTGCACCAGGTCGCGACGGCCGAGCAGCAGCCCGGCCTGCGGTCCGCCGAGCAGCTTGTCGCCGCTGGCGATCACCAGGTCGGCGCCCGCCTCCAGCGCCGTCGTGGCGTCCGGCTCGTCGGGCAGCGTGGCGTCCGGCTTGAGCAGCCCGCTGCCGAGGTCCGCGACGAGCGGCACCTCCACGTGGGCACGCAGCTCCGCCAGGGACACCTCGCTGGTGAAGCCCTCGACCCGGAAGTTGCTCGGGTGCACCTTGAGCACGCACCCGGTCTCGGGGCCGATCGCGGCGAGGTAGTCACCGAGGTGGGTCCGGTTGGTCGTCCCGACCTCCCGCAGCCGGGCCCCGGTGGACGCGATCAGGTCGGGCAGCCGGAAGCCGGCACCGATCTCCACGAGCTCGCCCCGGCTGATGACGACCTCCCGGCCGGCGGCCAGGGCCGTCGTCGCCAGCACCAGGGCGGCCGCGCCGTTGTTGACCACGAGCGCGTCCTCGGCCGCGGGACAGCGCCGCAGCAGGGCGGCCCGGGTCGCCGTGCCGCGCCCGGAGCGCAGGCCGGTGGCGAGGTCGAGCTCCACGTCGACGTACCCACTCGCGGCGACGACCGCCGCCACGGCGTCGTCGGACAGCGGCGCGCGGCCGAGGTTGGTGTGGACCACCACTCCGGTCGCGTTGATGACGGGGGTGAGGCTGGCGGCGCGCCGGGACGCCAGGGACTCCTGCACCGCGGCCGCGACGTCCTCCGGGGGCAGCTCGCCGCGTCGCGCGCGATCCTGCGCGGCGACGACGACGGAGCGCACGACCGCCTCGCCCCAACGCTCGCGGGCCGCCAGCGCCTCGGGCAGCTCGAGCAGGGCGTCGGTCCGCGGGATCCGCCGCCGGGGATCGACCTCGCTCATCGACAGACCCTCCCGATGCGTGCACTGGACCATGGCCGCGTGGCGGAGGCGGACGGGAATCGAACCCGCCAGACCGAGATGCTCGGCCTCCTCGGTGTTGAAGACCGGGGGGCCCACCAGGAACCCAGACGCCTCCACGCGGGCCACCAACCTACTGCTCTAACCTCCTGATGGTGAGCACCGCCGACACGATCCGCCTGACCGGCTACGCACATGGTGGCGGCTGCGCCTGCAAGATCCCACCGGGCGAGCTGGAGGACGCCGTCCGCGGCCTGACCGGGCAGGTGGGGGCCGACGTCCTGGTCGGGCTGGACGCGGGCGACGACGCCGCCGCGGTCCGCGTCGGCGACATCGCCGTGCTCTCGACCGCCGACTTCTTCACGCCCGTCGTCGACGACGCGTACGACTGGGGCCGGATCGCCGCCGCGAACGCGCTGTCCGACATCTACGCCATGGGCGGTACGCCGATCATGGCGATCAACCTCGTCGGCTGGCCGCGCGATGTCCTGCCGATGGAGCTGATGACCGAGGTCCTCCGCGGCGGCCTCGACATCGCCCGGCAGGCGGGCTGCCCGGTCATCGGCGGGCACACCATCGACGATCCCGAGCCCAAGTACGGCATGGCCGTCACGGGCGTCGCCGACCCCGCTCGACTGCTGCGCAACGACGCCGCCGAGGCGGGACTGCCGCTCACCCTGACCAAGCCGATCGGCGTGGGGATCCTCAACAACCTGCACAAGCAGACCGGCGAGGTGTCGGCCGCCGCCGTCGAGGTGATGACCACCCTGAACCGCGACGCGTCCGTGGCCGCGCTGGCCGCGGGCGCGCGGGCCGCCACCGACGTCACCGGGTTCGGCCTGCTCGGGCACCTGTACAAGATGTGCCGCGCCTCGGGGGTCGGTGCGGTGATCGACCGCGGCGCCGTACCGCTCGTGGAGGGGGTGCGCGCCGCGCTGGACGCCGGCCACGTGTCGGGCGGAACGCGCCGCAACCTCGACTGGGTGCGGCCCTCCCTGCGCGCCGACGGCGTCGCCGAGGAGGACCTCCTGCTGCTCGCCGACGCCCAGACCTCCGGGGGGCTCCTGGTGGTCGGCGAGGTCCCGGGCTACCCGGTGATCGGCCACACCACGACCTCCGGGGTCATCGAGATCCGCTGAGGTCAGCCGGCCGTGGTGATCGAGTCGTCGGTGATGCCTGCTGCGCGGCGGGCTGCCAGGCGCCGCTTCTGCGGCTCGACGGTGTAGCGCGGGTCCTTCGCGGAGTGCAGGCCGGCCTCGAACACCCCGAACCGGGTGAACGCCGAGGCGGTCATCAGCGCGAGCCCCGAGGCCACCGCGACGGGCCGCGACCGTCCGGCGAACAGCGAGCCGACGCCGCCGGCGATCGCCAGCCGCTCCGACCACTTCAACAGCCTTCCGGGCGTGCCGTGGTGCAGGGGCTCGAGCAGCACCGGGTCCATCCGGCTCTCCATGTACTTCATGGCGATGATGTCGCCGACGACGCCGAGCTGCGCCAGCCGACGGGCCGGGCCGGTCTCGGCGACCGGCGTGGTGATCATGGCCAGACCGCCGGAGGCCAGCGACGCCGAGCTGATGAAGACGAACGGCAGGTCGCGGTGCGCACCGTTCCAGGTCGGTACGGCGGTGTCGGCGAGCAGCACGGCCGTGTACCCGGCCAAGGGCGGACCGAACAGCCCCGCCTCCAGGCCGGCCGGGCCCTCGATGATCCGCAGCAGCCTGCGCAGCGGGCCGAGCGGCAGCCGCTCCCCCATCATCCGGTCGACCTCGTTCGCCACGGCCCCGCTGAGGCCGAGGCTGAACGCGGTCAGGATCCAGGACCCGACGCTCATCGGCGAGGTGACCTTGAAGGTGCGCAGCATGTTGTAGAACCGCGAGGGCTTGCCCAGGTCGGCGACCAGGGCCGCTCCGGAGATGCCGACGGCGGTCATCGCGCCGAGCCGGGCGTTGCGGCGCAGGGTCTCGCGTCCCGTCAGCTGCGCACCGGCGGCGATGACGCCCGAGCCGCCGGCGACGCCACCGACGAACAGATAGAGCGCCACCGGCCACTCCCACGGCGGCGGCTTGACGATGTTGTGCCCGTAGTAGGAGCTGAACTCGACGGGCGGGACCATCGACTCCTCGTGGTTGCCGTTGCCGCCGGAGCGGAGGCCGGCGGCCCGCTTGCGCATGCCGCCGCGCCGCTTGCGCGGCATCTCCGGCGGGCGGACGCTGTCGTACGGCGAGGTGCTCATCGGCGGCCCTTGAGGAAGGAGAGGGTGGCTGCTCCGACCATGCCCAGCATCGCCATCCCGGCACGCTTGTACATGGTCGTCAGGTCGGCGGTGCAGACGCGCGGGTCCGGCGGCAGACCGTAGACCTCCGGCTCGTCGAGGAGCAGGAAGACCGAGCCGATGCCGCCGACGCCGTCGAGCTCGTTGGCGCCGTACAGGCGGGCCTCGGTCATGCCCTGCGCGTGCAGCTCGGCCACGCGCTCGCGGGCCTGGGCGACCATGTCGTCGTGGTCGCCGAACTTGATGGAGGTGGTCGGACAGGTCTTCGCGCACGCCGGCGTCTCGTCGTCGAGCAGCCGGTCGTAGCACAGCGTGCACTTCTGGGCGACGCCTCGCTTGGGGACGTCGGGCTGCTCGCCCTTGCGCTGGCCCTCGCGGGTCGTCGGCGCCGCCGTACCGTCGCTGCGTCGCTCCACGACACCGAAGGGACACCCGCCCACGCACGTCCCGCAGCCGTTGCAGACGTCGGCCTGGACGACGACGGTGCCGAACTCGGTGCGGAACAGCGCTCCCGTCGGGCACACGTCCAGGCAGCCGGCGTGCGTGCAGTGCTTGCACACGTCGGAGGCCATCAACCAGCGGAACTCCGGGGTGTCGGGCACGTACGGCTCGGAGCCCGCCTCGGTCGGCGTCCGTGCGCCCGCGCCGTCGGCGGCGCGCAGGGTGGGCATCCCCAGCTCGACCAGCGCCCGCCCCGACGCCTTCGCCTCCGCGATCCGCTCGGCGCCCTGCTCGATGAACGCCACATGCCGCCACGTCGAGGCGCCCAGCGCCTGGGTGTTGTCGTAGGACCACCCGGTCAGCTCCAGGTCACCGTCGCGCGGGTTCTCATTCCACTGCTTGCAGGCGACCTCGCACGCCTTGCAGCCGATGCAGATGGAGGTGTCGGTGAAGAACCCCTTGCGCTGGTGGTGGGTGTGCCAGTCGACGTCGGCGATCGGGTCGGTCGGCCCCGCGAGCTGCCCCATCAGTCCTCCTGTTCGACGTGCTCGGCATGCCGCGTGATGCGGATGTTGTCGGTCTCGATGGTGACTCCCCCGCGCTCCTGGTAGGCCCGGACCAGCGCGAGCAGGTCGGCGCCCTGCGGCCGGCGGCCGGCGATGACGTCGCAGGAGCCGACCTTCGACTCCTGGATCTGGGTGTTCGGGTCGAGCGTGACGCCGATCAGGTCGTTGGCGGCGTCGCCCTCGACGACCGCGTCGCTGCCCTGGCCCCAGTGGTAGGGCAGGCCGACCTGCTGGACCTCACGGCCGTTGATCGTCAGGGTCTTGACCCGCTCGGTCACCAGGACCCGCGCCTCGATGGCGGCACGCGGGGAGATGATCGTGGCCCACCCGCCGTTCTCGAGACCGCGCTCGGCGGCCAGCTCCGGGGAGATCTCGCAGAACATCTCCGGCTGCAGCTCGGCGAGGTACGGCGACCAGCGGCTCATGCCACCGGCCGTGTGGTGCTCGGTGAGCCGATAGGTCGTGAACACGTACGGGTAGACGCCGGCACCCGGGTCGCCGAAGCTCGGCGCGTCCAGGTTGTCCTCGCGGGCGAACATGACGCGTGTGGGTGCCTGCTGCTGACCGTAGAGCGCGTTGCCGACCGGCGACTCCTGCGCCTCGAAGTGCGTCGGCAGCGGGCCGTCGACCAGGCCGTGCGGCGCGAACAGCCAGCCCTTCCCGTCGGCCTGCATGATGAACGGGTCGTCGCCGGCGAGCGCGGCGGCACCGCCCAGGTCCGGGTCCGGCCGGGCGTGCGGCGCCCGGTCCACCGGGAAGTCCGGTACGTCGGGCCCGACCCAGCGGCCCTGCTCCTCGTCCCACCACAGGTACTTCTTGCGCTCGCTCCACGGCTTGCCGTCGGGGTCCGCGGAGGCACGGTTGTAGAGGATCCGGCGGTCGGCCGGCCACACCCACCCCCACTCGGACTGGGTGATGCCCGGTCCGCCGCCCGGCGTACGGCGAGCGGCGTGGTTGGTCGCGTCGGCGTACACGCCGGTGTAGATCCAGCAGCCGCCGGCGGTGCTGCCGTCGGGGCGCATCTGGGTGTACGACGTCAGGTTCTTGCCCTTGTCGGGACCGTCGACGTAGTAGCCGTTGATCTCCGACAGGACCGCCTCGGGGTCCGGGTTGCCGTGCTCGTCGAGCGGGTAGTCCCAGGTGACGTCGAGCAGCGGTCGATCGCGCTCGTCGGTGGAGCCGGCCAGCCGCTCGCGGATCCTGAGCCCGAGCTCGTAGAAGAAGTCGAGCTCGCTCTGGGCCTGGCCCGGCGGCTGCACCGCCTGGTGGCGCCACTGGACCATCCGCTGGGTCTGGGTGAACGACCCCGCCTTCTCCACGTGCGTGGCGGCCGGCATGAAGAAGACCTCGGTGGCGATGTCCTCGGTGCGCAGCTCACCCGACGCGATCTCCGGGCCCTCCTTCCACCAGGTCGCGGACTCGATCATGTTGAGGTCGCGCACGACCAGCCACTTCAGGTGCGACATAGCCAGCCGCTGCTGGCGGCTGTTCGCCGAGCCGACCGCCGGGTTCTGGCCCAGGATGAAGTAGCCGTCGACCCTGTCCTCGAGCATGTCGATGCACGTCTGATAGGTGCTGTGCGGGCCGTTGAGCCGGGGCAGGTAGTCGAAGCACCAGTCGTTCTCGGCGGTGGCGGCGTCGCCGAAGTAGGCCTTGAGCAGGCTGACGGCGTAGCTCTCGGCGTCGGCCCAGTAGCCCTTCTGCTTCTTGGACGCGATGCCGTCGACCCAGTCGCGGAAGGTGTCGTGCAGCCCGGCGGACGGCATCGGGAGGTAGCCGGGCAGCAGGTTGAACAGCGTCGGGATGTCCGTGGAGCCCTGGATGCTGGCGTGGCCGCGCAGTGCCATGATCCCGCTGCCGGGACGGCCGACGTTGCCCATCAGCAGCTGCAGGATGGCGGCGGTGCGGATGAACTGGGCTCCCTGGGTGTGCTGGGTCCACCCCGTCGCGTAGCCGAAGCACGTGGTGCGCTCGCGCCCGGAGTTGGCGGCGATCGAGTCGGCCAGGTAGGCGAACTCGGCGCGGCTGATGCCGCACATGCTCTCGACCATCTCCGGGGTGTAGCGGGTGTAGTGCCGCTTGAGGATCTGGAACACCGACCGGGGATGCTCCAGGGTCTCGTCGCGCAGGACGTTCGCATGCTCGAGCGAGGGCCCTCCGGAGCCGTGCTCGTCCCCCGCGGCCCGCTCCCCCGCGCTGGCGCCGTGCTCGACGTCGGCTCCGTGGTCCCGGATCGCGTCGCCCTCGGTGTCGTAGGCCCAGGTCGACCGGTCGTAGGTGCCGGTCTCCGGGTCGAAGCCGGAGAAGAGGCCGTCCAGGTCCTCGGCGTCGCGGAACTCCTCGTTGATGAGCGTCGCCGCGTTCGTGTAGGCGACGACGTACTCGCGGAAGTACAGCTCGTTGCTGAGCATGTGGTTGATCAGCGCGCCGAGCAGCACGATGTCGGACCCGGCCCGGATCGCGATGTGGCGGTCAGCGACGGCACCGGTGCGGGTGAAGCGCGGATCCACGTGGATCAGGCGGGCGCCGCGCGCCTTCGCCTCCGTCACCCACTGGAAGCCCACGGGATGGGCCTCCGCCATGTTGCCGCCCATCAGGACGATGCAGTCCGCGTTGGCCATGTCCTGCAGGGACTGGGTGGCGCCTCCGCGGCCGAACGAGGCTCCCAGACTGGGAACCGTGGCGGAGTGTCAAATACGGGCCTGGTTCTCGATCTGGATCGCTCCCGCGGCGGTGAAGAGCTTCTTGATCAGGTAGTTCTCCTCGTTGTCGAGGGTGGCCCCGCCGAGCGACGCGATGCCCATCGTGCGCCGCAGCTTGCGACCCTTGTCGTCGAGGTCCTGCCAGCCGCGGCGCCGGGCCTCGACGAAGCGGTCGGCGATCATGTCGATCGCGACGTCGCGGTCCAGGTCCGTCCACTCGGTGGCGTACGGCGCGCGGTAGCGGATCGTGGTGGTGCGCAGCGGGTTGTTGACGAGCTGCGCGCTCGAGGAGCCCTTGGGGCAGAGCCGGCCGCGCGAGATCGGCGAGTCCGGGTCGCCCTCGATCTGGATGACCTTCTCGTCCTTGACGTAGACCTTCTGCCCGCACCCGACGGCGCAGAAGGGGCACACGCTCTGCACGACCCGGTCGGCCGTCGCGTTGCGTGACTCCGTCGCCTTCGTCCGGGCGGACTGCACCGCAGGCCCACGGCCGAAGCGGTCACCCGAGCGCAGCTGGCGCAGGACCGGCCATTCGAGGGGACTCATGGACGCCATGGTTCGACACTAGCCGCGGCACGGTGCCGTGCAGAAGAGCGCCGTGGCGGGTTTGTCCGCAGCATCAAAGGCGGTTGTGAGCCCGCCGGCCCCGCGCCATGTTCACGGCGTACGACGCCGCGGCGAGCTCGGCGAGGGCGAAGGCGTCCGAGGTCGAGCGACCCGTCAGCTCCTGGATGCGGCGCAGGCGGTAGCGGACCGTGTTGGCGTGGCAGTGCAGCACCGTCGCGGCGGCCTCGGCGGAGCCGGCGGCGTCGAGGTACGCCGACAGCGTGTCGAGCAGCGCGTCGCGGTCGTCCGCGGCGAGCGCCAGCACGCTCCCCAGCACCTCCTCGGCCAGCCGGTCGCCCTCGGACGGCGACTGGGCCATGAGCGCCGCGAGCGGGCTGTCGGCGAACATCGTCACCCCGGTCGACCCCGCCGGTCGCATGGTGAGGGCCGCGCGGGCGAGTTGGAGCGCTCGCGGCGAGCCGCCGATGGCGCGGTAGCGCGGACTGACGCCGACGCGTGTCCGGGCGACGGAGCCGAGGATCTCGAGCATCTCCTCGACCCGTTTCTCCTGCACGGCGACGATGCCGAGCTGCAGCGCGGGCGTCAGCCGCCAGGCCGAAGCGATGTTGGCCGCCCCCAGCGCCGCCTCGATGCCCGGCAGCGCCTCCTCGGCGAGCCGGCGGGTCTCGGCGGCGACCACGACCAGGTCCCCGTCCGGCGGCAGCCCGAGCAGGGCCGCCGCGTCCCACGGCCCCGCCTCCGACGCGGTCTGGCCGGTGAGCACCGCCTCGACCAGCGCGCCACGTCGCCGCTGCTGCTTGAGCATCAGCTCGGCGGTCGTCAGCCGATAGGCCTCGGTCACCGCCACCGCGTGCTCGTCGGTCACCTGCCACACCCGGCTCGCGGCATCGAGCAGCACCGACTCCGACGAGGCGACGTCGCCGGCCCGCGCGCGGGCGACCAGTGCGTCCCACAGCGTCGCGAAGCTGATCCGGTAGGCCTGCAGGACCTCGGGCAGCGGAGCACCGTGCTCGGCGCGCCGGCGGCCGGTCGCCCTCGGCACCTCGAAGTCCAGCGGAGCCTCGGGATCGGCGAGCGCCGTGACCATGAACCGCATGTTCTGGTTGACCGATCGGGCCAGCTCCGCGGCCGAGACCAGGTCGCCGCTCGCGTACAGCGGGATCCGCTCGCGCACGATCGCGCAGGCCTGCGCGACGAGGACGGGCAGCTCGTCCTCGGCCCAGGCCGCCAGCTCGGCCAGCACAGGCTCCCCGACAGCACCCATCAGGACCACCTGGCATCGCACCGCAGCATGGCCGCGAATGTACCGCGTGGCGGACCCCTCCTCGGCGTACGAGAGACGTCGATGCCGACAGCGTCGCTTGTCCTCCCCCACAGTCCTCGACCGCAGCGATTCCGGGGCGCATGCGGGCCGTGATATCCCGAGGACATGCCCGACCACCACGTCGACGCGTCCGACACCGCTGCCGCCATCGGGTCGGGAGACGTCTCGTGCCTGGGTACGCCGCGGCTGCTCGCCTGGTTCGAGGCCGCGACCTGCGACGTGTCCCAGGCGCTCCTCGACGAGAGCCAGACCACCGTGGGCACGGCGGTCGAGCTCGAGCACCTCGCACCGTCGCCGGTCGGCAGCGCGGTGAGCGTCACGGCGACGATCCGCGAGCAGACCGCCCGCTGGATCGACTACGACGTGACGGCCGTGGAGCCGGTCAGTGGCCGCCTCCTGGCACGCGGGACGGTCACCCGCGCGATCGTGGACCGCAGGACCTTCCTCGACCGGCTCGGCCAGGTGGCTACGGACGGGTCCGATCGCGGATCACGTAGGTGACGACGAAGCCGCAGAGGACCCCGAGCATGGTGCCCAGTGCGCGGGTCTCGATCAGCTCCCGCACGCCGATCGGCGCGGCCAGCTCGGTCATCAGCATGATCATCGGGGTGAAGAAGCCGAGCGCGAGCGTGTAGCTCGCCGCCATGAAGAGCTCGGCGGGGAACAGCAGGACCACGACGGCCACCGCGAGGGACCGCGGACCCAGGCCCGATGCGAGCAGCAGCGCGGTGATGCCCAGCCCCGCGACGGTGCCCACGATGCGTTGCACCCCTCGCCAGAACCGGCCGCGCGGGTCGGCCGCGGCCAGCGTCACCGCGGCACCGGCGATCGCCCAGTTGACATGGCTCAGCCCGACGACGAGCGCCAGGCAGCCGGCGAGCGCCACGGCCACGGCGTACCGGACGGCGTGCAGCAGGGCCGCGGGCCGCGCCCGGACCCGTTGCTGCCGGAACGCCTGCGTCACCGCGCGCGGCGTGACCGGGTTGGCGTCACCGCCGGTGAGGCCGATGCCGATGGCGATCGCCGCGGCGGCGGCGGCGATGAGCCAGGCCGCGACCGGGTCCAGCAACGTCGGTGGCACGCCGGCCAGGGCGCCGAGCGCGAAGATCCCGTAGAACGGGCCTTCCGGGCGCAGCGCGAAGAAGTCGGCGACCAGCGAGCCGACGACCGAGTAGGCGGCCGCCGCGACGATCACCGTCGGCGCTCCGGCATGGGCGTGGGCCAGCAGGATCCCGACCGCGGTCCCGGTCAGCAGCAGCAGCGCTCCCTGCGACTGGTGCAGCAGCCGGACGACCCGCGAGTCGGTCCGGCCGTACATCCCGGTGAACGATCCGAACACCGCGTAGATGATGAGTGCCGGGCGGTCGAGGGCGACGAGGAACAGACCAGGGACGACGAGCCCTGCGGCCACCCGCACAGCGTGGGCCCGGTCGCTGGCCGAGACCCCGGGCCGCAGGCGGACGGCGCTCGTCATTGTTCTCACACCTTCTCGCAGTGCGGCAGTGGCGCCGATAGTGCCGTACGCCGCCGGGTGTCCGCCACCTCGTTGGCGGGTCGGACAACCGCCGTTGTCCCGCTCCTCGCCCCGCCGCTCAGCGGACCGCCGCCACGCCCTCCCCGGTCAGACCGGCTGCAGCCCGGCGATCTTCCAGGTGTCGCCGGTGTGCTGCATGGTGACCTCGACCCGGCTCCCGGAGACCGACTGGCGCTGGGCCTTGTTCGTGGTGGTCTGGGTGAGGAAGACGAGCACCACGACCTCGTCCGCGTCGCCGGAGACGACGCCGGCGCTGGAGACCTCGGCGTCGGTGCTGATGCCGTTCCTGGTGGCGGTCGGCCGGACGACGCTGGAGAGGATCTTGGCGTAGTCGGCGGCGAAGCTGCCCGTGGTCTGCTGGTTGGCGACCGCGAGGTCGGACGCGAGGCTCTCGACGCGGTAGGACAGCAGGGCCGGCACCCGGGTCTTCGCCGCGGCGAGCGCGTCGGTGCGGGCATCGGCACTCGCCTGGGCACCGCGGGCGCCGAGGAACGTGATCACGACGGCGGCCAGGGCGAGCGCGAGGACGGCCGCGATGGCGGCCGCGCGGGTACGCGGGTTGCTCATGACACCAGCTCCAGTCCCGACACCAGCCAGGTGCCGTCGGTCTTCTGCAGGCTGACCTGCAGTCGGTAGTTGCGCGGCTGCGCGGCGGCCGTGCTCCTGTTCCTCACCGTGCCGGCAGCGGCGACGATGACGGTCGCCCGGTCGTCGCCGTACGACGCGATGCCGGCCGAGACCACCGAACCGGTCGCCGACACCTTGTTGCTGTCGAGTGCCTTCCGCAGCCTCTCGGACTGCTTGCCGAGCTGTGCCTTGAAGTCGGCGGTGGCGCGACCCAGGAGCGTGTCGATGTCGGCCTGCGAGGTGGAGGCGTTGATGCTGATCAGCCCGGTCACCTCGGCGGACGCCACCGTGATCGCCGCGGCCCGGTCGTCCTGCTGCCGGTCCAGGTGCCACCAGGCATACCCGCGCCAGCCGGCGATGGCGAGCAGCGCGACGGCGACGACGCCGGCCGCGGTCTCCCGCCAGCGGCCGCGAAGGCCGCGCGCGGCGTCGCTCGGATCGAGCGGCGCGGTGCTGGAGGTGGTGCTGGAGGTGGTGCTGGATTCGGTCATGGTGTCGCTCACGGGGTCAGTCCCAACGGTCCGAGGACGAGGATCTTCCAGCTGTTGCCGGAGGGGGTGGTCGAGGTGCCGCGGCCCAGGGCCAGGTCGTAGGCGGTGGTCGCGGACGGGGAGACGAGCTGGCGCGCCCCGCGGAACCGGATCCCGCACGAGGACGGGAGCGGGCCGCGGGACGAGGAGTTCGGGCACGGCAGGTTGCGTACGCCGCGCACGACCATCGGGTTCGACGACGCGACCGCGCAGTGGGCCAGCGTGTCGACCTTGCGGGTCTCGCGCGCGGCGGGGCTGCGGCGCTCGGCCGGCGGCAGGTAGCCCGTCGTACAGGTGGCCGGGTCGTCGAACGTGGTGCGGATGTCGAGCTGGACGTCACCCTCGGCGGCCCGCGGGTTCACCGAGGACTGCAGCCGGGCGATCGTCGCCGGGTAGACGACCAGCGTCTCCTTCAGCTCGGGGAGGTAGGTCCGCAGCACCGAGGCGTCGGTGGTCAGGTTCGTCAGCAGCGTGGGCAGGATCGGCTGCAGGCTGTCGATCGTCGAGCTGAGCGAGTCGAGGCCCGGCGCCCCGTTCGCCAGCAGCCCGCGCAGGTCGCCGTCGTGCGTGGCGACCGCCGTCGACAACGCGTCCAGCGAGCGGGCGTAGGCGCCGGTGTAGCGGCTCAGCGCGACCTGGGTGCCGAGCACCGGCTGCAGCGAGGCGATCAACGAGGTGGTCGCGTCGACCTGCTGCTGCGCGGCGGCGAGCAGGATGCTGGTGGAGTCGATGACACCGCCGAGGTCGCGACCGGTGCCGCCGAGTCCCTGGCCGACCTCGTCGAGCACCCGGGTCGTCTGCTGCTTCGGCACCGACCTCAGCAGCGTGTTGAGCTTGTCGAGGACCGGGGTGATCTGGGGCATCTCGATCGCGCGGTCGGGCGGGATCACGGCGCCGTCGGCGAGGTACCGGCCGCTCTCGGTGCCGGTGCCGGTGAGGTCGACGTACTGCTCGCCGATCGCGGAGGTGCTGTGCAGCTGGGCGATGGCGTCGGCCGGGATCCTGGTGCCGTTGTCGATGCGCAGGACGGCGACGGTGCCGGTCGGCGACAGCTCCAGGGAGGCGACCTGGCCGACCTTGACGCCCTCGTAGGTCACCAGCGCCTTGGGGTAGAGACCGCTGGCGTCGTTGAAGTCGACCGAGACGTTGTAGACGCCGACGCCGACCATGGCCGGGATCCGGGCGTAGACGAACACCGTCATCCCGATGGCGAACGCGGCCAGGACCGTGAAGATCCGCAGCTGGTTCTTGACGAGTCTGGTGAGGAGCATCAGCACAGTCCGATCAGCTGGAGGAGGCAGGACGAGCCCGCCGGGGTGCTCGGCGTCGTGCTCGGCCCAGGCGTGGCCGACGGCTGCGGGGAGCGGTGCTTCCCGGCCCCGCTCGCCGTGCTGCCGGAGCTCGTGCCTCCGCTGAGCGGAGCCTGCACCGGGTCGGTGAGCTGGTTCGCGATCGGCAGCCCGCCGAGGAGCCGGCCGACGTCGGGCAGGCTCCCGGTGCGCAGGTCGAGGGTGAGGAACAGGTTCGCGTAGTCGCCGCGGACCGCGTTCGCGGTGGTCATCGCCGGGAACGGGATGGTCAGCCCGATCTTCAGCGCATCCGGCAGCCGGCTGCTGGCCTTGCCGAGGTTGGTCAGGATCGGGACGAGCGCGTTCACGTTGCCGAGCAGCGCCTGCCGGCTCGCGCGGACGACGCCGACCGCGCGGACGCTCGCATGGCCGGCCGCCGTGAGCGCCCGGACCAGTCGCACCCGCTCCTGCTCGAGGACCTTCAGGCCGGGGGCGATCCGGTCGATCGCGGTGCCGATCCGGTCCCTGTCGTCGCGCAGGCTGCTGCTGAGCCGGTTGAGCGAGTCGAGGGCGGTGACGACGGCACCCTTGTTGCGGTCCAGTACGCCGAGCAGCCGGTTCGCGTCCCGCACGAAGGCCCTGGTGTCGGGCACCCGCTGGTGCAGCGCGGTCGAGAGCTGGCCGGTGATGGTGCTGATCTGGGACAGGCCGCCGTTGTTGAGCAGCAGCGCGACGCCGCCGAGGACCTGCTCGGTCGAGGGGTAGCTGCCGGTCTGCGAGGCGGGGACCACGGTGCCGTCGGCCAGCCGGGCCGCGGAGCGCGCCCCGACCGGGTCGGTGACATCGACGTACTGGGCGCCGAGGAGGGTCTTCTGACCGATCGAGAACATCACGTCCTTCGACAGGGGCACGTCCTTGCGCAGCCGCAGGGTGACGACCGCCTGCCAGTCCTCCTCGTCGATGGAGGCGACGGTGCCGATGGTGACGTCGTCCTTCTGGACCGTGGAGTTCGGCACCAGGTTCTCGACCTGGTTGAAGTGGACGGTCACGGTGTAGCCGTCGCTGCCCACCCCCACCTGCCCGGGCAGGGTGTTGTCGTTCGGCTGGATCTGGCAGCCCGAGGCGGTCAGCCCGACGAGCACGACGCCGGCGGCGGCCCTGCGGCGCCAGCCGCGGAGGCCCCTCATCACTGGCCTCATCGCTGGCCTCCCGTTCCGAGCAGGCCGGACAGCAGCCCGTCCAGGCCCTGGGTGGTGCCCTGGACCGTGCCCCCGAGCCCACCGGACCCGCCACCCTTCGCCGTGCCCGGCCCCGTCGCGGTCGTGCCGCCGTGCGGGATGCCGGGGACCGACAGGCTGGACAGGCCGAGCAGCTTCAGCAGCGGCTGGAGCGCCGCCGAGCACTGGGCGGCGGTGCCACCCGATCCCATGATCGAGCCGCAGATCAGCTGCGGCACATTGTCGAAGTTGGCGAGCGCGGCGCGGGCGGTGATCGCCTGGTTCTCGATGATGTTGGACAGGTCGACCAGCGAGTGCGGTGCGACGTGCAGCACCCCGGCGAGCTGATTGGACCGCGAGGCGATCGTCGCCGCCGTGGTGTTCAGGTCACCCAGCGAGCGGGTCAGCCGGGCGCGGTGGTGCCGGAAGAACGTCCTGGTCGTGCGCAGCACGGTGCCCAGGTCACGCATGACGCCGGTGAGGTTGCGCCGGTTGGCGGCCAGGACGCCGCTGGCGCCGGTGAGCTGCTGGGTGAAGCCGCGGACCGCCGCGTCGTTCAGCGCGAGGTTGCGGGTGAAGGTGTTGAGGTTGGCGATCGTCGAGAACAGGTCGCCGCGCCCGTTGGACAGCGAGCTCGCGGCGCCGCGCAGCTCGCGGATCGCGTTGCGCAGCTGGGTCGCGTTGCCGTGTCGCAGGCTGCGGTCGATCGCGTCGATGGCGGTGGCGAGGGCACCCTTCCTGCCGCCCTGCGGACCGAGTGCGGTGGTCAGGTCGGTCAGCTGCTGCTTGACGGCGTCGAAGCTGAGCGGCACCGCGGTGCGCGCCTCCGGGATGGAGTCGCCGTCGCCGAGCCTCGGTCCGCCGGCGTACGCCGGGGTGAGCTGGACGAAGCGGCCGCTGACCAGGCTGGGCGACACGATGGCCGCCCGGGCGTCCTCGGGGATCGGCTGGCCGGAGTCGACCGACAGGCTGACGACCACGCCGCCGTCGGTCGGCTCGAGGGCCGTCACCTTGCCGACCTTGACCCCGAGGACCTTGACGTCGTCGCCGACGTACAGACCCTCGCCGCTGGCGAACGTCACCTTGATCGTGGTGGAGCTGCCGTCATGCAGCAGCTTGAACCCGACCACCGCGACGAGCAGCACCGCGGTCAGAGCCACGATCCGGCGCGGGGAGAGGATCCGGGCGAGCGCGTTCACTGGGTCACTCCCGAGATGATCGGTGCCAGGGTTCCCGGCGAGGTGAGGTTCTGGACGTAGGCGTCGAACCAGGGCCCGCTGCCGATGGCCTCGCCGAACGCCGTCGCGTACCCGCGCAGCCCGGTGATGGTGGCCTGCAGGTTCTTCCGGTTCCTGTTCAGTACGCCGAGCAGCCGGTCGAGCTCATCGAGGGCCGGCCCGAGGCGGCCGTCGTTCTCGGCCAGCACCAGGCGCAGCTGGTTCGCGAGCCGGCGCCCGTCGCGCAGCAGCGCCACGACGACGGACTGGCGGGCGGTGAGCTCGGCGAGCAGCGCACGGCCGGAGGTCAGCAGCGGGGTGATCTCCCTGTTCCTGCTGGCCAGGACGGCGGTCACCCTGTTGGCGTGGCCGAGCAGCGAGCGCAGGTTCGCGTCGTTGCTGGAGATCGCCGAGGACAGCGAGACGATGCCGCGCAGCGCCGGGCCGACGGAGCTCTGCGAGGTGTCGAGCGTCGTCGACAGCTGCTCGAGCGCTCCCTTGAGCTGGGACTTGTCGATCGCGGAGGTCTTCACCGTGAGCTCGTTGAGCGCGCTGGTGATGTCGTACGGCGAGGACGTCCGCTCGACCGGGATGGTGTCACCGGCCTGCAGGTCACCGCTGCCCGCCGGGACCAGCTGCACGCCGGCCCGCCCGAGCAGGGTGATGGTGATGATCGCTGCCGTGGTCTCGTCGCCGAGACGGAGCTTGCTGTCGGTGATGACGGCGTCGGCGACCACGTGGGTGCCCTCGATCCGGATCGAGCGGACCTTCCCGACCTGTGCTCCGGAGACCAGCACCACGTCGCCGGCCTTGAGACCGCCGGCCTCGGCGAACTCCAGGTGGATCACGTCGTTGTTGCCGATCAGGGGCAGCTTGTTCAGGTTGAGGCTGGCGAGCACGACCAGCACGATGACGAGCGTGCCGAGGATGCCGCGGACGGCGAGGCTGCCGGGCGTCTTCATCGGGCACACCTCGCAGCTCCGGACGACGCGACCGGGATCGTGCCGGGGATGTCGGTGAGCACCTGGACCCCACAGAGGTAGAAGTTGAAGAAGCTGCCGAACGAGGCCGTGTCCTGGATCAGCGCGTAGTGCTTCGGCAGCTGAGCGAGGACCTGGTCGAGGGTCCCGGCGTTCTTGTTGACGCCGCGCGCGGCGACCGTGAGCCGGGTCAGGTCGGTGCCGAGCCCGGAGCGCGCCGACTGCAGCAGCGTCGCGGCCTCGTTCGCCAACGGGACGATCTGCGTCGCTGCGCCGATGACCTGCTTGTCCTGGTGCTGCAGGCCCACGACGAGCCGGGAGAGGTTCGTGATCAGCCGACCGAGGGCGCCGCGGCGCTGGTCGACGGTGCCGAGCACGGCGTTGAGGTTGCCGATCACCTGGCCGACGACCTGCTCGCGCGACCCGATGGCGGTGGTGAACGAGGCGACGTGCTGGATCAGCGTGCTCACGGCGGACTCCTGGCCCTGCAGCACCTGCACCAGCTCGCCGGACAGCTCGTTGATCTGAGCGGTGCTCAAGCCCGCGAACAGCGGCTTGAAGCCGTTGAGCAGGTCGTCGAGGTCGAGGGCCGGCTTGGTGCGGGAGACCGGGATGGTGCCGCCGACCGCGAGCGGCGGCGCGTTGCGGTTGCCGGTGGAGAGCTGCACGACCCGTTCCCCGATCAGGTTCTTGTACTGGATGGTCGCGTCGGTGGCGGTGTTCAGGCGCTGGTGGTCGGCCACGCTGAAGGTGACGTCGACGGAGTTGTCGGGCTGCACCTCGATGTCCTGCACCTTGCCGACGTCGACGCCGGCGACCCGGACCTCGTCGCCCACCTTCAGGCCGGAGACGTCGTCGAAGACCGCGTGGTAGGAGTTCCGGCTCCCCGGTCGGTACGACGCCGTGATGATGCCGACCCAGACGGTGAAGATCGCCGCGACGAGCAGGAAGATCGTGAACTTGATCAGGTCGGCGCGTTCGCGCTTGCGCAGTGCGCTGCTGCCCCTCATCGCGCGCTCCCGCCGGCGAGCTGGCCGAACAGCGCGGTCAGCGAGTCCTGCCTGGTCGCGGTCGACGTACCGGTGGCATAGGGGTTGGCGCCGGTGCGGAAGCTGGTTGCGGGCCGCGCCGCCTCGCCCGGGGTGACGTAGGGCAGGCCGTAGCAGGCCGGGCCGCGATCCTCGCCGAGCGTCGGCAGATTCCCCGGGTAGGTGTACGGGTCGCGTCCGGGCACCAACCGGCTGATCGTCGTGACGCCGGGGTTGGTGCCGCCGACGGCCGCCTCGGCGAGCCGGTTCACCGACGCCAGCCCGAGGATCGTGCAGGGCAGCTCGGGCGAGTAGCGGGCCAGGACGGCGGTCACCGGCCGCAGCGTGGTGAGGCTGGTGACGATGCCGTGCCGGGTGAGCCCGAGGAAGGTGTCCGCCTTGCCGCTGAAGGAGGTGAGGCTGAGCTCGAGCGCCTGGAGCGAGGCCTGCTGCTGCACGAGGGTCTGCGACGTCGTACCGAGGTTGGCGAAGGTGTTCACCAGGTCGTGCTCGGAGCGCGCATAGGTGTCGACGACGTCGTCGGTGCGACCGAGGTCGGAGCTCAGCGTCCGCAGCGACGGGTTGAGCGAGCGCAGGTAGGTGTCGGTCTGGGTGATCAGGCTGCCGATCAGCTCGCCACGGCCGTCGACGGCGCCCGCCACCGCCGAGAGGGCCTGGTTGACCTGTGCCGGGTGGGCCGCGTTCAGCACCGCGGTGAGGTTCTCGAAGGCGTCGTCGACCTCCACGGTCACGTGGGTCGCGTCGATGACGTCACCGGCCGCCATCCTGGCGGTGCCCGCGCCGGCCGCCGACGTGAGCTGCACGTACTTCCCGCCGAAGGCGGTGGGCGGCACGATCTGCGCGGTCACCGCCGCCGGCACCCGGGCGACGTCGCCGGAGTTCATCGCGAGGCGTACGTCGACGCTCCTGCCGTCGGTCGTGATCGTGTCGACGTGACCGACCTGCACGCCGCGGTACTTCACCGGTGCGCCGTGCGCGAGCGTGAGCCCGGCGCGGCCGGTGTGCACGTCGACGGGGACGGTGGACTGGAACACGCCCTTGTAGCTCGCGATGGTCGCGGCGATGACGCCGGCGATGAGCAGGACGAAGACGATCCCGTAGAGGGTCTTGCGGTCGAGGAGATGCATGTCGCTCACCCCGCGATGTGGACCGACGGACCGCCCCAGATGGCGATACCGAAGACCAGGTCGACGAACATGGAGCAGATCAGGGCCGAGCGGACGGCGCTGCCGACCGCGCGGCCGACTCCGGCGGGACCGCCGCTGGCCCGGAAGCCGTGGTAGCAGCAGATCGAGACGATGACGAGCGCCATGATCAGCACCTTCAGGATCGACAGGAAGAGGTCGCTGGGGATCAGGAACGTGTCGAAGTAGTGCTGGTAGGTCCCGGGCGGCTGGTGGTAGCCGACCGTCACCACGAGCCGGGTCGCGAGCCAGCAGGTCATCAGCGAGATGGTGAACAGCGGCACCACCGCGATCAGCCCGGCCAGGATCCGGGTCGTCACCAGGTACGGCACCGACGGGACGGCCATCACCTCGAGCGCGTCGATCTCCTCGCTCACCCGCATCGCGCCGATCTGGGCGGTGAAGCCCGCACCGACGGTCGCGGTGAGCGCGACGCCCGCGATGATCGGGGCCACCTCGCGGGTGTTGAAGTACGCCGAGAAGAACCCGCTCAGCGCCGAGACGCCGATGTTGTCGAAGGAGGTGTAGGCCTGCAGCCCGACCTCGACGCCGGCCGCGGCGGTCAGGAAGCCGACCACCAGGACGGTGCCGCCGATCATCGCCAGCGCACCGGAGCCGAGGGCGACCTCGGCGAGCAGCCGGACGATCTCCTTGGGGTAGTGCTTGATCACCATCGGGAAGTGGCTGTAGGAGCGGCCGTGGAACGCGAGCTGGTCACCGAGCTCGCGCAGCGCTCCGGCCGGCCTGCCGATCATCTTGAGGGCCTTGCCGCCCATCTCCTTGCCCAGGGCGTGGTCGGACATCTCAGGCTCCCAGCTTCAGCTGCAGGAACAGCGCGCTGAGCACGCTGTTGGTGGCGAACAGCTGCATGAACGCGAACACCACGGTCTGGTTCACCGCGTCGCCCACGCCCTTCGGCCCGCCCTTGGCGTTCAGGCCGAGGTAGCAGGCGGTCAGGCCGGCGAGCAGCCCGAAGGCAGCCGCCTTGATCTCGGCCTCGAGGAAGTCGGGCAGCTGCACGAGCAGGGTCAGGTCGTTGAGGTAGAGCCCGGGCGTCGCGCCCTGGAGCACCACCGAGAAGAAGTAGCCGCCGAGCAGGCCGACCACGGTCACCATGCCGTTCAGCGCCACGCCCAGCAGCGTGGACGCCACGACGCGGGGCACGACCAGGCGCTCGATCGGGTTGATCCCGAGGGTCACCATCGCGTCGATCTCCTCGCGGATCTTGCGCGACCCAAGGTCCGCGCAGATCGCGGTCGCTCCCGCACCCGCGACCACGAGGACCGAGACGATCGGCCCGATCTCGCGGACCACCGCGACGGCCGCTCCCGCGCCGGCCAGGTCGACCGCGCCGATCTGGATGAGCAGCTGGTTGACCTGGAAGATGATCACCACGCAGAACGGGATCGAGACCAGCAGGCCGGGCACCAGCGACACCGTCGTGATGAACCACGCCTGGGAGATGAACTCCTGGAAGTGGAACTTCGTGGTGAACAGCGTCTTGAAGGTCCTGCCCACGAAGCCGTAGAAGTCACCGAAGGTGCTGAAGGTCTTGAAGATCATCGTGCCCTGGAACGCGTCCTTCGCGATCGCGCGGGCACCCGGGGACATCCCGGCGGGTCCGGACCGGTCGGCGACCGGTGGCGTGGTGGCGGTCACGAGCAGGCTCCCCCGCCGATGACGGTGAGCGGGAGCCGCAGGGCCGCCGGCGCGGTGGGCGGTACGACGGGGAAGCTGGGGCTGACCGCGCGCACGTCGGCGTACGTCGCGCCCAGCTCGGGACGGGCGTCCGGCTCGCCGTGGTTCGGCCACAGCGCCATCGCCCGCTCCGCCTGGGCGGTGATGGTCAGGCTCGGGTTGACGCCGAGGTTCGCCGAGATCGCGGCGCCGTCGACCACGTGCAGGCCCGGCTGGCCGTAGACGCGGTGATAGGGGTCGATCACGCCGGTCTCGGCGGAGTCGCCGATCGGGCAGCCGCCGAGGAAGTGGGCGGTCATCGGGATGTTGAAGATCTCGCCGGTGGTGCCGTAGGAGCCGCCGTCGATCTTGGTGCTGATCGAGCGGACGACCTCGTTGCCGACGGGAATCCAGGTCGGGTTGGGCTCACCGTGACCCTGCTTCGACGTGAGGCTGATCCTCGAGAGCCGCCCGAGCCGGCGCCTCTTCGGGAACACCGTGATCGAGTTGTCGCTGGTCTGCATGACCAGCGCGATGATCGTGCGCTCCGGCCAGCTGCCGAGACCGCCGACCGTGGAGAGCAGCAGCAGCGGGTGGCGCAGCGCCTGCCCGACCCAGCGCAGCCAGCGCGGACCGCGGCCCTCGCCGTCGGTCATCAGCGTCAGCAGCAGACCCATCAGGCCCGAGCCGTGGCCGTAGCGGACCGGCTCGACGTGCGTGACGTCGTCGGGGTGGATCGAGGAGGTGATGGCGACACCGTGGTGGAAGTCGTACTTGTCCTTGTTCCGCATCTTCGTGCTCGACGCGCACAGCGCCTCGGAGTTGGTGCGCGTGAGGTGACCGAGCCGCGACGAGAGGTGCGGCAGGTCGCCCGACCGCGCGCCGCCGTGCAACAGCTCCTGGGTCCCCCAGGTGCCGGCGGCCAGGACCACCTGCGCGGCGGTGACCGTCGCCGTCGTGCGACGCACCGACGCGCCGCTGCGGTGCGTCACCACGTCGTAGCCGCCCCCGGGACGCGCCACGATCGCGTCGACCGTGGTGCGCTCGCGGATCTCGGCGCCGGCCTTCTCGGCGAGGTACAGGTAGTTCTTCAGCAGCGTGTTCTTGGCGTTGTGCCGGCAGCCGGTCATGCACTCGCCGCACTCGGTGCACCCGGTGCGCTCGGGTCCGGTGCCGCCGAAGAAGGGGTCGGCGAAGGACGTCCCGGGCTGCTTGGTCCCGTCCGGGCCGAAGAAGACTCCGATCGGGGTCGGGCGGTAGGTGTCCCCCACGCCCATCTCGTCGGCGACCTGCTTCATGATCTCGTCGGAGGCGGTGACGGTCGGGTTGGTGACGACGCCCAGCATCCGCTTGGCCTGGTCGTAGTACGGCGCCAGCTCCTGCTTCCAGTCGGTGATGTGGGCCCACTGCGGGTCGGTGTAGAAAGCGTCCGACTTCGGCTCGTAGAGGGTGTTGGCATAGACCAGGGAGCCGCCGCCCACGCCGGCACCCGCGAGCACGACGACGTCGCGCAGCAGCCGGATGCGCTGGATCCCGAAGCAGCCGAGGCGCGGTGCGTACAGGAACTTGCGCACGTCCCACGACGTCTTCGCGAACTCCTCGTCGGCGAACCGGCGGCCCGCCTCCAGGACCAGGACGCGGTAGCCCTTCTCGGTCAGCCGGAGGGCGGTGACCGAGCCGCCGAACCCGGACCCGATCACGACGACGTCGTACTCGTGCTTCGACATGGTGCCTCCTGGCTCGGGCGGTGCGGAGCAGTCATCCCACCAGTGACGGTCACCACACGGCTTGGGGTCAGCGGCCAAACATTCACCTCGGCGTTGTCGGCCTGCACAGACGGCGCGATCGGCCGCGACCGATCGCCCCGGGATCCCCACCATCGGCCGAGCGGAGCGGTAGCGTCGCGCGGGTGGTGAGCAACGACGCTGTGCCCAGTGGCCTCGAGCCGTGGCTGTTGTCCTACGTGGCCGAGCAGGCCCAGCCGGCCCAGGTCGACGCCTGGGTGGAGCGGGTCACCGGGGCGATCCTCGCGGAGATGCCGGAGATCCGGCGGGTCGAGGGCCTGGAGGAGCTGCTGAGGGTCACGGTGCGCGAGCACTGGGTGGCCTTCCTCGCCGACTTCGCCCAGCCGGCGCAGCACTTCCGGCTCGTCGACGCCGCGCAACGGCTCTCGGCGACGGTCGCCCAGCTGCAGTTCCCGCTGGAGAACCTCATCCAGATCTACCGGGTCGCGCAGCAGGAGGTCTGGCGCTACGTCATCGAGGTCATCAAGGAGCTCGAGCGCGGCGACTTCGACCGCGCCGACCTGCTCATGTACTTCTGGAACCGGGCCGGGGTGTGGCTCGACAAGTCGATCAGCGTCTCGATCGAGATCTACCAGGCCGAGCGCACCAAGGTCCTGGCCGGGGTCGACGCCCGGCGCTACGACACCGTCCAGGCCGTGCTGGCCGGCCAGATGGACGACGTACGCCGGATCTCATCGGCCCTCGGCGGCTACCCGATCTCCGCGCACCACACCGCGATGGTTCTCGCGTGCGACGACGACGACGCCATCGCCCGGCTCGAGCAGGTGGCGCTGGATCTCGCGCGCAGCGTCGGCTCGGGCAACCCGCTGCTGGTCCGCCCCGGCGGCCGGCGGCTCTGGGTGTGGATCGCGACCCGCGACCCGATCAGCACCGAGACGCTCGTCGAGACCTTCCACGGCGTGGACCGCGGCGCCACGGTCGTGGGCGTCGGTACGCCGTCGCACGGTGTCCGCGGCTTCGCCGACAGCCACACCGAGGCCCTCGGGGCGCTGCAGGTCATCGGGACCCGGTCGGCCGCGCACATCAACGTGTACGCCGACGTGGAGCTGCTCGTCCTGCTCGGCTGCAGCGCCGGGGTGGATCGCTTCGTGGCGCGCATCCTCGGCGACCTGGCCGGCGAGGAGGAGAGCGCGCAACGGATCCGCGAGACCCTCGACGCCTACCTGACCAGCGGCGGGAACGTGGACGAGTCGTCGCGCCGGCTGATGGTCCACCGCAACACCATCCGGTACCGGCTCGGCCAGGCCGAGGAGCTCCTCGGCCGCCCGATCGGCAAGATCAGCACCGAGATCTCGCTGGCCCTGCGGCACCTGAGCGCCTTCCACCCCGACGGCTCGCTGGGGCAGTGACGTCCGGGCCGGCGGGCCGGAGCGCACCCGCCCCGGCCCACGGCTCAGCGTCCCCGCTCGTCCTCCACCATCGAGGTCAGGATCCGGCGCGCCCGCAGCGCGGCACGGTCGGCCTTGACGTTGAAGTAGCGCCGCGGCGTCGGGTCCTCGTCGAGGCAGCGCTGCATCGTCTCGAGCACGGCGATGTCGCGGTCGGCCATCTCGTGGAAGACGGCGGCCAGCGCCTGGCCCGCATCGGGCGAGACCGCGGGGCCGCGCCACGAGATCTGCAGGAAGACGTGGGTGGCGCCGTCGCGCTCCGGCGTGAAGCCGTGGCTGCGCACCAGCTCCAGCTCGGGGCCGTCGGGGCCGGTGATCGTGTAGGTCTGCTTGTGCAGGCCGGGGGTCACGAACGTGCCCGTCTCCGTCCGGCCGAACGACGCGGCGCTGTCGAGCCCGCAGACCTGGGCCTCCCACGGTGCCAGCGGCGCCTTGGGCAGCTCCCGGGTGTAGGACACCGAGACCTCGGAGACCTCCACCTCCTCCAGCGGCGGCAGCGCCTCGATGCCGGGCGGCACCATCTCGGGGTGCATCGCGAACACGTTGGTCAGGTCGAGGTAGTGCTCGTGCAGCAGCGGCAGGTCGGCGGCCACGGTGCGCCGCTCCCCCACGCTGCTCCAGCCGTCGCCCTGCAGCCAGGGTGTCGCCGGCGGCGTACGCAATCGCTCGCCGCCGGGCGTGCCGGTCCAGATCCAGACGAACGGCCCGCGCTCGACGACGGGGAACGCGCGCACCCGGGCGCCCGAGGGGACCGCGTCCTGGGAGGGCACCCGCACGCAGCGACCCGTCGCGTCGTAGGTGCAGCCGTGGTAGCCGCACACGATCAGGTCGCCCTCGCGGTGGCCGGCCGACAGCGGGTAGGGACGGTGCGCGCAGCGGTCCTCGAGCGCGGCCACCGAGCCGTCGGCGAGCCGGAGGAGCACGACGTGGGTGTCGAGGAGGCGTCGGGCGAGCAGGCCCGCGCCGACCTGGTCCAGCTCGTCGCTCGTGGCGGCGACGTACCAGCAGTCCTGGGGGTAGCTCATACGTCCAGCACCAGCTTCTTCGACAGGGAGCGGGAGACGCAGAGCATGATCGTGTCGCCACGCTCACGCTCGGTCTTGGACAGGATCGAGTCGCGGTGGTCGGGCGTTCCCGCGACCACGTCGACCTCGCAGGTGCCGCAGATGCCCTCCATGCAGGAGCCCAGCACGTCGACACCGGCCCGTTCGACCGCGTCGAAGATCGAGGTGCCCGCGGGCACCGTCACGGTCACCCCGGAGCGCGAGCACTCGACCTCGAAGGAGTCGAGCGCGTCCTCGGACGCCGCGACCGCCTTGGCCGCGAAGCGCTCGAGATGCAGGCTGCCGTCCGGCCACCCCGCACACCCGTCCTCGACGGCGTCGAGGAGCGGGCCGGGACCGCAGCAGTAGACCAGGGTGTCCGGCTGCGGCGTCCCGAGCACGGACTCGAGGTCGAGCAGGCCCTTGTCGTCCTGCGGCCAGACCGTCACCCGGTCGTCGCCCTCGAGCCGGTCGAGGAACGCCATCGACGCGCGGGAGCGGCCGCCGTACAGCAGGCTCCACTCGGCACCGCGCGCCTCGGCCGCCTCGATCATCGCCAGGATCGGGGTGATCCCGATGCCGCCGGCGATGAACTGGTAGCGCGGCGACGCGACGAGCGGGAAGTGGTTGCGCGGTCCGCGCACCCGCACGGTCGCGCCCTCGGTCAGTTTCTCGTGGACGTACGCCGAACCGCCGCGGCTGCCCGGGTCGCGGAGCACGCCGACCTTCCACGACGACTCGTCGGCGGAGCTGCCGCACAGGGAGTACTGCCGCGTGAGCGACGGGCTGAGGACGAGGTCGACGTGCGCGCCGGCGGTCCAGGGCGGGAGCGGTCCGCCCGCCGGGTCGACGAGCGTGAGCTCCACGATCCCGTCGGCCGCCTCCCGGCGAGCCGCGACCTGCAGGTCGAGCTCGCTCTCGGTGGTGCCGGTGACCCAGCCCTCGCGCGAGCCGTGCCGCGCGGGCGCAGCGGCGACGGACGGCTGCTCGGCGGGCCGGCGACGCGTGCTCTTCTGGCCCAGCGGCGTGAGGGTGACCATCATCTTGTCGTAGCCCCGGACGAAGTTCGACTGGACGTACTCGGGCTCCTCCACGACCTCGATGTCCTCGAAGCGCGCCAGCAGCTCCTCCCACAGGATGCGCAGCTGCAGCTCGGCGAGCCGGCTCCCCATGCACCGGTGGACACCGATGCCGAAGGAGAGGTGGTGGCGGGCGTTGGGACGGTCGATGATGAAGTCGTCGGGGTTCTCGAACGTGCGCTCGTCACGGTTGGCCGAGGCGTACCACATGACGATCTTGTCGCCCTTGCGGATGAACTGGCCGTTGAGGACGGTGTCCTGCTTGGCGATGCGGCGCATGTAGGCCAGCGGCGTCTGCCACCGGATGATCTCGGGGACGAGCTTCGCGATCAGGCCGTGGTCGGCCTTGAGGCGGTCGAACTGGTCCGGGAACCGGTTGAGCGCGTACACGCCGCCCGACATCGAGTTGCGGGTGGTGTCGTTGCCGCCCACCACCAGCAGGATGAGGTTGCCGAGGAACTCCATCGGCCGGTTGATCAGGTCCTTGGTGTCCTCGGACATCTGCATCAGGGTGATCAGGTCGTAGCCGGGCTTCTCCCCCGCGGCCAGCCGCGCGGCCTTGTCGTGCCAGAGGGCGCTGAAGCTCTGCGCCATGTCGGCGACGCCCCGGTACATCGCGTCGGTGTCGCTGTCGCCGCCGGTGGTCGAGGCGGCCGCGGCCGTCAGGTCGGTCCACTGCACGAGCTTGCGGCGCTGGTCGTAGGGGAAGTCGAGCAGGGTGGCGAGCATCCGCGAGGTCAGCTCGATGCTGACCTTGTCGACCCAGTCGAACGGCTCGTTGACGGGCAGGTCGTCGAGGACCTCCGCCACCCGCGAGCGGATCAGGCCCTCCATCTCCTCGAGGTTCTGGGGCGCCACGACCCCCTGGACGGCGCCGCGCTGCTGGTCGTGCCGCGGCGGGTCCATGGCGATGAACATCTCGATGTCCAGGCCCTCGGGCGGGGTGCCGATGATGATCTGCGGCTCCGCCGAGAACCGCTCGTAGTCCTTGTCCACGGTGACGATGTCGTCGTACCGGGTGATCGACCAGAACGGGCCGAAGGGGCTGTTGGCCTGGTAGTGGACCGGCGCCTCGTCCCGCAGCCGCTTGAAGTACGACGACCACTGGCCCTGGCGGTACAGGAAGGGGTTGCTGACGTCGATCTCGGTCAGCTCGAGCTCGTCGACGTCGGGGATCGTCTGCTCGACGAAGACCGGCTGCCGATCGCCGACGACCCGGCGCTTGGCGCGCTGGTACAGGTGCAGGCCCTGGACCTGCCGCTTCATCGGGATCGTCGCTTGGGCCTTGTTGATGACCTGGTCGAGAACGCTCATGGGTGCAACCGCCTTGTGGAGAGGATTCCTCATTCTGGTCCTCGACCACACCCCGGGATCTCGTGTTCTCCGGCAAGGATCGCGTCCGCGTTTGGACGCACGCACAAGCAGCCGACGCGGCCGCTCAGCCGTCGTAGTCGACCACCACGGCCGGCGTGATCGGGTGCGACTGGCAGGTGAGCACGTAGCCGTCGTCAACGGCGGCCGGGGAGAGCGCGAAGTTCTGGTCCATCGCCACCGACCCGAGCAGCACCTTGGCCCGGCAGGTGCCGCAGGCGCCGCCGAGGCAGGCGTACGGCGCCTCGATGCCCGCCTTCAACGCCGACTCCAGCACTGTGTCGCCCGCTTCGAGGGCCAGCTCCCGCTCCTGGCCGGAGAGCCTGACGGTGACGCTCGCGGAGCCGTGGCCGCCCGTGACCGGCCGGCTCTCGTAGCCGTGGAACAGCTCCACGTGCAGCCGGCCGGGCTCGACCTCGTGCTCCAGGAGGACATCGCGAAGGCCGGTGACCATCTCGATCGGGCCGCAGAGGAACCACTCGTCCACGGTCCTGGGATCGAGGTCCTTGCCGAGCCAGCCGGCCAGGCGCTCGCCGTCAATGCGACCGCGCAGCCGGGCCGGGTGCCGAGGGTCGCGGGACCGGACGTGGACGACCTCGAAGCGATCGGCGTAGCGGGACTCGAGGTCCGCGAGCTGCTCGCGGAACATGGTGCTGTCGGCGTCGCGGTTGCCGTAGACGAGGGTGAAGGTGCTGTCGGTCTCGACCTCCAGCGTCGTGGTCAGGATCGACAGGATCGGGGTGATCCCGCTGCCGGCCGCGATCGCGACGTAGCTCCGGGCGGCGAGCGGGTCGACCGGGGTACCGAACGAGCCGGCCGGGGTCATCAGCTCCAGGACGTCCCCCTCCTGCAGCTGCTCCCGTGCGTACGTCGAGAACGCCCCGCCCGGGATCTGCTTGACGCCGATCGCCAGCTCGCCCGACGTCGCCGAGGAGCAGATCGAGTAGTTGCGGCGTACTCCCTCACCGCCGAGGGAGGTGCGGACCACGAGGTGCTGCCCCGGCTCGAAGGCGAACTCGTCCCTGAGGTGCTCGGGCACGGCGAAGCGGATCAGCACGCTGTCGGCGGTCAGCCGCTCCACGCCGGCCACCGGCACGTCGTGGAAGACCGGGTGCGTCGCCGAGGACCGCCGGGCCCTCCGGAGCGGCAGGAGCGGGGCGAGCCTGCCGTTGAGGCGCTTCCACTCGCGGTAGTCCCGGGCGCTCAGCTGCTGGCCGAACACGGTTCCGATCGCCGCGTCCCGCTCCAGGTAGGCCTCCTCGTTGCGTCGCCAGGCCGCGACGTACCGGTAGAACGGGATGGAGGGGTGCAGGTGGTGGACCAGGTGGTAGTTCTGCGAGAGCAGCAGCGGGGTGAGGACCCATTCCGATCCGACCCGGTTCCGGGTCGCGCGGTACCGGTTGTCGCGCTGGGTGTCCTCGAGGTCGTGGTGGGGCAGCCAGTCGAACCACCACGCCAGGACGAACACGGCAATGCGCTCGGGGATGAGGTAGACCACCGCGAGCGTCCACAGGTGACCGGTCAGGGCGCACGCCGTCACGACCGCGGCGCAGCCGGCCAGCAGGACGCCGGTCTCGAGCAGCTCCGCCCGCGGCCGGCGGGTGGCGTTCCGGGCGACGAAGACGAGGTACGGCACGTCCATCACGGCGAACCGGAGCGGGAGCTGCCAGACCGGGGATCCACTCACGAAGTGGTCGGGGTCGTTGTCGCCGTCGTTGGTGTTGCGGTGGTGCTCGATGTGGATGAACGCGAACGACCGGAAGGAGATCACCGGCGAGACGATGAGCATCGCCACGCGCCCGAACGCGACGTTGACCCACCGGTGGGTGCTGATCGAGTAGTGCGCCGCGTCGTGGAGGACCGTGAAGGACACGAAGATCGCGGCGGCGGCGAGCCCGACGGTCACGGACACCGGGAGGGCCTCGTCCAGCGCTGCCCAGGTCGCCACCCCGAGGACCGCGAGCGCCGCCGTGAAGATGCCGACGATGGGCCAGGAGAGCGTGGGCACCCGCTCGCCGGGATCGGGAAGCGCGTGACGGGGAGGTGCGGGCTGCACTAGCGAGGCGGTCATGCCGGCGAACGTACGGCGGCGCGCTCCCCTTGGGATAGGGGTGCCGAGCCCACCAGGTGGTGCGCCGAGCACCAGGAGGGCCCGGGCGCTGCGGGCGCCGCCCTACGTGGGCCGGTCGGAGCCGTGCGAGGTCAGCACCGCCGGACCCAGGCCCTGCGCCAGGCGCAGGGCCGCGTGCAGCTCGACGACGCGCTCGGTGGTCGCCCGCCCGAGGCGCTCCTCGGCGCGCCGCAACCGGCGCAGGACGGTGTTGCGGTGCAACCCGAGCTCGCCCGCCGCGGCCGCGAGCCCACCCTGGGCGTCGAGCACCGCCAGCAATGCGGACCGCTCCTCGCCCTCACGCGCCCCGTTGGCCGCCAGCCCACCGAGCTCGGCGGCGACGAACGCCCGCGCCCGCGCGAGGTCCTGGCTCATCACGTCCACCAGGGCGAGCTCGGCGTACCAGGTCAGCGACGGGCCCCGGCCGGAGAGCTCGACGATCCGGCGCGCCCGCAGGGACTGCAGATGCGACTCGCGGAACCCGGGCGCCCCCTCCGCCGGCGTACCGACCGAGATCCAGACCGTCGCGGGGATCCTCGCGGCGAGCGACCCCAGCGGGCGGGACGCGAGGTCGCGCGGCCTCGCGGTGTCCAGCCATCCCCACAGTGCCCGAGCCCCGTCGGGCACCAGGAGGGGCGAGCCTCCGCCCAGGTGGGCGGCGACCGCCGCGCCGACCGGTGCGAGGTCGACATCGTCGCGATCGGTCCAGCACACGAAGCCGACCTGCCAGCCGGTGAGCCGGTGCGACAGGGTGCGCTCGGCCCGCTGCAGGTCCACCCGGTCGCCGGCGATCAGCGAGCGCACCGTGTCGGTCCTGGCCGCGCGGGCCTGGTGGGCGCGCCGGTCGAGCTCGGCGACGTACTCGAGGGCGACCTGGCTCGAGATGCGGTCGATGTAGGCGAAGGCGAAGGCCTGCAGGTCGCGCACGACGTCGAGCGCGGTGGCCGGATCGTCGACGACCGAGACGATGTTGGGCACGAGCAGCTCGGTGAAGTAGGCGTGCCCCATCCGGTAGAACCGCAGCATCACGTCGACGCTGTAGCCGCGGGCCGCCATGGCCCGCGCGTGCTCCAGCGCGGTCACGGGCGCGGTCGCCGCGCTGACGTCGATGCCGTGACGGAGCATCGACAACGCCGCCTCGAGGTTCGAGGAGCACGAGCCGAGGGTCAGCCCGCGCAGCTCCGGGTCGGCGCCGGCCTCGGGGATGCGCTCGAGGATGTAGGACAGCATGCTCTCGGCGTAGGAGCTCACGTCCTCGAGCAGCTCGGCAGCGGTACGCCGCAGCGCGACGGTGACCTGCTCGGGCGGCTCCACAACCACGGAGTCTCGCACCGGCGTCGGCCCGGCGCGACGCCGGCGCGGCCGGCGACGCTCAGAGCGTCGGCTACTCGGTGTCGTCGTCGCAGGAGTCGCCGGTGGCGGACACACAGGTGTCGCTGCCGTCGCCGCCGTCCTCGGCGTTCTCACCCTGGTCGTCGCTGAGGGAGTCGTCGCCCTGGCCACCGGACAGCGAGTCGTCGCCCTCGTCGCCGTCGAGCTGGTCGTTGCCGGACCCGCCGCGGAGGGTGTCGGTGCCGAGGCCGCCGCTCAGCGAGTCGTCGTCGGCGTTCCCGTCGAGCACGTCGTTGCCGGCCCCGCCCAGCTCGTCGTCGTCGCCGATGCCTCCGATGACGCGGTCGCTGCCGGCACCCCCGAAGATGTGGTCCCGCCCGGACCCACCGCAGATGATGTCGTTGCCGCCCCCGCCGCGCACGGTGTCGTTGCCGCCCCGCGCGACGATCACGTCGGCGTGGCTGGTCCCCCGGAGCACGTCGCTTCCGGCAGTGCCGACGATGGTGGCCGCATGCCCACCGCACGTGGGCGTCGTGCGCTCGGCCGTCGCGTGCACCGCGGCGGGGTGAGCGATGAGGACGAACAGCGCAGGCGCAGCCAGCGCCGCGAGAGCATGCCTCGGCATAGGGAACTCCAGAAGGGCGTGATGGATGCAACCGTCCGCCTTGCCCATCGGCCATCCGCCGGGACACCTGAGCCGTTGCGTCGGCGTGCCCGAACAGACCCCGCTGCGCCGGCTCAGTGAGCGCCCGGGCCCCGTCGCACCAACTGCGCGACGCACTCGACGTGGTGCGTCATCGGGAAGAGGTCGAAGGCGCGCAGGCCCACCAGCTCGTAGCCGTGCTCGGCGAAGATCGCGACGTCGCGGGCGAGCGCGGCAGGGTCGCAGGCGACGTACGCGACGGCACGCGGGGTGCGGGCGACGACCTGCTCGACGACGGCGCGCTTGGCGCCGGTGCGGGGCGGGTCGAGGACGACGAGGTCGACATGACCCTCCGGACGGGCGCCCAGGACGGCGGCGACATCGCCGGCCACCGCCTCGACGCCGGGGCAGTTCGTCTCGGAGAGCGCCGAGGCCTCCCGGTCGCCCTCGATCGCCGTCACGCGGCCGGAGGGGCCGACGGCGTCGAGCAGGAAGCGGGAGAAGAGCCCCACGCCGGCGTACAGGTCGAGGGCGGACTCCCCCGGCTCCGGCCGCAGTGCGTCGAGCACCGCCCCGACGAGGGCCTCCGGCGCCCCCGGGTGCACCTGCCAGAACCCGCCGTCGGCGACCTCGAAGCCCACCCCCCGCACCGAGTACGACGGGCCGGCGGGCGCCTCGAGGAGGCACTCCTCGACCTCGACGACGTCGTGGGAGCGGTGCAGTCGCATGCCGCGTGCACCCCCGGGCAGGCGCACGTAGCGCTGGCGCGTGCGCCAGCCGAGGCCGTCGCTGTCGCCCGGCACCGGCTCGACCACGACCTCCAGGTCGAGGCCGGCCAGCCGCTGCAGCTGCTCGCGGACGACCGCGGCCTTGAGCGAGCGCTGCGCGGGCAGCGCCACGTGCTGGAAGTCGCAGCCGCCGCAGAGCCCGGGGCCGGCGTACCGGCAGGGCGCCTCGACGCGATCGGGCGACGGCGAGAGCACCTCGACGGCGTCACCCCGCCAGAACCGGTCGCCCTCGGTCCCCTCGGTGATCTCGACGACCACCCGCTCCCCCGGCAGCGCGTGTCGCACGAAGACCACCCGCTGGTCCTCGCCCACCGGGACCCGCGCCACGCAGTGGCCGCCGTGGGCGACCGGGCCGACCTCGACCTCGAACCGCTGCCCGACGACGGACTCGCCGCGGGCGGTCCGCTCGCGCGGACGACGCGACGGCCGCCGGGGACCCCGGCGGCTCACCGGCGCGACCGGAGACGGCCGCTGCGCAGGTCGCCGGGGTGCACGCGCTGCTCCTCGCGCTCGGTGCGCTCCAGGCCGATCTTCGAGGACTGCAGCTGGTAGGGCACCGAGGTGACCATGACGCCGGGCGTGAACAGCAGCCGGCCCTTGAGCCGCAGCGCGGTCTGGTTGTGCAGCAGGTGCTCCCACCAGCGGCCGACGACGTACTCGGGGATGTAGACGGCGATGACGCTGCGGGGGCTCTCGCGGCGGATCGAGCGGACGTACTCGACGACCGGCCGCACCACCTCGCGGTAGGGCGAGTCGAGCATCTTCAGCGGGATCCCCATGTTGCGGATCTCCCACTCCTCGGTCAGCTTCGCGGTCTCCTCCGGATCGGTGGAGACGTAGATGCCCTCGAGGGTGTTGGGCCGCGTGGCCTTGGCGTAGGCGAGCGCGCGCAGGGTCGGCTTGTGCAGCTTGGCGACCAGGACGATGGCGTGCACCCGCGTGGGCATCACCTTGTCCTCGTCGTCGGCGGCCAGCTCCTCGGAGACGTTCGCGTAATGACGCCGGATCGCCGCCATCAGCACCCAGAAGAACGCCATCGCCAGGATCGCGATCCACGCACCCGCCAGGAACTTCGTGATCAGCACGACCACGAAGACGGCGGCGGTCATGGTCAGGCCGGCGGCGTTGATGACCCGCGAGCGCTGCATCCGGCGGCGTACGGCCGGATCGGTCTCGCTCTTCAGGTTGCGCGTCCAGTGCCGGATCATGCCCAGCTGGCTGAGGTTGAAGGAGACGAAGACGCCGACGATGTAGAGCTGGATCAGCTTGGTGGTCTGGGCGTCGAAGGCGACGATCAGCACGATCGCCATGATCGCGAGGAACAGGATGCCGTTGCTGAACGCGAGCCGGTCGCCGCGCGAGCCGAAGGCGCGCGGCATGTAGCCGTCGCGGGCGAGGATCGAGCCGAGCACCGGGAAGCCGTTGAACGCGGTGTTGGCCGCCAGCACCAGGATCAGGCCGGTCACCGACACCACGAAGTAGAAGCCCGGCGGGAAGCCGGAGAACAGCGCCTTGGCGATCTGGGCGATCACGGCGTCCTGGACGGTGCCGTCGGGCAGCGGCTTGCCGTTGAGGGTGAGCCGGTGCATCTCGTCGGGGTCGACGTAGCGCAGCCCCATCTTCTGGGCCAGCACGATGATCATCATCATCATCGTCACGGCGATGGCACCGAGCAGCGCGAGCGTGGTCGCGGCGTTGCGGCTCTTCGGCTTGCGGAACGCCGGCACGCCGTTGCTGATCGCCTCGACACCGGTGAGCGCGGCACAACCGGAGGAGAACGCCCGCATCAGCAGGAAGACCAGGGCGATGCCGCCGAGGTCGCTGGTGCCGCCGTTCTCGGGGACGATGTCGAACTTCGCGCTCTCGACGTGCGGGAGGTGGCCGGTCGCCATCAGCACCAGGCCGAAGACGCCCATCCCGATGATCCCCGCCATGAAGCAGTACGTCGGAATCGCGAACGCCGTCCCGGCCTCGCGGATGCCGCGCAGGTTCATCGCCGTCAGCACCACGACGAGCCCCACCGCGAGCAGCTCGACGTGCTCGTGCAGCGCGGGTATCAGCGCCCCCGCGTAGTTCGCGCCCGACGAGATCGACACCGCCACGGTGAGGACGTAGTCGACCAGCAGCGCGGCGGCGACCGTCAGGCCGGCGTACGGACCGAGGTTGACGGTGGCGACCTCGTAGTCACCTCCGCCGGAGGGGTAGGCGTGCACGTTCTGCCGGTACGACGCGATCACGGCCAGCATGACCAGCGCGACCAGGATCGCGATCTTCCAGCTGAAGGCGTAGGCGCTCAGGCCCGCGATCGACAGCATGATGAAGACCTCGTCCGGTGCGTACGCGACCGAGGACAGCGCGTCGCTGGCGAACACCGGCAGTGCGATGCGCTTGGGGAGCAGCGTCTCCCCGAGCTGGGCACTGCGCAGCTTCCGACCCAGCAGGATGCGCTTGGAGAGATCGCCGACGCCCACGGGCCGAACCCTACGGCACCCTCTCGCCACCCCCATGGCCTAGGTTGATCGTGTGCACGTCGTGATCATGGGCTGCGGCCGGGTCGGGTCGACTCTCGCCCGCAGCCTCGAGGACCGCAACCACACCGTGGCCATCATCGACACCGAGCCCGACGCCTTCCGGCGCCTCGGTCCCGGCTTCAACGGCGACAAGATCGCCGGGGTCGGGTTCGACCAGCAGGTGTTGGAGAAGGCCGGGATCCGGAGGGCCGAGGCCTTCGCCGCGGTGTCCAGCGGCGACAACTCCAACATCATCGCCGCGCGCGTCGCGCGCGAGACGTTCGGGATCCAGTCGGTCGTCGCCCGGATCTACGACCCGGGCCGCGCCGAGGTCTACCAGCGGCTCGGCATCACCACCGTCGCCACCGTGAAGTGGACGGCCGACCAGGTGCTGCGGCGGATGCTGCCCGCCGGGGCCGAGCCCGACTTCCGCGACCCGTCCGGCACCATCCGGGTCGACCACATCACCGTCCCGGAGCCGTGGATCGGTCAGCTGATGATCGACCTGCAGATCCAGTCGGGCAGCCGCATCGCGTGGATCGACCGGCTCGGCGAGGGCATGCTGCCGACCCGTGAGACCCGCGTGCAGGAGGGCGACATGCTGCACCTGGCCATGCGCGAGGACAACGCCGCCCACGTCTACCAAGTCCTCGAGAACGGCCCGGAGGGTCACTGACATGCGCGTCGCCATCGCCGGAGCCGGCGCGGTCGGTCGATCGATCGCCCGCGAGCTCATCCAGAACGGTCACGACGTCCTGCTCATCGACAAGACGCCGACCTCGATCCGCCCCGAGCGGGTGCCCGCCGCCGAGTGGCTGCTGGCCGACTCCTGCGAGCTCTCCTCGCTGGAGGAGGCGCGGCTGGAGAACTGCGACGTGGTCATCGCCGCGACCGGCGACGACAAGGTCAACCTGGTCACCTCGCTGCTCGCCAAGACCGAGTTCGGCGTCCCGCGCACGGTCGGCCGGGTCAATCACCCCAACAACGAGTGGCTCTTCACCGAGGCCTGGGGTGTCGACGTCAGCGTCTCGACGCCGCGGATCATGTCCGCACTCGTCGAGGAGGCCGTCACCGTGGGCGACCTGGTGCGGCTGTTCGAGTTCCGCAAGGGCAACGCGAACCTGGTCGAGATGACACTCCCCACCGATTCGCCGTACGTCGGGAAGCCCTGCGGCCAGGTGCCGCTGCCGGACAACTGCGCGCTCGTCACGATCCTGCGCGACGGCCAGGTCTACGCACCGACCCCCGACCAGCCGGTCGAGGCCGGGGACGAGCTGCTGTTCGTCGTACCGACCGAGGCCGAGGACGCCCTGGAGCAGCTGCTCGCACCGGGCGCCCACCCGGGCAACTAGCGCGACCTCAGTCGGTCGCCGGCTCCAGCGGGGTCGCGTTGCGGGCGAGCAGCCAGACCATGGCGGCCCAGCTGCCGATCCGCAGCGGCCAGCCCAGCCCGTAGCGCAGGCCCGCGATGATGCCGACCGCGGTGCCCGCGCCGATCGTGCCTTGGTGGCCGAGCAGCCACACGGGGCCCTGCAGCAGCACCCCGATCGCCCCGGGCAGCAGCATCACCCAGGTCAGCCGGCTGCACAGCCGCACGATCTGGGGGTTGGCGTGCCACCCGATCGGGTCCTCGGTGGCCGCGCCCAGCATGAAGCCGAGCATCGGCCAGCGCACGAGGCAGCTCAGGCCCAGCACGATCGAGTAGCCGAGGCTGATCAGGATGCCGGGCAGGAAGTAGGCCAGCGCCTGGTCGTCGGCGCTGCCGCCGTGGCTGGCGGCCAGCCGGACGAAGATCCAGCCGATGCCGATGCTGAAGATCGCGTTGAAGACGTACTGGGTCGGGCTGCGCTGCACCAGGCGGACCACCAGCGCGGCCGCCGCGACCACGAGGCTGGCGATCAGCGCGATCTGCAGGTGCTTGGTCGGCAGCCAGACCGCCGTGAAGATCAGTCCGGGGATCGCGGCCTCGAGGATGCCGCGCCTGCCGCCGAGCGCGTCGGCGAGCTGGCGGCGTACGAGAGCCTCGACGGTGTCGACCCCGATGGGCTCCGCTGTCGCGTCGAAACCGGTCACAGGAGCTCGTAGCGCGGGTTGTAGATGATCCGCACCCCGTCGTGCACCCCGATCCGGCCGGTGACCTCGATCGACCGGCCGGGCTCGATGCCGACGATGCGGCGCCGGCCCAGCCACACGATGGTGATCGAGCCGCTGCCGTCGAACAGGTCGGCCTCCAGGGCGGGTACGCCGCCGCGCGGCCGCAGCGTCACCGTGCGCAGCTGACCGCGCAGGCGCACCGGGACGCGGTCGGCGGCCTCGGCCACGCACGCGCAGCCCGCCTCACGGTTGGCCTCCTGCAGGTCGCGCGCGTCGATCTCCTGGGTGTTGGCCCACTTGTTCAACGAGTGAAGGAGTCCGCGCTTCTCGCCCATGGTCCTACTCTTCCACCTGCTGCAAGCCCTCGGGCAGCTTCAGCGCGAGCGGCTCCCCGACCGGCATGGCGTGCCCGCCCCGGCGTACGGCGACCTGCGCCACGGCGTCGTCCCACGGCCGGGCGGCCTCGGCGTCCAGCGCCGGCGCACCGAGGAACGTCGCCCGCAGCAGCCACCGCGACCCGTTGACGCCCACGACCCGGGAGACCTGCTGCGCAGGCGTGCCGTCGGGCTGCTGGACGGTCAGCTCGCAGAGCAGCTCGGTGCCGAACCGGCCCTCCCGCTCGGTGGCGGTGCCGCCGAGCCGCGAGGTCTCGGCCGCGATCTGCGGGCGGATCTCGCCCCACAGGTCGCCGTTGCGCGGCGCCGCAAAGGCCCGCAGCTCCACGGCACCCTGCTCACCCGCGAGCAGCACGGCCCGCACCTCGCCGGTCTGCTCGTCGACCTGCAGCCGCAGGTCGTTGCCCACGAAGGGCGCGATCAGCAGCGACCCCAGGTCGACGCGCTCGATGCCGTCCTCGGTCAGGTCCTCGACGTCGTACGGTCCCGACGGTGCCGACCGGTCCGCCGCGGCGGTGCCGCTGTCGTCGCTGTCGTTCACTTGGTCGCCTCCACATGTCCTCCGGCCGCGCGCGGCATGTCCGCGCCGACCCCGGTAGAACCGTAACCGCCCACCCCACGCACGCTCACCGGAAGGTCGTCGACGGCGATGAAGCGGGCGCGCTCGAAGCGCTGGATCACCAACTGCGCGATCCGGTCGCCTCGGTTGAGCTCGATCGGCTCCACCGGGTCGTGGTTGATGAGCAGGACCTTGATCTCACCGCGATAGCCGGCGTCGATGGTGCCGGGGGTGTTGACGATCGAGAGCCCGTGGCGCGCCGCCAGGCCGGAGCGCGGGTGCACCAGCGCGACGTACCCGTCGGGCAGGGCGATCGCGATCCCGGTCGGCACCAGCGCCCGCTCCCCCGGCGCCAGCCGCACGTCGACGGTCGTGACCAGGTCGGCCCCGGCGTCGCCGGGATGGGCGTACGTCGGCAGCGGCAGCTCCGGGTCCAGGCAGCGAACGGCGATCTCCAGATCAGGCGTCTCGGGCACGCACGGAACCCTAGGGCACGAGCGCGCAGCGGCGAATGGGATCATTCCCCTCGTGAGCGGCGCCCCGGACACCTACCACGAGCGCCTCGGCGTTCCGCTGCGCTGGTGGGCCCAGGGCACGATGGCCGTGGCCATCCTGTGGCTGACCATCGTGGTCGCCGTCCCCGGCCCGACCGCGTGGATCGCCACCGGGCTGGCGTTCGCGCTGCTCGCCGCCTGCCTGTTCTGGTACGGCGATGCGCGGGTCATCGTGTCCGACGGCTGGTTCCAGGCGGGCCGCGCCCGCATCGAGACGGCGTACGTCGGCGACGTGACCGCCCTCGACGCCGAGCAGACCCGGCTGGTGGCCGGCCGCGACGCCGACGTACGGGCCTTCCTGGTGCTGCGGCCCTACCTCAAGCGGGCCGTGCGGGTCGAGATCGCGGACCCCACCGACCCGACGCCGTACTGGCTGGTCAGCTCGCGCCACGCCGAGCGGCTCGCGAGCGCCCTGACGGCGGCGCGCACCTCGCACTGACCCGCGCGCCGTGCCCTAGGCTCGGACCATGGGCAAGAAGAAGCAGAGCAAGGGCGACAGCTCCAAGGTCTGGTCCTTGATGGCACTGGTCTCGGGTCTCGGCGGCGCGATGGTGGCCAAGAAGGGCCTCAACGCCGGCTGGAAGGCGGCCACGGGCAAGCAGCCGCCGGAGAACCCCGCCGACCCCGACGTGCAGCTGCGCGAGGCGGTGGCCTGGGCGGCCGCGAGCGGCACCATCGTGGCGCTGATCAAGATGCTGATGCAGCGCCGGGCCGCGAACTACTACCTGAAGTCCACCGGCGAGCTCCCGCCGCCGCTGCGCAAGGACTGAAGACCGAAAAGCAGTCGGGCCCGTCCACACGGACGGGCCCGGCTCTGCTTTTCGCGCGGCAGCGCGGCGGGAGGCGACTCCGGCGGAATCCTCGCCGCAACCGGCCTACGGGACTGTAGTGACCGCCGGCGGCGCCGGAGACGCGCTCGCGCCATCAAGCACAGTCGCGGCAGATCATCTTCTTCGGGTCGGCCAGCTGCGACCGGTGGTGGACCAGGAAGCAGCTCATGCAGGTGAACTCGTCCTCCTGCTTCGGCTTGACCTCCACCGCGAGCTCCTCGTGGGACAGGTCAGCGCCGGGAAGCTCGAAGGACTCGGCCGCCTCGACCTCGTCCTCGTCGACCTTGCCCGAGTTCTTGTCGTGGCGGCGCGCCTTGAGCTCTTCGATGCTCTCCTCGGACTGCTCGTCCTCGTTCTTGCGCGGCGCGTCGTAGTCGGTTGCCATGACGTGTCCTCTCCCTCGTCTGCCCCGAGGTTGTTGCCCTCAGCGCGGCAGATTGTGCACTATCCGGCGTCGGGTTGCGACACCGGTGTCTCGCGTGTCCCGAAACAGCGCCGGCGCGCAGGCTATTCCCGGCCGAATCCAGCGTTTCCGATGGCGTCGCGCAGTTCCTCGAATCCGTGAGCGGGACCACACACGACGAGGTCGTCCCCGCCCGCTCCGCGGAACACCTCCAGGCGCGCGCCGGCCATCCGGGCGATCAGCCCGCCGGCGGCGTAGTCCCAGAGGTTGACGCCCTCCTCGGCGTACCCATCGGCCTGTCCGGCGGCGACATGACACAGCTCCAGGGCACACGATCCGTGCCGCCGGATGTCGCGCACGTGCGGCAGCAGCCGCGCCACCGCGGCGCCCTGGAGGGCACGGACCTCGGAGCGGTAGGAGAAGCCGGTGAGCACCAGTCGCTGGCCCAACGGCGCCGGAGGACGTACGCCGAGGACGGCACCGTCGCGGCTCGCCAGCCCGGTCTCGGTGTCGGCGGCGTACAGGTGGCCCTTCGCGACGTCCAGCACCGCGCCGGCCACGACCTCGCCGTCGACCTCGGCCGCGATGGAGACCGAGTACTCCGGCAGGCCGTAGAGGAAGTTCACCGTGCCGTCGATCGGGTCGACGATCCAGCGGACCCCGCTGCTGCCGTGGACGTCGTCGCCCTCCTCGCCGAGGATCGAGTCGTCGGGGCGGGCGGCGAGCAGCAGGGAGCGGATCAGCTCCTCCGCGGCGCGGTCCGCGACCGTCACCACGTCGACGTCGCTGGACTTCGTCGCGGCGACGCCCACCGTGCCGGCGTACTTCTCGATGAGGGCGCCGGCCTGCTGGGCGACCTCCTCGGCGAGCGCCCGGAGCGCGAGCGGCGAGGTCATGAGCGCGGGAGGCAGCAGCCGGCCGGCCGGCGGCACCGGGGACCGGACAGGGCCAGCTCGCGGAGGCCTGCCACGAACCGCGGGTCGGTGCCGGCCGTGCCCGCACGGCGGGCGGGCAGGCCGAGCTCCTCGGCGGTCGCCATCGCCTCGGTATCGAGGTCGTAGACGACCTCCATGTGGTCGGAGACGAAGCCGACAGGGACCATCACGACCGCGGCCGCGCCCTCCGCCGCCAGCTCGCGGAGCCGGTCATTGACGTCGGGCTCGAGCCAGGGCGTGCGGGGGGATCCGGAGCGCGAGCAGAACACCAGCTCGTGCGCACGCTCCACGCCGGTCGCCGAGGCGACGTCCGTGGCGACCCGGGCGGCGACCTCGAGGTGCTGGGCGAGGTAGCGCCCGCCCTCGGGACCGCTCTCCTCGTTCATCGCGCTCGGGATGGAGTGGGTGACGAACACCAGGCGGGCCGCGTCGCGCACCTCCTCGGGCAGGTCGGCGAGCGCCGCCACGGTGGCGTCCACCGACGCCGCCACGAAGCCGGGGTGGTCGTAGTAGGCGCCGACCTTGTCGATGGTGAGGTCGGTGCCCTCCGGGAGCGCGGCGAGGGCGGCCTCGATGTTGTCGTGGTACTGCCGGCAGCTGCTCCAGGAGGAGTACGCCGAGGTGGTGACACACGCGACGCGACGGACCCCGTCTGCGGCCATCCGGGCGACCGTGTCGGCCAGGTAGGGATCCCAGTTGCGGTTGCCCCAGTAGACGGGCAGGTCGACACCGTTGGCGGCGAGGTCGGCCTCGAGGGCGGCGATCAGGGCGCGGTTCTGGTCGTTGATCGGGCTGCGGCCACCGAACTGGAAGTAGTGGGCCCCGACCTGCTCGAGCCGCTCGCGCGGAATGCCGCGGCCCCGGGTCACGTTCTCGAGGAACGGGACGACGTCCTCGGGCTTCTCGGGCCCCCCGAAGGACAGCAGCAGGATCGCGTCGTACGGTTGCCCGGACGGGGGCGGAGCACTGGTCACGCGACCATCGTAGGGAGGACGGGGGCACAGCCATGTACCGCCGTATCTTCACCCGGGCGACGGTGTCCTTCAGCGTCGCGAGTCTCGTCGGGCGGCTCCCCATCTCGATGATCGGGCTCGGGATCGTCCTCCTCGCCCAGCACACCACCGGCTCCTACGCCGTTGCCGGCTCGCTGTCGGCCGCCGCGATGATCGCCAACGCCGTCTTCGCCATCCCGCAGGGGCGGCTCGTCGACCGGCTCGGCCAGGGCGTCGTGCTGCGCGTCGCGATCACCGTGTGGGGTGCTGGACTGGCCGGCGCGATGGCGAGCCTGGAGTCCGACTGGCCGCGCTGGACGGCGTACGTCCTGGCCGCGGTGTCGGGCGCCGCGCTGCCCTCGGTGGGGACCTGTGCGCGCGCCCGCTGGGCGCACACGCTGGCCGGTGACGAGTCGGCGCTGCACACGGCGTTCTCGTTCGAAGCCGCCGTCGACGAGGTGGTGTTCATCATCGGGCCGGTCGCCGTCACCCTGCTCGCGACCGGGGTGGACCCCATCGCCGGCCTGGCGGCGGCGCTGCTCGCCGGGCTCGCCGGCACCTACGGCTTCGCCTCGCTGCGAGGCAGCGAGCCGCCCGCCCATCCCCGGTCGTCCGGGTCCGCGGCGCGGGCGCCGATCCCGTGGGCGGCGATCGGTGTGCTGACCGTGCAGACCTGCGCGCTCGGGGTGCTGTTCGGCGCGGCCGAGGTGGTCACAGTGGCGTTCGCCCAGGAGCACGGCCACGCGTCGGTGGCGGGACTGCTGCTGGCCTGCTGGTCCACGGGCAGCCTCGTGGCCGGCCTCCTCTCGGGTGTGTACGCCGGACGCGTCGACCAGCGCACGATGCTGTGGATCGGCGCGCTCGGGATGTCGGTGTCCTCGGCTCCCCTGGTGTGGATCCCCTCGATCCCGTGGATGGCGGTCGCGCTGCTGATCGGCGGCGTCACGATCTCGCCGACCATGATCGCGGCGATGTCGCTCGCGAAGCAGGCGCTCCCGAGCAGCCGGATGACCGAGGGCATGGCCTTCCTCAACACCGGCCTCGCCCTCGGGGTCGCTCCCGGCGCCGCCGTCGCGGGGATCGTCATCGACGCGCACGGCGCCTCGTCGGCGTACCTGGTCTGCGTGGCCGGCAGCGTGATCGCCCTCCTGGCTGCGCTGGCCGTCCGGATGCCGACTAACGTCGGCGAGCATGAGCGAGCAGAGCAGCTGGCGTAGCTGGTCGGGCCTGGAGCGGGCCGACGGCCTGCGGGTGGTGACCCCGGCGTCGGCCGAGGACGTGGCCGCGGAGGTGCTCCGCGCCCGGGAGGCCGGCGAGACCGTGAAGATGCCCGGCACCGGGCACAGCTTCACCGGCATCGCCCGGCCCGAGCACACCCTGCTGCGGCCGCAGGGTATGACCGGGATCGTCGCGGTGGACCGCGAGGCCATGACGGTGACCGCACGCGCCGGGACACAGCTCAAGGTGCTCAACGCCGAGCTCGAGGGGCTCGGCCTCAGCCTGCACAACATGGGCGACATCGCCGAGCAGACGCTGGCCGGCGCGATCTCGACCGGCACCCACGGCACCGGCGGTCGCGCCGCCGGCCTGGCCGCCCAGGTGGTCGGGCTGGAGCTGGTGACCGGCGCCGGCGAGGTGCTGCGCGCCTCGTCGACCGAGAACCCCGACGTGCTCGACCTGGCGCGGGTCGGCCTCGGTGCGCTCGGCGTGATCACGACGATCACCTTCGCCGTGGAGCCGCTGTTCCTGCTGCGTGCCGAGGAGCGCCCGATGGCGTGGTCCGAGGCGATGGCGTCCTTCGACGAGATGGTGGCCGGCGCGGACCACGTCGACATGTACTGGTTCCCGCACTCGGACCGGATGCTGACCAAGCGCAACACCCGCCTCGGGACCGACCTCGACCGAGCCGAGCCGCTCCCCCGCTGGCGCGCCTGGCTCGACGACGACCTGCTGTCCAACACGGTCTTCGGCCTGCAGACCGCGGCGCTCAACCGGGTCCCACGCGCCATCCCCGCCGCCAACCGCTTCGCCGCCCGCCTCCTCGGCCCGCGCACGTACGCCGATGTGGCCCACCGGGTCTTCACCACCGAGCGTCGCGTCGTCTTCCGCGAGATGGAGTACGCCGTCCCGCGCGAGGCCGGCCTGGAGGTGCTGGCCGAGTGCCGGCGGGCCTTCGAGCGCTCCGGGCTGCGGGTGTCGTTCCCGGTGGAGATCCGGGTCGCTCCCGCGGACGAGGTGCCGCTGTCCACGGCGTACCGGCGCGACTCGCTGTACCTGGCCTTCCACACCCATCGCGACGCCGACCATGCGGCCTACTTCGCGCTGATGGAGGCGGTGCTGACCGCGCACGAGGGCCGGCCGCACTGGGGCAAGCTGCACACCCGGACCGCGTCCGACCTGGAGACGCTCTACCCGCGCTTCGGCGACTTCCTGGCAATGCGCGACCGGCTCGACCCCGATCGGGTCTTCGCCAACGCCTACCTGCGCCGCGTGCTCGGGTAGCCGGCTACCAGCGGCCGTTGTCGACCAGGCTGCGCGAGCCCGGCGCGATCGCGTTGAACAGCCGCAGCGAGCCGCGCCGCCCGAGCGGGGCGGCTGCGTCGGGGTAGAACGACAGCACCGACACCGACGCCGGCGCGAGCTCCATCGCGAACACCGCCGACAGTTCCGCGCCCATCGCGTGGGCCACCAGGGTCTTGATCGGCGTGACGTGCGAGACGACGAGCACGGTCTTCCCGGCGTACGTCGCCAGCAGCCGCTCCAGCCCCGCCAGCACCCGTGCCTCGACGTCGCGGAAGCTCTCGCCGCCGGGCGGGGGCACCGAGAGGTCGCCCAGCCAGCGGTCCAGGCCGGCCTTGTCGCGCTCGGCGACCTCGGCGAAGGTGAGCCCGTCCCACTCGCCGAACTCCATCTCGGCGAAGCCGGGCTCCTCGAGCACGTCGAGGCCGAGCGCCTCGCCCGCGATCGCCGCGGACTCGCGGGTGCGCCGGACCGGCGACGCCACGACGGCGGCCACCTTGTCGCCCAGCCCCCGCAGCCAGACGGCCGCCTCGGCGACCTGGGTGCGGCCCTCGTCGGACAGGCCGGGGTTGTCGCCACCGAGCCCGCCGGAGAACCGCCGCGCGGTCGTGTGCGGCGTGACGCCGTGGCGCAGCAGGATGACGGTGGTCGGAGCCGCCAGCACGGTCGCCGGGCTCTCGATCTCCTCGACCAGCGACTCGTCGGCCGCCGCTATGGTCACGCCCGACCGCAGGCCGTCCAGGGCCTCGTTGGCGAGCCGGTCGGCGTGGGAGTTCTCGGCCCGCGGCACCCAGGTGTACGTCGTCCCGGCCGGCGCCAGCGCCTTGGCCTCGGCGACCAGCGGCTTCATCGACGGGTGCTTGACCTGCCACCGCCCGGCCATCTGCTCGACGACGAGCTTGGAGTCCATCCGGACCTCGACGGTCGCGTCCGGGGCGAGCTCGGCGGCGAGCCGGAGGCCCGCGATCAGACCGGAGTACTCCGCCACGTTGTTGGTGGCCACGCCGATCGTCGTACCGTCCTCGGCGATGACCGCGCCGGTCGCGGCGTCCTTCAGGACGGCGCCGTACGCCGCCGGCCCGGGGTTGCCGCGCGACCCGCCGTCGGCCTCGATGACGACCGCGTCGGTCACAGACCCGACTCGGCGGTCCGGACCAGGATCCGCGAGCACTCCTCGCAGCGCACGACCTCGTCCTCGGGCTTGCTCCGGATCGCGCCCAGCGCCCGCGGGTCGAGCGCGATCATGCAGCCGGTGCACTGCCGCGCCCGCAGCAGCGCCGCCCCGCCGCCGCGGCTCTCGCGGATCTTCTCGTAGAGCGCCAGCAGGTCCGCCGGGACGCCCGCGACGACCGGGGCGCGCTTCGCGTCGACCTCGGCCAGCCGCTCGCGCAGCTCGCCCGCCCGCTCGTCGCGCGCGGCGACCAGCACCGCGATCCGCTCGTCGATCGTGGCGAGGTCGGACCGCAGCGCCGCGAGGCCGGTCTGCGCGGTCTCGAGCTGCTCCATGACCTCGATCTCCTCGTCCTCGAGCACGGAGATCCGCCGCTCGAGGGTGGCGAGCTCGTGCTGCATCCGCTCGAGGTCCTTGGGGTTGGCGATCAGGCCGGCGTCGATCCGGTCCTGGTCGCGCTTGCGCCGGGTCTTGACCTGCTCGACGTCGGCATCGGCCTTGGCCTGGGCCGCGGCGAGGTCGTCCACCACGATCTGCTGGTCGCGCACCCAGCCGTCGGTCTCGGCGCGGCGCTGGGCGAGCTCGGCGAGCTCGGCCGCCTCGGCCGGGTGCGACAGCTGGTGCCGCAACTGCGCGGCCTGGGAGTCGATCTCCTGGAGCTCCAGGAGGGTCAGCTGCGCACTCGGGTCGGCCTTCATAGCCTCATTGTCCAGGGGTCCGTCGTCACGTCGCTCACCCGGGTGTCCACCTCGTCGCCCAGCGCCTCGGCCAGGCGGGACGCCACGACCGGCAGCCAGGTCGACTCGGCGGCCCAGTGCGCGACGTCGACGAGCGCCGGACCGCCCTTCTCCACGAACTCGGCCGCCGGGTGGTGGCGCAGGTCGCTGGTCAGGTAGACGTCGACACCGCTGCCCGCCATCCGGTCCAGCAGGAAGTCGCCGGCTCCCCCGCACACCGCGACCCGGCGCACCGCTCGCTCCGGGTCGCCCGCGACCCGGACGCCGTGCGCGGTCGGCGGCAGCGTCGCGGCGACGTGCTCCGCGAAGGCCTGCAGGGTCGTGGCCTCGACGTTGCCCATCCGGCCGGTGCCGGTGGCGACGATCCCGGGATCGGCCAACTCCACGACGTCGTACGCCGGCTCCTCGTAGGGGTGCGCCGCCAGCATCGCCTGCACCACGGCGGGCCGCAGGTGCCGCGCCAGCACGACCTCGATGCGCACCTCGTCGACCGTCTCGAGCTCGCCGACCGTGCCGATCATCGGCGAGGCGCCCTCCAGCGGCCGGAACCGGCCCTGCCCCACCCCCGAGGTGAACGAGGCGTAGTCGTAGTCGCCCACCCGCCCGGCTCCCGCGTCGCCCATCGCCGCGCGGACCGGCGCCGCGGCGTCGGTCGGCACGAACACGGTGAGCTTGTCGAGCGGCTCGGCGGGCGTGGCGATGATCGGGCGCAGGTCGGTGATGCCGAGGGCCACGGCGAGGGCCTCCGAGACGCCGCCGACGGCCTGGTCGGCGTTGGTGTGCGCCGTGAGCAGGGCGCACCCTGCTCCGGCCAGGGTCGCCAGGGTGCGGCCCTTGGGCGTGGTGGCGGCGAAGCCGTTGACCGGCTTGAGGAACAGCGGGTGGTGGACCACGAGCAGGTCCGCCTTCCAGTCGGCGGCCTCCTGTGCGACCTCCGGCGTGGGGTCGACGGCGAACAGCACCTTCTTGACCGACTGCTCGGGATCGCCGTACACCAGACCGACGGCGTCCCAGGACTCGGCCGTGGCGGGCGGGTACCACCCGTGGATCAGGTCGACGACGTCCTTCAGGGCGGGCATGGGTCCACCCTATTGAGTCCGCCTCAGTCGGCGAGCACGAACCGGTCCCCCTCGACGATCGGTACGACGGTCCCGTCGGCGTGGATGCCCTCGATCTCGACCTCCGGGCTGCCGATGACGACGTCCACGTGCGTGGCGGACTGGTTGAGGCCGTCGGCGACGCGCTGCTCGGGCGTCATCTCGGTGCCGTTCTCCCAGGCGAAGGAGAAGCCCGTCCCCCAGGCGATGTGCGAGCCGACGTTCTCGTCGAAGAGCATGTCCTTGTAGACCAGCCCGGTGCTCCGCACCCGCGAGGAGCCGTCGACGATCGCGATCTCCCCGAGGTGCCGCGAGCGCGGGATCAGCTCGAACTGCTGCTGCACCTCCTCCTCCCCGCGCTCGGCCGAGGCGCCGGTGATCGTTCCGTCGCGCAGCTCGAGCTCGAGGCCCTCGACCATCGCCCCCATCGAGATCAGGAAGAACGGCGCGGTCGTCCGGATCCTTCCTTCGGCCCGCCGCCAGTCCGGGGAGAAGAAGACCTCCTCGGTCGGCATGTTCGCGACGAACTCGACGCCGTCGGCGTTGGTCATCGCGCCGGCCGTCCACAGCGACGCCGGCGACACGCCGGCGGTCAGGTCCGTGCCCGGTCCGCGGTAGCGCACCTTGTCGAAGCCGCGCGCGTTGAGCAGGTCGCGGCGGCGGTGCAGCCCGGCGATGTGCTCACGCCAGGCGGCGACCGGGTCGTCCTCGTCCAGGCGCATCGCGACGGCGACCGCATCCCAGAGCGCCGCGACGTCGGAGACGCCGACGCTGGCCGCCCACCCGGGCGTGGGCGCACCCACGACGGTCCACGCGACCTCGTTCTTCGTCACGATGCCGGACATCTCGGTGATGAGGGCCGTCGGCGCCGACCGGGCCAGTCGCGCGGGGTCCAGACCGTCCATCAGGCCGGGGTGCGGGTTGCCGGTCAGCCGGATGGAGGCGGGCCGGTCCTCGTGCCAGGCACGGATGCCCTCGACCTGGTGCGGCAGCACCCGGCCGAGCTGGTCGTCGGGCGCGAAGCGCACCTGGTCGCGCTGCAGGTAGGGGTCCTGGTACTCGATCGAGACGTGCGACGCCCCGACCCGGTACGCCTCCTCGGCCAGCGCCCGGGCGACCGGCGCCTGCTCCGGGACGCCCATGATCACCACGCGCTGCCCGACCTGGACGTTGACCCCGACCCGGATCACCAGTCGTGCGTAGGCCTCCAGCAGCTTCTCGTACGGCTCACCCATGGCACCCATACGAGCACGGTCGCACCGCCACCGCATCGGGGCAACACCCCGGAAACCGGGGATGGACCGGCTGCGGGGAACGGTGGACGCAGAGGGACTCGAACCCCCGACATCCTCCTTGTAAGGGAGGCGCTCTACCAGCTGAGCTATGCGTCCGAAAGCCCGCTCACCCTACCGGCGGGGGCCGGGGACCTCCGAACCGGCGGCGGACGATCGGCCTCGCCGGAGCCACGCAGCGGGTGCGCAGGGTAGTCCGATCGATCGGGGCGCCTAGTCACTTCGAGTCATTTTTCGGCGAATTCGCCGGATTCGGTTGGCGCGCCCGCACGACGCCACTAATCTCCTGCCTATCGAACCGCTGGTGACCCGAGACGCCGGCGGTTCGATCTTTTTTCGCTCCGTACGCCGACGGCTCAGCCGGCCGCGTCGAGCCGGCTGATCAGCTCCTCGACGTCGCGCGCGGCGCCCATCGGGTTGTGCACGGCCCAGCTGATCCGGCCGGCCTTGTCCACGACGTACGTCGAGCGCCGCGGGCAGCCGGACCGCTCGTCGAGGACGCCGTACGCCGACGCCACCGCACCGTGCGGCCAGAAGTCGCTGAGCAGGCCGAAGTTGAGGCCGTCGGAGTCGGCGAAGGCGCGCAGTGCGTAGACCGGGTCGCACGAGATGGCCAGCACCTCGGTGTCGAAGGTCATCAGCTCGTCGAGGCGGTGCCGGATGGCGCCGAGCTCGCCGGTGCACACCCCGGAGAACGCGAACGGGTAGAAGACCAGCGCCACGGCCTTGCGCCCGCGGAAGTCGGACAGGGTCGTGTCCTGACCGAACTGGTCGCGCAGCGTGAAGTCCGGGGCCTCGGCACCGATGGCCAGCCCGAGATCGGCGGGATCGCTCATTCGCGGTCGACCAGCTCGCGCTTGAGCACCTTGCCGGTGGCGTTGCGCGGCAGCTCGTCGAGGAACACGATCTCGCGCGGCACCTTGTAGCGGGCGAGGTTCGCCCGGACCCAGTCCTTGAGCCCGCTCTCGGTCACCGCGTCGTTGCTGCGGACCACGAACGCCCGCAGCCGCTTGCCGAACTCGTCGTCGTCGACCCCGATCGCGGCACACTCCACGACGCCGTCGTACTGCGCGAGGCAGTCCTCGACCTCCTTGGGGAAGACGTTCTCGCCACCGGAGACGATCATCTCGTCGTCGCGGCCCTCGACGTAGAGGCGGCCCTCGGCGTCGAACCTGCCGACGTCGCCGGAGGACATCAGCCCGGCGACCATCTCCTTGCCGCCACCGCCGGTGTAGCCCTCGATCTGCAGGTCGTTGCCGACGAAGATGCGCCCGGACTGGCCGACCGGGACCTCGTTGCCGTCGGCGTCGAGGATCTTCACGATCGTGGCGTGCGGGAGCCGCCCGGCGGTGCCGGGGGCCTCGCGGAGGTCCTTGGGGTCGGCGATCGAGGCCCAGGCGATCTCGGTCGAGCCGTAGATCGAGTAGAGGTTCTCGCCGAACCGGTCCATCCACCGCTCCGGCAGGTCGCCGGGCAGCGCGGATCCCGAGGAGGCGACGGCCTTCAGGTTCGGCAGCGGGTAGCGGTCCAGGGTCTCCTCGGGCAGCGCCATGATCCGCTGCAGCATCACCGGGATCACCGCGAACGAGTCGCACTCGTGGTCGCGGAGCAGGCGCAGCGCGTCCTCGGGGTCGAACCGGCGGCTCAGCACGAGCGTGGTGCCGAGCAGCATCGAGAGCTGGTAGTGCGCGAAGCCCCAGGTGTGGAACAGCGGGGCCGCGACGTGGCAGCGCCAGCTGCTGCGCAGCGGCATCCGGGACAGCAGTGACACGGCCGCACCGACACCGCCCTGGGGGCGGGGTGCGCCCTTCGGCGTACCGGTCGTGCCGGAGGTGAGGATGATGGTGCGCCCGGTGCCGCTCGGCGGCGACAGCTCCTCGTCGGAGCTCGCGCCGATCATGCCCTCGAGGGTGTCCGGACCGGGCTCACCGTCGGTCCAGGCGATCACCCGGTCGGCGATGTCGGCGTTGCCGAGCAGACCGGAGAACTCCTCGTCGTACACCACGACGCGGGGCTTCTCGCGAGCGAGCACGTCGGCCAGCTGCGGGCCGGCGAACGCCGTGTTCAGGTACAGCACGTCCGCGCCGAGCTTGCTGATCGCGATCGACGCCTCGACGAACCCGCGGTGGTTGCGGCACATGACCGCGACGCCGTCGCCCTCCCCCACGCCGCGGGCGCGCAGGCCGGCGGCGAGTGCGTTGGTACGCCGGTGCAGCTCGCCGAAGGTGAGCGACCCGATCTCGTCGATGATCGCGAGGTCGTCGGGGGCGCGCAGGGCGACGGTCTTGAACCCGCCTGCCGGGTGCGGGCCCCACTGGTAGAGCGCGGTCGCCATGCCGGCGAGCACCTTCGGCGAGTACAGGCGCACGATGCCGGACTCGGTCAGGATCTTCAGGCTGACAGCGGCGTCGCGGGCCTTGCCGGTGACCTTCTCGGTGAACCCCTCGGTCAACCCCTGGGTGAACTTTGCCATGGCGGGACTCCCGTCGACGCGACTCTGCGGACGGGCTGACGCTATCTGCAGACGCTCAGCCCAGGGACTTGGGGGCGACGAGACGAGACGCCGACCACTCCTTGCTCACCGTCGCGGTCGTGGTCTGCGACAGACCCGCGATCGGCGCGGCCTCGGCGATGTCGGCGGGGTCGACAGCCCCCGGTCGCCCGACCTTCGGCGTCAGCAGCCAGATGAAGCCGCCACCGACCAGGTCGGTGAGCGCGTCGACGAGCCCGTCGACCAGGTCGCCGTCGTCGCTGCGCCACCAGAGCAGGACCGCATCCACGACGTTGCCGTAGTCACCGTCCACCATGTCTCCGTCGATGGTGTCCTCGATGGCGATCCGGATCTGGTCGTCGGTGTCCTGGTCCCAGCCGAGCTCCTGGACCACCAGGCCCTTGGTGAAGCCAAGTCGGTCGCCGATCCCGATCGGGGTCGTTCCGCCTCCGGCGGTGGAAGTCACGGTGTTCCCAGCTCCTGTACGTCGTGGTTGTTGCGTCGTCGTTCTGTGTCCCCGATCCCGGGGTCCGACGGGGGCGATGCGCCCGTGTGTGGAGTAGTCCAGCGGACAAAGGGTGTGCGATGCAAGCGCAGCGCCCAACTCCGCCGCCGCGTCGCGGGCCGCGCGGCCGAACCGACGAGTCCATTTCGGCTTCGCGGCCGGAGTGCAACGATGGGTGACGTGACTCACGACGCCACGTCCGGTTCGGCCCCCTCGGTCATCCACGAGGGCCTCCCGACCCAGCTTCCCGACATCGATCCTGACGAGACCCAGGACTGGATCGCCTCCTTCGACTCCCTGGTCGACGAGCGGGGACGCGAGCGCGCCCGCTACCTGATGCTGCGGCTGCTGGACCGCGCCCGGCAGAAGCAGGTCGGCGTGCCCGGGCTGCGCAGCACCGACTTCATCAACACCATCCCGCCCGAGCGCGAGCCCTGGTTCCCGGGCGATGAGGAGACCGAGCGCCGGATCCGCGCCTACATCCGCTGGAACGCGGCCGTGATGGTCTCGGACGCGAACCGCCCCGGCCTCGAGGTCGGCGGGCACATCGCGACGTACCAGTCCAGCGCCAGCCTGTACGAGGTCGGCTTCAACCATTTCTTCCAGGGCCGCGAGCACCCCGGCGGCGGCGACCAGATCTACATCCAGGGCCACGCCTCCCCCGGCATCTACGCACGCGCCTTCCTCGAGGGCCGGCTCACCGAGCAGCAGCTCCTGGCCTTCCGCCAGGAGGTCCAGCACGGCCCCGGCGCCGGCCTGCCGTCGTACCCCCACCCACGGCTGATGCCGGACTTCTGGGAGTTCCCGACCGTCTCGATGGGCCTGACCGGCATCAACTCGATCTACCAGGCGCGGTTCAACCGCTACCTGCACGGCCGCAGCATCAAGGACACCAGCCAGCAGCGGGTGTGGGCGTTCCTCGGCGACGGCGAGATGGCCGAGCCGGAGTCGCTCGGCGCGATCCGCGTGGCGGCGCGCGAGGAGCTCGACAACCTGGTGTGGGTCGTCAACTGCAACCTGCAGCAGCTGGACGGCCCGGTCACCGGCAACGGCAAGATCATCCAGGAGCTCGAGGCGAACTTCCGCGGCGCCGGCTGGAACGTCATCAAGGTCATCTGGGGCCGTGAGTGGGACGAGCTGCTCGCCCGCGACGTCGACGGCGTGCTGGTCAACCAGATGAACACCACCCCCGACGGCGCCTTCCAGACCTTCTCCGTCGAGGACGGCGCCTACAACCGCGAGCACTTCTTCGGCCCCGACCCGCGGCTGCGCAAGATGGTCGAGCACATGACCGACCGGCAGATCGAGAAGCTGCCGCGCGGTGGGCACGACTACCGCAAGGTGTACGCCGCCTTCGACGCCGCCACCAAGACCGTCGGCCAGCCGACGGTGATCCTGGCCCACACCATCAAGGGCTGGACGATCGAGGCGCTGGAGGGCAAGAACGCGACCCACCAGATGAAGAAGCTCAAGCTGCCCGATCTGCTCAAGTTCCGCGACCGGCTCTACCTGCCGATGAGCGACAAGGAGATCACCGAGGCCTACGAGGCCGACCACACCGCGCCGTTCTTCCATCCCGGGGCGAACCACCCCGACATCGAGTACATGATGGAGCGGCGCCGCCAGCTCGGCGGCTCGATGCCGGCGCGCAAGGTCGAGCCGCGGATGCTGAAGCTGCCCGGCGACCCGGTCTACGCCGAGCTCAAGAAGGGCGCCGGCAAGACGAAGGTCGCCACCACGATGGCCACGGTGCGGCTGCTCAAGGACTGGATGAAGGACCCGGAGATCGGCCCGCGGATCGTCCCGATCGCGCCCGACGAGTTCCGCACCTTCGGCATGGACTCGATGTTCGCGACCGCGAAGATCTACAACCCGGCCGGCCAGAACTACGTCTCGGTCGACCGCGCCCAGCTGCTCAAGTGGGTCGAGTCCGAGCACGGTCAGCTGCTGCACGAGGGCATCAGCGAGGCCGGTGCGCTCGCCTCGGCGACGGCCGCCGGATCGGCGTACGCCACGCACGGCGAGCCGATGATCCCGTTCTACATCTTCTACTCGATGTTCGGCTTCCAGCGCACCGGCGACTCGATCTGGGCGATGGCCGACCAGATGGCGCGGGGCTTCCTCATCGGCGCCACGGCCGGTCGCACCACGCTCACCGGCGAGGGCCTGCAGCACGCCGACGGCCACTCGCCGCTGATCGCCGCCACCAACCCGGCCGTCGTGCACTACGACCCGGCGTTCGGCTACGAGGTCGGGCACATCCTGCGCGCCGGCCTGGAGCGGATGTACGGCGCCACCGAGGCGCACCCGCACGGCGAGGACGTCATCTACTACATGACGGTCTACAACGAGCCGGTCCCGCAGCCCGCCGAGCCGGACGACGTCGACATCGACGGCATCCTCAAGGGCATGCACCGCACCGAGTCGGTCGGCGAGAGCGGCCCGAAGGTCCAGCTGCTCGCCTCCGGCGTCGGCTACCCGTGGATCAGCGACGCCGCACGCATCCTGGCCGAGGACTGGGGCGTGGCCTCCGAGCTGTGGTCGGTCACGTCCTGGAACGAGCTGTCCCGCGACGCGATCGCGGCGGAGCGCTGGAACCTGCTGCACCCGGACGAGTCGCCGCGTACGCCGTACCTGACCGAGGTGCTGGCCGACATCGACGGCCCTGTGGTCGCCGTGTCGGACTACATGACCGCCGTGCCGCTCCAGATCGCGCGCTGGGTGCCCGCCGACTACCGGGTGCTCGGCACCGACGGCTTCGGCTTCGCCGACACCCGGGCTGCCGCCCGGCGGTTCTTCCACGTCGACGCCGAGTCGGTGGTGGTGCAGGCGCTGCAGGCCCTCGCCGACGCCGGTGAGATCGACCCGGCGCGGGTCAAGGAGGCCTCGGACCGCTACCGGATCGACGACCCGACGGCGGTGCGCGGCAAGGCGCAGGAGGGCGGCGACGCCTGAGCCGCGCCCTCCAGCAGCAGCCGGCGCCACCGCGCGCGGGAGTACGTCGCCGGCTTGGTGCGCGCGACCCAGTCGATGATCAGGTCGGCGAACTCGTCGGGGTGGTCCTTGTGCGGGAAGTGGCCGGCGTCGTCGTAGATGGTGACCTCGGCGGACGGCGCGATGTCGGTGACCTCGTGGGCGTGCTTGACCGGGATGACCCTGTCGTCGCGACCCCACACGACGTGCATCGGCATGTGCTCGGTCAGGTAGGCGCGGTCGCGCATCGACTGGACCTGCCCGCGCCAGTCGATCGCCGCGCGCACCAGGTGCACCAGTGCACGGCGGGCGCGCGGGTCGGCGAAGGCGTCGAGCAGGTCGGCGACCTCGCCGAGGTCCCGGGCGGCACTGAGACCGGTGTCGCGCAGCGCCCGCAGCGCGAGCTGCTCGGCCTCGCGCAGGCCCGGCATCGCCAGCAGTGCGCCGAGATAGGTCCAGCCGGGGAAGCTGATCGCCCGGATCAGCGGTGTGACCTCACGTCCCAGGCCACCCGGGTCCACGAGCATCAGTCGCTCGGTGCGCTCGGGGAACTGGTAGGCGAACTGCATGGCCACCCCACCGCCGAAGCTGTGGCCGACGACCGTTGCCTTGTCGTGGCCGAGGATCGTGAGCAGGTCGCGCATGCCGTTCGCGTAGCCACCGACGGTGTAGTCCGCGCGCGGCTTGTCGGACGCACCGTGGCCCAGGAAGTCCGGTGCGATGACCGTGAACTCCTCGGCGAGCCGCTCGATCACCGGGTCCCAGGTGCGGTGGTCGCAGGCCAGGCCGTGCAGCAGCAGCAACACCGGACCGGTCCCCCGGCGGACGTACGCGCGCCGGTGGCCGTGCACGGTCACGAATTCGACCTGCTCCATGTGAGCAGTGAAGCAGCCGGATGTTTCAGCGGTGAGTCATGGTCCTAGGCTCTGCCGGGTGACCACCGATGTGCCCGACGGCATCGCCGAGATCCTCGCCGAGGTCCTCGACATCGACTCCGCGACGGTGCGCCCCGACCAGCCGCTGGTCGGCCTGGGGGTGGACTCGCTGGCCCTGATCGAGGTCGTCATCAGCGTCGAGCAGACCTTCGGCGTCAAGATCCCCGGACCGGAGGCGCGCGGGCTCGCGACGGTGGCCGAGCTCACGTCGTACGTCGAGCAGCGGCTCGCCACGACCTGAGACCGCCCGACGGGTCGGGTCAGACGACCTGGTGCAGCCAGCGGACCGGGGCGCCCTCGCCGGCGTGCCGGAAGGTCTCCAGCTCGTCGTCCCAGGGCTTGCCGAGCAGCTTGTCGATCTCGTTCTCGAGGGTCGTCTCGCCCAGCGCGGCCCGTACGGCCGCGGCCTTGAGCCGGTCCTCGGGGATCATGATGTCGCCGTGGATCCCGGTCACGGCGTGGAAGACACCGAGGTCGGGGGTGTAGGAGTAGCGCGCCCCCTCGGTGGAGGAGGTCGGCTCCTCGGTCACCTCGAAGCGCACGTGGTTCCAGCCGCGCAGCGCCGATGCCATGGCCGCGGCGGAGCCGGCGGCACCGCTCCAGGAGAACTCGCAGCGGAAGGTGCCGGCCTGCGCCGGCTGCGGGATCCAGTCGGGGTTGACGGACACGCCGAGCACGCCGCCCACGGCCCACTCGATGTGGGGGCACAACGCGGACGGCGCCGAGTGGACGTAGAACACGCCCCTGGTAGCACTGTTGTGGGTCACCGCGGTCTCCTCGATCTTCCCTCCGGCGCGAGTTACGCCTTCCCCAGCGGTCTCGTACGGCGGTCGATCAGGAATCGAGAGTGACTCCTGTGTAGTTGTGATCCCTATTGTGGCTCAAGATCCGCCGGGATTCCAGCACCTGGCGCCGTCGGCGACCCGAATGTCATCAGCTCCTCCAGCACAGCGGTCGCGATGCCCAGCCCGCCGAGGTGCGACTCCCCCTCGATGACCGACAGGGTGGCGTGCGGCAGCCGTGCCACGACGTGCTCCCCGTGGGCGAAGGGGACGATGTGGTCGGCGTTGCCGTGCCACCACCGGACGGGGACCTGGACGTCGGCCAGCGCGAAGCCCCAGTCGCGCGTGAAGAGCACCAGGTCGGCGAGCGGCGCGGACATCTGGTGCCGGCTGCCGTTGAGCAGGTCGTCGAGGAACATCGCCTTGAACTCCGGCCGGGCCAGCAGCTGCTTGTCACCCGCGGGCTGCACGGCGGCGTACAGGTCGAGCGCGGGGCTGGCCAACGGCCGCACGACCCTGATCGCCGAGGTCAGCGCGACGCCGGCGGGTATGCGCGCCGCCGCCAGCAGCGGAGCGCACTTCACGGCCAGCTGGATGATGCCCCCGTCGGCCGCGTCGGGCCCGCGTGTGGGCGCGACCCCGCCGAGCACTCCGACGGCATGGACCCGGTCGGGCAGGGCGGCCGCTGCGGCCAGCGTGTAGGGGCCGCCGCCGGACAGGCCGATGACGCGGACCTTGTCGATGCCCAGCGCGTCCAGGAGCAGCTCGAAGTCGGCCGTCCAGTCCAGGACGTTCGAATACAGGTACGGCGTCGAGGTGCCGATGCCCGGGCGATCGATCCCGATCAGGCGCAGGCCGTTGTCCTCGGCGTACGCGCGCGCCTCGAACGGGATCTGCCGGCGGGCGCCGGGCGTCCCGTGCAGCCACACCAGCGCATCGCCCTGCGCCGCACCGTGCTCGGCGAAGCTGAGGCGTCGGCCGTCGCGCACGGCGACGCTGCCTTCCAGGACCGGACGCTGCACCATGGCCAGGAGTGTGGCATGTCGGCACGCGACGCGGGCACGATCCCACCGCCTGCCCACCACCTGAGCGGGCGCTGCTCGCATAGGCTTCGGCCATGCAGCAACGCAGCGACGACGCGGCCCTCGAAGCGCCCCACCTGCCGCGTCCGCGACGCCAGTCCCGGATCTGGCGTTGGCTGGCGCCCGCAGGGGCGATCGCGCTGCTCGTCGGGTGGGTCGCCTGGTACGTCACCACCCCGCCCGAGCTGCAGACCGACGACCAGGACAAGCCCGCGACCGGCGTCGTCGGCCACGACCTCTACGTCGGCATGTTCACCGCCGGCAGCGACTTCCATCGCGCCATCCACATCTCCGGGGTGAAGGTCCACGCCACGGCCTCAGCGAACTTCGAGGTCACTCCCCTGCTGTGCCACCAGGGATCGATCGACGTCACGACCGACCCCACCGCCTTCTGCCGCAGCATCGACGACCCGGCGGGCCAACGCCTGGGCGCCGGCGACTCGATCCTGCTCAAGCTGCACAGCGACACTCCTGTGGTCGCGGACATCGACCGGATCCAGATCGCCTTCCAGGAGGGACTGCGCTGGGGGACACAGCCGGCCGGTCATGCCGGCGCGACGGTGTCCTTCGTCGACCACCAGGGCTGAGCTAAGGGCGCTACTGGCCGAGCTGCTTCTCGAGCGCCTCGGCCCGGTCGGCGGCGTCGGTCAGCTCCTCGCTGTCGATGGCGTTCGTGCGGTGGAACCACGCGAGCGCGTCGTCGAGACGACCGGCCTGCTCGAGGGTGTCGGCGTACGCGTAGCGAAGCCGCACGACCCACGGCTCACGGCTCTTGTTGTTGAGCGGCGCGAGCTCGAGCGTGCGCAGGGCGGCGTCCATCTGCCCCAGGTCACGTCGGGCGCCCGCCTCGACGATCGTCATCTCCGCCTTGGCCTCGGTGGGGAACCTCGCCACCGAGGGGCTCTTGGCCAGCTCGATGGCGCGCTTGGCGTTGCCGAGGGCGCGGTGGCAGTCCGCCATGATCGGCAGGTACGCCGTGGCGCCGTTCATCCGCTTCGCAGCGCGCAGCTCGGCGAGCGCCTCGGCGTAGTGACCGGCGGCGTACGCCGTCTCGCCGGCGGCCTCGCGCACCACAGCGATGCGGGGCGCGCGAGCGCGCGCGGCCAGGGCGTGCTGGTACGCCGTCTCCGGCTCGCTGTCGATGAGCTCGCCCGCAGCCACCAGGTGGCGCGCGACGCGCTGACCCAGCTTCTCCGGGATTCCGCGCAGCTGCGCGCGCACCGAGGCGTCGAGCTCCTGCCCGGTGATCTCCTCGGGCAGCGGCGGACCGTCGTAGACCGCCTGGTCCTTGGTACGCGGACCCGGCTCGGAGGCGACGCGACGCTGAGGCCGGCCGGCGCCACCGCGCCGGTCGTCGCCGGGCTTGCCCGAGCCGCCGCGCCGATCGTTCGATGCCTTGCCCGAGCCGCCGCGACGCTCACCGGTGGGCTTGCCGCCCTGCCGGTAGGAGCCCTTCGCCGACGGGCCGCCGTCGGAGCCACGCTGACCCCCGGTCGAACGGCCGGTCGCTGGCCTCGAGCTGGAACCCTGAGCACTCGGCTTGCGGGGGCCGGTGCGACGGCCACGGTCCTCGGACACGACGATCTCTCTTCTGCTGTGTAGACACGAAAAAGCAACGCAGGGGCCACTCTAGCGAGTGGCCCCTGCGGCAATGTTTGTCCGGCGGCGTCCTACTCTCCCACAGCGTCTCCACTGCAGTACCATCGGCGC